>JANLVT010000010.1:0-111428 GCA_031364125.1 Lysobacterales bacterium | reverse complement strand
TGACAACGGGCACGGTCCCGAAGCGGGCAAAGCCCGGCGTTCCTATGGACAGCCGCAATTCCGACCTTCGAGGTCGCTTGAACGATAGGCACCGCTTCGCGACTTTCATCATGGCTAGAGCCGGCGCGCAACCTGCGTTGTGCTCACCGAAAAGCCGGATACACGAATGCAACCGTTTTCGCTGTCGAAATCATCACATCTTCAAACAGCCGACGAATGGTACTTGCGTGGGGAGTCCATACATGAATTGTTAGACCTTTACCACGATGCTGGAAAGCGCGGCCAGCGCGGCTTTGTGGTCGGCTCCCGAACAAGAGGGAGATCCGATAGAGATGGAAAACGCAGTCGTCTTTGTGATGACCATCCCGGTCGTGACGCAGGCATATACCCGCCCGGAAAACACGCGAAACACTGCGTCCCCACCCTTAGAGTTCAGCGTGACGTATGCCCCTAGAAAGCCGTCCCCGAAAACGGGGGTTGGCTCCACGGAGCCATCAGACGCAAGCGGCGCGTAGTGACTGGCGCCTTTTGCCACGATCTCAATCACCTTCGCCTTTCCTTCCTCCCCATCAAAGGGAAATTTCTCGCCCTGAGGAATGGGAGGCAATGGAAAGCCGGTAATGGCCATTCTCAAATCACCTGTTGTGACTCGGTAGTTAGAAGCTCCTGCCATTGGCATTGGGTAGGACTCAAACTGCCAATCGCTCGGAAACTCGATAGTTACACCTGTAGCAAGTTCATGTCCAACGGATTGGTCGGGTGCTGCCGCCGTAGCCGCAGAACAACCCAAGATCGCAACAAAAAGAACGAGTAAAGCGCGCATGAACTCTCCGAAAGGTCTAACACCTGAGTTAAGCCGACCCACGCAGTGGGTTCGGCTTGAATGATTAGTTAGGCCGCCTTGGCCCGACAGTAGATGCCCGTAGAGTCTGCCACGGCCAGAAAGCCCCAACGCTCGTCCTCTTCAATGGTCCCGTCAAAAACGATTTCGACAGGGTCGCCACCTTCGGGGGTGTCGTCGCCTCCATTGAACAAGAAGGACATTCCAATCGCTTGTTCCGGCGTGAGGCCGAGCGCAGCCAAGTCTGTGATCGAGCCATTGGTCAGGGCGAACCCGTTGTCCGTCATTCGCGCGTTGAGATCTACGAAGATCTCTCGAGGTGGTCGCTTCATGAGGCCTAACACCTAATTGACCCCAAAAAAACAGGGCGGTACTAAATAGTCCGCGCAGGACGCAAAACCGTCAAGCCCCAGAACAAGCCTGAAAATCAACTGCTTGAGCGAGAATTCGCGGAAATTATTCGCTCGCCGTCCTGCCGTTCAATCGAACATAAGGTGGTCTCCAGTACGGCTCTTCGTATGCGGCGATATCGTTTGTCCGAAAGCGCTGCCAACGGGGCGTGTAACGACACGTCCGCTGCATCACGGCATCGCAATGTACTCGGCAATGCATCGCGAACATGCATTGCGAATACGAAAACGCCGGCGATCTCTCGCCGGCGTTTTCCTGAGACATCGCGTTGTCTATGCGATCAATTCAACTGGCACGTCGCCGGCTTCGCCGAAGTAAACAGCGCCGCAGTCCCCCATTCCGGGTGATCGATGAACGGGTTGCGGTTGCCCTGGAAGCTGTAGATCACTTCGTTGCGCGCGCGTTCGGCGGCGGTCGGCGGATCGGCCTGGTGCCAGGCGATCAGCGTGGACAGCAGGCCCATGTAGGCCGGCGAGCTGGAGGTGATGACGATCTGCGCGCGGTTGTCGGTGAGTTCCAGATCCGGTTCGGACTGGCCGGTGGTGGGATGCGTGCCGCCTTCGTAACGGATCGCCATGTACAGGATGGTGCGGGCCAGGTCGCCCTTGCGCTTGCCCCACACTTCGAACGAGCCGCTGTTGCCGTCCGGGGTTTTCACCCAGTTGGAATTGCCCGGATAGACGCCGCTGCCGCCGCCTTGGCCGTTGTTCACTTCAGTGACGCGCTCGGTGCAGCCCGAAGCCGCGGTGCAGTTGGCGTAGGGCTTGTTGCCGCGATCGGAGTTGTAGGCCGAGTCGGTGAGATACAGCATGTGGGTGTCGGTGTACGGCGCGTTCGGCAGGCCGAGATTGCCGGTGGTGGAACCGAAGCCCAGCGAGTTCGGCCAGCTGTGTTCGCGGTTGTATTTCAGGCCGGTGCCGCTGCCCGCGCGATCGGTGATCTTGACGAAGCTGCGGTTGCGGTAGGCGTCGAGGATGCGACCGCTGTTGTTCGGATCCTCATCGGCGATTTCGAGGATCGTCCACGTGTTGGTGGTGCCGCCGCTGTACGGATACGCGGTGTGGCCCTTGATGGTCGCGTGCAGCGAGCAGCGCAGCTGCGAGGCGCTGCTGGTGTTGACCTTCGAGTAATAGCCGGTGCCGCCACCGCCGCCGCTGGCGACGTTGAAGTTCACCACCGTGTTGGCCGCGGGACTGGCGTCGCCGGCATCGCGGATGTTGGCCGCAAACGCGGTGAACGTGCAGGCGACGCCCGCGGGGAGTGCGGTGCCGGTATCGATGCTGAAGCTGGTCGCGGCAGTAGTGGTGGGCCACGTGATGTTGATGTCGCCGAAGGTGGCGCAGCCCAGGGTGAAGGCACCGGGGCCGGCGATGACCGGTTCGCTGAAGGTGATGCCCAGATTGCCGGCGGCCGGGAAATCGTTGGCGCCATTGACCGGCGTGGTCGAGGTGACGGTGGGCAGCGGATTCGGCGTGGTGCCGGAGAACGACTGGCTGTTGTTGCAGGTGCCGAAGGTCTGGGTGGCCGCGGCGCGCCAGGTGAAGTTGGCCAGGCCGCCGCTGCCGCCGAGCTGCAGCGAACGACCGGCGGGGTCGGAGCCGCTTTCGGACACCGGGATATTGGTGCTGGTCATGCCCGCGGCCGGACCGTTGCTGGCGGTGATGCCGCCTTCGTAACTGATGAACTGCACGACCTGGCCGCTGGGGTTCACCAGCGCGATGCCGTCGTTGGGGCCGTTCTGGATGCCGTTGCTGGGGTAACTCAGGGTCGCGATGCGCACTTGGCCGCCGCAGCTGACCAGACTGCCCGCAGGCACGAGGTCGTTGTCGTAGGTGACGGCAGACGACGGGGTGGAGCCGTTGTAGAGATACACGCGGTAGCTGCTGAGCGTTTCGCCCGCGGTGGCGACGATTTCGATGCGCTCGCCGGTATCGCCGGCGGCGGTGGAATCGTCGTAATGGAATTCGTTGATGAAGACGTCTGCCTGGGCGGCGCCGCTTGCGAGAAGCAGGGCGCAGGCCAAGGGGCAGATCACATAGGTTGACAGCATGGAAAGCGCACGCGACATGGGTACATCCCTTCCGTTATGGAGGGCGCAATCTAGCCCGGCGTTGTGACAACCGCCACCGAAAAGCCCGGGCGCCGGGCGCGCGCCGACGAACGGCGCCCATGGACGGGTGGGCTTCGCCGCTTGCGGTGGCTGTTAGCCTGATGCGATGACCTTGCAAGACGCCTTTCCCATCGCCGAACTGCTGCCGGAGATCCGGCGGACGCTGAGCGCCGGCACGCGCCTGGTGCTGGAAGCGCCGCCCGGCGCCGGCAAGACCACCCAGGTGCCGCTGGCGCTGCTGGACGCCGAATGGCTGACCGGCCGCAGGATCGTGATGCTGGAACCGCGCCGCGTGGCCGCGCGCGCGGCGGCGCAGTTCATGGCGAAGCAGTTGGGCGAGGCCGTGGGCGAGACGGTCGGTTATCGCATCCGCTTCGAGAACAAGATCACCGCGAAGACCCGAATAGAAGTAGTGACCGAAGGCATCCTCACCCGGATGCTGCAGGACGACGCGATGCTGGAAGGCGTGGGCGCGATTCTCTTCGATGAATTCCACGAACGTCATCTCGCCGGCGATCTGGGTCTGGCGCTGGCGCTCGATGTACAGGCGGGGCTGCGCGAAGATCTGCGGCTGGTGGTGATGTCGGCGACGCTGGACGGCGAGAAGCTCGCCGCATTTCTCGACGCGCCGCGGCTGTCCAGCGCCGGCCGCAGTTATCCGGTGCGCGTTGCGCACTTCCCGGCGCGACGCGACGAGGCGGTCGAGCATCAGGTCAAGCGCGCGGTGGAACATGCGCTCGCGGAACATCCGGGCGATGTGCTGGTGTTTTTGCCGGGGCAACGCGAGATCGGGAAGGTGGAGGCGTTGTTGACGCAACATCGCCCCTCTCCCGCCGGGGCGATGAGGCCCGATTGCGAGCCACCGGCTCGCGGGTCGAAGAGCGCCTTCGTGCAAAGCACGAAGGCCGGGGCTGGGGTTGGGGAGAGAGTCGGTCAGCATCGCGATGTTATCGATCGCGGCATTGCGCCCGAACCCTCATCCGGCGCTTCGCGCCACCTTCTCCCGACGGGAGAAGGGAATAGCGAAAGCATCGAAATCCTCGCGCTGCACGGCGAACTTCCGGTCGAACAACAATCGCGTGTATTGCAGCCTTCGCAGGACGGTCGCCGCCGCGTGGTGCTGGCGACCAATGTCGCCGAATCCAGCGTGACCCTGCCGGGCGTGCGGGTGGTGATCGACAGCGGCCTGGCGCGCGAGCCGCGCTACGACCCCAACAGCGGTTTCTCGCGACTCGACGTGGTGAACATCGCGCAGTCGTCCGCCGATCAGCGCGCTGGTCGCGCGGGCCGCGTCGCCGAGGGTTGGGCGTACAGACTGTGGCCGGAATCGCAGCGTCTGGAGCCGCAGCGGCGGCCGGAAATCGCGCAGGTGGAACTGGCATCGCTGGCGCTGGAGCTGGCGGCCTGGGGCAGCGACGCGCTGCGTTTCGTCGACGCGCCGCCGACGGGTGCGATGGCCGCGGCGCGCGATCTGCTGCAGCGCCTTGGCGCGCTGGACGCCGGGAACACCATCACCGCGTCCGGAAAACGAATGCTGACGATCGGCACGCATCCGCGACTGGCGGCGATGTTGCTGTCCGCACAGAACGATGGCGAAACCGCGCTCGCTTGCGACCTCGCGGCGCTGCTGGAAGCGCGCGACCCCCTGCGCGCCACGCCGGGGCAGGGCCGCAGCGATGCATTGGCCGCGCGCTGGCAGGCGCTGGCGGCGCATCGTCAGGGCCGCACGCCACCGGATGCCGCGCGTTCGTCGCTGCAGGCGCTGGACGCCGCGGCGACGCAGTGGCGAAAGCGTCTGCGCTGCAACGCGAAGCCGCCGGCGAGCGTACCGGCGCATGCGCTGGGCGATCTGCTGGCGCACGCGTTTCCTGATCGCATCGGCTACCGTCACGGCAACGATCTGCGCCGTTATCCGCTGGCCAACGGGCGCATGGCGCAGCTGTTCGACGACAGCGCGATGATTGGCGAACCGTGGATCGTCGCCTGCGATCTGCGCTTCGAAACGAAGGACGCGAAAGTGCTGCGCGCGGCGCCGGTCGACGAAATGCGATTGCGTCGCGATTTCGGCGCGCGTTTTTCGGATCGCGACGAAGTGCGCTGGGACGACGCGCGACGCGCGCTGGTCGCCGAGCGCGTGCAGCGTTTCGACGGCATCGTGCTGGATGCGCGACCCGCCGGCCGCGTCGATCCGGCGCAGGCCGCGCAGGCGCTGACCGACGCGGTGCGGACGTTGGGCATCGATGCGCTGCCTTGGCGCGAGTCCCTCGTGCAGTGGCGCGCACGCGTGCGCTGCCTGCGCGCCTGGATGCCGGAACTGGCGTTGCCCGATCTCTCCGACGATGCATTGCTCGCGAATCTCGATGCTTGGCTGCGGCCGGCGTTCGTCGGCAAGACCCGGCTCGACGCGCTGAGCGAAGACGAACTGAGCGAAGCCCTGAAGTCGGGCGCGGGCATCGACTGGGCGCTACGGCAGCGCATCGACGCGCTCGCGCCGACCCGCATCGTCGTGCCGTCGGGCATGGAGCGCGGCATCGAATACGCCTACGACACCGCGACCGACGCGCCGTTGCCGCCGGTGCTGGCGGTGAAACTGCAGGAATTGTTCGGCCTGGCCGATACGCCGCGCGTCGCCGACGGCCGCGTGGCGCTGACCCTGCATCTGCTGTCGCCAGGCGGACGACCGCTGCAGATCACCCAGGATCTGCGCAGCTTCTGGGAGCGCACGTATCCGGAAGTGAAGAAGGAAATGAAGGGCCGCTACCCGAAGCACCCGTGGCCGGACGATCCATGGAGCGCGAAGGCGACGCATCGCGCGAAGCCGCGCGGTACGTGAAAGACGCGTCGCGACGATCAGCATCGGCTGCGGTTTTTGTCGGTCTCTGCCATGCGTAAATCCCGATCCGCAATTCACTGTGCATGATCGCGACGGCGATTGCGGCATCCCGAGGCGCTATCTGAATGTCGATGCATATGCGACGCGCAACGCGCTTGCAAGGGCGATGTCGCTGTCGACAATGCAGCAGCATCTTCCCGTCCACGCACAGCATGATTCCTGCAAGCCGCACGCGGCGGTGCAGTCGCCACAGGAGTATCGCCATGAATGCCATCGATCGTTTGTCGGAGAGCGGCACCGCTCTCGTCCGCCGCGCACGCGGCAGCCTCGAATCAGGCTCCTCGCATCTTCCGCAGTGGCTCGGAGCCGGCGCGATGTTGAGCGTGGCCAAGACCGGCACCAGGATGGCCACGACGCTGGTGCGTCGCAATCCCGGCGTGGCGATCGCTGTCGGCGTGGTTGGTGTGGGTGTGCTCGCCTACCGTTTCTATCGCAGGCGCGCAGAGGCCGCGCAGACGGATGCGCCGCGCGCGGCGATTTCGGGCAAGGTCACGCGCAGCAACGGCACCAGGGTCAAGGTCACGGCCGCCGACAAGAGCGAAAGCCAGGACCGGGCCGGCCACTGATCGCAAACCCCGCTCGAGCAAGACCGCCAAGGGCACCGGGCACGCGTCGTCCAGCGCGGAATAAATCCCGCTGATCGCTTCAAGGAACCCATCAACACGACGAATGCCACATCGGCCTCAACCGGTGCGGCATTCGCGCCATTGGCCCGGCTTGATATCGTCCAGATACCAATCGCCGATCGCGATGCGTACGAGCCGCAGCGTTGGTAATCCGATCGCTGCGGTCATGCGCCGCACCTGACGGTTGCGGCCCTCGCCGATCACCAGCTCCACCCACGTGTCAGGCACCGTCTTGCGGAAGCGCACCGGCGGATCGCGCGGCCACAGCGATGGCGCATCGATCAGGTCGACCTGCGCCGGCAGCGTCATCCCGTCGTTGAGTTCCACGCCGCGACGCAGCGCGTCGAGCTGTTCCGGCTGCGGCGCGCCTTCCACCTGCACGCGATAGGTCTTGGCGAGTTTGTGACGCGGATCGGTGATGCGATGCGCCAAGGCGCCGTCGTCGGTGAGCAGCAGCAGACCTTCGCTGTCGTGGTCTAACCGGCCGGCCGCATAGACATCGCGCGGCAGTCCGAAATCCGCGAGCGTGGGCCGTGGCGGCTGGCTTCGATCGGTGAACTGGCACAGCACGCCGTAGGGTTTGTTGAACGCGATCAGCATGGCGCAGCAGCTTCGCGCCTGCGATGGCGCGGCAGGCCTATGCTGTGCGCAGGATATTTCGCGAGCATCGTCATGAGCCACCACGAACTCACCGCGCTATCCACTCGACTGCTCGGCAAAGCCTGGGAGCAGGCCAGCACCGCCGAACGCGCCGTGCTGACGCGGATCCATCGACGCGAACGCATCAACCTGGCGCCCGCGCCCGGCAGCGGCGACGATCGGACGATCGGACGATCGGCGAGCGCGTCGCCGATGGTGTCGCGCATTTCGGCGGTTCGTGGACCTTCATCGGCATTTTCATGCTGTTCCTCGGCCTGTGGGTGGCCACGAACGTCTGGCTGCTGCGCGCGGATCCGTTCGATCCTTACCCTTTCATTTTTCTCAATCTGCTGCTGTCGATGCTGGCCGCGCTGCAGGCGCCGGTGATCATGATGAGCCAGAACCGCCACGCCGAACGCGACCGCGCGGCGGCGGAGCACGATTATCAGGTCAATCTGAAGGCCGAGCTGGAAATCATGGCGCTGCACGACAAGCTGGACCAGCTGCGGGTGGAGCAGCTGGAAAAGATCCTGGCGGCGCAGGGCGAACAGATCGCGCTGCTGCAGCGGTTGTTGGAAACGCGGCAGCCGTAGGGCGGGCTCAAGCCCGCCATCACCGGTGGTCCGATCCCATTGCATCCTTGCATCTGAAAACGGCGGGGTTTCATTTCCACCAGCCGCAGGCGCGGCCCTGACAATCAGGTGGACTATTGCTTGCCTGGGCCGGCGGGTTTGACGAAACGCAGGGTCATGCGATCGCTTTCGCCGATGGCCTGATACATCGCCGCGTCTTCAGCATCGTGACGGTTGGTCGGCGGCAGCGTCCACACGCCGTTGGGATGATCGGCGGTGTCCTTCGGATTGGCGTTCACTTCGCTGCGCGCGTCCAGCACGAAGCCGGCCTTGGTCGCGAGATCGATCACCACCTGCTCGGTGAGATAACCGGACTTCTTCATTTTTTCCGGGTCGGTGCCCGGCTTGGCGCGATGTTCCACCACGCCCAGCACGCCGCCCGGCTTCAGCGCGGCGTAGAAGCCGGCGAAATACGCATCCGCGGTGCCGCCGCCGATCCAGTTGTGGACGTTGCGGAACGTCAGCACGGTATCGACGCTGCCCGCTGCGACGAACGTCGGCTGCTTGGGATCGAACGTGGCGAAGCGGACGCGATCGAACTGAGCCGGCGATTTCGCCAGCCGTGCTTTCAGATCGCCCATCGTCTTCTGCAGATATTCGCGGCTGCGGCCTTCGGCGACCGCCATCGGGTCGCCCAGCGCCGCGACATAACTGCCGTCATTGCGCAGGTACGGCGCGAGGATCTCCGAGTACCAGCCGCTGCCGCCGGGCGTGATCTCGAGCACGGTTTCGTTCGGGCTCACGCCGAAGAAGCTGAGCGTTTCGCGCGGATGCCGGAACACGTCGCGCGCGGCGTTCTTCGGATCGCGCCAGCTGCCGGCGATGGCATCGGACAGCGCGGTGTCGGCGACGGGCGCCTGGCCCGCTTCCGCGGCGACGTTCGTATTCATGGATGTGCAGGCGCCGATCAACGGCGCGCCCAGGGCGAGGATCAGACAGCAACGCAGTGCGGACGCGGATAGATTCGACATGGCGGCGTGGAGTGTCGTCGGAAGGGGAGCACAGCCTAGCGCAAATCGTCGTGGGGCTCGCGTGCCTGCGGCAGCCTCGCGGCATCGGGATACGGCGCCACATCGAAGTGTTCGCCCGCCGCCAATCGCGACTGCACATCGCGCCACCACGCGGGGTCGAAGATTTCGCCGTGTTCCTCGCACAAGCGTTTCCGCAGCGCGGGCAGGATGCCGAGGAACTGCGGAAACAGTTCCGGAAACACGTCGTCGCTGGCCGCGTACAGCCACTCGTCGAGCGGGCGGGTTTCGTCTTCTTCGCGCATCGCCGGCACCGCGCGGAACCTGCATTCTTCGACCAGGCACAGTTCGTCGTAATCGTAGAACAGCACGCGGCCGTGGCGGCTCACGCCGAAATTCTTCAGCAGCAGATCGCCCGGGAAAATATTGCTGCGCGCCAGATCCTTGATCGCCTGGCCGTACTCCAGCACCGCGCGCTCGGCGGCCGGCGCGGACGCTTCACGCACGTACAGGTTCAAGGGACGCACGCGGCGTTCGACATAGCAGTGCTTGATCAGCACTTCGTCGCCTTCCAGCTGCACGGTCTGCGCGCATTCGCGCAGCAGTTCGTCCAACGCGGCGGGCGCGAACTGCCGTTTCGGAAAGCGCAGGCGCAGGAATTCCTGCGCGTCGACCAGACGCCCGACGCGATCGCGGCGGAATACCAGCCGATACTTTTCTTCGACCTCGGCGCGCAGCATGTCCTTGGGATAGGCAAAACGGTCGCGGATCAGTTTGAACACCACCGGATAGCCGCGCGGCGTGAACACCGCCATCACCATGCCGCGTTCGCCGTCGGCCAGCACCAGCTCCTCGCCGGCATGCTCGCCGAGATGCTCGTCGAGATGACGGAACACCTGGCGATAGCGTTCGGTCTTGCCCTGTTTGATGCGGCCGACCACGGTGAACAGTTCGTCCAGCGGTTTGCGCGGCAGCAGCGCGTGCAGGAACGCGACGACATCGCCGACGCGGTCGATGTCGGCATGGAAATAGCTGCGCGAGAATCCGAACAGGATCGAGATCTGCTGGTCGTCGACGATCACCGCATCGGCGCGCACACCGCCGGTGTCGCTGGTCAGCGCCACCACCACCGGATACGACGCGCCCGACGCGCCGTACGCGCGGCCGACCAGATAGGCGCGGCGTTCGCGATAGAACGGCGTCTTCAGCATCGACACGCCGATCACGCCGCGCGACTGCAGCGCGTCCGCGACCGACCGCGCGCTGGCATCGAGATCCAGCCAGCCATTGACGTAGGCGAGGCCGCGGAAGATGCCGCGCCAGACGTCGGCGGCGTCGCAATCGAAGGGATGATGGCGCAGCTCGCCGGGGCAGGCGGGGTCGCCGGTCGGCACGATCTCCAGCGCCAGGAACTCCACGTCCGGCGCGACGCCGTCGATCTGGAAGAACAGCCGCGCCAGCGAGTTGTAGAAGGTCTTGTACAGCTCGCGATCCGGCAGCGCGGCGATGCGCATGGCATAGGCCGCGCGTATGTCGCGCCACAGCGGACGCGAACGCACGCGCTCTTCCAACAGCGATTCCAGCCGCCCCAGGGTTTCGCGCACGCAGATTTCGTACAGATCGATGCGCGCGGTGGCGTCGGTCTGCGCCTGCCGCCAGTCGCGGCGTTCGAAACGTTTGCGCGCGCGCCTGGTGACGTCGGAGAAGCGCGCGTTGTAGTCGTCGAAGCCGTCGGCGATGCGCGCGGCCGCACGTAGCGCGGGGTCGGGTAAGCGGTGTTCGGATCGCGTCGACATGCCCGGAGTGTACGTCAACGGATGCTGGCCGATGCGTCCTGGCGGACGCGGATCGATGCGTCGGATTCGCAGTCCGTGAGACACCGGAAACCTATGATGACTCCACGCCGAAAGACACACGGAACGTCTGGAAAACAAGGTTTTTCTGCCTGATCCGCAGCGCCGCGGTCGCAGTCCGCGAGACGGCCCAGGCAGACAATGAACGCTCGGTCCGCAAGGATGCGTCAAGGACAGGGGAGGCCCGGATCGCAGCCGTCGAGGCGCGGCCGGGAGCGCCTCCTCCGGCACAAGGATGTGCCGCCGGGCACCCGGTGCGACCGATGGCGTGTGACCGATGACGTGCATTGGGCGCGCGTCTTCAAGTCCAACCGCTTCAAGCCGTTCGCTGCAGACCCGTTCGTTGCCGGACATCGCCAGCGATGCCGGCGGCGTTCGCTGCGCACGTCTCGCACATACCGCCTGTGCAGACACGACAACGCGACCCTGCGCTTCATCCCACACCCGAAGGAGTGACCCATGCACCTGTTCAAGACCGAAATGCTGTTCCTGGAACCGCCTCGAACGCGATTCGCCTACGGCCTGCGCGGCCCGCGTCTGCGGCGCTATGGCCGGCGTGCGTTGCCGCGTCTGGACGCCGCGCCTGCGGACGCGGATGCATCCGTGCGCGCCGGAATCATCGACATCACCGAAGCCATCGCCGCGCTGCCGGCACCCGTCGTCGGGCGTGCGGCCTGAATGCGCCGGGAACCGCTGCGCTGCGCCGAAAGGCGGCCGTCATGTTCGGCGTTTATCCTCGCGCCGCGACGGAAGGATCTGTTCCGCGCCCATCCCCCCAAGGAGTGTCACCCCATGCGTTTGTTCAAGAGCGAAATGATCTTCATGCCTTCGTCGTCCCGGGCGACCCGACCGCGCTACGGCGGCCGCGGCCCGCGCCTGATGCGCGCACTTGCCGAGCAGCCTGTCCGCAGCGCCACGATCTGCGTCCTGCATCCCGCGGATCCCGAAGCCTGCGCCTGCCGAAACCGCAATGCGGCCTGGCCGACGGACTGCGAGCTGGGCCAGGCGGCCTAGTCGCAACTGCCCCTCACAGGGTCACGCGCAGATCCAAGCGCGCAGATCCATGTTCCAGAAACCACAAACCCGGCTTTCGCCGGGTTTGTGTTGTGAGCTGCCGCCGCGCGAGCGCGCCGTGTTTCAGCCGCCCGGCTTGAAGCCGATGGTGCGGCGGGTGGTGACCGGCGACGCCACCGGCTGGAAGCGCCAGCGTTTGACGGCCGCCACCGCTTCGCGGTCGAACACGCGCGGCGGGGTGCCGCGGACGACGCGCGCGGCGCTGACCGAACCGTCGGTGGAGACCGTGAACTCGACCAGCACTTCGCCCGACTGCCCGGCGCGCAGGGCTTCCGGCGGGTATTTCGGCGAAGGCGTGCTGATCGCACGCAGATCGTTGGCGCTGGCGGTGGCCGGGTTCGGTCGCGCGGCTTCCGCTTGGCGCGCTGCCTCGGCCTGGCGGTTGGCTTCGGCTTGGCGCGCGGCCTCGGCCTGGCGGTTGGCTTCGGCCAGGCGCGCGGCCTCGGCCTGGCGTGCGGCTTCGGCCTGCTGCGCCTGCTGGCCCGCGAGTCGTTCTGCGGCCACGCGCTGGGTTTCTTCCTGCGCCTTCTTGCGGTCTTCTTCGAGCTTGGCCAGACGCGCCTTCTCGGTCTCGGCATCGACTTCAGTCTGCTGCTGGCGCTGGGCGAAACTGGTCTGGGCGTCGGTGAGCGACTGTTTCAGGCGCGGCAGCGCGGGCGCGGCCTTGTCGGTTTTTTCCATCAGCGCATAGAGGCGCTGGGCTTCGGCAAAATCGTCGCGGGCGATGCTCTGCTCGGCGGCGATCAGCGCGTAGGGCATCAGGTCGGTCAGCGCGCTGGCGACCGCGGCGTCGTTCGGCTGCTTGTCGCGCAGGGCAAGGTAGTACTCCATCGCGTTGTTGCTGGCGGGGGCGTACATGCGCTGTTCGGTCTGGGCGGCGCGTGCGGCTTCGCGCAGCTGGTCGACGCTCATCGCCGCGACCTGCGCGGAAATGGCCGGGGCCGGAGGCGCCTGCACCGGCTGTACGGGGGTCTCTGGCTGCGCGGCGGGATCGGTTTCCGCCTTGTCGCCGCCGCAAGCGGCGATAGCCAGCACCAGGGCCGCGGACAGCGCGGCGTAACGGAAGCCGTTGCGGAACGGACGGAAGGACTTGGAAGCGGTGTCTTGGACGGCGGACATCACGATGGTTTCCCTGGCTGGCTGGAGTCATGGTTCGCAAGCACATCCTGTGCCAGCGCACCCCCTGTTGCGGCCCTCATATCCCCCAAGGCCGCGTTCAAACTACTTTCCGATACAGAAGCTCGAAAAAATGTGACCGAGTAAGTCATCTGGCGCAAGTCTGCCGGTGATTTCTCCCAGCGCGTCGTGGCCGGCGCGCAGCGACTCGGCGGTCAGCTCCAGCATATCCCCATCCAGCTGCTGCCGCGCGGCGGCCAATTCCTGCGCAGCGCGACGCAAAGCGTCGACCTGGCGCGCGCGGGCGCTGAACGCGCCTTCGGTGCCGTCGCCTTCGCCAGCGGCAATGGCGCGAAGCCGGGCGTGGAGGATGTCCAGCCCCGCGCCGGTCCGCGCCGACACCCGCACAGCGTCGTCTTCATGCTGTTCGACTGGCGCCGGCTCGACGGGCAGGGCAGCCAGCAGGTCGGTCTTGTTGAGCACCCACAGCCGCTGCGGCACGTCCGCGATCGCCTCGGCGACCGCAGCGAGGCCGGCCGCGACCTCGCGGGCGTCCAGCACCACGATCGCCAGATCGGCGCGGGTCAGTTCGGATTCGGCGCGGCGCATGCCTTCGCGCTCGATGGTGTCGCCGCCCGTACGCAGGCCGGCGGTATCGACCAGGGTCAGCTCGACGCCATCCACGCGCACGGTTTCGCGCAGCAGATCGCGGGTGGTGCCGGCGATATCGCTGACGATGGCGCGCTCGCTGCCGGCCAACGCATTCAGCAGCGAACTCTTGCCGGCGTTCGGCGGGCCCACGATCACCGCGTGCAGGCCATCGCGCAGTTTCCGGCCGCGCTCGGCTTCGCGCAGCAGCGCGTCGAGATCGGCGGCGGCCTGGGCCAACCCGCGACGCAGCGCTTCGCCGCCCAGGGTGTCCAGCGGTTCGTCGACGAAATCGATCGCCGCTTCCACGTGGATGCGCAATCGCAGCAAGGCATCGGCCAGCGCGTCGACGCGACGCGAGAACACGCCGTCGAGCGAACGCCGCGCGGCGCGTGCGGCGCGCGCATCGCCGGCGGCGATGAGGTCGGCCACCGCTTCGGCCTGGGCGAGATCGAGTTTTCCGTTGAGGAAGGCGCGTTCGCTGAACTCGCCTGGCCGCGCCATGCGCGCGCCCAGCACGCAGCAGCGGTCGAGCAATTGCCGCAATACCGCGGGGCTGCCGTGCGCCTGCAGCTCGACTACATCTTCGCCGGTGTAGCTCGCGGGCGCCTTGAAGTACAGGGCGATGCCGTCGTCGAGCGTCTCGCCGCGTTCGTCGTGGAACCGGGCGTAGTGCGCATGACGCGGCACCAGAGACTTCGCGCAGATGGCTTGCGTGATCGCGAGCGCCTGCGGGCCGGAGATGCGCACGACGCCGACGCCGCCGGCGCCGGCGGCTGTGGCGATCGCGACGATGGTGTCGTGATGTGGGTTGTCCTGGTTCGGCATGCGATCAATCGGCGTCGACGCCGGAAGCCAAGCCGAAGATCGGCAGATACATCGACAACAGACACCCCATCGGCAGCGCGACACCGATGCCGACGCCCAGCAGCAGCGCGACGATGCCGCGGTGCTTGTCCTCCGGCGTCCGCACGCGCACGAGCGACGACAGCACTGGCACCAGCAGCGGAAGTACCCACAGGAATCCGCCGCCCTGCACGAAGGGGCGGGTCAGCCAGGGCAGTTCGGCGCCGAAATTCTGCAACATGTCGACGAAGGCCGGGGGGATCATGTTCGCGGCGACCACGCCGACGATCGCGACAGCAATGCCGATGACCAGCAGCAGGGTATTGGTGGAGTTCCGCATGCAGATTCCTTGATCGATGGATGACAGGCGTTACAGCGGATTCTGCACGAATTGCGGATTGCGCAACGTCCATAAACACGAAGCCCGCCTTGCGGCGGGCTTCGTTGCAGGCATGACGCTGCGGTTTACGCTTTCTCCAGGGTCGCAGGCGTCGACTTGTCGCCGTAGCGCCGCATCATCCACATCTGCTGGATCAGGCCCAGCGCGCCGTTGGTGACCCAGTACAGCACCAAACCTGCGGGGAAGAACGCGAACATCACGCCGAAGATCAGCGGCATGAACTGGAACATGCGCGCCTGGATCGGATCGATGCCGACCATCGGCGTGAGTTTCTGCGTGAACCACATCACCGCCATGTTGATCGCCGGCAGGATGAAATACGGGTCGCGCGCGGTCATGTCCTGGATCCACAGGATCCACGGCGCCTGGCGCAGTTCGACCGATTCGATCAACACCCAGTACAGCGCCAGGAACACCGGCATCTGGATCAGGATCGGCAGACAGCCGCCGGCGGGATTGATCTTCTCTTTCTTGTAGAGCTCCAGCATCGCGGTCTGGAACTTCTGCTTGTCGTCGCCGTAGCGTTCCTTCAACTGCTGGATGCGCGGTTGGAACTTGCGCATCTTCGCCATCGACTTGTACTGCGCGGCCGACAGCGGATACAGCGCCAGCTTGATGAGCAGCACCAGCAGCATGATCGCCCAGCCCCAGTTGCCGGTGAACCCGTGCAGCTTCCCGAGCAGCCAGTGGATGGGATCGGCGAGGAAGGTGAAGTAACCGTAATCGAGCGTCAGTCCGAAACCGGGCGCCTGCGCCGCGAGCTTGTTCTGCAGCTTCGGACCGATCCACAGCTTCGCTTCGGTGCTGGTCTGGGTGCCGGGCGCGACCGTGAACTGCGGGCCGGTGGCGGTGATGCCGAACTGGTTGCCGGCGCTGGCCAGGTCGAACTTGGCCTTCTGGTCCGCCTGCGGGATCCAGCTGGTGAAGAAGTAATGCTGCAGAAGCGCGATCCAGCCGCCATCGGTGGTGACGTTGAGCGGACCGTCGTCGACGTAAGCGTCGTACGCGCGTTTCTGGTACTTGTCGGTCGGCGTATACCAGACCGCGCCGTTGAAGCTGAAGGATTCCGGGTTGGTCATGCCGCGCTCGATGACGTGCGGCACGCGCGACAGATAGCGATAGATGTGCCCGGTCCACGGCTGGGTGCCGCGGTTGACGATGTCGTCGCGCACTTTCAGCGCGTACTCACTGCGGGTGAGGGTGTAAGTGCGGCGGATGGTCACGCCGTCGGCGCCGGTCCATAGATAGTGCGCACTGATGTCCTTGGCGCCATCGGCGAGCTTGAGCTCGGTCCCCGACTGTTCGGCGACGAAACCAGTCTGATGGCTCGGCGCACCCTGCGCACTGCTCCAGCCGCTCTGGGCGATGTAGAAATTCTCGGCGCCGTCGTCGAACAGCCGCACCAACGGCGCGTCAGGCGCGCGGCTGACGCGGTAATTCAAGAGTTCGGCACGATGCACATTGCCGCCGTCGAGGGTGAGGCGCAGCACATCGTTGCTCAGCGTGACCCGCGGCGCTGCCACGGGCGCGGCGCCGACCTGGGCGACGGACGCGCCCGGGACGGCCGCTGTCGGAACCGCCACGGGAACGGCGGCCGGCACGGTGCCGGGTGCGACCGGCACCGGAAGACCCTGCGGCTGCACGGTGGGCGCATTAGCGGCCTGCGCGCTGGCGGGCGTTGCGGGCGGGGATTTCTGTTCCTTGCTCCACTCCATCCACAGGATGGTCGCCACCATCAGCCAGGCGAAAATCAGAAAGGTGCGCAATTGGTTCATGAGGCTGACGGACTCGTCGCGCCGTGGGACACGGGCGCAGGGGGCGGAGGAGGGGAAGCGGGCGGCATTGTGCCGTTCGCGGGGGATGGGGGCAACGCGGCACGGCGCAAGGCCTGCCGGAAGGCCTGTTCGAAGGCGGCCACCAACTCCGCCCCGGTCGCGCGCGCGGCCGGCGGGCGGGCGACGACGACATAGGCGCCTGCGGCCATGGTGGCGCGATGACGACGGAAGTGATCGCGCAGCACGCGCTTGATGCGGTTTCGGATCACCGCACGGGGATTGACCTTGCGTGAGACCGCGAGGCCGAGACGGGCTTCGCGATCATCGCCGAGATAGTGCACCGCGAGGATGGGTGTAGCGGCCCGGCTGCCTCGCGTGAACACCGCGTCGAATTCCGGGCGCGCGCGTACCCGCGCGCTGCGCGGGTAGCGGGCAGTGTGACGGGCAGTGCCTTCTGCGCTGTAATGCTCACTGCTCATGAACGGCGGGCGTTCATGCCGGAAGCATCCTGCCTGTGACTTCGTATCGGCGGCGACGGGCGCATCGCCGGGCGCCGGGCCGAAACGATCAGGCAGTGAGGCGCGTACGACCTTTGGCGCGACGACGGGCAAGGATCTTGCGGCCGTCGGCGGTCTTCATGCGGGCACGGAAACCGTGGTCGCGCTTACGCTTGAGGTTGCTGGGCTGATAGGTGCGCTTGGTGGCCATGGGTCGGGCTCGATGACGTGTTGCGTTGAGGTGCGGGATGGCGCGACTGCGCCGAAGCGCAACGCCTGAACCGCAGGAACCGGCAATTATGCAGGTGCGGCGGCGGGCCGGTCAAATCCAGCGGGTCTGTCCATGCATCCGTCCATGAGCCAGTCCACCGATGTGTCGATACCGACGGCGGGTGCGGGGGGGCCGGCACGGTGGTAGTCTGGCCCACTCCCTGCCGACTTCGCGCGCCACGCCACCCGACCGCGTTCGGGGCGACCAGTTGCGCGGCTCGACCTGTTCCTCTGCTCGTCTCAAGCGAAGCGCGACAAGAAAACCCCGATGGATGCCTGGCCCCGCTGTCTCGAACACCTCGAAGCCGAACTGCCGCTCGAGGAAGTGCAGACCTGGCTGAAACCGCTGCAGGCTCGCCTGCGCGACGACGGCCTGGTGCTGTACGCCCCGAATGCTTTCGTGCGCGACGCGGTACAGAGCCGCTATCTGCCGCGGATCAGCGAATTGCTGGGGCACTACGCCGGCAACGGTGCGGTGTCTCTGGAAGTGGGTTCCGTTTCGCGGCCCACGCTGGCCCAGCCCAGCCCGACCCAGACCCTGGCGGCCACCCGCGCACCGGCTGCGGAATTCGCCGGCAATCTCGACAATCACTACAGTTTCGACAATTTCGTCGAGGGCCGCAGCAACCAGCTCGGCCGCGCCGCAGCGTGGCAGGCGGCGCAAAAACCCGGCGACCGCTCCCACAATCCGCTGCTGCTGTACGGCGGCACCGGCCTGGGCAAGACCCACCTGATGTTCGCGGCCGGCAATGAGATGCGCCGGCAGAATCCGGGCATGCGCGTGATGTATCTGCGCAGCGAACAGTTCTTCAGCGCGATGATGAAGGCGCTGCAGGACAAGACCATGGACGCCTTCAAACGCCAGTTCCAGCAGGTCGACGCGCTGCTGATCGACGACATCCAGTTCTTCGCCGGCAAGGACCGCACCCAGGAGGAGTTCTTCCACACCTTCAATGCGCTGTTCGACGGCCGCCAGCAGATCATCCTCACCTGCGACCGTTACCCGCGCGAGGTCGAAGGCCTGGAACCGCGGCTGAAGTCGCGCCTGGCCTGGGGGCTGTCGGTGGCGATCGAGCCACCGGACTTCGAGACCCGCGCCCAGATCGTGCTCAGCAAGGCCCGCGAACGCGGGGTCGCGCTGCCCGAGGACGTGGCCCTGCTGATCGCCAAGAAGATGCGCAGCAACGTGCGCGACCTCGAAGGCGCGCTCAACACGCTGGCGGCCCGGGCGAATTTCACCGGCCGTGCGATCACCGCGGAATTCGCCCAGGAAACCCTGCGCGATCTGCTGCGCGCGCAGCAGCAGGCGATCAGCATCGCCAATATCCAGAAGGCCGTGGCAGACTACTATGGTCTGCAGATCAAGGATCTGCTGTCCAAGCGCCGGACCCGCTCGCTGGCCCGTCCGCGGCAGGTGGCGATGGCCTTGGCGAAAGAGTTGACCGAACACAGTCTGCCGGAGATCGGCGACGCCTTCGCGGGGCGGGACCACACCACGGTCCTGCACGCCTGTCGTCAGATCAAGTTGTTGAGCGAAAGCGACGGCAAGCTGCATGAGGACTGGGACAAACTGATTCGCAAACTCAGCGAATGAGGCGTCTCAAAACATGAGAACAGGATGGAGACAAACTGTGGATAAGTGCGACGCGGCCACGGCTCAGTAAAGTTGTCCACAGGTCTTCCCCATCTCGCCATAGCGTTTGTACAGAGTTTGGCAAGGCTATAAACCGCAACAAAATCAGAAGCTTGGATCTGTTACCCCCGGTTTTTGAAAACACCATCACCACCAGCTTTTAAGATTTATATCTCTCTTTGAAGCTTGATACTTTCGCAGCTCGACCGGCACACCGGCATATTTGGGGAATCGAATCACATGCGTTTCAGTCTGCAACGCGAAGTGCTCCTGAAGCCGCTGGCTCAGGTCGTCAACGTTGTCGAACGTCGGCAGACTCTGCCGGTGCTCGCCAACCTGCTGGCGCGGGTCGAAGGCGATCTGTTGTCGCTCACCGGCACCGACCTCGAAGTGGAAATGGTCGCCCGCACCCGGGTGGACGATGCCGAGCCAGGCGAGATCACCATTCCCGCGCGCAAGCTTTTCGAGATCGTCCGCGCCCTGCCCGATGGCAGCAAGGTCACGATCGCCCAGGCCGGCGACAAGGTCACCGTCTCCGCTGGCCGCAGCCGCTTCACCTTGGCCAGCCTTCCGGCCAACGATTTCCCGGCGTTGGATGAAGTCGATGCGACCGAGCGCGTACGCGTCGGCGAAGCCGGCCTGAAAGAGCTCATCGAGCGCACCGCGTTCGCGATGGCCCAGCAGGACGTGCGCTATTACCTCAACGGCCTGCTGTTCGACCTTCGCGACAAGGCGCTGCGCTGCGTCGCCACCGACGGACATCGTCTGGCGATGTGCGAAGCGGTGCTGGAAGAAACCGTGCAGACCAAGCGCCAGATCATCGTGCCGCGCAAGGGCGTGCTGGAACTACAGCGTCTACTTGAAGGCAGCGACCGCGAGCTGGAATTGGAAATGGGCCGCAGCCACATCCGCGTCAAGCGCGACGACGTGACCTTCACCAGCAAGCTGATCGACGGCCGTTTCCCCGATTACGAAGCGGTGGTGCCGATCGGCGCCGACCGCGAAGTCAAGATCGACCGCGAAGCCTTCCGCGCATCGCTGCAGCGCGCGGCGATCCTGTCGAACGAGAAATACCGCGGCGTACGCATCGAAGTCTCGCCCGGCCAGCTCAAGATCAACGCCCACAACCCGGAACAGGAAGAGGCGCAGGAAGAGATCGAAGCCGACACCAAGGTCGACAGCCTGGTCATCGGGTTCAACGTGAACTACCTGTTGGACGCACTCTCCGCGTTGCGCGACGAGCATGTGGTTCTGCAGCTCCGTGATTCCAACTCCTCGGCGCTGGTGCGCGAAGCCAGCAGCGAAAAATGTCGCCACGTCGTCATGCCGCTGCGCCTTTGATGCTGATCGCCCGCTTCATCGGCTTGTTCCACGTGAAACATACGAATCGCCCGGGCCAGCCCGGGCGTATTCGTTTGGGTCTGCAGGATACTGAAAGGTTGCCCGTGCAGCGGGAGCCGGCATGCATGTGACTCGTCTGCAAGTGTCCGGTGTACGCCGCTTGGCCGAGGTCGAACTGCGTCCTGCACCCGGTATCAACCTGATCACCGGCGACAACGGCGCCGGCAAGACCAGTCTCCTCGAAGCCCTGCATCTGCTGGCCTATGGCCGCAGTTTCCGCGGCCGGGTCCGCGATGGTCTGATCCGCACCGGGTCGGATGCAGTCGAGGTATTCGCCGAATGGCGCGAAGACATCACCGGGCGTAGCCGTCGTGCGGGTCTGCGGCATTCCGGCCAGCGGTGGGAGGGCCGGCTGGATGGTCAGCCTGTCGGTCAGCTAGGCGAACTGTGTGCCGCTTTGGCAGTAGTGACCTTCGAGCCCGGCAGCCATTCGTTGGTGACGGGCGGTGGGGAACCCCGGCGTCGACTGGTCGACTGGGGGTTGTTCCACGTGGAACCCGATTTCCTTGCGTTGTGGCGCCGCTATGCCCGGGCCCTGAAGCAGCGCAATGCGCTGCTCAAGGCGCGGGTCCGCGACCGGCAGCTGGACGTTTGGGATCATGAGCTGGCCGAAGCCGGAGAGCCATTGACCCGCCGCCGCCAAGGCTATCTCGACGATCTGGAGCCCGTTCTGGAGGCCATGGCCGGCGTACTGGCGCCTGCGCTGGGCCGTGCCAGTCTGCTTTTTCAGCCCGGCTGGTCCCGCGACAGCCTGTCGCTGGCAGACGCGCTGCTGGTCGCCCGCGACCGGGATCTCACCAATGGTTTCACGTCGGTCGGCCCGCATCGCGCCGATTGGCGCATCGATTACGCGTCGCTGCCGGGCCGTGAAACCCTGTCGCGGGGTCAGGCAAAGCTCACCGCCCTTGCAGTGCTGCTGGCCCAGGCGGAACGGCACGCCGCTGCCTGCGGGGAATGGCCAGTGGTTGCGCTGGACGACCTGGCTTCAGAGCTCGACCGCCACCATCAGCGCCGAGTGCTGGAGCGACTGTTGGCATCCGGTGCGCAGGTATTCATTACCGGCACGGAATCTCCGCCAGCCCTCGCTGCACTGGAGACTCCGATTGAGATGTTTCACGTGGAACAGGGCCGAATCGAGCCGGGCATCTCCTGACGATTGCCGCAGGGCTTCGCGGGGGACTCGGATCGACAACAACGCCGTATCCTGCCGCAGCGCGGCTCCCGAGCGATGGGATGCCGAGGTCTGCCATTGAATTCCATTCGATTATTCCTATTTCCGGCGCTTGTTCTCGCCATCGCCAGCGGAGGGTGTGTCATGCGTGAAGCCACCATGCGGGCGCCTAAAGCTTCCACCGTGCCTGAAGTCGCGCCCAGTCTAGGGACCGAGGTGGTCTTCGTTTGCACCGGACGTCAGCTGCAGACACCGGCGAAAGACAACAAGCTCTGGATCAAGGAGGTCACCCGGCGGGATACCAGCGCCGCAACCCTGGAGACAGGACATTACGAGGACGACAACGTCACCGGGTTTCGGATCCGGCTGCATCACTGCGCCGCTGCCGGCAAGGTCGATGTCGAGCTGAAAGGGGCCGGCGCTTACTTCGTCGATCTGGGTGTCGATACGGCGATCACCGATTTCCGCCGCGAACTGTCGCGGTGTCTGGATCAAGGAAACGGATAAGCCATCGGGCTTCTGCAGAGGGCAACTCGCACGCCACCGCAATATTCGATCGAAGCCCGCTCCCTGAACATCGTCGGCGGGACCGCCGGCTATGATTTCTGGGTGTTCCGCGACGAGAACGGCCAGGCGCTCGCCGAACTGCACGGTTTGGCCACGGATCGCCAGACCGGGCGCTCTGTCCCCATCGGCACGGATGAGCAGCGTTACTCACTGCGGGTCTGGCACTTCGCCCACGATGCGGATTACGCCCGCGAACAGGGTGTCACTACGTCGCAGGACACCTGCATCAAGAACGGCCAGCAGCACCGCACCGTGCTCACCGCGGATCGCGAGGAGGTGATGACGCACTGGGATGCCGCGGTCGCCGCGCAGCAACCGCTGAATGCACTGGATTTGAACCATCCGAACCTGGGCGTCCGCATTTTCGGAGAAACGGTGAACAGCAACTCCACCTACCGCACCTTGGGCGAAATCATGGGCGGGCAAGTGCGGGACTTACCGGGTGTGAACGAGCCGAGCGTCGACAATCGGATAGTCTCCCCTCAGGAGATCGATCGTCTGAGCACGCACGGCTATCCGACGCTCCATGAGCCGACGATCCGGCTACCGCACCCGCTGGGCACCGAGGATTTCGTGCGGCCCGATTTCAATCCATCCGGTTCGAACGGGCTCCTGAACCAGCGGCCTCAGCAGCCACTCAACCAGCCGCAGGACCCGCTGCCGGGCCAGCAGGGCGATGCCGGGCAGCCTGAGGGCGATGTCTACCGACAGGCGCTGCAGGGCTTGCAGCAGTCGCCGAACATTTCGCCCGGCACCTTAACCGCGGAGCAGCTTCCGGTGATCGCCTCCAATCTGGCGGCCGCCAGCCAGAACGCGGATGCCCGCAGCGATGCGGGCGGTCAGAACCAGCGGCTCGAACGGATCGACGCGGTGGTATTCAACAACAACCGCACCGCGCTGATCCCCGTCCAGGCCGCGCTGCAGGATCCCGGCAGCCGGATGACCGTGCTGCCAGTCGCGCAGGCCCAGGATCTGTCGGTGGCGCAGGCTGCGCAATCGCTTGAACAGAGCGCCCAGCGCCAGCAGGCCCAACAACCGCCGCTGCCGGGGCTTTCGGGTACGCAAGAGCCCGCCCAGAGCGCCGTACAGGGCGCACAGGCGCAGCCCGGGCCGTCGCCGCGGGCCCGCTTCGCTCTGACCCCATCCAGCGCCGTGCGCGCCGTCCCAGGCGCAGCGCGCTATAATTCTGTGTTCGAACCCTATAGCTAATGTGTCGTGCGCCCAAGGCGCGCGGCCATCAGCCGTGCAGTAGCCGTCCCACTAGCCGCACCAGCACCCGAAAGAAGCGAATGACCGACGATACCCAGCAGCCCGCCGCGCCGAACAACACCTACGACTCCAGCAAGATCACCGTGCTCCGCGGCCTGGAAGCCGTGCGCAAGCGACCGGGCATGTATATCGGCGATGTCCATGACGGCACTGGTCTGCATCACATGGTCTTCGAAGTGGTGGACAACGCGATCGACGAAGCGCTGGCCGGGCACGCCGACGATGTGTTCGTCACCATCCATGAAGACGGTTCGGTGTCGGTTTCCGACAACGGCCGCGGCATTCCGGTCGACATCCACAAGGAAGAGGGCATTTCGGCGGCGGAAGTCATCATGACCGTGCTGCATGCCGGCGGTAAGTTCGACGACAACAGCTACAAGGTCTCCGGCGGCCTGCACGGCGTGGGCGTGTCGGTGGTGAATGCGCTGTCCGAACATCTGTGGCTGAACATCTGGCGCGACGGACACCATTACCTGCAGGAATACGCGCTGGGCGAACCGCTGTTTCCGCTGAAGCAGGTCGAAGCGTCCAGCAAGCGCGGCACGCTGCTGCGCTTCAAGCCGGCGGTGGAGATCTTCACCGACGTCGAATTCCACTACGACATCCTCGCCAAGCGTCTGCGCGAACTGTCCTTCCTCAATTCCGGCGTGAAGATCACGCTGACGGATGAGCGCCCGAACGAGCGTGGCGGTCATCCCCATGAAGGGCCCCGTCGCGACGTCTTCCAGTACGAAGGCGGTATCCGCTCATTCGTCGAGCATCTGGCGCAGCTGAAGACCCCGCTGCACCAGAACGTGATCTCGGTCAGCGGCGAAATGAACGACATCGTGGTCGACGTCGCGCTGCAGTGGACCGACGCCTACCAGGAAACGATGTTCTGCTTCACCAACAACATCCCGCAGAAGGACGGCGGCACGCACCTGATCGGCTTCCGCGCTGCGCTGACCCGCACGCTGACCAATTACATCGAACAGAACGGCATCGCCAAGCAGGCGAAAGTCACGCTTACCGGCGACGACATGCGCGAAGGTCTGATCGCGGTGCTGTCGGTGAAGGTGCCAGATCCGAGTTTCTCCAGCCAGACCAAGGAAAAACTGGTCAGCTCCGAAGTCAGGCCGGTGGTCGAGACTACGTTCGGCGCGCGTCTGCAGGAGTTCCTGCAGGAGCATCCGAACGAAGCCCGCGCCATCACCGGCAAGATCGTCGATGCCGCGCGCGCGCGCGAAGCCGCACGCAAGGCCCGCGACCTCACCCGTCGCAAGGGCGCGCTCGATATCGCCGGTCTGCCGGGCAAACTCGCCGACTGCCAGGAAAAAGATCCGGCACTTTCGGAACTGTTCATCGTCGAGGGCGACTCGGCGGGCGGCTCGGCGAAACAGGGCCGCAACCGCAAGAACCAGGCGGTGCTGCCGCTGCGAGGCAAGATCCTCAACGTCGAACGCGCGCGTTTCGACCGCATGCTGGCGTCGGCGGAAGTCGGCACGCTCATCACCGCGCTGGGCACCGGCATCGGCAAGGACGAATACAACCCCGACAAGCTGCGCTACCACCGCATCATCATCATGACCGACGCCGACGTCGACGGCTCGCACATCCGCACGCTGCTGCTGACGTTCTTCTACCGGCAGATGCCGGAGCTGATCGAGCGCGGCTACATCTATATCGGCCTGCCGCCCTTGTACAAGATCAAGCAGGGCAAGAACGAGCTGTATCTCAAGGACGATGCGGCGCTGGACGCGTATCTGGCCAACAACGCGGTCGAGAACGCGGGACTGATTCCGGCCGCAGGTGAAAAAGCGATCGACGGCGCGAATCTCGAAAAGCTGCTGCTGCTCTATGCCGGCGCCCGTGACGCGATCGCGCGCAATGCGTATCGCTACGACCCGGCGCTGCTGGAAGCCCTGATCGACTTCACCCCGCTCGACGCCGCATCGCTCGCGCACAACACCGACGAGCGTACCGAACTCGACGCGCTGGAAGCCCGCCTCAACCGCACCGGCCTCGGTCGTCCGCGGTATCGCGTGAACGCGCAGGTCGCCAGCGACACCCAGCCGGGCGCACTGGTCGTCACCCGTACCCACATGGGCGAATCGCAGATCCAGGTGCTGCCGCTGTCCAGCTTCGAAATGGGCGAACTGCGGCCCCTGCGCGACGCCGCGGCGCAGCTGCACGGCCTGTTGCGCGAGGGCGCGAAGATCGTCCGCGGCAATCGCGAGGAACCTGTATCCAGCTTCGCCCAGGCGCATGCCTGGCTGCTGGAAGAAGCGAAGAAAGGCCGCCAGATCCAGCGCTTCAAGGGCCTCGGCGAAATGAATCCGGAACAGCTGTGGGAAACCACCGTGAACCCGGACAGCCGCCGCCTGCTGCAGGTCCGCATTGAGGACGCGGTCGCCGCCGACCAGATCTTCAGCACGCTGATGGGCGACGTGGTCGAACCGCGCCGCATCTTCATCGAGGACAATGCGCTGAAGGTCGCGAATCTGGACGTGTGATCCCAGCGCAGATCGCACGATCGGGAAACCATACGCACCCGTTTCGACATGGCAGCGTTCCGCCGCACAAGTCACGACGTGGGCGGATGCGGTGAAACAGAAGACGCTACGCAGTAAAAACAGAATCTGATCGTTCTCCGGCATGCCGATCCTGCTCTTTTGAGCAGGATTTCACGGGCACCCGGGTGATCAAACGATTGTTTGAATTCGAACGGAATCGCAATGAAGGCAGCCTCGGCAGGGTGCCTTTTCATGACGTGATGCAACTTGCATGCTTTCGTACACATCGCTTGCGATGGATAATCCGACGCGATCCACAGGGGCGATATCGTGCGACCGCCGTCGCCGCTTTGTTGCGGTGCGACAAAGCAATTGACGAAACTTTAATCCCCGACCGATTACAACGTCATCCCCCGCCGAACCGGAGCCACCGCCGCGATGAGTCCCCGCCAGATCACGCCTTCCGTGCGCGACATCGCTGCGGGTCTCGCTTGCGCGCTGCTGCTGACGGCCTGCGCGACCACGACGTCGTCCACCGGGCGCAAGCAATACGTCGGCGCGGTGTCGCAGCAACAGCTCGACCAGTTGGGTACCCAGGCCTTTGATCAGATGAAGGGCCAGAAGCCGCAGACCCAGGACGGCAAGCAATCCGCCTATCTGTCCTGCGTGGTCGACGCCATCGTCCGCGAACTTCCGCAGCAGTGGCGGCAGGGCGGCTGGCAGCAGGCGGTATTCGTCGACAAGAACCCCAATGCCTTCGCGCTGCCCGGCGGCAAGGTCGGCGTCTATACCGGAATTTTCGATGTCGCGCGCAATCAGGACCAGCTGGCGGCGGTGGTCGGTCATGAGATCGGCCATGTCATCGAACGCCACCACGATGAGCGCGTGACCCGGCAGATGGGCGCCTCGGGCGTGGTGCAGCTGCTCGGCGTGATCGCCGGCGCGAAATACGGCGACGGCGGTTCGCAGCTCGCGACACAGGCCGGCAGCCTGCTCGCGCAGGGCGGGTTCCTGCTGCCCGGTACACGCGAACAGGAAACCGAAGCCGATGTCGTCGGCCAGCGGCTGATGGCGCAGGCCGGTTTCGATCCGCGCCAGGCGGTGGATCTGTGGCAAAACATGCTGGGCGCCAGCGGCAGCCGTCCGCCGGAATGGCTGTCCACCCACCCGGACCCCAGGTCCCGCATCGGCGAACTGCGCAAACGCGCCGAAACCCTGATGCCGACCTACGAACAGGCCCGCGCAGCCGGCCGCAAACCGGCCTGTGGCTGAGGCGCATTCACGTTTATGCTTTCCCTCCGCGGCACGGCCGCACCCACCGCGACGGTGTTCCTGCCGTCCCCGACGTTTCCAGCACCGAGACTTTCCATGACCGCTTCCGTCCTTCGCGTCCTTCCCAAAAACGCTCTCAACGCAGCGCTCACGGTGCTGATCGGCTGCGCCTTCGCCGGCGGTGCCTTCGCGCAAGAGGATCAGGATTACAAGGACACGCCCAAGTCGAGCACCATGACCGGCAGCGCCGCAGCGGCCGCCGAGCGTGCGCGTCAGCGCAAGGCCGAAGCCGCCGCGAAAGCCAACCAGCAGCCGGAACTGTTCCCGCTGGCCACGCGCAAACCGCCGGAAAGGAAAACGTCGCCGAAAGAGGTGAAGGCCGCGAACGATATCCAGGCCGCATACGACGCCAAGCAGTACGCCGATGCGATCGCGAAGGTCGACGCCGCCACCGTTGAATCGAAGAATGCGTATCTGCAGAGCTACTTCTATCAGCTGGCCGCCGATGCGTGGGGCAAACAGGGCGACCAGGCCAAGAGCGTCGATTACTACCGCAAGGCGGTGGACGCCAATGGCCTCGACAACAACGGCCACTATCAGATCATGTTCAATCTCGCGGTGATCCTGAGCGAACTGGATCGCGATGCCGACTCCTTGACGTATATCGACCGCTACATGGCTGAAACGAAAACCGAAACCGAGCAGGCCGTCGGACTCAAGGCCTACCTGCTCAGCAAACTGGGGCGTGCGGCGGAGGGCGCCGCGCTGTACGAGAAAATGCTGGCGGCCAAGCCAGGCGATATGGGGATCCTGATGAACGCGGTCGCACTGCACCAGCAGGCCGAGAATTCCGACAAGGCCAACGCCTTGCTCGAAAGCGCGCGCAAGCAGGGTTTGCTCAAGGAACCCAACCATTACCGCACGCTGTTCGTCGGCTACGTCAACGCCGGTAAATACAAGGAAGCGCAGGAAGTGCTGGAGGACGGCGTCGCCAAGGGCGCGATTCCGCCTTCGCAGACGCTGGCGAACGATTACTCGATCATCGCCCAGAATTATCTTGCCGAAGACAAAGGCGCGCTGGCCATCGATTTCTACGGGCGCGCGGCCAAAGTCGCTACCAATGGCGAAGCCGCATTGAATCTCGCCAAGGCGCTGACGTATGAAGACCGGATCGGCGAAGCCAAGGCCGCAGCGCGCGAAGCGCTCGCCAAGGGCGTCAAAAAGCCGAAGGACGCCAACAATATTCTGGCCATGCCTGGAAAGTGAGACAGGAACCGCTCGAATCGGTTACGTTTCGGGCTGAGGATGTTGGTAACTCCTCTTGCGATTGGTATAAGATTACAGATTCCCGCGACCGGTTCTTATTCAACCGATCGCGGTTCGACCATTCCGGGGTGTCGTGGGTCGGGGTTGAGTTCACTTTCATGGACAGATCGCGAACGCGATACCGAATCGGCACCACGAGTCCGCTAAACCGAGCCTGCTGCGCATGACCGAACCGTTGCCGACCCACGACAAGCGTGACCGCGAAGAACCCGCCGGCCTGTACTGGCCGCGGATCACCGCCATCAGCTTCGCCATTGCGCTGCACATCGCGGCGCTCATGCTGTTGCTGGTGCCGGTCACTCCGCCGGGCGCCGAGCAGGAAGAAGAACAGAACACCAGCGTGGTCATCATCGAGCCACCACCGCCACCACCGCCGCCGCCGCCGCCGCCCGATGAGCCGCCGAAGGAAATCAAACTGACGCCGCAGGAAACTCCGCGTCCGATGATCCAGCCGCCGCCGGAGCAACCGCCACCTGTCGTGTTCGACGAAGCGTCGCCGGTCGATACGCCTGCGCCGCCGCCGGCACCGCCCGCGCCGCCGGCACCGCCTGCGCCGTCCGGTCCGTCGCGCAACGACAACGATTTGCGTGCGAGCCTCTGCGTCAAGCCTTCGACGGCACCCATCGGTGCGGCCATTACCCGCGCAGGCATCGACCAGGGCGAAGTCGTGCTGCTGATCGTTTATCAGGCCGACGGCACCATCACCGACGTCAGCGTCGCCAAGAGCAGCCGCAACCGCGATGTCGACCGTGCCGCCGTCACCTGGGCCAAGCGCGCGAAATTGTGTCCGGGCGCTGCCGGCCAGGGCCGTATCCCGTTCTCGCTGTCGAGTGAGTAATTCGTTTTTGATTACCCCGCTTCATCGCTTCAACGCATCCAATCGTTAGATCCTTCCACACACAAGAAAGGTAAGCGTCATGCTGCAGGAAACCACCACCGCCGCAACCGGGGGCAACGCCGCCGCTCTGGAGCAGATGGGCGTTGACCATCTGATGAGGGAAATGCTCGGTAATCCGGGCGACTACCCCGTTCAGCTCGTGGTTGCCGCCACACTGATCATCATGTCCGTCATGTCCTGGTACTGGATCGTGGTCAACTTCGTCAAGAACAGCGGCCTGCGTCGCCGCGGCGATACGGTCACCAGCACCTTCTGGGAAACCCCGAACGCTCAGGATTCGATCCGCTTCATGGAAGAGCAGCCCAAGAGCGAGCCCTTCTCGAAGATCGCCCTCGACGCCGCCCAGGCCGCCGCGCATCACCAACGCCATGAAGGCTCGCGTCTGGTCGAGTCGCTGAATCGTTCCGAGTTCGTCGACCGCGCCCTGCGTCAGGCGGTCACCCGCGAATCGATGCGTCTTGAAAGCGGCCTCACCGTGCTCGCCACGGTCGGTTCCACCGCTCCGTTCGTGGGTCTGCTCGGTACGGTGTGGGGCATCTACGGCGCCCTGATCAAGATCGGCGCGACCGGCCAGGCCTCGATCGACGCCGTCGCCGGTCCGGTCGGTGAAGCACTCATCATGACCGCCGTCGGTCTGTTCGTCGCCATCCCGGCGGTACTTGCGTACAACTTCTTCGTGCGCAGCAACCGCATCACGAACAACAAGTTCGACACGTTCGCCCACGATCTGCACGACTTCTTCGCAACCGGCGCGCGCGTCGGCGAAGTCGCCGTTAAGCGCTGATCCCCGGCAACCCTCGAACCACCTGACGGAGTCCAGTCATGTCCTTCAGTTCCGGCAACGACAGCGGCGGCCCGATGTCCGAAATCAACGTCACGCCCCTCGTGGACGTGATGTTGGTGCTGCTGATCATCTTCATGATCACCGCACCGTTGATGTCGCACAAAACCAAGGTCGAGCTGCCTGAGGCGAACTACGACACTCGTGACCCGAATGGGCCACCGACAATGCCGATTACCGTCGCCGTCACCGAGGAAGGTAAATTCTTCTTCAACGACGAGCCGGTGACCCGGGATCTGTTGGAAAGCCGGCTGTCGATCGAGGCGCAGAAAACGCCGCAACCGTCGGTCAATATCCGCGGCGACAAGACCACCAAGTACCGTTACGTGAACGAAGTGGTCAACATCGCCCAGGCCCAGGGCATGCGCAAGGTCGGCTTCGTCGCCACCCGCGAACGCAACTGACGCAGACAGACAGAGAGCAGACGCATGGCATTCGCATCCAACTCCGGTTCCGGCCCCATGGCCGACATCAACGTCACGCCGCTGGTCGACGTGATGCTGGTGTTGCTGATCATCTTCATGGTGACAGCACCGATCCTGTCCTACCCGATCGATATCGATCTGCCGCAGCGGACCAACAATCCGCCTGAGAATCCGCTGGAACCGCCGGAACCGGTCAAGCTCCGTATCGACCAGTCCGGCACGGTCTACTGGAACGACAGCCCGACCCCGGTCTCCGCGCTACGCAGCATGATGACCAGCGAAGTCGAACGCGACCCGGCCAACCAGCCGACGCTGGAAATCGACATGAACGAGGACGCGCAGTACGAAGTGCTTGCCAAGGTACTGGCTTCGGCCAAAGACGCGCAGATGAAAAAGATCGGGTTCGTGAAGAAGTAATCGCTATACCGGCCGGCGGCTGACCTGCAGCTCGCCGCCGTGCCTCCAAACGCTTGTTTTAACTTGAACGCCGCCTCCGGGCGGCGTTTTTTTGCGTCGTATGGTCCTAAGGGCTTGCGGTCGCGCAGTCGCCGGCGTTAACGTGAAACCGCACCCACCGTAAGGAGCGACGCCATGGCTTTCGCGCAAGCAGATTCACGGCAGGACGCCATTTCGGAAATGAACATCACCCCGCTGGTCGATGTGATGTTGGTGATGCTGGTGATCTTCATGATCGCCGCCCCGGTCTTCAGTCAGGCGATTCCGCTGAAGCTCCCGCAAGGAACTCCGACTCATCAGGAGCCACCGCCGCCGATCGAACTGCGGATCGACGCTGCGGGCGAGGTGTTTCTGGGCGGCCAACCGATGCCCGTATCGGCGCTGCCGTCGGTGTTCTCGGCCGAACTCGAGCGCGCCGGCAGCCAACCGGTGATCCTGGGCATCGACGCCAACGGCGAAGCCGAGTACCAGGTCGTGGCCAAAGTGTTGGCGGTCGCGCAGAACGCCGGGCTGGGCAATATCCGCTTCAAGCACTGAAACATCGCGGAGTCTGCGAACGGGCGGCCGATGGCCGCCCGTTTCTTTTGATCGGAACGGTTTCGTTCGCGGCTCAGCGCGCGCGGGCAGCGGCGATGACCGCGAGATAACGCTTCACGGTCGCATCGAGTCCCGCATAGAGCGCCTCGCCGATCAGCGCGTGACCGATCGAGACTTCCAGCACATCGGGCACTTCGCGCAGGAACAGGCCGAGATTCGCCTGGCTCAGATCGTGGCCGGCATTCGCGCCGAGCGCATGCGCCGCCGCCTCGCGGGCGGTCCGGGCAAAGGCCGGCAACTGCGCTTCCGGGTCGCCGGCCGCGAAAGCCTCGGCGTACGGGCCGGTGTAAAGCTCGATGCGGTCGGCGCCGCTGGCCGCGGCCGCGGCGATGTTCGCGCCGGCATCGGCGAACAGCGCGACCCGGCAACCCAGAGCCTTCAGCGTCGACACCTGCTCGCGTAGCGCAGCCAGATCGCGCAGGAAATCGAACCCGTGATCCGAGGTGAGCTGACCGTCGCCGTCGGGCACCAGCGTCGCCTGCGCCGGACGCGTTTCCGCGCACAGGGCGTGAAAACCGGGATAACCCTCACGTGGCGGCGCGAACGGATTGCCTTCGACGTTGAATTCGACGGCGTATTCGCGGGTCAGTTCGGCCAGTGCGTACACGTCGTCGGCGCGGATATGACGCGCGTCGGGGCGCGGATGCACGGTGATGCCCTGCGCGCCGGCGTCGAGACAGGCGCGGGCAGCGGCCACCACATCGGGATCGCGGCCGCCGCGCGAATTGCGCAGCACCGCGATCTTGTTGACGTTGACGCTGAGGACGGTCAAGGCGTGATGGGCAATGGCACGATCAGGACTGCGCGGTGTCGCTGTTGAGCGGCATCGACGTGGCGCCAGCAGCAGCGGCGGCTTCGGCGCGCTTGGCTTCGGCCAGCTCGCGGAGGCGGCGCAGTTCCTGCGGGTCGATCAGCATGGTTTCGCTGCGGGCGCTGTTGTCCACGCGTTGCGCCAGCATGCTCATGATCGCCACGACGCTCAGGGCCAGGGAACCGAGCACGCAAAGGATCACGGCCGTCATGGAGCTGGCGCTCAGCGCGATCATGAACAGGCCGACGGCGAACAACAGGAGTAACCAGGGCATGGGACGCGTCCTTACCGGTAAACGGAGCCGGGGGAGAGGGAGGAACGGGCGCCAGTCTACTCCGGAGGCGCATGGCGCCGACAGCCCGCCCGCCGGTCCGGTCCTGCCGTCCGTCCCCCTTGGCTGGAGACAGTGTGACGCCGCTACAGCAGCGGCGACATCAGCCGTGCCAGCGCTTCGGGCAGTCGGGTCATGAACAGCGACCGATGCCGATCGTCGCGGACCCGCGGGGCGCTGGCGAATTCGCCTTCGATGAGTCTCGCCAGGCGTTCGCCCACGTCCAGATCCTGGAACAACATCGATACCTCGAAATTGAGCCGGAAACTGCGGTGGTCGAAATTCGCGCTGCCGATGATCACCGACGACTCGTCGACCAGCAGCGCCTTGGTGTGCAGCATCCGCGGCCCGTACTCGTAGATCTTCACCCCGGCCGCCAGCAGATCGTCGTAATACGAACGCGCCGCCATCGTCACCAGCCGCGAATCGCTCATCCGCGGCACCATCAGCCGCACGTCCAGGCCGCCAAGCGCGGCCGAGGTCAGCGCCATCATCGCCGCCTCGCCGGGAACGAAATAAGGCGTCACCAGCCACACCCGTTCGCGCGCGGCGTGGATCAGGCTCACATGCAGACGATGGATCGCTTCCCACGACGAATCCGGCCCGGACGTCAGCACCTGCGCCGAGATCGCGCCGCCCTCGGGTTCTGGCAGGGTCCGCGCGATGTCCGAAATGAAATCGCGGCGGCCGGTGGCGTAGACCCAGTCCTCGGCGAATACCAGCTGCAGCGCGCGTACCGCATTGCCTTCGATGCGCAGGTGCAGATCGCGATAGGCGTCGCTGCGGAGGCGTTCGTTCTCGGCGTCGGTGATGTTGATGCCGCCGGTGTAGGCGATGCGGTTGTCGATCACCACGATCTTGCGGTGGGTGCGCAGGTTCAGCCATGGCCGCCACCAGAACCGCCAGAAATGACTGGGATGGAACCACGCGACTTCGCCGCCGGCATCCACCAGCGGCGCGAGGAAGGCGCGCGAACACGAGCCCGAACCGATCGCATCCAGCAGCACTCGCACGCGCACGCCGCGGCCGGCGCAGGCGATCAGCGCGTCGCGCACCATACTGCCGCTCTGGTCCGGCATGAAGATGTAGTACTCGAGATGCACCTGATGCCGCGCGCGGCCGAGGTCGTCGATCAGTGCGTCGTACTTCGCCGCACCATCCACCAGCAGGCGCACATCGTGCAGGGTGCTCGGCGCCAGCCCCGTGGCGGCATGGGCAACTTTCGCCAGTTCCTGCGCATCGGGCGAGTAGGCGGTATCGCAGGTATTGCCGAGCGCATCGCCCTCCAGCCGGCTGCGTGCGCGCCGTAGACGCTGACGCTTGATCTTCTGCGGGCCCAGCAGGTGATAGATCAGGAAACCGATGTAGGGCAGCAGCGCCAGCCCCATCAGCCAACTCAGCGTCGCCACCGGCTCGCGCTTCTGCAGCACGATCCAACCGCCCAGCAGCAGCAGATACGTCACCCAACCGACAAGCAGCACCGGTCCGATGAATTCGCCGACCACCGGAATCCCGTGCAGCCAGTCCCACACCCAATTCCACATGCCGGACATCCCCGTGAACGCGGTCGCAGCGTCTGCGACTTGCGCGCGCTAGCCTACTCCGATGGCACAGGGCGGCAAAGTCGACGAAGCGACCCACAACCTGCTGCGCAGCGGTCCGGTGAAAGGTCGCGGCGCGGCCTCGTACGTACGCGGGCGCTTCGAGAAGACCGTCGCCGAAGCCGAAGACGACGGTTGGGGATCGGTCTACGCCGTCGACGAAGACGAAACGGAAGCGCCGCCGCCGAAGCTGCGCACTGACGTCACCGAAGAACGCGCGCGCAGCATCGTCAGCCGCAACCAGTCGCCGGATCTTCCGTTCAGCCAATCATTGAATCCGTACCGTGGCTGCGAGCACGGATGCGTTTATTGCTTTGCGCGGCCGTCGCATGCGTATCTCGATCTGTCGCCGGGCCTCGACTTCGAAACGAAGCTGTACGCGAAGACCAACGCGGTGGAGATGCTGCGCAAGGAATTCGCGCGCAAGGGGTACCGCTGCTCGCCGATCTCGCTCGGCATCAACACCGACGCCTACCAGCCCATCGAGCGCCGCTACCGCATCACCCGGCAGCTGCTGGAAGTGTTCGCCGAACATCGCCACCCGGTCAGCCTGATCACCAAGAGCGCATTGATTCAGCGCGACATCGACCTGCTTGCGCCGATGGCGCGGGAAGGCCTGGTGACGGTGTACGTGTCGATCACCTCGCTCGACAATCAGCTGTCGTCGAAACTCGAACCACGCGCCGCTGCGCCGCACACGCGTCTGAAAACGGTGCAGGCGCTGCATGAGGCCGGCATTCCTGTGGGCACGATGGTCGCGCCGATCATCCCGATGATCACCGACCGCGAGATCGAACACATCCTCGAAGCCGCCTACGACCACGGCGCCCGCGCCGCCGGCTACGTGCTGCTGCGCCTGCCGCACGAATTGAAAGAAGTCTGGCGCGAATGGCTGGCCCTGCATTATCCCGAACGCGCCGAGCATGTGATGAGTCTTGTGCAGCAGATGCGCGGCGGCAAGGATTACGACAGCGCCTACGGCACCCGCATGCGCGGCGAAGGCCCGTTCGCGGATCTCATCGCGATGCGGTTCGCGAAGGCGTACAAGCGGTTTGGGTTTGGGCGGTTGCGGGCGTTGGATTGTTCTAGGTTTGTGGTGCCGGTGGGGGAGAAGCCTGATTCGTCGCAGGGGACGTTGTTTTGATTGAAGAAGTCGACGCTGATCGGCGAGCAAAGAATGTCGTTGCAGAAGCCGAAGCGAGGGTTTGATGGCTGTTCTGCCAAAGCCGCAAAGCTGGGTCGTTCCGGCCCATGATTGAAGTGGGCTAGCGCCACTCTCCGGCATTCTTAACAAATGCCGCCCCCCCCTAGCGCGTGGGGCTTGAGATCATGTATCTTTGCACCCAGATAACTTCAGAGTTATATTGATGGCTTGGGAGGTGCGATTTCTAACGAGTGCTGCGGACTTCCTCCGAGCACTTAGCGCCGAAGAGTATGCAATGTTCGAAGCTGCGTTCAAGCAGCTTGAAGAGCATGGCCCTAACTTAGGTGAACCCATAGTTAAACGCATTACATCATCGCGTCATACCAACATGAAGGAGCTTCGCCGCCAGAGAAAGGGGCGAATTTTTAGGCTTCTTTTCGCATTCGACATTGAACGAAAGGCGGTGATGCTGGTCGGCGGTGACAAGACTGAAGAGGGATTCGATGATTTCTACGACCAAAAAATTCCAAAGGCAGATGATCTCTTTGATCAGTATTTGTTAGAAGTTCGGAAGAAAAAAGCGACGGGCGAGGCTTCGCAGAAGCAGCGCGCTGGAAAGTCTAGTCGTAAACGAGGCAGGGGTAATTAGAGATGGACATTGAATCTTTAGATGATCTACGCCGGAGCCGAGGTCCGATGGATCCCGCGCTTCTAAAGAAAGCGCTAGCAGACATCGAGAAAGAGCTCCCGCTCGCAGCTTTGCGAAAATCAGCAGGAGTGACTCAGGCGGAAATGGCTAAGCGCCTAGGTAAAAGCCAAGCCGCAATATCGAAGTTTGAAGGGAGAGGTGATTTTCTGTGCTCCACGCTTTTTCGATATGCCCAGAGTCTTGGCGCCGACGTTGAGTTGAAGATTAATGTTGCAGGCAAGAAATTTTCTCTTTCTTCACGTGAAGACGAGGGTAATCTTTACTTTCTTCTCAATGAGGACACTGCTCATTGTGATGCGGTATCCGCGCATGTAGAGAAAGTTGTAAGCATTCTGGCTTTCGCCGCTAATCGTAAACGTAAAATTAGGCCTAGTTTCTTTGATCGTGCGGTACAGAAGCCAACGACGGAAAAAAATATTGATGCAGATCTTTTTGATCTCGAAGTGAATTATTGCTAATGAAAACCAGCCCACTTCTCCTAGAGTCACCAGAGTACGTCACTGTAGACGTGCGTGCGTATCCTCATGAAGACGAAGAAAAACTAAACGCTGTCCTTCCGATAAGCGTAACTTCAATGATCACTTACGCGAAGCATGGGCGGCATTTTGCAATGCTTTTTTTGAATCAAGACAGCGATGAATACGCATATGCTTTCAAAATTAATGTATGTGCATCGTTCCAGCTTGATATTGAAGCATGCAGAGCAAACTACAAAGAGTTCAATCCTGCAGTAATAGGTGTCAATGTGGTTCGACTCCTATATGCCAGTGCACGGGAAATGTTAGCCCTTGTCTCTGCTCGCGGACCTCACGGAACAGCAAATCTTCCGAGCATACTTATTGAGCCACGCGATGTGCTTATCGACTTCGCTGACGGAGAGCGAGACGAAGTGCTAGTCAAGTTTTTTGACTTCACGCCAGTGCAGCTTAGAGAGCTCGACGAAGCTATTGATCGTAGGAAGGCTGAAGTATCACGTAAGCCCCGGAAGAATGGCGCAAAAGCCAAGAAGAAAATTAAAGAGTAGGCGGGTTTAGATAGCAAGCTGGCAGGAGCATCGGCCCAGCTATCATGGTTACAGACCCCTGGATCAACGGCACGGCCCACGTTCGGCAGATGCCTGAATCACGCAATGCTTCATTACTCTCCGATCATTTTTTTGCGATTATTGAATTTCTCAATGATGGGCCAGGGCCGCCCTCCAATCACGTCTGCCCGTACAACACATCCGCCCGCTGGAACAGAATCCAGCTCGTCGCGATGAACTTGTCGCCGCGCTGCGGGCGGTTGCCGCGGTGGGTGTGGGTGAACGATGTCGGTGCGATCAGCAGCGCGCCGGTTTCGGGTTTGACTTTGCGCTGCTGGAACATGAATTCGGTTTCGCCTTCCTCGAAATCATCGTTGAGGTAGAGCGTCCACAGCAGGTGGCGGTGCAGGGTTTCGGCGGTCTTGTCGCGCGGGTACAGCTCGCAGTGCCAGTAGGGGTAGCCGCCTTCGCCGGCGCGGTACCACTGCAGGTTGATGCTGCCGGGGCGCAGGCAGGCGCGGATGAGTTCGATGATGCCGGCGTCGTCCTTCGCCGCCAGGTCGTCGGCGGACAGCCGCCGCAGGGCGCCGTCGGGGCCGGGCTGCTGCAGCATCAGCGGCGCGATCAGCGCCTGCGGGTATTCGCGGAGATAGCGGATCAGGCCGCCGAGCATGGCCATGTTCAAGGTCTGTTCGACCTGCTGCCATTCGGGATTGCCGGTGATGCTGATGTCGCGGCTGCGCTTGAGTTCGGGAAACACGCCGCCGCCGACGCGGCCGGGTTGCAGCGCGTTGCTGGCGCGGATGTGGCCGACGATCTCGGCGCAGATCTCGGGCGCCAGTGCGTTGGGGGTGATCGCGATGAAATCCTTCACGTGCGCCTCCTTCTGTGGAACATCCTTCTGTGGAGCATCCTTGTCCGGCACGGCGGTGTCGGGCGCGCTCATGCGCGTTCGCCGCATTCTATGCGGTGGCGCGCGGCGGCGGCCTCGTTCAGCCGCCGCAGGCCCGCGCGGATAGGGCCGCAGCGCTCTTCCTCGATCAGGTGAAGGCTCAGGGACACGGGCGAGGCTGCGGTCATGGCGGGCGGGTCCGGCGGGCGAGCGCCTATTCTCGCCTACCCGGGTCGGACCGTCGTCCCGGCCGGCCGGGAGATGCGGATCCGCGGTTTCCCTGCAGAGTTTTGCGCTAAGTGTTTGCCTGCGCAGGTGTTCCCGGGCATAATGCGCGGCTCGTTACGCCCGGCCCGGTTTCATCCGGCCCGGAGGACAGGTCCGCGAACCCGTCCGCCAGCGCAGCGCGCCCGAATCCCGTTCGCAAGGCGAACGTCCCTGCCGATCCATCGGCCTGGACCGACGCCGGGGCCGCCGTCTCCCGGGCTATGGGAGGCCACCGCAGATCGCACGATTCCGTCGCGCGTTCTTATCGATAGAGGTACGTATGTCCCGCGAATGCCAAGTCACCGGCAAGCGCGTGCAGAGCGGCAACAACGTCTCGCACGCAAACAACAAGACCCGCCGCCGCTTCATGCCCAATCTCCACGAACGCCGCTTCTGGGTGGCTTCCGAGAACCGTTGGGTGAAGCTCCGCGTTTCCGCCAATGCCCTGCGCACCATCGACAAGAACGGCATCGACGCCGTGCTCGCCGAACTCCGCGCACGCGGCGAAAAGATCTGAGGAGGACTGAACCATGGCTTCCAAACGCGACAAAATCCGCCTGATCTCTTCGGCCGGTACCGGTCATTTCTACACGACCGACAAGAACAAGAAGAACACGCCCGCCAAGATGGAGATCAAGAAGTACGATCCCGTCGTCCGCAAGCACGTGATGTACAAGGAAGGCAAGATCAAATAAGTCCCCGGACTTGTTCGACTTCCACGAAGCCCGCCGCATGGCGGGCTTCGTCGTTTCCGGCGTCGCGCAGAGCCTATTCAACATCCCGTATCCGGGAAAAAGATCTGTCATCCCGAACGAGGGCGAAGCCCGATGAGGAATCTGCTTGCGGCTGGTGGTGCGACAACAGCAGATCCCTCCACCCGCTATGCGGGCGTTCGGGATGACAGAGGGCTTATCGGTTTGCGGTTGGCGGCCTTCAGGCCGCTGGAACGATGTCGCGATCGATCAGCAGCCTGAAGGCCGCTCTACGGCAGATGTAAACCGCTCCATACATTCAAAGCGCTTTGTCCATCACATAATCGTCCATCACGTAGCCGTTGCCGATGTCGAACACCGCTTCCTCGCGCACGACGAAGCCGGATTTTCGGTAGATCGCGATCGAATCGGTATTGCCCTTGTTGACCGTGAGGTACAGCCGCGACCGCCGCAACGCGCGGGCCTGCGCTTCCACGTGCCGCAGCATGGCGCCGCCCAGACCCTGGCCCTTGTGCGTCGACAGCAGATAGAGCTGTTCGAGTTTCATCGCGTCATCGTCGCCCAGCGAACAACTGCAGTATCCGGCCGGCTCGTTGTCGACGCGCAGCACCCACATCCAGCGCTGGTCCGAATCCAGGTACTGGCGCATCCGCTCCGACACGTAGCGGCCATCCAGCATGTAGTCGATCTGCGCCATGCTGATCATCGACGCGTAGTGCGCGCGCCAGATGGTGTCGGCGAGTCGGGCGACGGTGGCGAAGTCGCTTTCGGCAAGCGGGTCCAGGCGGATGTCGTGGGTCATCGGCGGGGTCCGGGAGTATGTGGAAAATTCCGGGCGACAGTATCCGCCGGTTCGCGATCGAACTTGCCCTTCATCCCCGCGCAGGCGGGGATGAAGGCGAAAGCGAATACGAAGGCTCGCGCTCAAGGTCCGACGCGGAAGAAATCCATCATCCAGTTGGTTTCCCACGTGAGTCCGCCATCGGCGGAAAACGCCTGTTCCCATCGTGGCGTGTCCGTGTCCTTCGACGACCACGTGAACCGGACGCGGATCGGCGCGCCATCAAGCACATCGTCGGCATAAAACAGCCCCATGCCTTCCGCGAACCCGCCCACCACCGGCGTATCGATGCGGTCGGGATGGCGCCCGTCCAGCCACCAGATCGACCAGGTCGCTGCGGCGGGATCGAAGCTGCGCAGCGCCGCCGCCCGGTAAGCGCCGTCGGGCAGGTCGAGGGTGTTGTCTTCGAGATTGCCGAAACCGCCGAGGATTTTGCGGGTGGTCGAAGTGCCCTCGAATTCGATCCACTCGCTGCAAGCGGCGAGGCGGGTCTTGAGCCGACGATGACGCACGCGCCAGTCGCCGATGATGAAGTCGAAGTCGTCGGGCGGGATGTCCGTGATCGCGGCGGCGTGGTTCATGGTGCTGTTCCAGATCGAGTGAGCCACGACCATAACAGCCGATTCCTGACAGTTTCTGTCAGCAAGCCTCGATACGTATAAGGTGCTCCTCGCGAAAACGAAGAAGCCCCGGCGCGAGCCGGGGCTTCTTCGCTATCGCCATGCAGCGCGTGGATGGATCCACGCTTGCTGGTTCAATCCATATCGCCTCAGAACGTGACGCTCCAGCTGTTGATGTAACCCGTATCGGCACTGGCGTTGTCGTTCACGCGCAGGTTCCACGTGCCGTTCAACGCTTCCGTCGAAAGATTGACCGTGAAGGTCTGCACGATGTTGTCGGCGCTGCCGCCCGCGCGGTTGTGCAGCACGTAGACCGAACCATCCGGCGCCACCAGATCGACCTTCAGATCGCCCTTGTAGGTGTGGACGATGTTCACCGCGACCGGCGTGGTCGCCGAGCCGTTGCCGGTGCGGCCGGAGACGACGATCGGGCTGCTGACCGTGGCGTTGTCGGCGATCGTGTAATCGGTGGTGTTGGTATAGGTCTGCGTACCGCCGCTGCTGCCCACGGTGACGCTGCGAGTGGTGGTGTTGGTGGCGCCGCCGTTGTCGGTGACCGTCAGCGTGACCGTGTAGGTGCCCGCGGCGGCGTAGGTTCTGCTGGGGTTGGCTGCGGTGGACGTGGTGCCGTCGCCGAAATTCCAGCTGCGGCTGGCGATGCTGCCGTTGCTGTCTGTGGAGGTGTCGGTGAAGCTCACGGTCAGGCCGCTGATCGACGAGGTGAAATTCGCGACCGGAGGCGTATTGCCGCCGCCGTCGTTGTCGCCGCCCGGAGCCACGCCGCCGAAGTGGGTGGAGACCTGCGGCCAGATCAGCGACATCTTCACGCCCCTGTTAACGGAGCCGGTACCGACTCCGTAATGGTGCAAAGCGATCGCCCTGTTGCTGGCGCGTGCGATCACGGGCGAACCGGAGCTGCCGCCCTCCGTGTCGCAGTAGTAGCCGATGGCCGTGTTGGTACCCGTGCTGTCGACGCTGGCCGTGTTGACCCGGCAGCGGCCGCCGCCGTCCTGGTCGCTGACGATGCTGAGTTCCTTCTGGCGCCCGCCCGGATGCCCGGCGATCATGATTTCTTCATTCAACGTGGCCGCGCGCGTTTCCAGACCCAGATAACCGAAGCTGGCGATGTTGGCGAAGTTCTTCACCGTGTACAGCGTGTAGTCCAGGGTGGTGTTGGTCGCCAGCATCTGGTCGCCCGCGACCTTGGTCGGCGTGGCCGCCGCGCCGCCGCAGCTGCTGAGCTGGTAGTTGAACCACACTTCGGCCGAGGCCGTGGCGCTGGCGGTGGCGATGCAGTGGTTGTTGGTGAACATGCGGTTGTCCGGACCCGCGCGCCAGGTGGTGCACAGGCCGCCGCCGCTCATCACCAGACGCGCCACGGGGCGCGAGCGGTCGAACGCGGTCGGGTCGCTGGAGGCGTAACAGGCGGCGGCGCGCTTGTCGTCGGTACCGATGATCGAACGCGTGCCGAAGCCGCCGTCGACCATGCCGTCGATCTTCAATTCGCGCAGCTTGCGCTCGGAATAGCCCTGCAGATAGCGGCTGACGCGGATGCCGTCGTCACTGCGCCAGGCGCCTTGCGGGGTGCCGACCAGACGCATCAACGCCACCGGGCCGTGGATCGACATCGCCGAGAAGCGGGTGCGGCCGTCCTGGCCCATCGCCGCGTCCACGGTGTTGCCGTCGCGCGTCGCATTGCTGTAGCGATACATCTGCGTGCGGTCGGGGCTGAAGACTTCCAGAGTCACGCCGTCGGGCAGCGAGAAATGATCGAAATGCACCTTCACGAAGCTCGCGTCGAAGGTGCGGATTTCGTAGATGCGGCCCAGCGATGCCGCGTTGAGGCGCAGGTTGGCGCTGCGCTGGTCGGCGATCTTCATCGGCGCCGGCTGCGCGGCCTGCGCGAGCATCGGCACGAAGCACGACAGCGCGACAGCGAGGGCGAGCATCCTGGGGGTGGTGCGGTGGTTCGGGGTTGAACAGGCGCGTTTCATCAAAATTTCCCTTTCGAATCGTGGAAACAGCAGGAAGCGCTCGGCAACGAACGGGGGACTTCGGCGAACGCAGGCGTGGGCCGTACATGGCCCGCAGCGGAGCAGAACACGGACCGGCGCGGGATTTCCAGTCGCGGGTCACAACCTACCGTCGCTTATGGTGTCCGCAGCGCGAGCCGTGCCCGCGCGACCGACTTTGGTCGAAGTCCAGCGACAGCGCCCGCCGCCGTACACTCGGGCATCGTCCTTCGTCGAGGCAGGCATGATTCCAGGCTGGGTGCTGCTGCTGGTGTCGCTGGGCTACGTGGGCGTGCTGTTCGCGGTCGCCTATCTGGGCGACCTGCGCGGCGCGACCCCGCGCTGGCGCTGGGCGCGGCCGCTGATCTACTCGCTGGCGCTGGCGGTCTACTGCTCGTCGTGGACGTTCTACGGCGCGGTCGGCACCGCCGCGCGCACCGGTCTTGGGTTCCTGCCGATCTATCTCGGCCCGCTGCTGATGCTGCTGTTCGGCTGGCGCATCCTCGAACGCCTGGTGCTGATTTCCGGCGAACACCGCATCGTCTCGATCGCCGATTTCCTGTCCTCGCGCTACGGCCGCGCGCCCGGTCTCGCGGCGCTGGTCGCGGCGGTGGCGCTGATCGCCGCCGTGCCCTACGTCGCGCTGCAGTTCAAGGCGGTGGCGATGAGCGTCGAAGTGCTGGCGCCGGGCAGCGACGACGCCCTCTTCGGCGACCCCGCGCTGTACGTCGCGCTGCTGCTGGCGGTGTTCGCGATCCTGTTCGGCACGCGCCAGATCGACGCCACAGAACACCACCGCGGCATGGTGCTGGCGGTGGCGCTGGAATCGCTGGTGAAGCTGCTCGCCTTCGTCGCCATCGGCGTGCTGGCGCTGCTGCATCTGCCGGGCGACGGCCACCTCGGCGCGCGCGTGGTCGATGCCGCGCGCGTGGTCACCGCGCCGGGGCTGCCCACGGGCTTCATCGCGCAGACGCTGATCGCCTTCACCGCGATCATCTGCCTGCCGCGCCAGTTCCATGTCGCAGTGGTCGAATGCCAGGATCCCGCCGACATCCGCCCCGCGCGCTGGCTGTTCGGCGGTTATCTGGTGGTCTTCAGCGTGTTCGTGGTGCCGATCACCCTGGCGGGGCAGTCGCTGCTCGCCGGCAGCGGCGCATCGCCCGATACCTACGTGCTGGCGCTGCCGCTGGCGCTGGACCAGCAGACGCTCGCGCTGATGGCGTACATCGGCGGATTCTCGGCCGCCACCGGCATGGTCATCGTCGCCAGCGTCGCGCTCGCGACGATGGTCAGCAACGATCTGGTGATGCCGCTGCTGCTGCGCAATGAAGTGCTTGCCAGCAAAATTTTCAAAGCCCGCGGCGGCATCGACCGCCAGGTGCTGTGGGTGCGGCGCATCACCATCGTCGCGCTGGCGCTGATGGCCTACGCCTACTATCGCGGCGCAGCGGCGGCGGGCGACAGTCTCGCCCAGCACGGTCTGCTGGCGTTCGCGGCGGTGGCGCAGTTCGCGCCCGCGTTGATCGGCGGCCTGTACTGGCGCGGCGCCAGTCGCGCCGGTGCGTTCGCGGGTCTGCTGCTGGGCGCGCTGACCTGGGCCTACACCCTGCTGCTGCCGGCGCTCACCCAGAGCAGCGATGCCGGCGCGGCGTGGATCGCGCACGGCCCGTTCGCGCTGTGGTGGCTGCGGCCGCAGCAGTTGTTCGGGCTGATCGGCTGGGACCCGCTCACCCACGGCGTGTTCTGGTCGCTGCTGTTCAACGTCGGCGGTTTGTTTCTGGTCTCGGCGCGGCGCCGTCCGCGCCTGCAGGAACAACTGCTGGCCACGACCTATCTCGACCCGTACGCGCAGCGCTCGCCGCTCGCTCCCGGCGGCTGGGCCGGCAGCGTGCGCAGCGGCGACCTGCTGGCGCTGGCCGAACGCATCCTCGGCGAGCGTCACGCGCGCCGCGCCTTCGACGACTACGCACAAAACCAGGGCCGCAGCTGGCAGCCCGAGCATCTGGCCGACCGCGCGCTGATGCAGTTCACCGAACGCCTGCTGGCATCGGCCATCGGCGCGGCGTCGGCGCGGCTCACGCTCACCACCGCGCTGCGCGGTTCCGGCATGGAGCTGGGCGAAGTGGTGTCGCTGCTCGACGAAGCCAGCCAGGAACTGCGCTTCAACCGCCAGGTGTTGTCGACCACGCTGGAGAACATCAGCCAGGGCGTGAGCGTGGTCGATGCCGACATGCGGCTCATCGCGTGGAACCGCCGCTATCAGGACATGCTGGGTTATCCCGATGGCATGCTGTACGTCGGCCGGCCCATCGCCGAATTGATCCAGTGGAACGCAGAGCGTGCCGACCTCAGCATCGCCGAGCTGGGCATCGCCGACCCTGGCATCGAAGATGACATCGAAGAACAGGTGCGCCGCCGCCTCGCGCATCTGCGCGCGGGCCAGCCCTACGTGTACCAGCGCGTGCGCGGCAACGGCCAGGTCATCGAGATGCGCGGCCAGCCGCTGCCCGGCGGCGGCTACGTCACCAGTTTCAGCGACATCACCGATTACAAGCGCGCCGAGCAGGCGCTGCGCGACATCAACGAAACCCTGGAGCAGCGCGTCGAACTGCGCACGCGCGAAGCCGAAGCCGCGCAGCAGTCGAAGACCCGCTTCCTCGCCGCGGTCAGCCACGACGTGCTGCAACCGCTGAACGCCGCGCGCCTGTTCGCGTCCGCGCTGCGCGAAACCACCGACGCCGAAGAACGCACGCATCTGGCCGAACGCGTCGACACCGCGCTGCGCGCCGCCGAGGATCTGCTCGACGGACTACTCGATGTCTCGCGACTCGACGCCGGCGCGCTGCAGCCGGACATCGCCCACTTCGACGCCGTCGAACTGCTGCAGGAACTCGCCGCGCAGTACGCGCCCAGCGCCGCCGGCCGCGGCCTGTCGCTGCGCGTGCATGCGGCCGCGCCGGTGTTCGTGCGCAGCGACCGCCGCCTGCTGCGCCGCGCGCTGCAGAATTTCCTCGCCAACGCCCTGCGCTACACCCGCGAAGGCGGCGTGCTGCTGGGCCTGCGCCGCCGCGGGCAGCAGATCGAATGCCAGGTGTGGGACACCGGCCCCGGCATTCCCGCCCATCACCTCACCCAGATCTTCGAGGAATTCCGCCGCTTCGATCACGCCTTCGCCAAAGGCATCGGCATCGACGACGAACGCGGCCTCGGCCTGGGCCTGTCCATCTGCCAGCGCATCGCACGCATGCTCGACCACCCGCTGCACGTGCGCTCACGCGTGGGCCGCGGCAGCCTATTCTCGATCTGCGTCCCCGTCGGTATCGCCACGCAACAGCGGGTGTCGCCCGACATCGCGCCCTCATCCGACGCACTCGCCGGCCTGCGCGTGCTCTGCGTCGACAACGACCCGGAAATCCTCGACGGCATGCGCGCATTGCTCAGCCGATGGAAAGCGGTGGCGCTTACTGCGTCGACCGTGGATGAAGCATTGGCGCATATCGACGCGGAACCGGATGTCGCGCTGGTCGACTATCACCTGCATGACAGGCTGGATGGGTTGGGGGTGATCGCGGAATTGCGTCGACGTGCGAAGCGGGATTTGCCTGCTGCGTTGCTCACTGGCGATGGGAGCGATCCTTTGAAGATCGCTGCGCGGGAATATGGGTGTGCGGTGTTGACGAAGCCGGTGAAGCCGGCTTCTTTGAGGGCGTTTTTGGGGGCTAGGGGTGTGCGGGGGTGAGGAGCTGTCAGATGTTGCAGGTGAGCAAGGAGTGAGGATGGTCTCAATATTGAGGTCTATTCATTAGTTAGCGCCAAGGAGATGCTATGACTGGATTTTCAAGTGACGAAGAATTTGATATTTTTGCAAAGGAATTTGAATCTTTTTTTAAAGAATCTGCGGAGCTAGTAAATAGCTTCGAAAATATTCTTAATCGTCATCCGCTTTTTATGATGGAGAGAAAGAAAGAAGATTTCTTCTATGAACTTAAGAAAGTATCTGAAGTAGATGCATGCTGGTCCCCAGACTCAGCGCTTATCTTCATTGATAGTTTCATACGGCAGATTGACTACTATTCACGTGCTACTGATGGGCAGTTTCCTCTTCGCATAAAACGAGCGGCATTTTACAATCCAGAAAACAGGCCGCATTTTATCGCTCTCTGCAAATCATGTGATCCAATGCTAGAGCGCGCATTGGCCCTTAAAGGAAGTGTCGAAATTTGGCGCGAAGAACGCGGGCCTTAGCGCTAACAATTCGTTCAAGCCGACCCCGCATCGTGGCAGCAGCCACGTGCATACGCTACGCTAGCACGCGTCCGCTGCCCCGCTACGGGGCGGCTTAACTCAGGCGTTGAGGCTGTAGAAAAAGTCCATGACTGAGAATTCCAAACAGTTGACACTCGCGTACGTGGATGAATCGATCTCTGCGCGCGCAAACAGCCCCAGAAACGCGCTGCCGCGAGCGCTCGGCGGACTAAAAAACGTCGGCGGGTTACTCGATCGACTTTTTCTACAACCTCGTTAGGCCTCTAGAAAAATGACTATCACGGTTAAAACTCAAAAGATGCTGTGGGGAAGATCTGCGAACAGATGCGCCATCTGCCGGCGAGAGTTAGTAATGGATGCTAGTGAAACCGACGACGAGTCAATCGTTGGAGAAGCTTGTCACATGGTTGCTTCCAGCGCAGATGGCCCGCGAGGAGATTCGCCTCTTACCGCGATCGAACGCGACAAATATTCAAATTTGCTTTTACTTTGCAACATACATCACAAACAAATAGACGATCAGCCAAGAACGTTCACTCTCGAAAAGCTTGCTGAAATAAAGCATGAGCATGAAAATTGGGTGAAAGTTCAATTGGAATATGATGCATCAAAACAACGAGATGACGAGTTTTACGCAGGATTAATTGACGAGTGGTCTTCTCGAATAGATCTCGACAATTGGATTAATCGTGCATCTGCCGTTACATGCAATGGGCAGCCTTCAATTGACATTGAATTGCTGAAAGCACTTGAAGACATCCGAGCATGGCTTTTATCAAGGCATTGGCCTGGTCGCTATCCTCAATTAGAGGCGGCGTTTCATAATTTCAGGCACGTCACACAGGACTTCTGCATGACTTTCAAAGATCATGCAGAGCTAAAATGGGGAACGACGTGGCAGACAGAGAAGTTCTACAAAATTAGAGAGTGGAACCCCGAACTTTACTCAAAATTAAGCCGGGACTTTGATTATCATGTTGATCTAGTCTGCGATTTAATGCTTGAACTTACGCGCGCTATCAACTACATCACCATCAAGGTGCGCGAACATCTGATACCTAACTATCGTTCTATAGAAGGAGTTACGCTCATTCAGAGTGGACCACATATGGATCTGTCCTACAAAACTTATCGAGTTGAGTACAGGGGTGACGAGCGCACCGAACAACCTTATCCAGGCCTAGTCCATTTCAAGATCATAAGAGCAGAGCGCGATATAAATTTTGGCCGTGAGCCTGCAGCGGCCTAACAATTCGTTCAATTCGACCCCATGTCGTAGCATTGGCCGCGCGTGCTTTGCGCTACGCTTGCACGCGTCCGCCACCCCGCCACGGGTCGGTTTAACTCAGGCGTTAGGCCTCTATCAACCAGCAGGGGGAACTGTGAGCGACAAAAAGAAATACTACGACATATCTGAAGCGTGGGATGACGTAATCTTCGAGAGTGAGACAACTGACAAGCTTAAGGCGGGTGCAAAGTTTATCGGCAAACTCGGGTTCAACGCGTTGAGGTTCGCAGGTGGGGTTGCCATTGAGGCAGCGAAGCAAGCTCCCACGGAAGTGCCCAAGACCATCATCCGAAACTACGAGCGCATGCTCGAACAGCCCGGCCTGCCGGTCGAAAAGCGCGCAAAGATCGAGCAGAAGCTGGTTGAGCTCAGGGAAAAGTACCCGCAGTCATCTTAGTTCTGTTCGCGAAACTTCATAAGGTAAACAAATGGCTAAGTACCGAGTGCATTTTGATATTCGTAATCCCAAGAATACTGGCGGCACATCCAGCAATGTCACCGTTGACGCAGATTCGGACCATATTGCGGTGCAAATAGCTGAAGGAAAGTACAAGTCTGGCTTTCCTCACGCGCGCGACTATACTTTTAACGTCAAGCGGATTGAAAAACTAAAAGACTAAGGCCTTAAGGCGTATAGGACCAAGTAGGATGCATAAACGCCGTAAGGCGCATACGACCACGTAGGGTGCATAATCGAAGCGTCATGCACCTTTCGGAAATTCCGATGTCGGTGCCATTCGATGGCGCATGACGCCTTCGGCTTATGCGCCCTACGTCCGCTACGGGTCGGCTCAACTCAGGCATTAGGTGCTTAGAGCAAGCCTGTCACAGTTCTTAATCAAGGGGAAGGATCATGGAAGAAAAGGTATTCTTTGCGCAAGGGCCGGTTAGCGTCTCAAATTCAAGATTCATCGTTCATGGGCAAACTTATGCAATGAATGGAGTTACTTCTGTACGGCAAACGGTCAATAATCCTTCCAGATTCTGGCCACTTGTCCTTGGTTTTTTTGGTCTCATCATCATGTTAGGTGGCAGTGCTGGCGCGATTATTTTCGGCGGTCTCTTACTGGGTCTTGCTATCTACTGGTGGACTCGTCAAAAACCAGATTGGATAGTAGTTTTGAGCAGTTCCTCTGGTGAAACACGAGCTCTGAGTAGCAAGGACAGAGTATTCATAGATGGTGTTATCCACGCACTAAATAACTCAATCATTCACCGGGGATAAGCACGTACACCGGGAATAAAGGCCGTAAGACGCATACGACCACGTAGGGTGCATAAGCGAAGCGTCATGCACCTTTCGGAAATTCCGATGTCGGAGCCATTCGATGGCGCATGACGCCTTCGGCTTATGCGCCCTACGCCCGCGCATCGCGAAGCGGCTACCATCGCCGGCATGAACACCGCCTCCGTCAAAACACACTGCGGGCGCCTGCCGGGCGCGACCACGAAACTGCACGCGCCGCCGGTGAACGAGTTGAGCTATCAGGTCGGCGGCAACACCTTCGCATACTTCAAGACGAGCGAGCCCGAACGCTGGCGGTTCAGCGTGCGCGTCGATCCGGGGCGCTTCCTGGAGTTGACGTCGGTGGAAGGCATCAAGCCCGCGCGCTACATGGCGCGCTTCCACTGGGTGACCATCGTCGACGTGCGCCGCGTGCCGCCGGCGTATCTGCGCGAGCTGATCGCGTGGTCCTACGACAAGGCCCTGAGCCGGCTGTCGAAGCGGAAGCGGTTGGAGATCGCCGCAGCGCCGGGCAAACCTGCCTGCCTCATGGCATCCGCCGCGTGCCGGCTTTAGCATGCACCCTCTGCTCGAAGTGGGCGGTCTATGCCAGGCGTCGTTCAATATGCCCAGTGTCGTTGTCAGCCCATATTCCGCCGAATGGCCCGAGTGCTTTCTCGCCATTCGCGACGAGTTGAACGCGGTGTTTTCGCCGATGGCCGTTGCGATCGAGCACATCGGCAGCACATCCGTTCCCGGGCTTGCGGCGAAGCCGGTGATCGACGTGCTGCTGGGGGCGCCTTCGCTGGCGGAGGTGGAATCGAAGATCGAACCGCTGGGCGGGCTCGGTTACGCATACATCCAGAAGTACGAAGAGATGCTGCCCACGAGGCGCTATTTCGTGAAGTCTGCGGCTGGGTCGCTCCGCATCCACCTGCACGCGGTCGAGCGGGGTTCGCGTATCTGGCAGGAGCATCTGGCATTCCGCGCTGCGCTGCGCAGCGATCCCACGCTGCGCGCGCGTTATCAATCGCTGAAGCTGCAACTCGCGCAGGAATTCGCCGACGACAAGGCGGCGTATTCGGCGGCCAAGGATCCCTTCATCCAATCCATTCTGGCCGACGTTTGCCGGTAGGGCGCTGTGGATCGACGCTGCGTTCGAGCGTGCCGGTGCCGACGCAAGGCCGTAAGGCGCATACGACCACGTAGGGTGCATAAGCGAAGCGTCATGCACCTTTCGTAAATTCCGATATCGGTGCCATTCGATGGCGCATGACGCCTTCGGCTTATGCGCCCTACGCACGCCGCGAAATCAATAAGCGACTCCCATCGCCGGCACGGTAATCCCCCCGCCTTTAACGGACATCACAAGTGCTCGGGACGCTGATTTCTGCGCTTCGCGGCGGGAGTGGAAGCTGACATGTCGATCATGCGGGCACGCATCGTGGCGGCGGCCACCAGCCTGCGCTACGCTGGTACGCATCCGCGGCCCCGGGACAGGGGCGACTTGAATCAGACTTCGGGTGCCGTCCAGATGCTCAGCACAAGAACGATTTCATCTTCGCGTACCTTCTTGATGAAGGTGGTAGTCCCGGTTTCCTGGATTTCCATGTTCGGCTGGGGGACCATCATGCTTTGGCTCAATGCGATGCATGGCCAGAACAACGAACCGCCTACCTACGAAATGAAGTTTGCTTTCCTCGCGGCGTGGATCGGCGGCACTGCGTTCCTCCTCTGGAGTTGCGCCCGTCTGAAGCGTGTTCGAATCGACGATGACAATCTTTATATCTCGAATTTCCGCGGAGAGATGTCCGTTCCGCTCAGCGCCATCGCTGACGTTACGGAGAACCGCTGGATCAATAACCATCCGGTAACGATCCATTTCCGCAAGGACATGGGCTTCGGCAGGTCGATCATATTCATGCCCACTTACCGGTTCTTAGGCTTCTGGAGCTCGCATCCGGTGGTGGCCGAGCTGCTGCAGCTGTCCAGGCAGAAAGCCCGGCGTGCTCACATCGACAGCGGTGCCGCCGGACGTCGTTGATGCCCTTGCTGCATCGCCTGGCCCGTCGCGCGGATAGACGCGTCCGGCGATTTTCGGAAAAGCCCGCTTTCCTCGCGCCGATACGCCCGCCCGATGTGCGCCATGAACACGAGCAAGCCTGCAGGTCGGTCATGCTTCGTGGCATCCAGCGCGCGCCGGCTCTAGCATATGCGCTCGCCTGAAAAGGGCGGCCAACCCAGGCTTCGTTGAACATGTCCGCCGTCGTGGTCAGCCCGTATTCCGCCGAATGGCCCGAATGCTTTCTCGCCATCCGCGAAGAATTGCTTGTCGTGTTCTCGCCGATCGCAGTGGCGATCGAGCACATCGGCAGCACATCCGTTCCCGGGCTTGCGGCGAAGCCGGTGATCGACGTGCTGCTGGGTGCGCCTTCGCTGGCGGAGGTGGAATCGAGGATCGAAGCGCTGGGCGGGCTCGATTACGCATACATCAAAAAGTATGAAGATGTGCTGCCGATGCGGCGTTACTTCGTGAAATCTCCAGCCGCGTCGTTCCGCATCCACCTGCACGCGGTCGAGCGGGGTTCGCGTATCTGGCAGGAGCATCTGGCATTCCGCGGTGCGCTGCGCAGCCATCCCGCGCTGCGCGCGCGTTATCAATCGCTGAAGCTGCAGCTCGCGCAGACATTCGCTGACGACAAGGCTGCGTATTCGGTCGCCAAGGACCCGTTCGTCCAGTCCGTTCTGGATGCCGCGCTCGAGCGGAGCGCTTCGAACCCGTAAGTCCGGATTCGTCCCGCCACTGAAAGCGGGGACGTCGAGCCTGTCCGAGCCCGGAATGCGGAGCATCCGGAACCTGCGGTTGACACACTGTGCAGCGCACAGTACTGTGCGACCCATGGCTGAGACAGACGCTTTTGCAAAACTCGAACTCGAACTGCGGCGCGGGGTGGTGGTGCTGGCCACGCTCTCGCAGCTGCGGACGCCGCGTTACGGCTATGAACTGCGGCAGGCGATGGCCGAGAAGGGCATGCCGATCGAGGAAGGCACGCTGTATCCGCTGCTGCGCCGCCTGGAAACGCAGGGCGTGCTGAGCAGCGAATGGAAGATCGAGGACGGACCGCCGCGGCGTTATTACGCGCTGAACGCGGACGGCCGCAAGTTGCTGAAGAAGCTCACCGGATCGTGGCAGGGCATGAACCACGCCATGGATCGACTCCTGACCGAGGACTGACGAATGAATGCGAACGACGTGATCGAATCCTACGTGACCGATGTCGCCCTGCTGCTGCCGCGCCGGCAGCGCAACGATGTCGCGTTCGAACTGCGCGCGCTGATCGATGAAGGGCTGCAGGACCGGGCCGACGCCGAGGGCCGCGCGGTCGATGCCGCAATGGCCACCGATTTCCTGCAGGCCTTCGGCCGGCCCCGGGACGTGGCCGCGCGCTATCGCCCGGTGCTGACCATCATCCATCCCGCCGATGGCCACCGCTTCCTGCGCGCGACCGTGATCGGCCTGGCGGTCATCTGGTGCCTGGGCCTGCTGCAAAACCTGCAGCCGCCGATGGCATCTGGGGACGACCTCATCCGCGCGCTGGCGCAGTGGTGGGGCGGCACCGTGATTCCGTCGCTGTGGTGGCCGGGCGTGCTGGTCGCGGGTTTCGCCACGGCCGCGTGGGTGCGTCGTCGCTGGCCCAAGGCCGCGGCGTGGACGCCGCGTTCGCGCGATCGTCTCCAGGGCGGCCGCGTCGGCATGACGATGGCGCTGGTCGGCATGCTGTGCGGCACGTATGTGCTGCTCGACCCGCGCGTGGTGCTGGATGTCGTGTGGAATGGCCGGGCCGCCCTTGTGGCTTACGAAGCGCTGACCTACACCGATACGTTCCTGCAGCGCCAGGCGCCCTGGGTATTGGTCATGCTGCTGCTGAATATCGCGGTCTTCATGGTTGTCATCGCGATGGGTCGCTGGTCGGCGGTGATGCGGCGCATCGAAACCGGGCTGAGCCTGATCACCTGCGCGCTGCTGGCATGGACGGTGCTGGATGGCCCGGTGTTCATGACCGAGCGCAGCGACGGCACCGCGAAATTCCTCGTCGCGCTGATCGTCGCCTACACGCTGATCCATCTGGCGGTCGTCGCGTATCGACGCATCCGACCGATGCCGGACCGGCGGCTGCAAGCGCAGCGATGACCGGGCCCTGGCATCGATGGAGCGACATCGAGTGACCCGTGAGATGTCATGCAAGGCACTCGAAACGGGCATTGCGCATGACGCTTCCGCCGGTTCGATGGCCTGAATCCAGTGCCCGTCCCGTTGATTGGAGGCTGGCCCGGCAGTTCACGAAATGCGCCGATCTCTGTGATAACGTCCGCGAAAATTGGCCTTCGTCCGTCCGGGACCGCCGCCCCACTCCGAGGATATGGAAGTGTCCGTCTCTCCTAAACGCGCCGCGCACGACCGCGCTTCCGTCATCACGTCACGCCGCCTATCGGCAGCGCCGACCGGGCATGGTCTTCCTTCGCATCGATTCCGGCCGCTCCGCGCCTGTGTGCGCGGCTCGGCGATCGCCCTCCTCCTTTTTCTATCGGCCTGCGCAATGCAAACCACCACTCAATTCGATTCGGGCGCCTGGAAATCCCAACGCGGCGTCGACACCCGGCAGAACCAGCGCGGCACGATGGTGGCGTCGGTGGAGAAAGCCATCCATGCGGGCATGTCGCGCGACGACGTGATCGGGCTGCTGGGCGAACCGGACAGCAGCGATGCCGCGACCACGACCGACATCTATGAACTCGGCGTCGCGCAGTACGGTGTCGACGAGGAGTTCTACGAAATCGTCTACCAGGATGGGAAGGTCGCGACCCATCGCTGGGGCCGCAGGTAACGCGAGCGTCGGTCGCGTCATGGCCCGGATGCGCATCCTCAGCGCGGCCCGCTAGACAGATCGAACAACGACACGACTCCGCGACAGGACTTCAGCGACAGGACTTCAGCGAGGAACTACACGATGTCACGCCCCGACCTCAACACCATCCGCACCAACTACCAGGTCGCCGACGATCAGATGATCGACTATCGCCCGCGCGTATTCGGCGCGATCGATATCCCGTTCACCAGTTCGGTGCGGGTGACCCAGGCCGAAGGCGCGCTGATCGATCAGCTGACCTTCGACCGCGGCCTGGTCGGGCTGCAGCAGTTCAGCGGCATCAAGGACCGCGCGCTCAGCGAAGCAACCGAGCGGTTCCCCAATAATCCCGTTCCCTCGAACATCCCCGCGGCCGATGCGCGGGCATGGCAGGGCAACGACGGGCATCGCGATGCGTTCCGGCACGCCTACTGGAATGCGCTGATGACCCAGCAGTACGGCGAGAACTGGACCCGCGCGTTCGCGACCGCCCACGAGGGCGTGCCCGGCAACACCGCCAACCGCGAAGCGATGGATCTGTACAACAACGAAGTGGGGCGCTCGATCGGCGCCGCCAACCGCAACGCGACGCCTGGGCAACTGGCCAATCTGGTCGAGCAGTCCTTGAACCAGGGCAAGCTGGTGGTGATCGACAGCGGCGGCAATCTGGAATGGAGCGACCGCGTGGTGCGCGGCCAGCACGGCGTGGCCCCGAACGATGTGATCGGCCCGCGCCTCAACACGCCCGGCACGGTGTCCACCGAGACGCTCAGCGCCAACACCACGCCTGCGATTCCCGGCCAGGCGGACACGCAGCTGGCCGCCGCCGACCCGGCGCGCAATGTCGAACGCATGCAGCAGGACCCGATGTACGGCCAGGTGGTCAGCGCGATGCAGGCCAAGGGCCTGGAAGGCGACGCCATGGCCGCGAACCTCTACGCCGCGGCGACGCGCGAAGGTCTGGGCGGCGTGACCAACATCGAGATCGGCAAGCAGGTCGCCGACGCCAGCGGCAACCCCGACCGCAACCTGTTCGTCTTCGACGGCAGCAACGGCCCGCTGGGCCCGAACCACGCGCGTGTCAGCGAAAACGAAGCTCGCGCCACGCCGGTGCAGGTGGCCGCCAACAACGCGGTCGACGCGCAGAACCAGCAGATGGCGGCGCCCGGGCAGGAACAGCGCAAGCCGGTGTCGATGACCGCCTGAGTGTCCGATTTGAGCATGCCATCGCCTGTCGCGACGACGCCCGGAGGAATCCGGGCGTTTTTGTTTGCGCGCGTTTGCTTCGGCGAATTCTTGAATCATCCGGTGTCTGGAACATGTCCACGAAAGACGATTGGCCCAAAGAGAAGAACTGGAAGCATGTTTACACGCGCTCGGAAAAGCTGAAGCGCGCGGATCAGCTCGGCATGGCGTATCCGGTCGTATCGGATCGGAAACTCGTCGATTCCGAGCGCGTGAACGTACTGTTCGTCTGCAGCCGCAACCAATGGCGCAGCCCCACCGCGGAGCGCATGTTCAAGCGCCATCCGGTGATCGTCGCGCGCTCGGCCGGCACCAGTCCCAACGCGCGGCGCAGGATTTCGCCCGCTGACATCGGCTGGGCGGATGCGATCATGGTGATGGAAGGCAAACACCGCGACCGCATCGTCGCCGAATACGCGCGGCTGGTCGAACACAAGACGATCCATGTGCTGGAGATTCCGGACGACTACAAGTACATGGATCCGGAGCTCATCGAAATACTGGAACAGACGGTGGAACCGCTGCTGTTCGCGTAGTCGCACAGATGCGGTTGCGCTAGGCTGGCGCCACCGCGTCCAAAGGCATGCCGCCATGAACCACACCGACACCGCATTCACCCATTGCCCGTACTGCGGCGAGGAGATCGAGATCGTCGTCGACGGTTCGGTGGATCATCAGCAGTATGTCGAAGACTGCAGCGTGTGTTGCCGGCCGATCGTGTTCACGGTGATTGCCGAGGACGGCGAGGTGGTGAGCGTGGATGCGCGCTCCGAAGACGAGTGAGCGTTGAACGCCTGAACGTCAGTCTTCCTCAGTCTTCCTCCGGCGGCGGCATCACCGCTTCGGGATCGATCGCGAGCTTGCCGGCGATCAGCACCGCCTGGGTACGATTGGTGGCGCCGAGCTTGCGCAGGATCGCGGTCATGTGCGCCTTGATGGTGGCTTCGGAGACGCCCAGTTCGTAGGCGATCTGTTTGTTCAGCAGGCCATCGCCCAGCATCTGCAGCACGCGGAACTGCTGCGGCGTGAGGTCGCGGACACGCTGCGCGGCGTCGTGTTCTTCCGCGCCGGCGGCGGGCGCCTTCAACGCGGACGCTGGCGCCCAGCGATCACCGGCCAGCACGGCATTGATGGCTTCGCCCAGCGTGCCGGCATCGGCGGATTTGGGCAGGAAACCGACGGCGCCGTGATCCAGCGCGCGACGCATCACGGCCGGCTCCTCGCGCGCGGACACCACCATCACCGGCAGCTGCGGGTAATGCGCGCGCAGATGCACCAGCGCGCTGAACCCATGCGCGCCGGGCATGTTCAGATCCAGCAGCAGCAGGTCCGCGTCGCTTTCGCGTTCGATCAGCGCGTACAGCGCATCGACGCTTTCGGCTTCGCGGATCGTCGCCTTGGGTAACGCGCGCGCGACCGCGTTGCGCAGGGCTTCGCGGAACAGTGGGTGGTCGTCGGCGACGAGGACGGTGGGCATGGTGGTGGATTCATCCTACCTTGATGCGGGGAGAAATCCGATGGCATCGGATTGCGAAGCGGCTTCTCATGGCGGAATGATGTCTTCATCTTCATTCCGAAGCTGGTCGCCGCCAGCCTGCTGGGCTTCCTGCTCAAGACCTTCTTCGACAACCCGCCGGTGTATGCGTTGGTGATCGGCGGCGCGAAGCATGGTCGTCGCGGACCTGTGCACGCAGCGGGTGCGCGAGCCGCGGGTGCATACAGGCCTGTGACGCTTGGGAAGCGTCGTGCCCGTGGGAGCGACGCAAGTCGCGACAGGCTGCGGAATGCTTGAGCGAAGAGCGAAGAGCGAAGAGCGAAGAGCGTCCCGACTTGCGTCGCTCCCACAGAACTCAGCCAGCAGCACCGCTCGACCGCCGCACCACCAGCGTCGCCGGCAGCATCTTGCTTTCCGCCGGCTGCTCGTGGACCCGCTTGAGCACGGTCTCGACCAGCAGTTCGCCGGCGTGGGCGGTGTCCTGATAGACGGTGGTCAACGGCGGATTGCAGAAGCGCGACATCGCGATATCGTCGAAGCCGACCACGGCGATGTCCTCGGGCACGCGCAGGCCGTGTTCGAGCAGTGCGCGGATCGCGCCGATGGCGATCAGGTCGCTGGCCGCGAACACCGCGTCGAACAAGACGGCGCGGCCGAGCAGCGCTTTCGCCGCTTCATACCCTTCTTCCTCCGAACTCAGCGCATCGACCTGCAGCGCGGATTCGACAGGGATGCCGGCTTCGCGCTGCACGGCCTCGCAGCCGCGGTAGCGCGCGTGGAATTCCGGGTAGTGACTGGAGGCGTCGCCGAGGAAGGCGATACGCTTGCGGCCGAGGCCGAGCAAATGTTCGCCGACCAGCCGCCCGCCGGCGAAATTGTCGCAGCCGATCGACACGCCCGGCTGGTCCGGCAACACCGCGCCCCAGCGCACGAAATGCGTGCCCTGTACGACCAGACGTTCGAGCTTCGGGCGGTAGTCGACATAATCGCCATAGCCCAGCAGGATCAGGCCGTCGGCCTTCATGCTGTCTTCGTAGTCGGCGTGCCAGTCGTCCGACAGCTGTTGGAACGACACCAGCAGATCGTGGTTATGTCGGGCGCAGGCGCGGGTGATCGAGCCCAGCATCGACAGGAAGAACGGGTTGATCTGCGAACCGTCTTCGGTCGGGTCTTCGAACAACAGTAAGGCCAGGGTACCGGCGCGCTGGGTGCGCAGGCTCGACGCGCGGCGGTCGACCTTGTAATTCAGCTCCTGCACTGCGTCGAGCACCCGCTTGCGGGTATCGGCGTTGACCAGCGGGCTGCCGCGCAGCACGCGCGAAACGGTGGCCTGCGACACCCCCGCGCGATGGGCGATGTCGACAGAAGTGGCCTTGGTCTTGCGTGGGCGCATGGGGCTGTCCGTCGAGTGCTGTGACGCAGTGTAGAACCTCGGGGACCATCCCGCACCGGGACCGCCCGCCGCGTCGCCGTTCATCGCCCCCGCGGCCGCGTCAATGCGCGGCGGATCCCACCGCATCCGGCCCGCGGCGCGCACCCTGACGCACCGCCAGCCATGCGAACGCCGACAGCAGCATGCACACGCCGCCGATCGCGAATACCAGCCCCTTGTTCTCCAGCCGCGACAGCAGGTAGCCCACGCCCAGACTCACCGCCAGCTGCGGCAGCACCACGCTGAGATTGAACACACCCATGTACAGGCCGATGCGCGCCGGCGAGACGCTTTGCGAGAAGATCGCGAACGGCAGGCTGACGATCGCGCCCCAGCCCACGCCGATGATCGCCATGCCGAGGTACAGCGATGCCGCGCTGTGGGCGAACGCATACACGTAGCCGAAACCCAGCGCCATCAGCAGCAGGCTGGCCGCATGCACGCGCACTTCGCGGAAGCGCTGCGCCAGAGGATTGAGCAACAGCGCCGGCAGCACCGCGGCGACCGCATTCAGCGACAGGAAACTGAAGGACATCAGCTGTCCGGTGGCTTTGTCGTCCAGGTGCGGGAACCGCTGCTGCACGAAGCCGATCATGAACACGAACAGCGTCTGCATGCCGAACCAGCTGATCGCATGCGCCGCCAGCACCTTGCGGAAACCGGCGATGTCCTCGCGCCCGTCCGGCGTCTGCCGTTCGCTCAGCGCGTGCACGATCAGCGCCAGCGCCAGCGCGCCGAACACCACTTCCAGCCACAGGCTGTGGGTTTTGACGCCCGCGATCTTCAGGCCCATCGCGATCATGGCGTAGACCGCGAACGCCCACAGCGGCCGCATCAGCAACAGCAGCGCGCCGACGCCGAGTTTTTCGGTCGCCGTGCCGGTTTCCGTGTGCGCCAGCACCCGCGGCTCTTCCACCAACAACACGGGAATGATCGAGAACACCAGCGCCAGACCGGCGCCGAAATAGATCAGAGTGATATTCCCCCAGATCGCGCCGATGGCGTACGCCAGCACGCCGAACGTGCCGGAGACCGTCTGCATCCAGGTGTAGCCGGCGGTGCGCTTCGCGCCTTCCGGGGTGACATCGGTGATCAGCGAACGGGTAGGGTTGAAGCCGAGGTTGATCGACAGGTCCAGCGCCAGCGCGACCGCGACCGCCACGCCGAGAATCGCGTCGAACCCAAGCGCCTTGTCGATCACACCGATCGACGGCAAGGCCAGCAGCATCAGCGCGGTCAGCACGCCGCCGACCAGGATGAACGGCCTGCGCCGGCCGCCCCAGTACCAGACGTTGTCGCTGATGATGCCGATGATGACCTGGCCGATGATGCCCGCCAGCGGCCCCGCGGCCCAGACGATGCCGATCTCGTCCAGTTTCAACCCGTATTTCGTCGACATCAGCCAGCTCAGCGCCGAAATCTGCACCGCCAGCGCGAAGCCCATCGCCGTCGACGGCAGGCTCAACAGCATCAGGAACGGCAGCGACAGGCGTTGTTGCATCCGCAGCATGGGCGGTCCTCACCGGGTGGTGGGGCAGCATAGCCCGTGGCTTTACGGGCCGGAATGAATACGGTTGCTGCTGCGCTGCAGCATGGATCGGTGCATCGACGGCACCTTCGATCCGCGCCACGCGCGGATCGAAGGTCCTGGCTTCAATCCAGCCGTTCGAACGAAAACAGCTTGGCCAGAGGATGTTTCTTTCGTTCGATCAAGGCACGCAGCAGGCCGGCGCCGATCATCGAATAGGTGATGCCGTTGCCGCCATAGGCCATCGCGAAATGCACGCGCGGGCCGTGCTGCGCGTGCGGCCCGAAGAACGGCAGTCCGTCTTCGGTCTCGGCGAAGGTGCCCGCCCATGAGAACGCGGGTTGCAGCGACAGCTCGGGGAACAGTTTCTCCACTTTCTTCACGAGCGTCCGCGCCTTCTTCTCGACGCGGCGGTCGCGGCGCGCGGGCACATCCACGGCATCGTCCTCGCCGCCGACCAGCAGGCGGCCATCGCCGGTGCTGCGCAGATACAGATACGGCCGCGCCGATTCCCACAGCATCGTGTCGGCCAACGGGCCCAGCGCGTTCGACGCGATGGGATCGGTGATGAAGGCGTAGCTGCTTCTGTTCTTCGCCACCCGTTTGCGCAGCCAGCGCTGGTTGGCGTAGCCGGCCGCGAACACGACATGCCCGGCGCGGATCGAGAACCCGGACGTGGTGCGCAACTGCACGCGTCTGGACGTGGCGTCCAACGCTTCGATGCAGGTGCGGTCGTAGACGCCGCCACCGCGTTTGGCCACGCCGGCAAGCAGCCGATATGCCATGCGATACGGATCGATCCTCGCCGCCAGCTTGCTCAGAATGGCCGCGGGCGCCGCGATGTTGAAGCGTTCCTGCAGCGCATCGGGTTCCAGCCATTCCATCTCGAAGCCGTGACGCTGGCGCATGTCGAATTCATCGCGCATCGCGCCCACGTCCCGGCGGCGGCTGGCGTAGTACAGGCTGTGCATGCGCGCGAAATCGACATCGCCCACCTTGCGCGCCAACGCCTGCAGCATCGGGATCGCTTCGGCGCAGGCCAGATACGCCAGCGCCGCCTGGTCTTCGCCGTACTGTTTGGCCAGATCGACCATGTGCGTATCGATTTCGTACTGCAGCAGCGCCGTGCTGGCGGCCGTGCTGCCCCAGCCGATGTCGCGCTGTTCGACCACGGCGACCGAATGCCCGTGCGTCGTCAATTCATGCGCGATCAGCGCGCCGGTGATGCCGCCGCCGACCACGACCATGTCGCAGGCGAGATCGTCCTCCAGCTGCGGGAATGCGTGCATCAGGCCGTTTTTCATTGCCCAGTAGGGGTAACCGCTTTTCAGGTCCATATACGTCTCGCGCGTCGATAACGTAGCCAGGGTAGAGCGCAGCGGCGAAGGCACCGTCGGTCGTTACGCCGGCTCATCCGGAATCAACGCCGACTCCAGCCGGGCGATCACGTCCTTGAGCTGCAGCTTGCGCTTCTTGAGGCGTTTGACCGCGAGTTCGTCGGCGGTGATGTTTTCGTGCAGGCGGCTGATGGCCAGATCGAGGTCGCGATGTTCGAGGCGCAGTTCGACCAGCCGCTGGGCGACTCGGGCGAGTTCTGCGGGGTCGGTGGGCTGGTTCATCGGCCGAGCTTAGCATCGGACAGCGACCGCGGGAGGCGTCGCCGGGGCAAGTCCGGCTCAGCGTTCGGCGACGTAAACCGCGGCCTCGGACGCCTGCCAATCGCCGCTCAACGCACCCTCTGTGTCGATGGACTGCTCGGGCTCCGCCTCGTACGGCGCGGCGCCGGCCGGTGAGGCGGCGGCCGCTGCCGTGGGCGTGGCTGGCCGCGACCAGACGAGATACGCCGACAGCAGCAGGGCGACGAACACGAACAGCGTCCGCGCACGGACTACGCGCGCGCGTCGGCGCGAATGGCGGCGTGACGGCTGGGTCTGCAGCAGCATCGACATGGGCGGGTTCCTCGCGTTCTCTAGCGACAACGCATCAAGATCCGTGCCACGGCCAATCGATGCTCAAGTGGTTGTTTCTGCTGGTTTTGGACAAAGGCATCGATCCGCATCCTGCACGATGGCCGACGCGGATCGTGCGGATCGCGGTCGTCAGCCGAACGCGACCACCCGCAATCACCGCGCAACACCGGTGCAAGCTCTTGAAAATAAAAAGTTTGCCGCACATTCAGATCGTTGCCGCCATCTGGCACGCAACTTGTGTCTGTCTCCAGCGGGACCGCAAGTCGCGGTCCGTTCCCTGACCTGGAGAGAGCCTCATGTTGTACTACGCCGTCGTCTTTTTCGTGATCGCACTGATCGCCGGTGTGCTCGGCTTCGGCGGCATCGCCGGTGCCGCGGCCGGTATCGCCAAGATCCTGTTCTTCGTGTTCCTGATCCTGTTCGTGGTGTCGCTGATCATGGGCCGTCGCGTCAAAGCCTGACGACGCCGACACGGACACGAAGAAAAAAAACGCCAAAAAATAACGCCCCCGGTGCTTACGCGCGGGGGCGTTTTCATTTCCGGTCTTATCCAATTGCGTTCCGGGCGCATCCAATTCCGTTCCGACAGGCTTGATCGGCCCGATCCCATCCAGCACGCCTGGTCAGGCCAGTCTCGGTCAGGCCAGCGGCAGTTCCAGCGTAAAGCTTGCGCCGCCGCCTTCGCGGTCGTCGTACCAGACATCGCCGCCCATGGTCCGCGCGCGCTGTTTTGCCAATGCCAGCCCCAGCCCGGTCGACGATTCGCCGCCGGTCGGCTGCGCGCTCAAGCGCACATAGCGCTGGAACAGACGCTCCCGGTCTTTCGCCGTGATGCCTGGCCCGCGATCGAGCACCGTCAGCCGCGCGTACTTGCCCTGACGCGCTGCAGTCAACTCGACTTCGCTGCCGGGCGGCCCGTACTTCAGCGCGTTCGAGAGCAGATTCTGCAGCACGTGCAGTGCGCCGGCGCGCTCGGCCAGCAGGTGGATACAGTCGGCGGCGTCGGTATCGATGCGCACCCGCATGCCTTTGCTCTGCGACTGGTGCGAAAGCAGATCGGCGACCTCTTCCAACAGCGCACGCGCGGGGATCGGCGTCGGCGGCAGGTCGTGCATCCGCTCATGCTGCTGGTCGAGGAAGGCCTGCAGGAACAGCACGCCGGCATCGGCGGAGTTGCGGATCGAGTGCGCCAGACGTCGACGCGTCTCGTCGTTCAGCGCCGGATCGCTCAGCAGGTCGGCGGAAAACAGGATGTTGCCGAAGTGGTTGCGCAGATCGTGGCTGACGATCTCCGCGACCTTCTGGCGCTCGTCGGCGACCCGCGCCAGACGATCGCGCGCCTGCTTGAGGTCCAGATGCGTGCGCACGCGCGCCAGCAACTCCTCGGGGATGAAGGGTTTGGTGATGTAGTCGACCGCGCCGGCCGAGAACGCGCGGGTCAGGCTGTCGCGCTCCTGGTCCGCGGTGAGGAACACCACCGGCACATCGCGCGTCTGCGGCATGGACTGCAGGCCTTCGAGCACATCGAAGCCATCGAAGCCGGGCATTCGCATGTCCAGCAGCACCAGATCGGGCGGGCTGCGCTCGGCCAGCGCCAGCGCCTCGCGGCCGTCGAGGACCGGCACCACGTCGTAGTCGGCGCGGGTCAGCAGCTGTCCGACCACCTGGACGTTCGCGGTCTGGTCGTCGATCACCATCACCACCGGCAACGCGGCCGTCGCCTCGAATTTTCTATGCGGCATTGCTTTCCTTCTCGCACCGCGACGCCAACGCATCGAGCGCGATCTTCACTTGATTGACGTCGAACATCTGCACGGCGACATGCAGGCGTCGGGCGAGGGCCTGCAGCGAGGGCTCGCGCATGCGATCGGCGATGATTTCCAGATGCTGCGCGAACTCGCCGATCTCGCGCACGCGCATCCGCTCGCGCATGGCGACGAGCGGTACGCCGCAGAGAGCATGCCATTCCCTGCGCGCATCGGCCATGGCTTCCTCGCTGTCGTCCCCATCTTCGATCCGGGTCTCGCGTTCAACGGCTTGCTCGACCGCATCCTCGGGCCCCTGAGCACCGAACAGGTCGGAGAGCGTCGAGAACAGTTCGATGGGCGCGTACGGCTTGCGGATGTAGCCGTCGAAGTGCGTCTTCTGGTCCTCGTCCTCATTGATAAGGCTGGAGGCGGTGACCGCGATCACGCGAACGTCGCGCAGTTCGGCATCGGCGCGGATCGCTTCGAACGCGCGATAGCCGTTCATGCGCGGCATGCGCAGATCCATCAGCACCACATCGGGACGCAGGCGGCGGGCGGCCTCGACCGCTTCGGCGCCGTTGCGCGCGATGTTCACTTCGTGGCGGCTGTCGCGCAGATAGCCTTTCGCGACCTCGATGTTCCATTCGACGTCGTCCACCACCAGGATCTTGAGCGGCGGCAGACGATCGAAGTCGGCGCGCGCGTCCATCGCTGCCGGCGACGCGACCGTCGCCGGCAGCAGGTTGGGGATGTCGACGCGGAAGGTGGAACCCTCGCCCAAGCGGCTGGAGACATGGATGCGTCCCTGCATCAGATCAACGAGGCGCTTGGTGATGCTGAGGCCGAGCCCGGTGCCCTGACGCACTTTGCCGTCGGGACTTTCGGCCTGATAGAACGCCTCGAAGATCTGCGCCTGATGTTCGGGTGCGATCCCGGTGCCGGTATCGCTGACCGACAGGCGCATGTCGCGGCCCTCGCCCAGCGGCGACGGCCGCATCAACAGTCGCAACACCACCGACCCCCGTTCGGTGTATTTGACCGCGTTGCTCAGCAGATTCAAGAGTATCTGGCGCAGGCGCTGGGCATCGATCAGAACGGGGGCCAGAGAGTCCGGGTCGACTTCGCAGCTCAGGCGCACGCCCTTGGCTTCGGCCATCGGTTCGAACAGCGCCAGGATCTCGCGCGCGAGCTCGCTCACGTCGGTGCCCTGTGGGCTGAGCTCCAGTTTGCCGGCCTCGATCTTGGAGAGATCAAGGACATCGTTGATCAGGTCCAGCAGCATTTGTCCGCTTTTACGGATCGCCGCCACCCATTCGCGCTGCAGCGGCTCGCGGACGTTGTCGCCGAGCAGCTGCGAGAAGCCGAAGATCGCGTTCATCGGCGTGCGGATTTCATGGCTCATGCTCGCGAGGAACGCGCTTTTCTCGTCGTTGGCGCGCCGCGCCTGCGCGGCGTGCAGATCAATGCGTAGTGCATCCTCAGCCTGCAGCTGCGCGCGGCGCAGCGCCAGGAAGCCGAACAGGCCCGCCACCAGCGCCAGACCATTGGCGATCAGCAGGGTGGCGTTGGTCTGCTTGACCAGCGCGTCGCGTTTGCTGGCCCGCCCTTCCAGCAGGCTGTTTTCCTTGGTGGACATGGCATCGATCCGCCGCCGCATGCTGTTGACGAAGTATTCGCCGCGGCCGTCGTTCGCGCGACGGATCGCCTCGCCGCGATCGCCCTGGCGCTTTTCGGTCTCCTTGATCTCGATGGAACGGTCCGCGCGCACGACCATCTGCTGGTATTCCCAGCGCAGCGCGCCCAGGACGTCCTGATGCTCCGGATTGTCCTGGGTCAAGGTCTCGAGCTTCGCGATCAAGGTTCCGACATTGCGAAGATGCCGCAGCATGCCGTCGCGGTGCTGGCCGCCACCGCCGATCATGTAACGCAGGCCATCCGATTCCATCTCTCCGAGTTCGCTGCGCAACGCGCTCAGGTCGTCCTTCACTTCCCTGGTGTGGCCGACCAGAGCGATCGAATCGCGGAGGGCGTTGATCGAGCGCACCGACACGAATGAGGTGATCAGGATCACCACGAATGCGAGCGCCAACATGCCGACGTTGGCGCGGTTGCGGAATTGCGCGGAGCGCGACAGTGGCATCGGGTTCCCCGGGGTCGTCCCCATCGACGAGTGGTGCTGCATGCGTTGTTTATCGATTCTGGTCGACGCCGGTATCGACGCCCGTCCGATCGCTTCGGTAACTCAGGAATTCATCAGCCAGATCGTACCGTTCAGGACCAGCGCGAACGATACCCACAGCAGGTATGGCAACAGCAGATAACCCGCGAGCGGCCGCACGCGCCCGAAGGCCAGCATCGTCGACAGCAGCGCGACCCACAGCAGGCAGATTTCGGCGAACGCCAGACCCGGGCTGTGCAGCGCGAAGAACAGCGGCGTCCAGGCCATGTTCAAGGCGAACTGGATCGCGAAGAGGATCAACGCGCGTCTGCGCAGCCCATCTTCGCTCTCGGGTTCGCGCCGGACCACCCACAGGGCCACGGCCATCATCGCGTACAGCAGCGTCCACACCGGACCGAACACCCACGACGGCGGGTTCCACGTCGGCTTGAGCAGCGCGGCATACCAGGCGTCGGGGCCGAACAGGCCGCCGGACGTCGCCCCCAGCACTACCAGCAAGAGCATCCAGCCGACCAGCGCCAGCCAGCCGTCGCGCGGCGGTGCGGCGGGTTCGGGAAGCACGATGGGGGGACGGGAATTCATGGCGATCGGCGAAGCTCGAAGCGGAACGGAGTCGTTACACGCGGAGGCCATGGCACGACCGCGACACAGTCAGGACGCGACTACAAACCGAACAGTTTGCGTTTGCGATACAGCGTGGAAGCATCGATGCCCAACGTCCGCGCGGCGGCATCCAGACTGTCGCTGGACGCGAGGACGCGTTCGATATGGATGCGTTCCAGCGCATCCAGCGAGATCGCCATGCCGGGTTGCGCGTCGTTGCGCGCCGCGGCGCTGAGCGCGAGCAGTTCGGGGCCGATCTCTTCGCTGCGGCCCAGGATCACCGCGCGCTCCATCATGTTCTGCAGCTCGCGCACGTTGCCCGGCCAGGCATAGGCGCGCAGCTGCGACAGCGCGGCCGGCGACAGCCGACGCGCGGGCAGGCCGTAGTCGCCGGCGTAGCGGCGCACGAAACCGTTGGCCAGATCCTCCAGATCTTCCGGCCGTTCGCGCAGCGGCGGCACGGTGATGCTGATGACATTGAGGCGATACAGCAGGTCGAGCCGGAACTGGCCGTCCTTCACCATCGCATCCAGATCGCGGTTGGTAGCGGCGACGATCCGCGCATCGGCCTTGCGCGTGACCGGATCGCCGACGCGCTCGTATTCCTTGTCCTGGATGAAGCGCAGCAGCTTCGGCTGCAACGGCATGGGGAAGTCGCCGACTTCGTCCAGGAAGATGGTGCCGCCGTCGGCGTGGGTGACGCGGCCGACGGTGTTCTGCACCGCGCCGGTGAACGATCCCTTGGAATGGCCGAACAGCTCGCTTTCCATCAATTCGGCGGACAGCGACGGGCAGTTGATGGTGACCAGCGCACCCGATGCGCGCGGGCTGGCCCGATGCACGGCCTTGGCGATCACGCCCTTGCCGGTGCCGCTTTCGCCCAGCACCAGCAGATTCGCGTCGGTACGTGCGACCTGCAGCGCCATGTCGATGGCGGCCTGCATCGCCTTGTTCTTGCTGGTGAGATCCGGCGTGCCGGTCTGAGCTTCGCGCTCGAAGCTGTCGAGGCGGTCGAGGATGCGGCGGGTGTCGACCTGGCGCGCGACCGAGATCTTCAGCTGATCGGGGGAACAGGGTTTGACCAGGTAATCGCTGGCACCCAGCGCGATCGCCTTCACCGCGTTGTCCACCGCCGAATTGCCGGTGACCATGATCACCCGCATCAGCGGCGCCAGCTCGCGCAGCCGCGGCAGGGCTTCGATACCGGAGTCGTAACCGATGTTGTGATCGAGCAGGCAGACATGGAACGGCCGGGTCGCGGCCAGGCGCAAACCATCGGCCAGATTGTCGGCGGTCTCGACCTTGTAGCCGCCGCTTTCCAGCGCCAGAGCGAAGTTCTGCAGCATCCGGGTGTCGTCGTCGATCGCCAGGATGTGACCGGCAGGCTTCGGGGCAGGACTCGACACGGATCGTGACTCCATCATGGTCGGGGTGGGACTGCGGGGGGCCGTGCTGCCGGGCGAAGCATCGCTGCCGGCGGGGGCGGGAACAGCGAAAGCGACGCTGCGGGTCTGCGGCGGGGTTTCCACTATATCTGCGCTGCTCTCGGACGTATCGGACGTATCGGTGTCCGGCGCTGCGCGCGGCCATGTGCCGCCAAGCGTGGCCATCGGCGATGAAGGGCGGGTCTGGGGGGTGCTCTGCGGAGTTCTGCGTTCAAGATGGGCGCTCATGCGGGGCTCCGGGATAAGGGGTCGCGGCGCGTGCGCCACGGGGGTGGCACATGCGGCGCAAGAGCTGTGCCAGCGCCGGATTCCCGTCGTTGCTTGGCTTCGGGCACTACATGACCGGCGCGGCCTTGCGTTTTGCATACCCGCCACCCCATGGCCGTGCATTCCGCACGGCTAAACCAAAAAAACCGCCCCGCAACGGATGCGGGACGGCCTGTGGGGCTTTGGAGCGCGATGCGGAGCATGTCCATTCGGGGGACACGCCACGGTGCAAGAGGAAGGCTGCCCGCCCGGAAGGGCTGTTCGGAGGCGCACTCCGGACGGGCAACCCGACACCGTGGTCTGCAAGGGGAGGGAGCAGGCCACGATGACCACGCTGGCGCCCATGCGGGCACCGGCGAGATACGCAGGCAACCTGTCAGTGGATGCCTTTCTCGAAATCGCGGACCTGCTGTTCGGCGGTGTCCTTGGTTACGCCGTAGCGTTCCTGGACCTTGCCGGCGAGGTAGTCGCGGCTGCCATCGGCCACGGTCAGATCATCGTCGGTGAGCTTGCCCCACTGCTGCTTGATCTGGCCGTTGAGCTGCTTCCACTTGCCTTTGATGATGTCAGTATTCATGGGTGTGATGTCCTTTGGGGGATGAAGGATGGGCGCATGCGCCCGGGAGGGCATCGGCGCCGGGCGCCGATGCGGTGCGCCATCAGCTGCGCGGCTTCACGGTGAGGGTGGTAGCGTCGACCGACTTCACGCCCTTGATCGCACGCGCCAAGGCGACGGCCTGATCGACTTCGGCCTTGCTGTCGAGCTTGCCGGACAGGGTGACCACGCCATTGGTGGTGGTGACGTTGATATGGAGACCCTTGGTCGCTTCGGTCGCCAGCAGATCGGCCTTGACCTTGGTGGTGATCCAGCTGTCGCCGACCGGCTGCGCGGATGCTTCGTTGGCGGTGGTCTGCGCACCCGCGTTCGCGGCGGCGGCGGAGCCGGCGGCGAATGCCAGCGCCAGCGTCAGCGCCGGAAGCAAGCGGGAATGTGCCGACAGGGACTTGTTCATCTGAATCTCCAATCGCTTTGTTTGGGACCATCGCTTTGTTTGGGCTTCGGGGGAATGCCGGTCAAGCGTTCCCGCAATCCATCTCATACAAGGCGCGTGCCAACTGCTTCGCCACAGGAAAATCAATGATTTACAGGTTTTCGCGTCGCATGTTCGATTGCAATCTGCCGCCTCTGCCGGGCGCTGCGCACGATCCGCCCGAAGCGATCCGGATAAAATGCCGACGCATGAATACCGTCCTGCCCCTGTCCGAGCCCTTGCCGCCGCCGGCCCGTCGTGCCGCGCACGAAGCCAATCGCCTGTCGAAGCGCCTGCGCCACCAGGTGGGCCGCGCCATCGCCGATTTCGGCATGATCGAAGAAGGCGACAAGGTGATGGTGTGTCTGTCCGGCGGCAAGGACAGCTACACGCTGCTGGATATCCTGCTGCAGCTGCAGAAAAAGGCGCCGGTGCGGTTCGACATCACCGCCGTGAACCTCGACCAGAAACAGCCGGGCTTTCCCGAACATGTGCTGCCGGAATACCTTCGCTCGGTCGGCGTCGACTACAGAATCCTCGAACAGGACACGTATTCGGTGGTCGCGCGCGTGGTGCCCGAGGGCAAGACCATGTGCTCGCTGTGTTCGCGGCTGCGGCGCGGCGCGCTGTACGCCTGCGCCGATGCCGAAGGCTTCACCAAGATCGCGCTGGGCCATCATCGCGACGACCTGGTGGCCACGTTCTTCCTGAACATGTTCTTCCACTCGAAGCTGGCCGGCATGCCGCCGAAGCTGCTGAGCGACGACGGCAGGCACGTGGTGATCCGGCCGCTGGCCTACGTGCGCGAGGACGACATCGCTGCGTACGCCGAAGCGAAACAGTTTCCGATCATCCCGTGTAACCTGTGCGGCTCGCAGGAGAACCTGCAGCGCAGGCAGGTGAAGAAGATGATGGACGGCTGGGAGCGCGACACGCCCGGCCGCGTCGAGCAGATCGCGCGCGCGCTGGGCGACATCCGGCCCGCGCAGCTGAGCGACCCCAAACTGTTCGATTTCCTGGCGCTGGGGCAACGCAGCGACGGCGGCGCGCCGGATGCGCATGCGTGGCTGGGCGGCGAACCGGCATCTGCGAACGGAAGCGGGGACATGTCATAACGCTGGCGTTCCCGAGGCCGAAAGTCCAAGGGCTGCGCTCACCGTTCCGATACATCATTCAACGACAGCTCCCTCGGCCTCCGGCCCCGGGATGACCGTCTTCTTATTCGTACTTCTTATCCGGACACTCGATGTTTTTTCGAAATCTGACGTTCTTCCGCTTCCCCGTTTCGCTCGATTTCTCCGATTTGGATACCGGCCTCGCCGAATGCACCCTCAAGCCGGTCGGCGCGCTGGAACTGTCCTCGCGCGGCTTCGTGTCACCGTTCGGCCGCGGCGAAGGCGAGGCATTGTCCCGCCGCATCGACGACGCGATCTGGGTCGCCGCCGGCAGCGAGGACAAGATCCTGCCCGGCGCGGTGGTCAATGACATGCTGCAGAAGAAGCTGGCCGAGATCGAGGAAAAGGAAGGCCGCAAACTCGGCGGCCGCGCGCGCAAACGGCTGAAGGAAGATCTGGTCCACGAACTGCTGCCGCGCGCGTTCGTGAAGCCGGGCCGTACCGATGCGCTGATCGATGCGAAACACGGTTTCATCGCCGTCGATACGTCGTCGCGCAAGACCGCCGAAGCGGTGGTGTCCGACGTGCGTCACGCGATGGGCAGCTTCCCGGCGCTGCCGCTGAACGCCGAAGTGGCGCCGCGTTCGATCCTGACCAGCTGGATCGCCGGCGACCCGCTGCCCGAAGGATTGTCGCTGGGCGACGAATGCGAAATGCGCGACCCCACCGACCATGGCGCGATCGTGAAATGCCAGCACCAGGAACTGCAGAGCGACGAGATCGCCAAGCATCTGGAAGCCGGCAAGCAGGTCACGCGGCTGGCGCTGACCCTGGACGATCATGTGAGTTTCGTGCTGGGCGAAGACCTGATCATCCGCAAGCTGAAATTCCTCGACGGCGTGGTGGATCAGCTCGAATCCAACGAACGCGAGGACATGCGCGCCGAACTCGAAGCCCGCTTCGCGCTGATGAGTGCGGAAGTGCGACGGCTGTTCCTGACCCTGGAACCGGCACTCAAATTGTCGAAGGCAGAATGACGGTACGACCGACGGTACGGCCGAGGGCAAGACTGCGGTCGCGGCTTCCGTACGCATCCCGCCGCGGGTAGGATGCGCGCCATGCCATTCCGTTTCCGCCTGCGCGGGCTCAACCCCGCCGCGCGCCCGTCCGCGGCGCACCCGAACGAATCACGCAGCCAACAGCGCGACCGCGTGCCGCTGCGCCTGGACGATGGTCGCGATGTCGAAGTGCTGCGCGTGCGCGATCCGCGCGCGCGCCGGATCAAACTCTCGGTGAGCGAGCGCGGCGTGCGCCTGACCCTGCCGGAACGCGCGAGCCTGGTCGCCGGCGACCGCTTCATCGCCGAACACCGCGACTGGCTGCACGCGCAGCTCAGCCGACTGGTCGACATCGACGAACATCTGCTGCGTCGCGATGAAACCATCGCCCTGCCGCTGCGCGGCCTGTCGGTGCCGCTGCGCTGGGAGCACGGACGGTTCACCGCGCTGCAGCGGGACGAGGAAGGACTGGTCTTCCAAACGACAACGCGAGCGGGCGACGCGGCCCTGCGCCGCGCCCTGCGCGATTTCTACGAAGCCGAAGCGCGCGCCGACATCGGCCGCTGGATGCCGCGCTATCTGCCATCGATGCCGCGCGCGCCGCGGCGCGTGCAGCTGAAGGCGATGAGTTCGCAGTGGGGCTCGCTGGCGCCCGACGCCACCGTCGCACTGGATCTGTCGCTGGTGCTGGCGCCGCCCGATGCCTTCGAATACGTGCTGGTGCATGAACTGTGTCATCTGATCCACCACAATCACTCGCCGGCCTATTGGCACGAAGTGGAAGCGCGTTTCCCCCAGTGGCGCGACCAGCGCGATTATTTCCGCGAACACGGCCGCCAGCTCAAGGCGACGCTGCAGGCGCTGCTGCGCTGAGAATCCCGGCCTGTAGAGCGGGCTTCAGCCCGGCCCAGGTCGAGTCCAACGTGCGACGCAGATGATGCCGTGCCCACGGCCGGTGGAAATGAAGCGGATCGTTTCCTGAAAGAAACGCGCACGCCAGACCCATTACAACCCCAACGCCGCAACCACTTCGACCGGATGGGTCATGTGCAGATGATGGCTGCCGGCCAGCGACACGCTGCGGATCCGCGGCACGCAGGCGACGCGCGAATCGCGCAGTGCCGGCGAAAAGTACGGCGGCGTCGGATCGGCCACCAGCAGCGTCGTCGGACAGGCGATCGCGCGCAGACAATCCTGGATCTGGGCTTCGGACATGCGCACCGCGGTCGGCAATGTCAGCCGCGCGTCGCTGCTCCACTCGAAGCCGCCCTCGACCGGACGGATACCGCGTTCGATCAGCAACCGCGAACACGCTTCGTCCAGCGCGGTGATATTGGTCTGCATCCGCGCGAGCACCGCGATTTCCGGATCGTTGAACACGCGCTTGCGCTTGCCGTCCAGCGCGCGGCGCTGAGTCACTGCGTCGCGCAGCCGCGATGCGGTGGTGTCTTCGGCGCCGGACAGCGGGCCCAGCGCTTCGATCAGATACAGGTTCTCGACGCGCTCCGGCGCCGCAGCGGCCAGCACGCTGCCGATCGCGCCGCCCATCGAATGCCCGAGCAGGCCGAAGCGCCTCCAGCCCAGCGCATCGGCGGCGGCCAGCACATCCAGAATCGTGCTGAACATGCTGTATTCGGCATCCGCCGGGTAATGGAAGCTGCGGCCATGGCCGGGCATGTCCAGCGCCACCAGATCGTAGGCCGGCAACACCGATGCCATCGGCCGGAAACTCGCGGCATTGTCCAGCCAGCCGTGCAGCGCCAGCAGCGGCAGTCCGCCGCCATCGTTTTTGGACAGCCCGCCGTCGTTGCGCAGCCCGCCGAAGCGGCCGCGCGCGGTGTCCAGCGAGAAGTCGCGCATCACGCGCCTCCCCGCAGTTGCCGGCGCGCGAGCGACGCCAGCGCGTCCGCGTGCGCGGGCGAGGCGTTGAGGCAAGGGATGTAGCGCAGGGCCTCGCCGCCGGCTTCGCGGAACAGATGGGCGTTTTCCACGGTGATTTCCTCCAGCGTTTCCAGACAGTCCACGGCGAATCCGGGGCAGACCACGTCGACCCGCTTCACGCCCTGCGCGGCGAGGGCCTGCAGGGTCTTGTCGGTGTACGGCTGCAGCCAGGGCTCGCGGCCGAAACGCGACTGGAAGGTGAGCAGCGCATCGTCTGGCCCGATGCCGAGCGCGGCGACGATGGCGTCGACGCTGGCCCGGACCTGGCGTTGATACGGGTCGCCGGCATCCACCAGCCGCTGGGGAATGCCGTGGAACGAGAACAGCAGGCGTTCGCCGCGATCATGTTCGGCCCAGTGCGCGCGGATCGAATCGGCGACCGCGGCGATCCAGGCGGGATCGAGGTGATAGTCGTCGATGAACCTGACATCAAGCTCGCCTTCATGGGCATCGTCTTCCAGCATTTCGACCTTGTCGGCCACCGATGCCGTGGTGGTGGTCGAATACTGCGGATACAACGGCAGCACCACGACTTCGATCACGCCCTCGGCGCGCAGGGAGGCGACCGCGCTGTCCATCGACGGATTGCCGTAGCGCATGGCATGGGCCACCCGCACATCGGGCATGCGCGCTTGCATCGCAGCGGCGAGATCGGCGGTGTGTACCGCGAGCGGCGAACCGCCGGGCAGCCAGACTTCGGCGTATTTCCTCGCGACCTTGGGCCCGCGCAGCGGCAGAATCACGCCATGCAGGATCGGGCACCACAGCCAGCGGCTCAGCGATACCACGCGGTAATCGTGGAGGAATTCGGCCAGATAACGGCGCACGGCCGACGCGGTGGGCGCGTCGGGTGTGCCGAGATTGACCAGCAGAACCGCTGTTCTAGGCGCGGCGGTTCCGGGAGCGGCGGATATCGGGGCGGATGCTGTCATCGGCATAGGATGACAGCTGTCGGCAAAACCGTCAGTGCGCGCACGTGAGGCCCGTCGCAGACTGGCGCGGTTCATGGCATCGGAACTACGCTCGGCCGCAACCCCGTTGCCACCACATTGTTTGGAGTCGCTCTGTCCATGTCGAACCGTCCGCGCACCGTCGCCCTGTCCCTCGCCCTCTCGCTCGCCATGGCCGCCACCGCACATGCAGGCCCACGCGAGGATGCCCAGGCCGAAAACGCCGTGCGCGTGCTCGCGGAGATCCAGGCGATTCCCGAATCTTCCATTCCCGACAAGCTGCTGGACGAAGCGAAGGCGATCGTGATCGTCCCCGACACCATCAAGGCCGGACTGGTGCTGGGCGGCCGTCGCGGCCGCGGCGTGCTGTCGGTGCGCAACGCCGACGGTGGCTGGTCCAACCCGAGTTTCGTCACCCTCACCGGCGGCAGCATCGGCCTGCAGGTGGGCGTGCAGTCGGCAGATGTGGTGCTGGTGTTCCGCAGCGAACGCGGCCTGGATTCGATCGTCAACGGCAAATTCACCCTCGGCGCCGATGCCGGCGTGGCGGCCGGTCCGATGGGCCGCAACGCCGCCGCGGCCACCGACGGCCAGATGAAGGCCGAGATCTGGTCGTGGTCGCGTGCCCGCGGTCTGTTCGCAGGCGTCGCTCTGGACGGCGCGGTGCTGTCGATCGACAACCGCGCCAACGAGGCGGCCTACGGCCAGGACACCACCCCGCGGATGATCTTCGAGGACCGCGCCCCGCAGCCACCGTCGGCGGTGATCGCGACCTTCCGCGAACGTCTTGGCGACGCCAGCGCGACCGCGCACGCTTCACGCCGGGACGACGATGCTCCCGTCGCGGCACCGGTGCCGGTCGCCGAACCCGCGCCGGCCCGGGTCGAAACCCAGCCGCAGCCCTTTGAAGCCGTCGAAAATCCCGCCAAAGTCGAAGCGCTGCCGGAAACACCCTGAGCCTTGGGCCCTGCGCCCTGAAGAACCGCGGCCGGCCCTGAATGCGACAGGGCCGTTCCGGAACCGGGTTCAGAACCCCGGCCCGACGACTGCGCTATCCTGTGTGTCCTCTTCACATCTAGGCGGAATGGCCATGGGCAGCTTCAGCATTTGGCACTGGATCATCGTGCTGGTCATCGTGCTGCTGGTGTTCGGCACCAAGCGCCTGACCAGCGGCGCCAAGGACGTGGGCAACGCGGTCAAGGAATTCAAGAAAGGCATGCGCGACGACGAGAAGCCGGCGCAGCTGAGCGACCAGACCAAGTCCGAATCGACCAGCGAATCGCAGCGCAACGACGACAACGTCGCCCGCTGATCCGCGCCGCGAAGGCCCGGCCGCTCCGGTCGGGTCCGCGGCACGTTTCAGGTCACAGACCATGTTCGATATCGGCTTTTCCGAACTCTTCCTGATCGCGATCGTCGCCCTTGTGGTGCTCGGCCCCGAGCGCTTGCCCAAGGCGGCGCGTTTCGCCGGGCTGTGGGTGCGCCGCGCACGCGCGCAGTGGTACTCGGTCAGGAGCGAGCTCGAACGCGAACTGGCCACCGAGGAATTGCAGCGCACGATGCGAGACACCCGCAAGGCGGTGACCGATATCGGCGAGGACCTGCGCGCGGCCGAAGCCGAGGCGCGGCGCGAGTTCGACACCATGCAGTCGCAGATCGCGAGCGGCGCCGCAGACGACGGCAGCAGCGATATCGATGACAGCACCGCGCTGCTCGACAGCGACGACAAGGCCCTGCTCGCCGCCATCGACGACATCGAGATGCGTCACGACCGCCCATCCGACGACTCCGGATCCGCTGGGAGCCGCGATGTCCGACGTTGATCCGGACGCGTTCGACGGCGCCGAAAGCGGTCTGTTCGCCCATCTCATCGAACTGCGCGCACGCCTGATCCGCGCCCTCGGCGGGCTGATGCTGGTGTTCGTCTGCCTGCTGCCGTTCGCGAACAGGCTCTACGGCTGGTTCGCTCAGCCGCTGCTGGACAAGTTGCCCAAGGGCGGCCAGCTGATCGCGGTGGAAGTGGCCTCGCCGTTCTTCGCGCCGCTGAAGCTGGCGTTCTTCGTCGCGGTGTTCGCGGTGATGCCGTGGCTGTTGTACCAGGCCTGGGCGTTCGTCGCTCCCGGCCTGTACAAGCGCGAGAAGCGATTGGCCTTTCCGCTGCTGGCGTCGGCACTGGTGCTGTTCTACAGCGGCTGCGCGTTCGCATTTTTCGTGGTGCTGCCGTCGGTGTTCGGATTTCTGGCGGCGGTCACGCCCGATGGTGTGGCGATGATGACCGACATCAACGCCTATCTCGATTTCGTGCTGGTGATCTTCCTCGCCTTCGGCATCAGCTTCGAGCTGCCGGTGGCGCTGGTCATCCTGGTGCTGCTGGGCTGGGTCACGCCCAGTCAGCTGTCCGAATGGCGTGGCTACGCCATCGTCGGCATCTTCATCGTCGCCGCGGTCATCACCCCGCCCGACGTGATCTCGCAGCTGCTGCTGGCGATCCCGATGTGCCTGCTGTACGAGGCGGGGATTATTGCGGCGAAGCTGGTGGGTCGAAAGTCCAGCGCCGACGCCTGATCGGTATTGGCGCAGGTCAAAGGCAAATCCCTCCGACAGCGCGCTGCGATGGCGGGGGGATTTGCTCTTCGCACAGACGATGGGATCAATAAGACAACGCCGGCTTTCGCCGGCGTCGTTGTGGCTCTAGACATGGATGTAAAAGCCCGGGCCTGAAGGCCCTCCTACTTGGCGCAAGCTACTTGGTGATGTCCACGTTGTTCGTTTCGCGCAGGAACAGCGTGCCGATCACCAGCGTCATCACCGCGATGCCGATCGGGTACCACAGGCCGTAGTAGAGATTGCCGGTGCCCGCCACCAGCGCGAAGGAGATCGCCGGCAGGAAACCGCCGAACCAGCCGTTGCCGATGTGATACGGCAGCGACATCGACGTGTAGCGGATGCGCGTGGGGAACAGTTCGACCAGATACGCGGCGATCGGGCCATAGACCATCGTTACGTACATCACCAGCACCCACAGCAGGAACAGCGTCATCGGAATGTTGATGCGCGCGGTATCGGCCTTCTCCGGATAACCGGCGCCGGTCAACGCCGTCTTCAGCGACGCGCCGAACTCGGCGGCCTTGGCCTTCACCTCGTCCTTGGACAGACCGGCGGCCTCGTAGGAAGGCACCGTGCCGCCGCCCACCTGCACCTGCGCGAGCGAACCGGCCGTGCCGGGCTGGATCGAATGCGGCACGCCGGCCTTGGTCAGCGCGGCGGTGGCCATGTCGCAGGAACTGGTGAATCTGCGGATGCCCACCGGATCGAACTGGAAGCTGCAGGTGGATGGATCGGCGACGACCACGGCCGGCGAATTGGTGCGCGCCTCATCGATCGCCGGATTGGCGTAGTGGGTGATGCCCTTGAAGATCGGGATGTAGGTGATCGCCGCCAGCAGGCAGCCGGCCATGATGATCTTCTTGCGGCCGATCTTGTCCGACAGCCAGCCGAAAAACAGGAAGAACGGCGTGGCCAGCAACAGCGCACCGGCGATCAGCAGATAGGCCACGGTCGGATCGACCTTGATCATGCTCTGCAGGAAGAACAGCGCGTAGAACTGGCCGCCGTACCACACCACGGCCTGGCCGGCGGTTGCGCCGAACAGCACCAGCAGCATCAGCTTGAAGTTGCCGCCCTTGAGACTGTCGCGGAACGGCTGTTTGGAGCCCTTGCCCTCGGCCTTCATCTGCTGGAACAGCGGCGATTCGCTCAGCTGCAGGCGGATCCACACCGACACGCCCAGCAGCACGATCGAACCCAGGAACGGAATGCGCCAGCCCCAGGCCTCGAAGGCCTCGGTGCCCAGCGTCAGGCGGCAGGCCAGGATCACCAGCAGCGAGAGGAACAGGCCCAGCGTCGCGGTGGTCTGGATGAAGGCGGTGTACAGCCCGCGCTTGCCCGGAGGCGCATGCTCGGCGACGTAGGTGGCCGCGCCGCCGTACTCGCCGCCCATGGCCAAGCCCTGCGCCAGCCGCAGCACGATCAGGATCACCGGCGCCGCCACGCCGATGCTGGCGTAGTTGGGCAACACGCCGACCAGGAAGGTCGAGATGCCCATGATCAGGATCGTCACCAGGAAGGTGTATTTGCGGCCGATGCGGTCGCCCAGACTGCCGAAGAACGCCGCGCCGAACGGACGCACGAAGAAACCGGCGGCGAACGCCAGCAGCGCGAAGATCATGCCGGTGGTCTCGTCCACGCCGCTGAAGAACTGCTTGGCGATGATCGCCGCGAGCGATCCGTACAGATAGAAGTCGTACCACTCGAAGACCGTGCCGAGACTCGACGCGAAGATGACCTTCTTGTGGCCCTGGGTGAGCGCGCCCGCAGCGGGCGCTGCGGGTGTTGCAGTGACACTGGACATGGTCCATTCCCTCCGGAATTGTTGAGGTGCGTCAGAAGCTGTACTTGACGTGGGTGTGGAGACGGCGGAGATCGCCGTCCAGATCGTTTTCCAGCGAACGCTGGCCCCAGATCAGTTCAGCGCCGACATCGAGTTTCGGCATCGGCGAATAGATCAGGTTGAGGTGGAACGACTGTGCGCGCTCGGTCGCGCTCTGCCCGGTCAACGACGCGTCGTTGTCGAAATGCGCCATCGAATAGAACACGTTGCTGCGCAGTTTCGGCGAGAACGCATGCCGCCATGACGCGAACGCGCCGTAACCGTCGATCGGCTGAAGGTCGCCGCCGGCATCAAGGACCGTATCGCTGCCGAGACCGAAAGCGAGATAGCGACCGATGCCGCGGCCGGCGTTGACGGCATAGCGGATGTCGTCGTTCTTGCCCAGATTGACCTTGCCCGAAACGCTGACCGCCGCGCCGGTGTCGGTCTGCCCGGCATATTTGAACTGACGCAGCAGGCCGGCGACGCTGAGGTGGCCCCAGTCGCCTTTCTTCTGCCAGCGCGCGCTGACATCGGGCGCGATGTTGTCGCCGGAATTGAAGCGCGCGCCAACGCCGCGATAAGGCGTGATCGTGGTCTGCGGGTTCTCCATCGAGAACGACCACGGCCCCTTGGTGTAGCGCAGCTGGGCCTGGCGCACGAACACGGTGCCGTCGACCGGGCCGACGAAATCCACGGTGTCGGGCAGCGCCGCGACATCCATGAAGTTCGACCACGTCTGGCCGGCCAGCCACTGCGCGCCATCCGGGCGACCCCAGCTGACGTAAGCCTGACGCAGCGATATCGCGTAGGTGTTGGTCGCGGTCTCGTTGCCGGCCAATGCATTGCTGCCGCCGCCGAACATGTCCGCTTCGATGTAGGCCTTGATCTTGTCGCCGCCGTCGGTGGTGTGATCGGCGCCGAACCAGAAGCGCGAGAACTGCGCGTGGTAATCGGTATAGGCGTCGCCGCCATCGGCGGTCGCCGGGCCGACGGGAATCGACGACGGCAGATAGAACAGTCGACCTGAAGCGCCGTCGGCAATGCGGCCGTCGCTGGTGTCGGTCACCATCGCGTCGAGTTTGATGAAACCGCCGAACGAGAACGCGGTGCCCGGATTGGCGGCGGTCATGATCGGCGACGTCTGGATCTTCGGCTTGCCGTCGTCCGCGGGTTTCGCCATCGGCGCCTGCGCTTGCGCGCTCTGCACTTCGTTGACCGCGGTTTGTGTCTGTTGCTGCTGTGATACCAATTGCTGGACGATTTTTTCGAGTTCGGCGACGCGCGCTTCCAGCGCCTGTTCTTTCGGCGTGGCGGCCTGCGCCAACGCGATCCCCGGCGCCAGCAGGCAGATCAGCAGCGACAGCGTCAACGGCCGCCGCAGTTGCGATCGTTCGTTCATGGTGAGCCCCTCCCGAGGGCGCGTACGGATGCACGGTGGCGGCAGCCTGTGCTTCGATGGCGTACGCGCCTATTCGCCATTAGTCGAAGACGCCCGCTTCTGCGGGGCTTTTTCGACCATGGTCTAAGACCCATGCTGCGCTGCAAACGTCGCGCATGCCTCACACTGTGCGCGTCGCCACATCCCGTCATTCCGCGGAGCCCGCCCCCATGTCGCAGACCGACAACGCCCCGTCTCCCGCTGCATCCGCCGCTTCATCCACTGCCCCATCGGTATACCTGGTGCCCGAAGCCTTTGCCGCCAGCACGCGCATCCGCCGCGAGGATTACGAACGCGATTACGCGGCGGCCGTCGCCGATCCCGATGCCTACTGGGGCAAAATCGCGCAGCGGCTGGACTGGTACAAGGCGCCGACGACGATCAAGGACGTGAGCTTCCGCGTCGAAGACTTCCACATCCACTGGTATGCCGACGGCGAACTCAACGCCAGCGTGAATTGTCTGGATCGTCACCTCGCGACGCGCGGCGACAAGACCGCGCTGATCTTCGAAGCCGACGATCCGGCGCAACCCTCGCAGCACGTCAGCTATCGCGAACTCTACGAACGCGTGTGCCGCCTCGGCAACGCGCTGCGCAATCTCGGCGTGAAGAAGGGCGACCGCGTCACCATCTATCTGCCGATGATCCCCGACGCCGTGGTGGCGATGCAGGCCTGCGCGCGCATCGGCGCGATCCATTCGGTGGTGTTCGGTGGATTCTCGCCGCAGTCCATCGCCGACCGCATCGCCGACTGCGGCACCAAGCTGGTGATCACCGCCGATGAAGGCCTGCGCGGCGGCAAGACCGTGCCGCTGAAGGAGAACGTCAACGCCGCGCTGAAGATGCCGGGCACCGACTCGGTGCAGACCGTGCTGGTCATCCGCCACACCGGCGGCGCCGTCGGCATGCAGATGCCGCGCGACCGCTGGTACGACGCGGTGGTGGACGATCAGCCAGCCGAATGCGAACCCGAACGCATGAACGCGGAAGATCCGCTGTTCATCCTCTACACCTCCGGCAGCACCGGCAAACCCAAGGGCGTGCTGCATACCACCGGCGGGTATCTGGTGTGGGCCAGCTATACGCACGAATCGGTATTCGATCTGCGCGAGGACGACATCTACTGGTGCACCGCCGATGTCGGCTGGGTCACCGGCCACACCTACATTGCGTATGGACCACTCGCCAACGGCGCCACCGCGGTGGTGTTCGAAGGCGTGCCGAACTATCCGACCGTCTCGCGGTTCTGGGAAGTCGTCGACAAGCACAAGGTCACCATTTTCTACACCGCACCCACCGCGATCCGCGCGCTGATGCGTGAAGGCGAAGCGCCGGTCAAGAAAACCTCGCGCGCGTCGATCCGCCTGCTGGGCAGCGTCGGCGAGCCGATCAACCCCGAAGCCTGGCGCTGGTATCACGAAGTGGTCGGCGACAGTCGCTGCCCGATCGTCGACACCTGGTGGCAGACCGAAACCGGCGGAATATTGATTTCGCCGCTGCCCGGCGCGACCGATCTGAAACCCGGCTCCGCCAGCACACCGTTCTTCGGCGTGCAGCCCGCGCTGGTCGATGCAGAAGGGCGCGTGCTGGAAGGCGCGACTGAAGGCAACCTAGTGCTGCTGGATTCGTGGCCGGGCCAGATGCGCACCGTGTACGGCGATCACCCGCGCTTCATCGACACCTATTTCAAGACCTATCCGGGCATGTACTTCACCGGCGACGGCTGTCGCCGCGACGCCGACGGGTATTACTGGATCACCGGTCGCGTCGACGACGTGATCAACGTCAGCGGCCATCGCATCGGCACCGCCGAAGTCGAAAGCGCGCTGGTCTCGCATCCGAAAGTCGCCGAAGCGGCGGTGGTCGGTTTCAACCACGACATCAAGGGCCAGGGCATCTACGCCTACGTCACGCTGGTCGCCGGCGAAGCGCAGACCGAAGAGCTGCGCAAGGCGCTGGTCGCGCACGTGCGCAAGGAGATCGGCCCGATCGCCACGCCAGACTTCCTGCAATGGGCGCCGGGTCTGCCGAAAACGCGCTCCGGCAAGATCATGCGTCGCATCCTGCGCAAGATCGCCGATGCGGGTTCATCAGAGCTCACGCCGGATCAGCTGGGCGATACCTCGACGCTGGCCGATCCATCGGTGGTGAAGTCGCTGGTGGATGAGCGGTTGGTCAGGTGAACCGCGGGCTTAGCAGGCTGCTGAAATACCTGCGGTAGCAGGTTTTCAGTGGCCTGTTAACGCAGCCATGGATGGCTGCGCCGGCGAAGCAAGCGCGTAAGCGATTGATTCGCCGTGAGCACGTCCGGACATGTGCCGGACGTGCGAACTGAAATACCTCCTGGATGGAGGTATTCCAGCAACCTGTTAGAGAATGGTTCAAACAGGGCGAAGCACTACACAAGCTCGACCGTGCGGATCAGTGCGCGGCCGCAGCCGTTGCGTCGTGCGCGGCCTTCGGCTCCCGCACCAACACCAGACACAGCGCGCCGACGATCAGGCTGCTTCCACTGATCATCAGCGCATAGATCGGCTCATTGTCGAAGAAGGTCCTGAGCGTCAGCCCCAGCAGCGTGGCGGCCACGATCTGCGGAATCACGATGAACATGTTGAAGATGCCCATGTACAGGCCCATCTTTTTTTCTTCCACGCAGGACGCCAGCAGTGCATAAGGCATCGACAGGATGCTGGCCCACGACACGCCGACCAGCGCGAACGACAGGATCAGATACTGCGGTGACGGCACGTAGGCCATCGATATGAAGCCGACGCCGCCCAGCAGCAGCGAAACGAAGTGCACGAGCCTGCGGTTGAGCACGAAGCGTGAGGCGTAGAAACTCAGCAGCAGCGCCACCGCCATCGACGACAGCCCGTAATTGCCCATGTAGGAACCGACCAGATCCGCCGCGTTCTGATACGCGGCATTCGCGGTCTGGAACGCCTGGGCCTGCGACGCGACGGCGGTGTCGAACGCGGCGGGATCGGGCGCCGGCGCCTTGAACACGTGTTCGGTCAGTGCCGGGGTCGCCATGCTCCACATGCTGAAGAACGACAGCCAGCTGAAGAACTGCACCACGCCGATGGCCAGCATCTGGCGCGGCATGTGCAGGATGCCGTGGAAGATTTCGGCGATGAAATTGCCGGAGGACTTTTTCTCTTCGGCGAAGCGCGCCAGGTCTTCGGGCGGATATTCCCTGGTGGTGAACACGGTCACCAGAATGCTGACGAGAAACACGAACGCGCCGACCGCGAACGCCACTTTCACCGACAGCGGCACCACGCCCGGCCCGGCCTCGTTGGACACGCCCAGCTGATTGATGAACCACGGCAGATTGCTCGCCACCCAGGTGCCGATGCCGATGATGAGCGTCTGCAGCACGAAGCCGTACGAGCGCTGCTGTTCCGGCAGCTTGTCGGCCACCAGCGCGCGGAAGGGCTCCATGCTGATATTGATCGAGGCATCCAGCACCCACAGCAGACCCACCGCCATCCACAGCGTCGGCGAGTGCGGCATGAAGATCAGCGCGATCGAAGCGAGAATCGCGCCGATCAGGAAGTAGGGCCGGCGTCGCCCGAGGATGGGATGCCAGGTGCGGTCGCTGAAGTAGCCGATGATCGGCTGCACCAGCAGCCCGGTCAGCGGCGCGGCGATCCACAGCAGCGGCAGTGCGTCCTTTTCCGCGCCCAGCGTCTGGAAGATGCGCGACATGAAGCCGCCCTGCAGCGCGAAGCCGAACTGGATGCCCAGAAAGCCGAACGACATGTTCCAGATCTGCCAGAACGACAGCTCCGGCTTCCGGTGCGTGGTGGGTGAGTGCGTGGTGCCTGCGGTCATTGCGTCGGTTCCCGGTGATGCCTGCGCGCGTCGTTGCTGACGCGTCGTGCGCGGCTACGATGCCCGTGCGCATCGCCCGCGGCACGTTGCAGTGCAGCATCGACGGATGCAAACGTATTCAAGCGGAAATGCGCCCGAACGCATGCGCGTCGACAGCGGTGGCGTGGCATCGTCGCGCTCCCGACACCACGCGCGGAAACGTCATCGACATGCAGCAAAACGGTGTCGACGCATCGATTTGTCGAGGCTCACATGGCCTTCGCGGCGCAGTGTTTGGCGATGAAGGCCTCGTGGCTGGGCATCGCGTCGGTGCATTTCGCGATCACGCCGCGGATGTTGGCCATGAACTCGGCGATCTTCTCTTCCGGATAGACGTCCACCAGCGCGTGGTACGAGCGCGGCGCCATGCGCTGGCCGTGCATCACCTGCACCCAGCTGGGCTCGGCGAACAGTTCGCTGCCGTCGCGGAAGATGCGGCCGTTGCTCTTGAACAGATCCATCTTGCGCTGCAGCGACTCCGGCACCTCCATCGTCCGCACATGGTCCCAGAACGCGGTGTCGTCGCGTTCGGTGGCGTGGTAATGCAGGATGATGAAGTCGCGGATCTTGTCGAATTCGAAGTCGGAGTGGGCGTTGAACTCGTCGATGTCGGTCTCGTCGAACCCGGCGTGCGGGAAGAACGCGGTGAGCCGCGCGATGCTGGACTGGATCAGATGGATGCTGGTCGATTCCAGCGGCTCCATGAACCCGCTGGCCAGGCCGATCGCAACGACATTCTTGTTCCAGAACTTCCTGCGCTTGCCGGTGACGAACCGCAGCGGTCGCGGCTCGGCCAGGGCCTCGCCTTCGAGATTGGCCAGCAGCGCTGCGGTGGCAGCGTCCTCGCTGATGTGCTTGCTGCTGAACACGTAACCGTTGCCGACCCGGTGCTGCAGCGGGATGCGCCACTGCCAGCCGGCCTCTCGCGCGGTGGATCGCGTGTACGGCGTGAGCGGGGTCGTGCGCGTGCAGGGCACCGCCACCGCGCGGTCGCAGGGCAGCCAGTGGGTCCAGTCGATATAGCCGGTCTTGAGCGTCTGTTCGATCAGCAGGCCGCGGAAACCGGAGCAATCGACGAACAGCTGCCCGGGAACCCGTTCGCCGCTGTCGAGCGTGATCGCGGCGACGAAACCGTTCTCCGGATCCTGCTCGACGCCGACCACCTTGCCCTCGGTGCGGACCACGCCGCGCGCTTCGGCGTAGCGGCGCAGGAAGCGCGCGTACAGCCCGGCGTCGAAATGGTAGGCGTAACCGATGTCCGCCAGCGGCGAATTCGGGCGGTCGCTGATCGCGCGCATGAACTTGTTGTGGCGCGCGGCGTGGGTGTTGATCGAATAATCGTCCAGCGGCGCGGCCTTGCCGGCCTGGTGCATCTTCAGCCAGTACTGGTAGAACGGCACCAGACCGAGATCCTGGCCGATCTTGCCGAAGCCGTGGATGTAGCGGTCGCCCTGTCGACCCCAGTTCACGAACTCAATGCCGAGCTTGAACGAGCCCATGGTCTCGCGGATGAACGCGTTCTCGTCCAGATCCAGCGCCTGGTTGTAGAGCTTGATCATCGGGATCGTGGCTTCGCCCACGCCGACGGTGCCGATCTCCTCGGATTCCACCAGCCGGATCGAATAGGATCGGTTCAACACTTTCGACAGCGCCGCGGCGGTCATCCAGCCGGCGGTGCCGCCGCCCACGATCACGATTTCAGACACACGACCAGCGTCGACAGGTACAGCGTTCATGCATCGTAGCCCCAAGGAAATGCGTCACAAGTATGCGACGGGCGCAGGCGCCGGTCATCCCGCAGCGCAGCGACCGGACTCGGGGCGGCGCGCTGCATACGTATTCATGACAATGCTTGCGATGCTGGCATCCCCGGTCGTTCATGCATACGCCCCGCATGCCGCCTGCGATGCCATCGACACCGCCACGGTGCTGCATCCGGCGGCCGAGCCCGCGCGCGATGCGCGTGCGTATTGGCTGGATCGTCGGCTGATCCAGTGGCCGGGCGTCGCGGTCGACGGCCAGACGGGCGATGGCCACGCGGTCGAAGGAATGTTCCGTCTGTACGCTTCGGCCACCGCCGCGCTGCGCGCCGAACCCGGGCGTGCGGTGAGCGGCGCGGACCGGTCCGTGGCCTTGCATGCGGTGAAGGCCGAGCTGCCGGCGGCGCTGGCCCAGCGCTTCCGTTTCATCGCCGACGGCGTACGCCTGCAGGTCGCCGCTGGCGACGAGGCGCGCGTTGCCGAACTGCTGCGCAGCCAGGTGCTGCTGGTGCGCGAAGATGCGCAGGGCCGCGTGCTGGACGCCACCGCGCTGCAGACGCCGGGCGCGCTGGACGATCTGTACGCCGCGGCCGAATCCGCGACCCTGGGCGCGGGCCGTTACGGCCGGCCGGACATCTCCGAAGATGTCGCCACCCGCTTCTCGCTGTGGGCGCCGACCGCGCGCGAGGTGTCGGTCTGCATGTACGGCGACGGCGCGGACAATGCGGACACGCGCGCGCTCCCGTCGCGGCGCGACGACGCCACCGGCGTGTGGACGCTGGATCTGCCCGGTGCGCTGCACGGCCAGCGATATTCGTATCTGGTCGATGTGTTCGTGCCGGGCGTCGGCATCGTCCGCAATCGCGTCACCGATCCGTATTCGGTCGGCCTGACCGCGGATTCGAAGCGCAGCGTGGCGCTGGATCTCGACCATGCCACGACCAAACCGGCGGGCTGGGACGAGGCAACGCGCCCCGCGCCGCTGGCGTCCGTCACCGACATGACCATCTACGAACTGCACGTGCGCGATTTCTCGATCGGCGACAGCACGGTGCGCCCGGCGTGGCGCGGTAAATACTTGGCCTTCACCGAAAGCGATACCGCCGGCATGCGGCATCTGCGCGCGCTCGCCGCCGCCGGCATGACCGATGTGCATCTGTTGCCGGCGTTCGACATCGCCACCGTACCGGAGCGCGGATGCGTCACGCCCGCGATTCCCGAGGCCGCGCCCGACAGCGATGCGCAGCAGTCGGCGACCAGCGCGGTCGCAGCGAAGGACTGTTTCAACTGGGGCTACGACCCGTACCACTTCAATGCACCCGAAGGCAGCTACGCGACCGATCCCGACGACGGCGCCGGCCGCGTGCGCGAATTCCGCGCGATGGTGCAGGCGCTGCACGGCGCCGGCCTGCGCGTGGGCATGGACGTGGTCTACAACCACACCATGTCGTCGGGACAGGCGCCGAGTTCGGTGCTGGACCGCATCGTGCCCGGGTATTACCAGCGCCTCGACGCCAAAGGCAAGGTCGAACGCTCCACCTGCTGCGACAACACCGCCACCGAACACACGATGATGGCGAAGCTGATGATCGAATCGGCGGCGCTGTGGGCGCAGCACTACCGCATCGACTCGTTCCGCTTCGATCTGATGGGCCATCAGCCGCGCGACGCGATGCTGCGCCTGCAAAGCGCGGTTGACGCCGCCGCCGGCCGTCGCATCGACCTGATCGGCGAGGGCTGGAATTTCGGCGAGATCGCCGACGGCGCGCGTTTCGTGCAGGCATCGCAGCGTTCGCTCAACGATACCGGCATCGCCACCTTCAGCGACCGCGCGCGCGACGCGCTGCGCGGCGGCGGCTGCTGCGACAGCGGCGAGGCGCTGATGGCGCAGGGCCTGATCAGCGGCCTGCACTACGCGCCGAATGCGCTGGCGGCAGGAAAGGATCAATCCGCAGCGCTGCTGCGCGCGGCGGACATGGCGCGGATCGGACTGGCCGGCACGTTGCGTGATATGCGCATGATGACGTTTGAAGGCGAAGACAAACGACTCGCCGACATCGACTATGCCGGCCAACCTGCCGGCTATGTGGCGCAGCCGGGCGAAGTGGTCAACTACGTCGAGAACCACGACAACCCGACCCTGTTCGACATCCTGGCGCTGAAGCTGCCGCGCGACACATCGCGCGAAGAGCGCGCGCGGGTACAGCTGCTTGGCGCCGCGTTCGTCGGCTTCAGCCAGGGCATCGCCTATCACCACGCGGGCATGGAAGTGCTGCGTTCCAAATCGCTGGACCGCAACAGTTACGACTCCGGCGACTGGTTCAATCGGCTGGACTGGACCTACACCGACAACGGCTTCGGCGCCGGCCTGCCGCCGGCGCGCGACAACGGCAAGGACTGGGCGCTGCTGGGGCCGGTGTTGGCGGACGCGTCGATCAAACCGCGGCCTGAGGACATCGTCTGGATGCGCGATGCGTTCAACGATCTGCTGCGGATCCGCGCCGGTTCCACGCTGTTCCGCATGCGCACCGCAGACGATGTGCGTGCGCGCCTGTCGTTCCGGAATACCGGGCCGCGACAGAATCCGGTGGTGATCGCGGCGCATCTCGACGGTACGGGCTATGCCGGCGCCGGCTTCCGCGAGATCCTGTATTTCATCAACGTCTCGCCCGAAGCGCAGACGCTGGCGCTGCCGGAAGAAGCGGGCAAGGCGTATGTCCTGCATCCGGTGCAGCGTGCGCCGGACGCCACGGATACGCGACCGCGCGAGGCCCGCTACGATCCGGCCAGCGGTCGTTTCACGATTCCGCCGCGCACTGCGGTGGTGTATGTCATTGAATGATGGGTTCCGGGGAATACGCATGAAGGTCGTCTTCGATTCTCTTCCGTGGTTCGCTGTCCGCGATGATCTTTCAAGGCAGAAGCAAATCCCGCCTTCCCCCCTTTTTCAAAAGGGGGAAGTGCGCGGGCTTCAAATGAGGTCGTCGCATGGATCGGGTCGGTTGAGCGATGAACGAGCCGAATTCATGCCCGAAAGAAAACAGGCGCGCGACGACCGGGCAGAGGTCGACGCCGTTGCCTCACCCCCTTTGAAAAAGGGGGTCGACGGCAGCGAAGCTGACGGCGGGGGGATTTCGCCGCAGCGTGCGACAGCGCGGCGTGGTGCGACGTTTGCCGCGACCACTGCCGCGCTGTTGCTGTCGACGCTCTGGCTGGCAGCATCCGCACACGCCGCGACCGTCGCCGAGGTGGCGTCGCCCGACGGCGCGCTGAAGGTGGAACTGGATCTCAATAGCGAGGGACGTCTGGCCTATCGCGTGGCGCGCAAAGGCCAGCCGCTGATCGGCGATTCGCGGCTCGGCTTCATCCTGCGCAACGGCCGTCAGTTCCTGCGCGGCATCGCGCTGGATTCGCAGTCGGTGCGCAGTTTCGACGAAACCTGGGAGCAGCCCTGGGGCGAGCGCCGCTTCGTCCGCAATCATTACAACGAACTGCGCGCGCGTTTCGTCGAGAGCGATCGCGACCGCCGTCGTTTCGATGTGGTAGTGCGCGTGTTCGACGACGGCATCGGTTTCCGCTATGAATTTCCGAAGCAGGCCGCGCTGGACGAGGTGCAGATCGAGGAGGAATTGACCGAGTTCGCGATCGCGAAGCCTGCGACCGCATGGTGGATTCCGGCGTTCGAATGGAATCGCGAGGAATATCTCTACAGCCGCACGCCGCTGGCGGAAGTGGGCGTTGCGCAAACACCCATTACGCTGCGCACCGACGACGGCGTTCACGTTTCCATCCACGAGGCCGCGCTGGTCGAGTATGCGGGCATGAATCTCGCGAAGGGCGACGGCGGCCGGCTGCGCGCGATGCTGACGCCCGGCAGCCCGGCGAAAGTCGTGCGGCGCGTGCCGTTCTCCACGCCGTGGCGCACCATCCAGGTCACCGATCGCGCCGGAGGACTGGTCGAATCCAGCCTGATCCTCAATCTCAACGAGCCGAATAAACTCGGCGATGTCAGCTGGTTCAAGCCGTCGAAGTATGTCGGCGTGTGGTGGTCGCTGCATCTGGAGCAGGAAAGCTGGGCGACCGGTCCGAAGCACGGTGCGACCACCAAAAATACCAAGCGCTACATCGACTTCGCCGCGAAGTACGGCTTCCGCGGCGTGCTGGTGGAAGGCTGGAACACCGGCTGGGACGGCGACTGGTTCGCCAACGGCTGGCAGTTCGATTTCGCCAAACCCACGGCGGATTACGATCTGGAAGGCCTGGCCGCGTACGCGAAGTCGAAAGGCGTGCATCTGGTCGGCCACCACGAAACCGCGTGCGCGGTCAGCCATTACGAGCGGCAGATGGACGCGGCGTTCGCGAAGTTCGCGCGCCTCGGCATCGATTCGGTGAAGACCGGTTATGTCTGCGATGCCGGACAGATCGAGCGCCAGGATCGGGCGGACGGTCCGGTGGTGCGCGAGTGGCACGAAAGCCAGTTCATGAGCAACCATCACCTGCGCGTGCTGCAGGCGGCGGCCAAACACCGCATCGCGATCAACGCGCACGAACCGATCAAGGACACCGGCCTGCGTCGCACCTATCCCAACTGGATCTCGCGCGAAGGTGCGCGCGGCCAGGAATTCAACGCCTGGGGCAATCCGCCGAACCCGCCGGAGCACGAGCCGATCATGATCTTCACCCGGATGCTCGCCGGGCCGATGGATTTCACGCCCGGCGTGCTGAGTCTGCAGGGCCGCGGACAACCGCTGCAGAGCACGCTGGCGCGCCAGCTCGCGCTGTACGTGACGCTGTACAGCCCGATCCAGATGGCGGCCGATCTGCCGGAGAACTACGCCAAGCATATGGATGCGTTCCAGTTCATCCGCGACGTGCCGGTCGACTGGCAGGACACCCGCGCGCTCAACGGTGAAGTCGGCGATTACGCGACCATCGCACGCAAGGACCGCAACAGCGAGGCGTGGTATCTGGGCAGCGTCACCGATGAGACCGCACGCACGCTGGAAGTGCCGCTGTCGTTCCTCGACGCCGGTCGCACCTATGTCGCGCAGATCTACCGCGACGGCGAGGGTGCCGACTACAAGAGCAACCGTTTCGCATTCGCGCGCGAGACCCGCGAGGTGAAGCGCACGGATACGTTGACGCTGTGGCTGGGCGCAGGCGGCGGTCAGGCGATCCGGTTCGTGCCGAAGCGCTGACCGGGCCGCTGAGCGAGTCGCGCACATGTTCAATCCCGCACCCCGCATCCAGACGGTGACCATCCACGGACGTCACGTCTGCCATGTCATCGACGATGCGTTGCTCGATCCCGATGCGATGGTCGAGTACGCCGCGCGGCATATCGGCGGGTTCTCGGAAGCCGGGCACAACGGCTATCCCGGCCCGGAACTGCGCATGCCGGAGGGCTTCTCGACGCAGCTCGATGCGTTCTTCGCCGCGCATCTGCGCCGCGCGTTCGACGTGCGCCGCACCGAGCGCATGTACAGCCGGCTCGCGATCACCACCGCGCCGCCCGAACGGCTGCGGCCGTCGCAGTCGATCTGCCATATCGACCGGCTGAGCGTGGAACCGCGGCATCGCATCGTCGCGTCGGTGCTGTATCTGTTCCGCGACGCGCGCCTGGGCGGCACCAGTTTTTACGGGCCGAATCATCCGCCCGACACCATCCTGCCGATGATCGCCGACGCCAACACGCTGGATCGCGATGCGTTCCGCGAACGCTACGGCATCGACACCGGCTACATGACCGCATCGAACGCCTGGTTCACGAAGTTGCAGACCGTGCCGGCGCGCTACAACCGCATCATTTTCTACGAAGGCACCGTGTTCCACAGCGGCGAAATCGCGCATCCGGAGCTGCTGTCCGCTGATCCGCGCGCGGGACGTCTCTGCCTCAACGGTTTTTTCACCTGTCGGCGCAATCTGGCGCCCGTCTGATCCATCCACAGGAGGGCTGTCCGATGACATTGATGTCGGTTCTACGCTGTGCGGCGCTGTCGTCGCTGCTCGCTGCGTCCACGGTGCAGGCGAAGGACGCGTTGCCGGATCGGGATCACGCACGTATCGATACGCTCACGCTGTCCATTCCGGGACTCGCGCCCGACGGCCTGCGGGTGCGCGTGTTTCTGCCCGAAGACTACGATCCGACGGCGGATATCGGCTATCCGGTGTTGTATCTCAACGACGGCCAGGACGCGGACGCGGTGGCGTTGCAGACGACGCTGGACGACATGGTCGGGCGCGGCGAGATCCGCCCGGCAATCGCGGTCGCGATCGACATGCCTGCAGACCGCATGGCGGCCTACGGTTTTTCCGATCGCGCGGAACGGCGCAGCCTGGTGGCGACGACGCGGCATGGCGATGTCGGCGCGCAGGCGCACGCGTATTCCGAGTGGGTGGCGACGGGTCTGGTGCCGGCCATCGATGCGCGCTACCGCACCCGCGCGCGCGCCGGGTCGCGCACGATCCTCGGCTGGTCGCTCGGCGCGGCCAACGCGCTGAATCTTGCGTGGCAGTATCCGGACGTCTTCGCCAACGTCGGCGCGTTCTCGCCGTCGCTGTGGCTGTCGACGCAGCGCGACAGCCCTGCGGACATCGAAGCCGGCCGCATCGCGCAACGCATGATCGCGAGCGGCCAGTACCATGCCGGCGGCCGGTTCTTTTTCGCGGTGGGGGACGCCGAGGAAACCGATGATCGCGACGGCGACGGGGTGATCGATGTGCTCGACGATGTCCGCGATCTCATCGACGGCTGGCGCGTGTCCGGCGAACCCGAACCGCGCGCGAAGGGTCTGCGACAGCTCGGTCATTCGGTGAATCCCGATCACGCGGCCAGGGCCAGCCGTGCCGATGCGTCACTGCTGGTGCTTGCCGACGGCCGGCACGAACAGGCGTCGTGGGCGAAGATGCTGCCGTCCTTCCTGCGCTGGGCCTATGCGGTGCATGCGCCACCGTTGAACGCGACCGGCGCGACGGAAAGCTGGCATCGCGTGCCGTCGCGGCATGTCGATGCGCGCGATGTCGATGTGTGGCTGCCGCCCAGCTACGGTCGCGACCCATCGCGCCGCTATCCGGTGCTGTACATGCACGACGGCCAGAACCTGTTCGATCCGTCGCTGAGCTACACCGGCATCGACTGGGATATCGACGGCGCGATGACCCGCCTGATCGAAGCCGACGAGACCGGACCCGGCAAAATCCGACCCGGTAAAATCCGCGAGGCGATCGTGGTCGCCGTGTCCAACACGCCGCTGCGCTTCGCCGAGTACATGCCGAAAGCGCCGCTGCGTACGGCGACGGTCGACAGCGGCATCGAGGGCCGGCCCATCGGCGCCGCGGACGACATCCGTTCGGACGACTACCTGCGCTTCGTGGTCGAGGAACTCAAACCCTTCATCGATGCGCAATACCGCACGCAGCCCGGTCGCGACGGCACATCGATCATGGGATCGAGCATGGGCGGGCTGATCTCGCTGTACGCGATCGCGCGCTATCCCGATGTGTTCGGCGGCGTCGGTGCGGTGTCGACCCACTGGCCGGTCTGCGGCGGTTGTGTGGTCGACTGGTTCGGCGCGCACCTGCCGGATGCAGGCACGCATCGGCTGTATTTCGACTACGGCACCGTCGGGATCGACGCGCGGTATGCGCCGCATCAGCGCCGGATGGATGCGGCCCTGCGCGATGCGGGCTACGTCGAAGGCAGTCGTTGGATCACACGGCGCTTCGAGGGTGCCGACCACAACGAAGCGGCCTGGCGCGCACGCGTCGATATTCCCCTGCGCTTCCTGCTGGGGCGATGACGCGCCGGCGGATCACTTCCGCAGTTTCTGTTCCGGTTCGTCTTTCGCAGGGTCCGCGTCCGCTGCCTGCTCCATCTCGCGCAGCAGCCCATCGGCGGCCTGCGAGAACGACAGCAGCGCCCAGTGCGTGGTTTCGCGGACATCGCAGGCGACGTGGCGTGCGTCCGTTACACGCAGATCAACGACAGCGCGGGCCATGTGCGTGCGGCCGTCGGCCGGATCGCCGGGACGGCGTGGGTCTTGCCGATCGGGCGCGACGCGGATCGCGTGCGGCTGCACGGCGATGCGTTGCCGGCTGGAAACGCACGCGTGCTGTTACGCTCGAAGGAGGTCGAGGTCGTGCTGATTGAAAACGGCACGACGCAGTACTGGTGGGTGCGTGCGCTGAAGTCGGCCGACTAAGCCGTGGATTGGGGTTCGGAAACCAGGAACCCGATGCGGTGCGTATGGCGGTGCCGGCAGGCATCGTCGTAGGCCAGTCATGGTTGCTTCTGCGGCCTGCGATGCGCCCCGTCGTCGGTTCGCAAACTGGACGCGCTACATAGCTGCGCTATCGTATCGCTGAGGCGTATCGCACTGCCTGCTTCAACACCCATCGCGTAGCCTCGATTGGCTATACCCTGCGCCCCTGTCGCCGCCGTCTTGGCTGCGTCGGCGTTGGTGGCGTTCCGAATACCACATGGACTCAAGGAGAACGTGATGAACATGTACACCATGCAACTGAATGCGCTGCGCGCTGGGATGCTGACCCTGGCAATGCTGGCACCCGCGACGGCTTGGGCCTGCTGTCCATCCGATGGCAAAACTTCGCCGAGCGCCGCGCGAGGTTTGGGCGAATCCTCACCGGAGGCCCCGGATATGTCCGCCGATGCGGCGTGGCAGGTCTACGAATTCGAGCGCGACGGCGTTCGTTACACGCAGATCAACGACAGCGCGGGCCATGTGCGTGCGGCCGTCGGCCGGATCGGCGGGACGGCGTGGGTGTTGCCGATCGGGCGCGACGCGGATCGCGTGCTGTTGCCCGGCGATGCGTTGCCGGCGGGGAATGCGCGCGTGCTGCTGCGCTCGCAGGAGGTCGAGGTGGTGCTGATCGAGAACGGTACGACGCAATACTGGTGGGTGCGTGCGCTGGCGCCTACGAACTAAGGCGCAGGCAGAGGTTCGGACATCAAGAACCCGATGCGGTGCGTATGGCGGTGCCGGCAGGCATCGTCGTAGGTCAGGCATCGTTGCGTCTGCGGCCTGCGATGCGACCCGTCGTCGGTTCGCAAACTGGATGCGCCATATAGCTGCGCTATCGTATCGCTGAGGCGTATCGCACTGCCTGCTTCAACACCCATCGCGTAGCCTCGATTCGCTACACCCTGCGCCCCTGTCGCCGCCGTCTTGGCTGCGTCGGCGTTGGTGGCGTTCCGAATACCACATGGACTCAAGGAGAACGTGATGAACGTGTACAACAAGCAAACGACTGCACTGCGTGCTGTGATGCTGACCGTGGCAATGCTGGCACCTGCGACGGCTTGGGCAGGCTGTTGCCCATCCGACGATAAGACGGCACCAAAAGCCGCACTTGGGCTGGGCGAATCTGCACCAGCCGCGCCCGATCTGGCCGACGATCCTGCGTGGCAGGTCTATGAGTTTGAGCGCGACGGCGTGCGTTACACGCAGGTCAACGACAGCACGGGTGCGGTGCGTGCAGCGGTGGGTCGCATCGGCGAATCTGCGTGGGTGCTGCCGATCGGTCGCGATGCTGATCGCGTGCTATTGCCCGGTGATGCCTTGCCGGCCGGCAATGCCCGCGTGCTGCTGCGCTCGAAGGAGGTGGAGGTGGTACTGATCGAAAACGGTACGACGCACTATTGGCAGGTGCGTACGCTGGCGCCTACGAACTAAGGCGCAGGCAGAGGTTCGGACATCAAGAACCCGATGCGGTGCGTATGGCGGTGCTGAAGGGTACCGTCATACGCCCGTGCCAGCATCGCCAATGCCTGCAGCGCGCGTTGCGAGTCGGGTGTCAGCGAGAAAGCTGCCGTCGGCGAACAGTCGATAAACACGGTGATGCCCTTGCGCCCGCCGCGCTGCCATTGACGCGTGCGGAGGGCGTATTCGGTCGGTGCCATCACCGCCAGCAGGTCCATGCCGCTACTGATCGCGCGGTAGGCGGCCAGTTGTAGCGGCAGACTCAGCGGCGGCCGTTTGGAGGAAGCTCCGGGCAAAGCGCAATGCAGTCGAACGCGACGATCCCAACGATCCTGGAAATACTCCGAGAGCAGGACGGCGTGCAAGCCATAAGTCTCGATCTCGAAGGGGTAGAGCAGTTCGCTGTGGCGTACCAGCTCACGGGAAGATTCCACTCCTGCTGAGATAGCCTCCATCGCCTGCCGGTACATGCCTTCGTCCTTGAGCGTCTGTGCCACTGCGTTGCGGTACGCATCCAGATCGTCGCGGGCATACGCCAACAGCAGTGATTTCTCGCGGAATTGTTGCTCGAACGAATGAAATATAGCGCGCACTGCACCCATTGTTTGCGCTTCGCGTTCGCTTTGTAACGCAATCCATTCATCACGCAGCGCTGGTCCAGACTGTTGATATAGCTTCGATATTTGAATTCCGACAAATAACAGTCCGCTAGAAATGATTGTTAGCGCGGTTTGCGCGATCAGTACAATCGAATTGTTAGCACCTATTGCTTGTATTTGTGGAAGTGCTAATGCGATCGCAAAATTGATGAGAAGAGAGCCAACGGCCGCACCATGCCAGCCGTGCAAGATGGTTAGATATACCAGCGGAAGCATCATGAAAATCAGCGGCATGAGCCGAATGGATGATCCGCTGCCACCTGGAATCATAGCTGTTGCAAACAATGCCGCGACCATCAGTGTTGCGACTGCAAGACTCTGTGCAATGTGAGCTCGTGAATTGTGCCATTGCTTGCGTTGCTGCCAAAGCAAGCAGGGCAATATGATCATGAAGATGCCAAGAACGTCGCCGACAACAAAGCTGAAAAAGCGCTCGATCGTGAAAGGCGGTGTCGGTCCGTGCAATAGGACATTTACCATTCTCGCGACAAGGGTTGTCCAGACGGCGACCGCCAGCGCAATCGCTGGCAACCATCGGATAATGATATCTGTCCTTGGCGACCGCTTACGAATGAAATACGGCAGCAGCGAGTACAGAGGAATAAACAGAAATGGGCTCAGGTGCGACCAAAGAGCGCCATGCTGCTCAGCCTTCGGCATGCGCATTACCAACAATGCAGCGGCATCGCCCGCGAACACGTAGGGCCAGTACCGCATGGGCAACATCAATAGGCCGCCAAGGCGCAATCCGGCCGGCAAATACCACTGATCGTACGAATGCCGCCACATTATTAGGAATGCAGTGCAATAGGCAGCGCCTATCGCCACACCCCGGCCAACTCTTTTCCACGCTTGTGCGTCCATGCAACTCCCTGTTCCGTCTGCCCACAAGAAACGCTTAACGTCTTACGGGGAAATGACCATCGTGTCAACGTGCTGCGCCGCCGTCCCGGTCGGATCTTACAGCCAGCCCACCACGACCCCGCGCAATGCCAACTCCGGCATCGTGGGTTCCTCGACCAGGATGCGGTCCTTGTCGGTCTCCTGCATGCATAACACCCAGCCTTCGCGGCGGATCTGGATGCGGCGGATGTGCGGCCGTCCGAACAGGGTGAAGGCGTAGAGTCCGCCGTCGATGACCCGGTCCTGCGTCAGCGTGCGCACATCGACCAGCACTACGGTGCGCGCCGGAATCAGCGGCGCCATCGCGTCGTTGGGCTGGAACGTCCAGCGCACTTCATCGATCGGCGTCATGCCGATCTTCTGCCTGACAAGGAATTCTGGCAACAGGATGAAACCGGGGCCGTCGCCGTAGTCGAACGAGTGCAGCCGATCCACGGCGACATGGTCGTTCGGTACCGTGCCGGAGCCGATGCCGTCGCGCGGTATGCAGCCGGAGAACAGCAGGCGCGCATACGGCTCGCTGATCCGTTCCGGCGGCACGCCCAGCATGTCTGCGACGGCTGGCGCGCGACCGGCCGGAATAGGGCGCCGGCCTGTGCGCCATTGCGAGACGTAGTTGTCCACCACGCCCGCGCGCTTGGCGATGTCGCTGTTGCGCGTCTTGGTCGCCTCCATCGCTTCGACAAAGGCTCGGGTGAATTTGTCCATGATTTGCGGCGTCTTTTGAGTCGAATAAACGAAGCATACATCAAAAAATATTGACAACAGAATTGTTGCAATGCTAATAATTAAAGCACAGGACGCTAGACCGGGCGCAGTCGCCGCCCATTGACGCCAGGTCGGGCATGCGCTCGTGAATGTCGGCGCGCAGCCGATGGCCGCCAACTTCTAAAACTAAGGATCGATCATGCTCACCCTGGGCCGCCACGTCGGGCAAACCATCTGTATCGGCGACGACATCTGTCTGACCGTCTACGACCGCATGCGCTATCACCTGATCATGGGTGTGCTGCTGCCGCCCAACGCGTCGCTGCGTCATGGGGACATGCGACTGCGTCCGGTGGTTCTGCCCGGCGGAGAACACTGTTATCTGTTTAGCCTGCTGAATTTGGACACGCTCTGCATCTGCGTGCCTGGGTGGGAGCCGGAGCAGGAGACGCAGGTCCGCGTGCGGTTCAATCCGATGCCGGTGGCAGCGGAATCGTCGGTGCGGCAGGCGATGATCGATATCGCCGCGCCGCGATGGGTGGCGGTGCATCGCGAGGAAATCTAGCTGCGTGTGCTGCGCGACCGGGGCCAGCCGCCGCCCGCGCTGCCGTTCTGGGCATGGCTGCGTCAGGCCCTGCACGCGCCGCCCCGCCATGCGGAGGCGTGATGCGCCGAGCAGGCACTTATCGAAACAGGAAGTACCGCAACCGGAGGACCGAAACGACAAGCCCCACAAGCATTGTGCCCGATCGATGATGCGCTGCTGGATGCGGGTCTGGTCAGCGCACCGACCAGCGACACGGCCAAAATCGACATGACCCCCGCCCTCGATTTTGGCGGCGGCCACCACTTCAACGACGGCATCACCCGCAGCGCGACCGTGCGGATCGTACCGAAGATCCGCCGGTCCGGCGGCCCGGGACAGCCGGTGCCGCAGGCGGCGTCCATATCTCGCCCGATGCGCGCATCGCAGCGTGTGCCGCGTGTGCCGCGTGCGCCGTCGCCGGTCCGTCGCGGCGTGAAGCCCGCCAAGCGCTGAGGGGTTCGCGCATGCACGTCGCCTGGATCGGGCGGCGTGCCGTCCGACAGGCGGATGTCGTCTTGTGGGCGCTAGAATCCGCGAAAGCGCCGCCCACGCCGGGACGACGACAGGGGAATCGAATGGATTTGTCGCTGCAGCGTGGGCAGTCGCGTGGATCGGCATGGACGCGATGGGCGCGGGGGGTGCTGTGTGCGCTGCTGGCATGGCCTGCCGTGCAGGCGTACGCCGCGCGGTCCGATGCTTCGATGATCCACGGGCCTTCGCTTGCGGTGGGTTATGGCCAGAACTGCGCCATCGACACCGCAGGGCAGCTCAAGTGCTGGGGCAATACCAGCTACGACCTGGATCGTCCGCCGGCAGGGCACTATGTCTCGGTCGCTTCCGGCGCATTTGTCAGCTGCGCACTGCGTTCGGATGGCGAAGCGGTGTGTTGGGGCAGTTCTGCCGGGGGAGCCACGACGCCACCGCCTGGGCCATGGCGGTCGCTGGCGGTGGGTTCGGAAGAGGCCTGCGGCCTGCGTCCGGACGGTGCTTTGCAGTGCTGGGGTACTGGCCAGAACGGCGTTGGCGCCTTGGCGCCCATCGGCGAACGGTTCATCGCAGTGTCGATTGCGTTCATGGACGGCTGTGCCATCCGTACGGACGGCACGCTGCAATGCTGGGGAAACGCCGGACCGGACGGAATCGCTTTGAGCGCGGTACCGCAGGGGCATTTCACCAGCGTAAGCGTCAAGAATGAACATGCCTGCGCACTGCGCAGCGATGGACGCATCGCGTGCTGGGGAAACAATTATTACGGACAGAACGATGCCCCGACCGATGCCGGTTTCATCGCCGTGTCGGCCGGTTCTCACTTCGGTTGCGCATTGCGCGAAGACGGAAGCGCCGTGTGCTGGGGATATCTGTACGACGGGGCATTGAATGCGCCGCCGGGTCGCTTCACGCAGATTTCCGCAGGCTCCGCCCATGCGTGCGCTACCCGGTTGGACGGTACGGCCCAATGCTGGGGTTGGGATTACGGTTGGGATGACTGGCTGCACGAACGGGGCACCACGCTGACAGGTCTTGCGGTCGGCGGGGGCGAGGCGTGTGCGCTCGATGCCGACGGCGAGGCGCATTGCGCCGAACGCGTGCCATCGATGCAGCCGCCGACCGGCCGTTATTCGCAGCTGGATCTGGGCGCAGCCAGCGGCTGCGGCATACTGCGTGGAGGCGCCACGACCTGCTGGGGCGCGTCGCTGGGCCCGACTCCGGCCGCCGCGATGTCGACGGTCAGCGTCGGCGAAGCGCATGCCTGCGGCCTCCTCACCGACGGTGCGGCCGTGTGCTGGGGCGACAACACGTTCGGGCAGACCGAAGCGCCGCCCGGGCGCTATGCCAGCGTCGTGACGGGCGACCGCTACAGCTGCGCGATCACGGTCGCTGGAACCGTGGAATGCTGGGGCCAGGATGCGCTGGTGTCGGGTGTCCCGGTGGGCAGTGGCTTCCGGTCGCTCGTTGGCGGCAACAACACGATCTGCGCCGAACGCGAACCCGATTTCGTGTCCGTGTGCTGGGGCGATGGCGGGAATTGGCTCGGGCAGTTCACGCAACTGGGTTACCGGATCATGGCGCTGGGCGATTACTTCGCCTGCGCGCAGTTTTGCAACGGCGATGTCGTGTGCGATGGCGACCGCAGCCGCGCCATACCGAACCTTCCAGCCGATTCCGTCGACATCGCCGCTGCTGGCGGCCTTGCCTGTGCCATCGGCACTTCGAATCAGCTCCAATGCAGCGGCGGCGAGGCATTCGAACGCCAGTTCAATACCCTGCACGTCGGCACGGGCTCCGTTGCCACGGGAAGAGCGCACACCTGCAGCGCTTCCGGCAGTGGTGTGGTCGACTGTTGGGGCGACAATGCGCAGCGCCAGCGCGTTGCGCCGCCGATACGCGCTTCGGCAGTCATCGCAAACGGCGACCAGAGCTGCGCGATCCTCGGCGACAGCAGCCTGCAATGCTGGGGCGATGTGCACCGCGGCGGCGGCCTGCCGCTGCCGGGCACCGCGGTGCGCGATGTGGACGTCGGCCAGTACAACGGCTGCGCGGTGCGCACCGACGCCGGCGCAGCCTGCTGGGGCTGGAACGTCAATGGCCAGAGCTCGCCGCCCGCGAATACATTCCGCCGCGTCGCCACCGGCCTCAACCACAGCTGCGGTATTCGCAAAGACAGCACCCTGGCCTGCTGGGGCTACGGCGCCGACGGGCAAACCGCCGCGCCGGCCGGCGAATTCATCGCGCTGGATGTCGGCGAACGGCATTCGTGCGCCATCGCCGTCCATGGCTTGTTGCATTGCTGGGGCATGGATGGCGAAGGCCAGGCCACGCCTCCACCCGGCGCGACGTATCGCGCGCTGTCCGCGGGCGCGTTCCACAACTGCGCGATCCGCAGCGACGGCGTACTCGTGTGCTGGGGCCGCAACGACAAGGGCCAGGCCACGCCGCCGCAGGGCCGCTTCGCGTCGGTGTCGGCGGGCGTAACCCACAGTTGCGCTGTGCGCGACAGCGGCGGGCGGGTGTGCTGGGGCGACAACGGCAGCGGGCAGTCGCCGAGCTTGGCCATCGGGACCGATGCGCTGCCACGCGGCGAGCGCAACCAGCCCTACGAAGCGCGGCTGGTGGCGACCGGCAGCGCCAGCGACATCCCGCGCGGAATCACGTTCCGCGTGGTGTCGGGCGCGTTGCCGTCGGGGATCGAGCTGGACGCCGACGGCCTGTTGCTCGGCTGGCCGCAGGCCGATGGTGCGTCCGACATCGTGGTGGAAGCGCGCGACCTCAACGGCTTCAGCGCGCAGCGCGCCTACCGGATCCAGATCGGCGTGCCCAAGGACACCGCACCGCCGCTGCTCGAACTCGTCGTTACCGGTTCGCTGGGCGACGATGGCTGGTACGTCGGCGATGTGGACATCCGTTGGCTGTCCGAAGGTCAGCAGAGCGGCATCGACTACACGTCAGGCTGCGAGAACTTCGTCCTGAGCCAAGACACGCGCTACCGCTTACTGCAGTGCACCGTCGGCACGCGCGGCGGCACCGGGAGCGCAGTGTCGCGGACGCTCAAGCGCGATGCCACGCCGCCGCGGATCCGGGAATGGCTCAATCCCGAGGCGCCGAATGCCGAAGGCTGGTTCAATACGCCGGTGACCGTGTTCTACGATTGCCATGATGTGACCTCCGGAGTGACGGGCGGTTGCCCACAGAGCGCAGCCTTGTCGACAGAAGGCGTGCATGTATTCCCGATCCAGTCCGTCCGCGACCGCGCCGGCAATATCGGCAATACGCCGAGGACGCCTATCCGGATCGACATGACGCGTCCGCTTATCACCGCGACCATGCCCCCCGCGCAACTGCCGATCGGCGCGACCCATGATTTCCAGCTCAGCGCCACCGATGCGCTGTCGGGCGTTCTCAGCCTGGGCTGCACGCCGATCGATACCGCCACTGTCGGAATGCGGCAGGCCGTCTGCCAAGCCATCGACCGCGCCGGCAACGACGCCGTGCTCAGCGCCCAATACGAGGTGGTCGTCGCCAAACAGCGCGGCCGCCTGCGGCCCGCGTCGCCGGTGCAGCGTCGCGATGTTCCGCCGAAGGCGAAAGCCGCGCGGTTACGTTGATCCGCGGCGTGCCGCCAGCCGCTGCGGTCAATCCGCAGCCGTCGGCGTCTCCGACTTCACCGCTTCCGGGCTGACCTTCTCGATGGTGTGTCGCAGTTCGCGGCCGAGGATGGTCTGCGCGTCCTTCGCCCAGTTGTCCAGGCGCGCGTCGAAGACGAGTTTGCTGTTCTCATCGGGCCACACCAGTTTCAGTTCGCGCAGTTTCTGGATGAAGCTGCGGAACAGGGTCTTGTCGAAGAATTCCGGCGCGGCCGGCGCGTACAGCAGGCTGAGGCGCTGCGCGGCGAGGTGGCAGAGGCTTTCGAGTTCACCCGCACCCAGCGCGCCCGGCCCGTTCTTGGCCAGCACCGAGATCGCGATGTAGTAACGCTCGAACGCCTGTTGCAGCGGATGGCCCAGCGCGCGCAGGCGGAACACTTCGTCGGACTGCCCGGCGTTGCGCGCGAGGATGCCGCCATCGTCGTCGCTCACCTGCTCCAGCAGGCCTTCGCGGATGAACACCGCGATGGTGCGTTCGAGCTGATCGGCGAAGCCGTCTTCGTCCCACGGCAGGAACAGTTCGGCCTGCATGAACGGATACAGCGAGCGGCCGATGCGCAGCAGCGTGTTGCGGCTCATCCGCCGGTTGTGCTGGAAGCAGCAGGCGATCCACGCAGTGGCGACGAACAGGTGCAGCACGTTGTTGCGGAAATAGCTGAGCAGCACCGCGGTGTCGCCGTCGACGTGCAGCACGTCGCCCAGCGGATGCGCGGTGCGCGCGAGCACGCCGATCTCTTCGCCGTGGGCGACGATCTGTTCGGGCGTATGCGGGGTGACGGTGATGCGGTCGGAATACGGCACTTCGGCCAGCAATTTTTTCGACAGCGCGATCTGCGCCAGCAGGTCGGCTTCGCCCATCGCGTGTTTGGGCGTGGACAGCACCGCCAGCGCGAGCAGGTTGATCGGATTGACGTCTGCGGCGCGGTTGATGTTGATCTGGATGCGGTCGGCCAGGGTGTCGGTGGCGCTGGCCAGCCACTGCGGCTTCTCGTCTTCGCCCACCGGCTGGCCGTCCCACTCCGGCGCCTGTTCGGCGAGGATGTCGGCGAGGGTGATCGGCTCGCCGAAATTCACCACCACCTGGCCGTAGTTCTGCCGCAGCACGCGGGGAATCCCCATCAGCAGCTGCCAGACCGATTCCTTGTCCTTGGGTTTGCCCGACAGTTCGTCGAGGTAGCTGTTGCCCTCCATCAGCTTTTCGTAGCCGACGTAGACCGGCTGGAACAGCACCGGGCGCACCGGCTGGCGCAGATAGGCGCGGATGGTCATCGCCAGCATGCCGCCCTTGGGCTGCAGCAGGCGGCCGGTGCGCGAGCGCCCGCCTTCGATGAAGTATTCGATCGAATAGCCGCCCGCCACCAGCTGCGCGACGTATTCGGAAAACACCGCCGAATACAGCGCGTTGCCGCGAAAGCTGCGGCGCAGGAAGAACGCGCCGCCCTTGCGCAGGATGGTGCCGATGACCGGCAGATTGAGATTGATGCCGGCGGCGATGTGCGGCGGCACGATGCCCTGCGTGTACAGCAGATAGCTCAGCAGCAGGTAATCCATGTGGCTGCGGTGGCTGGGCACGTACACCACTTCATAGCCGGGGGCGACCTGCTTGAGCTTGTCGAGGTGATGCACCAGTACGCCGCGGTAGATCCGGTTCCACACCGTGGTGAGCAGGAACGAGGCCGAACGCACCACCGGCGGCGAATAGTCGGCGGCGATCTCGTAGGCGCAGGCGTGGGCGCGTTTCCAGGCGTCCTCTTCCTTGATGTTCTCGCGGCGCGCGGTGTCGACGATGGTCTGCTTCACCGGATCGGAGGACAGCACCTTGTCGATCAGCAGCCGGCGGGTGGACAGGTCCGGGCCGATCACCGCCTCGCGGATGCGGTTGAAGTGGGTGCGCAGCACGCGCGACACCCTGCGCACCGCACGTTCCGGCGGCAGGTCTTCGGCGACGATGGTGCGCACCGGGATCGGCGTGGCGAACTGCACAAAGGTGTCGCGGCCGTTGAGCAGGATCGCGAGCAGCCGGCGGAAGCGGCCGACGAGGGTCCAGTTCTCGGAGAACAACACCGAGAACCAGCTGTTGTTCCGGTCCGGGGCGCGGCCGACGAAGATCGACACCGGCACCAGTTGCACGTCCAGCGCCGGATCGACGCGGTGGGCTTCGAGCAGGCGTGCCAGCGCTTCGGAATGGCGGCGGGCCGGGCGCGCCATCTTCGGCGGCTTGCCGGTGGCGAGGTCAACGGCCATGTCCGCAGCCAACCCCAGGGTGGAGTTGGCGTTGCGCCGCGACAGCGCGACATAGGCGCGCTTGCGCTTCAGCGGGTCGCCGGGCAGCGGCCGCAGCGCCGATGGCAGCCCGGCTTCGCGGCAGGCGCGATCCAGGATCAACGCGTTGGACAGCCCGTAGTCTTCCAATACGAAACAGATCGGACGCGGATCGTCGTTCAGCGATTCGGGCAGCGGCTCGATGCGCAGTTCGATCCACGGCTCCAGCACCTTGGCCAGCAGCGCGGCCGGCCACGGTCGACGGCCGCTGCGGGCCTGGGATGGGCCGGTGGGTGGCGGGCTGGACGGGGCGGCCGCCATCGTCGGTTCGGTCTGCTCCGGCGCGGGCGCGGGCGCGTCGCTGGCGGTGGCTTCGACGGGCGATGCGGCGGCAGGCGCGGCTTCGGGCCCGGAGGTATCGGCGGCGGCGGGCGCGGCAGCGGGCGGCGCCGCCGTGGCGTCGGCGGGCTGCGCTGGGTCGAAGAGGGTCGGCTGGTTCGGTGATGTCGGCATGATCGCCGTCATTATGACGAAGTCGGTTTCGTCGTCGCGGTTTCAGTCGGCGCGACGACCGGCGGCGCGCCCGGGGGCGGATCCGCGGGTGCCGGCATGAGAGGTGCCGGCGCGGAGACGGCCGGCCCCGGCGGCACGGCCGCGGCGGCGCGGGCATGGCGCAGGAAGTCGCTGAGGTACCAGCGGCCGTCGATGCGCTCCACCGCCACCACGGTATCGATGGTCTTTCCGTCCAGCGGATAGCGCATCCGGACCCGGGCCCGGTCGCCCTCCTGGCTGACCAGCGACAGGGTCATCGCGTCCAGGCTGCTGTCCAGATCCAGGTCGTAGGCGCGCAGGCTTTCCTTCAGGGCGGCGACGACCGGCGTCAGCCGGAGCAGGCTGTCATCCATGCCGTAGCGCCGGAAATCCGCCTCCTCGCGCAGGCCGCTCTGGCGCGCGGCCAGCGTCAGCCGGGCGATCGTCCCGCGCGCCCGCTTTGGGTCGCCCAGTTTCGCCCGCCCGCCCCAGTCGCTCATCACCGCGACCAGCTGCGCGTAATGCGCGCGCTCCTCGGCGCTGAGCGCGATGTCGGTCTGCAGGAACTTCACCCCGAACAGCCCCAGCGATTTCGCCGCGGCGCGGATCTCGCCGTGGGCGTTGGCGAACTGGCCGTCGTAGCTGCGGCGCAGCCGGGCATCGGCCTTGTCGGCGGCCAGCACCGTCAGCATGCCGGGAATCTTGTGATCGAACGGCAGCTCTTCCAGCGGCCAGCGCGTGCGTCCCGCCTGCCAGGCGGCGGCCAACTGCGGCCGCAACGCAGGCGGCACCGCGTCGCGCGCGAAGGCCTGCAGATCGTTGTCGCGCAGGTGCCGGGTGAGCAGGGCCACGGCGTCGGTCGGCTCGCTGGCGGCGGTGGGCGTCACCCGCTCACCGCCGCCGCAGCCCCCCGCGGCCAGCGCCAGCAGCGCCGCCAGCACGGTGGGCAGCACGGGGGTGGTTCTGGGGACGGCGGGCACGGGATGCGGCATGGTCCCGCATCTTGGCGGGCCGGGCCGGGTCCGACAAGCGGCCGGCCGCCATACGGTGGCGTGGTGTCGGGGTTTGTACCACTTCGATCACGCCCGACTGGCGCTGTAAGCGCGCGAACTCTCGAAGGCCGGCTTCGACCTGCATATCCATTTGATCAGCGATCAGGGGAGAAAAAAAGCACCGCGAGTACGGGGTCGGGGAAATTGTCAGGTGATTGGCTTTTTTTGTTCGGTGTCAATCGCCTCCGCCACCGTCGCCTACATCGCTGCTCGGCGGCGGCGACATCGTACGGCTGCCCTTCCGCATGACCGGTCCCTTCGGCCCATCCACGTCATTCGCCTCGGCCTGCGACTGCTGCAGTTCCATCGCCTGCTCACGGGTCTGCTGCACGGTCTGCGCGACCGTCGACGATTGCTCGATGGTTTGAGACAGGGCTTGCTCTACGTTGACGGAAATCCGGCGATGCGCCGGGTCGTTCAAGTCGCCTTGAACGACGAACACCGCTACCGGCCGCCCGGTCTGCGGGTCGATGCGATTGCTGGGCACCACATGATCGACGCGAGTGAAATTCCAGCCATCGGCGGACAGCGCCTCGGCCACGGCCGACGCGCCCAGCGTCTGTTTTTCGTGCTGCGTCAAGCCCATGCCAGGGGCCTTTTCGATCTTTGTCATCGCACTCTGGGCCTGCTGGTACATCCGGTGCGCTGGGTGCGCGGGTTCGGTCATCAGCGGCGGAGCGGGACGATTGTCGCTCTGCTGCCCTTCGGATTCGCGTGACGGATCGTCATCGTGTTCGTTATTTTTTCATAGAGAGCGAAGGATATTTGGCCAGTAATCCGGCTTCGAACATATCCAACTTCGCTTCGATACTCGGCACAGCAGTGTCATTGAGATGACGATTGAAGCTTTCGCTGCCTGAAGGCACTGCCAGCCCACCGAATATTGCCGACTTGGCGATGCTCAGGGGATTGTCGTGCGTCATCACGGTGTTGACGTTCAAGGTAGCGCCAGCAAACGCCACCGCGCCGACGGTGGGCGCATAACCGCTGACCTGCGCCAACTTGTCGCCGGCAATATCCACTACTTGGTCAACAGACTTGCCGGCATAAGCAATTGCATCGTGCTGATTCTGGCTACCTCGCACAGCCACCGTGTCCAAAGTCTGCGCGAGAACCTGCGAGTTTTCGCGGATCTGCCGCGCTTCCTGGCTGGCATCGCGCAAGGCATCTGCCGCTTCGCCCAGGTTGCGTTCGCGGGCGGCGCTGCCTGCCTGCTGCAGCTCGGATGCTTCGCGATTGGCCCACCGCTGCAAGCCATCGGGCAGGATGTCGATATCTCCAACCCGGCGAAGGACGGCCGCGCCGGAGGAGGCGCCACGCGCCTGACCTTCCCCCTGCACAAAATCGACAGTCGCCTCCGCCTTCCCGGCGAACTCGCGAACCTCAGCAGATGCCTCGCCACTCATGCGCAGACCGGCAGCTGCCGTGTGCCCCATGGTACGAGACACGCCGCTTTGGACATTGGCCACAACGCCGGTCATGCCGCTCACCGCATCGCCCGTATTGTCCAGAGACTTCGCCTGAAACTTGCCACCGATCTCGACCGACTCGCCGACCTCATTGCCTGCGCGCGCGACCTTCGCTTCGCGTTGCGCCAGCTCCAGCAGCGGCCCTGCGAAGCTCGACGCTTCCGACAGACTGGGAACATCCGCGCGCGGAATCGGCGCACTCTCGGGGTCATCGGGGTCGCTGCGTTTCATAGCCTGCATCGGCACCATGCGCCCGGCCGCCAGCGGCATGTCGCGCAAGTGGCTTTCGAGGTCGCCGCTCGCCATCTGGTCCACGAACGCGCCGAACGACGCGCGGGCATGCGCCGCCACCTGCTCGCCGATCCGCTCTTTCAATTCCTCCCGCACATCATCGGGTACGTTGAGGAGGATGGTCGACGAGTGACGCATCACTTCAGCCAGTTGCCTGTTGTGGAAGGCGTCTAGCCGATCAATGTTGTGGACCACGCCATCGCTCAGCAGTTCGCCCTGCACCTGATAGGCGGTGATGCGTGTGCTGGGGTCGTAAAGCTGGATATCTGGGTTCTGGTTGGCGAATCGCTGCGCTGTCATCGGGTGCAACCGTGCGGCATTGACGGTCACCGCACGCTCGCCGCTGACCGCAACGGCCGCCGTCGCCAAACCGCCGCCGAGAGAATGGCCGGTGTAGTCAACATCGGCGCCAAATCCGCGAAAATCCCTTGCCAATCCCATTGCGCGGTCGTAGTAATCGGTCTGCAATCCAACTGCCTGCGGAACGTTGATGCCGGCGAAGTCTTCGAGGGTTGTGTCGCGTGTCTTCCCATTCGCAAGTTCAATCGGACCTGAAGAACCCTTGAAAGCGACGGTCGGCTTGTAGCCGGCGCCAAGGATCTCCGGGTCGGGAAGATAGATTTCGGCGCGAAATCCGGATTCGTCTGGCTTGAAGTATTCGAGTAGGCCTTGATTGGACAAGTGCGCCAACTCCGGCAACTGTTGCCGCAACAAGTCCAAGTCCTCACTGCCGCGGCCAGCCCAATGGGGGCTGTCCCTCGCCGGCTGCGGAGGAGGCATACACATCCTGGCCCAGCCGGGAACTTTCGGCTGCGTGGTGCATGCACTTCGATCTTTCCAGGTCGGCCATAGCCTCTGGGGTGAATCGCCCCGGCTTCAGTAGACACTCACGAGCCGTGTCGTAGGGACTGCTTTCCAAACTCTACCGGAGACAGGCCCTGATTGTTGCCATGCCTGCGCACCGGGTTGTAGAACAGCTCGATGTAGTCGAACACATCCGCCCTCGCTTGGGCCCGGGTCGGGTAGATCTTCCGCTTCACTCGCTCCCGTTTGAGCAACGGGAAGAAGCTCTCGGCCACGGCGTTGTCGTGGCAGTTTACACGACGACTCATGCTGCAGATCATCTGGTGATCCTTCAGGAATCGTTGCCACTCGCCCGCGGTGAACTGGCAGCCTTGATCAGAGTGCAACATCAGGCCGGGCGGCGGTTTGCGACGCCATACCGCTGCCAGCAGCGCCTGCATCACCACATCGCTGTGCAGCATCGGCCGCATCGACCAGCCCACCACTTGCCGCGAGAACAGGTCGATCACCACGGCCAGATACAGCCAGCCTTCGTGCGTGCGCAGGCAGGTGATGTCCGTCACCCAGTGCGTGTTGGGCTTCGCCGCCTCGAACTGCCTGTCCAGATGGTTGGGCGCCACCGTCGACGGCTTGCCCCCGTGATGGTTCGCCCGACGCCCATAGCCGACCTGCGCTTTCAGGCCTTCGGACCTCATCAACCGCGCCACACGATGCTTACCGCACGCTTCACTTTGCTCGCGCAGGTTGGCGGTCACTTTGCGATTGCCGTAGACCGTGCCGCTCTGCAGCCACGACTGCTTCGCCAGGCCCAGCAATCGTTCGTCTTCCCGTGCACGCACGCTCAATGGCCTGCGCAACCAAGCGTAGCAGCCGCTGCGATGCGACCCGAATACACGACACATCGCCTGCAACCGGAGCTCGTGTGCGTGATCGCGCATGAAGGCGTACTTCACCCGGACAGCTTGGCAAAGTACGCGGCGGACTTTTTTAGGATGTCGCGCTCCTCGGTCACCCGCTTGAGCTCGGACTTGAGCCTGCGCATCTCTGCCGACGAGGCGCTGTCCGCCTGCTGCGCTTGCGGCGACTTGCGCTGCTCGCGTACCCAGGGATACAGCGAATCGACGCTGACCCCCAGCCGGCCGGAGACTTCCCGCACCGATCGCCCATGTTCGATCACCTGCTTCGCCGGCTCGGACTTGAACTCGTCCGTATAACGCTTGCGGCTCATATCCACCTCCGTCGTTGCCGTAATGTACGACTCGAAGGTGTCTACTGAATGGGGGGCGATTCACTGCGTCGCTGTGACACAACGGCAGTGATGCACGAGTGGACTCAATCAAGTCTCAATGTTCGAGTCGCCGCTTGGTGGACCAAAGAAGTACGCGCGAATACAACTTGTGAAATCCGAGCAACGAAGAATATTGCCAGCCGAGCCTACCCGTCCGCGCGTGCGGCACAATCGCGGATCCGAAATAGATCACGGTGTTTTCGCCGGAGTCCACCGTTATCGGAGACTGCAACGTCATGAACCATGAGCGCGTGCGCCCCGAAACCAGGATGATTTGATTATGCGTCCGGTTTTCGACGGTCCATGCCGCGAATTCGTCAAGTTTGCCGGAGGCAAGTTTTCGAGCTTCTAGATCCGTGGATAGACGGAAAAGAACAGCAGCTATAAGCCAGCGCTCGACTCTGAAAACTGGCGACGTATAAAAGGCCTCAACGAATTGGGCATGGGAGACGGTTCGGTTGATTGTGGTAACAAAACAGTCGGTATATGCGCCTGCCGACGCGTACGATTCGAGTAAAGCTCCAGCGGGGAGAGGGGCGCAAGTGACTTTTGGCATTAGCATTTTCCGTGTTTGACGTCCGTATGTTGATTTGAGCCGCGGAGCCGCATCGGCTCCGCGCAATTGTGGTTCGACTCCAAGGGCGTGTTGAATCGCCCCGGCTTCAGTAGACACTCACGAGCCGTGTCGTAGGGACTGCTTTCCAAACTCTACCGGAGACAGGCCCTGATTGTTGCGATGCCTGCGCACCGGGTTGTAGAACAGCTCGATGTAGTCGGACACATCCGCCCTCGCTTGGGCCCGGGTCGGGTAGATCTTCCGCTTCACTCGCTCCCGTTTGAGCAACGGGAAGAAGCTCTCGGCCACGGCGTTGTCGTGGCAGTTTACACGACGACTCATGCTGC
>JANLVT010000003.1:0-39222 GCA_031364125.1 Lysobacterales bacterium | reverse complement strand
CAGCGACGACGAGCACATGGTGTCGAGCGTCATGCTCGGTCCGTGCAGGTTGAGCGCGTACGACACCCGGTTGGCGATGCTGGCGAGGCTGCCCGAGCGGTTGTATTCGCCGTACATCACCCCTGCGTAAACGCCCACCTGCCCGCCGCGGCAGGCCTGCAGCGCGGCGCGGGTATAGCCCGCGTCCTCGATCGCCATCCACGCGTACTGCAGGAACAACCGCTCCTGCGGGTCGATCTGTTCGGCGTCGCGCGGCGTGATACTGAAGAAACGAGGATCGAATTCGTCGGCGCCCTGGATGAAGCCGCCCCAGCGGCTGCTGTGCTGTCCGGCGGCCAACGCTTCGCCGCCGACGGGCTCGGCGCCGTTCGGAGCACGATAGTAGTCCTGCCAGCGCCAGCGGTCGGCTGGAATTTCGCGGATGCAGTCCACGCCCTGCGACAGGTTGCGCCAGTATTCGTCCAGATCCCAGGCGTCCGGATAGCGGCCGCTGATGCCGACGATGGCGATGCTTTCGCTGTGGAGGGATGGGCTGAGGATGGGTTCGTCGTCGATGGGCGGCTTGTCGATGCGTGTCATCGCGACAGCGGCGTCCGCGCCACGCATGTCGGCATCGCTTCGCGGCGGAAGCCCGATGGGCTGCGCCTCGGCGTGCGGCTGCGACTGGATGGCGTCGGGCGTTCGACGCGCCGTAACGATGCGCTTGCCGGGCACCTGCGATCTCGCGGCCGTTGTCGCTGCGGCCGTCGTCGCCATCGTCGTCGCGGATGGACCGGTCGCGGGGTTCGCGGGCACAACGCTCGGCGACAACAGCGAAATCAGGCGATCCGCGTGCGCGGCGCAGAAGTACTCGTTGAGCTGCGCGATGGTCTGGTATTCGAACGCCAGCGTCTTGGGCAGTCTGCCGAAGATCGTTTCGAGGTGCGTCACCAGCTTCATCGCCAGGATCGAATCGATTCCGTACTGCTCAAGCGGCGCCTGCGGCCGCAGCCGGGCGGCAGGAATCTTCAACACCAGCGAGAACTGCCGACAGAGGTACTCCAGCGCTTTCTCGCGCAGGGCGTCGTCCATGCCGACCGGCGTTGCGTCGACATCGGCTGCGTCGACGACAGCGGCGGTCGCGCTGTCGCGGGCGGTCTCGCGCGCAGTCCCGGTCGCGGAACCCGTTGCGGAAACGATCCTGGAACCGGTCGCGGAATCGGTCGCTTCGAGCAGCGCCCGCATCGCCGGCAATTCGCCTTCCATCACCAGTAGACGCTCGCAGGGAAGCGCGAGGCCGCGGTACACCGCGCGCATCGCGGCGACGGTGGACAGCGGACGCATGCCGGTGTGGTCCAGCAGCCGCTCGCGGGTCGCAGCGTCCATGCTCATTCCGCCGTCCTGCCACAGCGGCCAGTTCACCGACAGCGTGCGGCCATGGCGTTCGCCCCGTGCCGCCAGACGGTTGCGGTGCGCGGCGAACGCGTCCATGAACGCATTCGCTGCGGCGTAGTCAACCTGGCCGACAATGCCCCAGCAGGCCGCAAACGACGAGCACAGCAGGATGAAATCCAGCGGCAGGTCGCGCGTCGCAAGATCGAGATTCGCCAACCCGGCGACCTTCGGCGCCAGCACCGAAGCGAACGTCGACGGCGATTTGCGCAGGATGAAACCGTCGCGGAGGATGCCCGCGCAGTGCAGGATGCCGCGCAGCGGCTGGTCCTGGTCCCGCAGCTGGGCGACAAGGGCGTCGACGGCGCTGCGATCCGCCACGTCCAGCGCTACGTATTCGATCTGGTGCAGCGGCGTCGCCAGCGCATCCAGGATGCGGCGCGCCTCGGGCGTGAGCGTCGAGCGCCCGGCCAGCACGATGCGCGCGGAGCGGCACTGCGCGACGATCTCGCGCGCGAACTGCAGACCGATGCCGCCGGCGCCGCCGGTGATCAGATAGCAGCCACCTTCCCTGAAGGCCACCGGCGCTGCGGGCTGCACGAGGCCTTCGCCTTCGGGATGCTGCTCCACTACGCGTTGCTCCAGCACGCGCCATCGCAGGACTTGGCGGCGCAGGCCGCCGGCGTCGCGCACATGGCGGACGGCAGCGCCGCGCGGCGCGTCGGTGCAGGACTCCTCGTGCACCAGCTGCCGCAGTTCGGCAGCGCCGATATCGGCCGGCACCCTGATCACGCGCGCGACCAGGGCCGGCGTTTCCTCCATCGCGGTCCTGAACATGGCGTCGAAGCCGCAAGCTACAGCCTCATCGACAGCCGCCTCATCGGCAGCCTCTTCATCGACTGCATCCGTATCGGCAACCATCGTATCGGCAACGATCACCAGCGCGCGAACGCCCCGCGCCTCCGTCAGCATCGACTGGATCGCCGCGAGCGCCTGCAGCGCCGCATCGGTGAAGATCCCATCCGCGGCGGTGACATTCGCGGGAGGCGCGAACGCTTCGATCCGCGCGTCGCCATGCGTCGCCTTCAGCGATTCGGCCACCACCGGATCGATGCCCCAGACGAAGATCCTATCTACAAGCTGTCTGTTTACAGGCTGCCAGTCCACAGGCTGCGCTGGGTCCGACGTCGCCGATGCGGCGACCCATTCGGGCGTCGCGAGCAGCACGCCCTGTGAGGCCTCGGACATCTGTCGTTTCAAGGCCTTGATCCGCACCAGCGCTTCGGCCTGCGCGAGCCGGCCTTCGGCGACCGCGCGATAGATGGACAGCAGCGAATCCTTCATGACGGCAACCCGAGTTCGACGGCATCTTCGGCAGACACGTCCTTCCTGGAGATGCTCTCCAGCAGCTCCCGATAGAAGGTTTCGTCGAACATCTCCGTTTCATCCGAAGCTTCGTGCATCGATGCTTCGTCGTACATCAGGGTTGCGTCAGCCATCCGTGCCTCATTCAACATGCGTGCGTCATCCGGCAATCCCGTTCCATCCAGCATCCCTCCTCCGTCGAAGCCCCGTGCGCCATCCACCGCCCGCCAGCCGAAGCCGCGGATGTCGACGCAAAGCGCGCCGTCCGTGCCGAAGATCGAGACATCGCAGCTCTCCACGACCGCATGTCCGCCGCTGCCGTCGATGCTGCCGGCCGCAGGTGTCAGCACGACGACGACTTCCGACGGGCACGGTGCGTGCAGCGTCAGCGAGCGCAGCGCGAACGGCACCGACGGCGCTTGCGGCAGCGCCTGCAGCGACGGCAGGAAGCCGACGCACGCCTGCAGCGCGGAGTCCATGATCCCCGGAGGCATGCGGTAGGCGTCGCCGGCGACGGCGGGTAGCGAGACGTCCGCGACCAGCTTTCCGCCCACCCGTGAAATCGCGCGGATGCCGCGATGCGCGGGGCCGTAATGCAGTCCCATCCCGGCGAAGGCTGCGTAAATCTCTTCGCCGCTCCATCGCTCGCCGCGCTGTGCCGACGCCAGCAGCCCGGCGTCCGCCATGCGCTCGCCGGCCGCATCGACGAAGCGCGCTTCGCCCTGGCAGTGCAGGACACGACCGTCGCCCGAACCGCTGGCGATCTCGAAAGCGATCACGCCGTCGTCCTCGACGCCGAGTTCGATCTCGACGGCCATCGGCCCGTGGACCACGATCGGCCGCCACCAGACCACATCGCGAAGCGTCAATCGTCCGTGCGGCCCCGATGAGCGCAATTCCGATGAGTGCGATCCCGCATCCGCAAAGGCATCCGGCAGCGCATCGGCGATCGCCGCCGCCGCCATTTCCAGATACGCGACGCCGGGAAGCACATGCTCGACCCGGCCCTCACGGAAACGCACGCGGTGGTCGCGCAGGAAACTCTCGCTGCCGTCGAACGTGGACCGATAGCGCTGCTGGCGCAGAGTCGACGCGTTGACGTGCAACAGTGGATGGATCGCCGCCGCCGCGCCTTCGGCGCGCTGCGCCGCCGCAGCGGTGTCGTCTTCCAGCCAGTAGTGCTCGCGCGCGAACGGATACAGCGGCAGTTCAACGCGTCGCGGACCACGGCCGGCTTCGGCCGGATGGAGTTTCGCCCACGGAAGATCGACACCGTCGACCCACAGCTCCGCGAGCTTGTCGAGTTTTCCGTCGCGCAGGCAGGTATCGATCAGCACCGCCTTCAGCTCGGCGTCCTGGCCGATGAAGGCCAGTTTGCCGGCACGCGACAGGCTGCTGCCGACGTGCATGTTCGCGGGCAGCCGTTCAGTGGGGGGCAGCTCCGCGGCGAACGCACGCAGCCGCGCTTCGAGTTCGACCAGCGAATGCGCGACCAGCGCGCAGCGCTCCTCCATCGCTTCCCTGCCCACCTGCAGCGTGTAGGCGATGTCGTGCAGCGAAGGCGTGGGCTGCGCGTCGTCGTCGGCGATGCGCGCCGCGAGTCGACCCGCCAGCGCGTCCGCCAGCGACTGCGCGCGCTGCCGCAGTTGCTCGGTGGTTTTGGCCGACAGCGGAATCAGCGCCGGACGCGCAGAGGTCACGTCGTGCTCGGCGGCGGGGCGCGCGGCGCGCTTCGGCGCCGCTTCCAGCACCAGATGCGCATTGGTACCGCTGAAGCCGAAGGAGCTGACCACTGCCGAACGTCCGCCCTTCGCATTCTCGGGCCACAGCTTCAGTGCGGTGTTGACCACGAACGGGCTGTCGGACAGATCGATGTGCGGATTGAGGCGTTCGAAGCTCGCCGCCGGCGGAAGTTGGCGATGCTTCAGCGCCAGCACCAGCTTGAGCGCGCCGGCGATGCCGGCCGCGTAGAGGCTGTGGCCGATGTTGCCCTTCACCGAGCCCAACGCGCAGTAGCCGGTTTTGCCGGTGTAGTGGCGGAAGGCCTGGGTGAGGCCTTCCACTTCGATCGGATCGCCCAGCTTGGTGCCCGTGCCGTGCGCTTCGATCAGCTGGATGTCTTCCGGATCGATCCCGAAGCGGTCGTAGACGGCGCGCATCAGGCGCGTCTGCGACACCGGGTTGGGCGCGGTGATGCCGTTGGTCTTGCCGTCCTGGTTGACGCCCCAGCCGCGGATCACCGCGTGGACGATGTCGCCGTCGCGCTCGGCGTCGGCGAGGCGCTTCAGCATCAGTGCTCCCACGCCTTCGCCGGGCACGAAGCCGTTCGCGCGATGATCGAAGGCGAAGCAGCGGCCGTCGACCGACAGCATCCCGGACTGAGCGGTCTTGACGTGCATCGTCGGGCCCGCCATCACCGCCACGCCACCGGCCAGCGCGAGGTCGCAGTTGTCCGCGACCAGACTGTCGCAGGCGTTGGCGATCGCGACCAGCGAGGATGAGCACGCGGTGTCGATCGACAGGCACGGCCCCTGCAGGTTGAGGAAGTAGGCGATGCGCGCGGCGAGGATCGACATCGCCGCGCCGGTGAAGCCCTGGGTGCTGAGCTGGTGTTCGCGCGAACGCTGGTGGTAGTCGGTCGCGCCGCAGCCGACGAACACGCCGCAGCGGCTGCCCGACAGGCTGCGCGGGTCGATCGCGGCGTTCTCGATCGCGTGCCAGCAGTTCTGTAGCATCAGCCGCTGCTGCGGGTCCATGCTCTCGGCTTCGGTCGGCGAAATGTTGAAGAACAGCGGATCGAATGCGTCGCAGTCGTCCAACACGCCCATCCAGCGGCTGTTGGTGGTGCCGGGAATCGAGATGTCCTCGCTGAAATAGCGTTCGATGTCGAAGCGCTGCGGCGGCACGGTATCGATGCAGTCCTTGCCGCCGGCGATGTTGCGCCAGAACGCGTCGAGGTCGCCGGCGCGCGGGAACTGGCCGGCCATCCCGATGATGGCGATGGCGTCGTCCGTGATCCTGCGCGTGGCCTTGCCGCGCCATGAGGCCAAGGTGCTGCGGGCCGACGGTGCGGCCGGGCGCACGCGCTCGGCGAGCGGCCTGGCATCGACCGGCCTTGAATCGACGTGTTCTGTCGGCGCGGAGGACGGCTGCGGCTGCGGCTGCATCGGACGCGCCGGCATCAGGCCGGCGAGAAAGCGCGCGAACTCGGCCAGGGTCGGATGGCTGTAGACCTTGGTCGCTTCGATGCGGGTGCCGTAGGCGGTGTTGATCCTGCGGACCCAGGTCACCCCGGTGATTGAATCCAGGCCGAGGTCGACGAACTGCCGGTGGGCGTCGATCTCTTCCTCCGGCATATGCAGTTCCTGCGCTAGCATCTGCCGGAGCGCAACGGAGAGATCCGCCTCCGCGGCGGCGGCGGCATTCGTCGCCACGAGCTTGGTCGCGACGGGCCTGGTCGGCACGGCCGTCGTCGGCATCGGCAATGCAGTCGGCGATGACGCAGGTGCCGCGGCCGGGGGTTCCGCGGCGTGAAGCGCCGGCTTGGCGGCACTGGCGACGACCTGCGTCCGCGCGGTGCCCAGCAGCGCGACGCGCTCGACGACGAAATCGCGGAACTGGCGCAGCGTCGGATGGCTGTAGACCTTGGTCGCCTCGATCCGGGTGCCGTATTCGCTGTTGATCTTCCTGATCCAGGTCACCCCGGTGATGGAATCCAGACCGAGGTCGACGAACTGGGTGTCTTCGTCGACATCGCCGACGTCCATCTGCAGTTCCGCCGCGAGCAGCGTTTTCAGGAAATCGGCGATGTCCTGCGGCGCGTCCTGCGAAGCGGCGGGCGCGTCGTGCGCGGCGGTGTCCGCAAGCGGCGCGGCCACGCTGGGCGCGGCCGCCGCGGCGGCCTGCGCCGCAGGTGCGGCGGGCCCTGCATCGGACAGGAAATGCTGCATCACGCCCTGCAGCGCGTGACCCTGGCCGACGAAGCTCCTGTCATGCATCGCCAGCTCGCGCGCATAGGTCGCTTCGACCGCATCGAGCAGTGGCGCGCTGAAATACCGCTTGAGTGCGCGCACGTCGCCGGCATCGCGTGAGGCGATCGCATCGGCCAGGGCCAGCGCGCGCGGGAGGATATCGCCGCGCGGGCAACAGCCGTGCGGCAGGCCTTTGCCGCGCAGTTCGCTGCCGGTGTATTCGGCGGCGGTGAACAGGGTTTCCCTGGCCAGATCCAGGCCCAGCCGCGCCGGGAAAATCAGCGTGGAACCGGCGCCCGGCGTGAAGCCGTACTGCATGTACGGGCTGATGTAGCGGCTTTCGGCGCTGAACAGACAGATGTCCGCGAACATGCCCAGCGTCCAGCCGCCGCCGATGGCATGCCCCTGCATCGCGGCGATAACCGGCAGCTTGCAGCTCATCGGCAGCTGGTAGACCTTCGCATCGGTGAATTTGGCGGTGCCCTGCTGGATCGCCAGCAGACTCTCGCGGGTGCCACCGCAGGCGAAGTACGTGTCGTAGCCGGTGAGCACCACGGCGCGGTAGGCGTCGGAGGCTTCGATATGCGCGAAGATCGCTTCCAGCCCGTGGATCAATTCGGGCGAGTACATGTTCTTCGCATCGCGATCGACCATGCGCACCACGATCACGCCGTTGTCCCGCACCTCGATGTCGATGGCGGAGGACTGCGGCGGAGGCGATGCGGCGCTGTGTCCGGCGCCGGACACTGCCGGTGCCCGGCTGTCGGCAGCTGCATCGCTGTTGTCATCGCTGTTGTCATCGCTGTCGCCATCGGCCGAAGCCGTGTGACCGAGGCTGCGCCACTGGCGCAACAGCGCGGGCGAACGCAGCGGTGAGGTTTCGGCAAGCGCCAGCGCGGTCGACAGCACGTCAGCGGCGCCGCGCGCGATCAGGCCCGCGGAGGACTCGAGTGCATCGCTGTCGACGGCGGCCGCGCCGAACAGGCACTGCCTGGACAGGTTGTCGCCCAGACGGTGCGCGAACCGCGGCATCGCCTGCCGCAGCAGCGCGGGATGCTGCCAGAGCGCATCGGCCGAGCACTGGCCGCGGTCGCTGTGGACGCAGGCGTCCGCGCTCAGGCCGAGCAGCCAGCCGATGCCGTCGGCATCGTGTTCGAAAGCGACGACGACCGGTGCCGGGAACGCCGACATGCTCGCCTGCAGCGCCGCAAATGCGGCCAGTGCCAGCGCCTGCACCTGCGGAGCGTCAGCCTCATCGGAATGCAGCGGCAGACCCGGCAGAAAGCCGGCGACATCGCTGCGCAGCACCACCGCGGCATGGCCGCGGGTCGCCAGCGCGTCCAGGGTCTCGCGCAAACGGCCGAGCAGCACCGGCAGCGCCGCGTCGCCCGCGCAGAGGCGGACCGAAGCGACGGTGTCGGACAGCATCTCGATCGCGATGCCCGGAAGCGCTGCGTGCGGTTCGCCCGCGGCCTGCGGTTCCGGCTCCACCCTCGGCTCCGGCTCCCTCTGCGGACGCGGTTCGCTGCCGAGACGCTCGACCAGCGGCGCGAGCGCCTGCGCCATGTGCTGTTTCAGCAGCCTCAGCGATTCGCGCGGTTTTGCGGCCATGTCCGCGGCCAGCGCCAGCGCGGCCGGCATGGCCTGCTCACGCTCCACGACCCGGAAGGTCCAACCCTTGTCCCACAGCGTGCGTCCGTACTGGCCGCCGCTGATGTACAGCAGATCGTTCGCGCGGGCGCGGCCGAAGCGCGCCGCCAGCAGTCCGGCTTCGGCCAGCGTCGGATGGAGGCCGTGCACGGCTTCGGAGAACGCATATCGCGACTCGCGCGCGCAGACCATGAAGTCGCAAAGCGCACCGAGCAGGAAGCCGGCAGCGCCCGCATCGCCCTGCATCACCGCGATGGTCGGCAGCGGGAACCCGGTCAGCGCGCGATACAGCCCGGCGTCGATGGCCGCGTCCAGCGACGCGACATCGCCCGACAGGAAGCCGGTCCCGCCATCGGCGATCAGCAGCACCCTGGCGTCCGCGCGATCCTGCACGTCCTCCAGCCCCTGCAGCAGCTGGTCGACGACCGCGGCCGTCGGCGCATGCTGCGCGACGGTCAATGCGTAGACGCCGTCGCCGAGCGCGCGCAGATCGACGCAGGCCTGCGCCGGTTCCGCAGCGCCGCCGTGTTCGGGACGCAGCAGGGAGACCGTGGGTCTGGCCTGGATAGTGACCGCAGCGCTGGGAGCATCGATGGCGCTCAGCGATACCATCGGTTTTTCGATCGCGGCGGGTGCGCGCACGACCGAAGCCGAAGCGCGCAGGAACGCGATCCTGCGGCCGGCTTCCGGCGACACCGGGGCCGCCGCGCGCGCTTCAGCGGTGGCAGGTTCTTCGGCGGCGGGCTGTTCGGAGATCGTCGGCGCAGACGGCAGCACCGGCACAGGGGCCACAGTCGCAGATGCGCTGGCAGCGGCAATGGAATTCATGCCGTGCGGGGTGCTGACCTGCGAAATGGTGTCCTTTGCATCCGACACGCACGCCAGGCACAGGCCGCGCATCTCCAGCACCGGAGCGCCGAGCGCATCGAAGCAGGCCAGGTCCCAGCGCGACGCATCGGCATCGACGGACGCGCTGTCTTCGCAGCGCAGAACGAGATAGCCCGGCGTGCCGCAAGGGCCGAACCACCGCACCGCATCGATGCTGCGGATCTGCCAGTCCAGCGGCGCCGACGGCAGCGGGGCCAGTTCGCCCAGCAGCCAGGCCGCACCCTGCATCAGGGCGGCCAGCAGCTCAGGCGGCAGGCCCCACGTTCCGGGCGTCGATGGCTCAGTGCTGGCGGCATATTCAAGCACCAGCTCGCGCGCGGTGTGCGCGATGCGCTGGACGACGCGGCGGTCGGCGCTGTCCGTCAGGCCCAATGCCGCGAAACGGGCATGGAAGGCATCGGCGGCGAGGCCGCGCGACAGGCGCGCGGCGAGCGTGGCGACGTCCGCCACTGCCATGTCGGCAGTTGCACTGTCCGCACCCGCAGCGGCGCCGAAGCGCGCGCGGCCCTGTGCATGCACCTGTTCGACACCGTCGCGCGCGCTGAAAATCTCGAAGCGCAGTGCGTCGTCGGTCTCGGGCAGCAGGGCGGCATGAAGTTCGCAGTTGGCGTCGATGCGCAGCGTGTCGTCCAGCGCGATGTCTTCGCAGCGAAGACCGCGCGCGGCGACATCGTCGGGACAGGTTTCGGCGATGGCCGCGCGGGCCATTTCAAGGCACAGCAGCGCCGGCACGCGGCGCTGCCCGGCGTTGTCGACGTCGAGGAAATGCTCGTCGCCTGTCAGCGCGACGCTGAATCCGGGGCTGCGCAGGGTCGACGTATTCCGCTGCAGCAGCGGATGCTTCGCCGCCGCGGCCTGTCCCTGTCCGGGCGCGCGCTGCGGCGCAAGCCAGTGGCGTTCGCGCGCGAAAGGATACGCCGGCAGCGGGATGCGTCCCGGTAGCGCGCCGGCATACAGTCCGGCCCACGCAATGTCGACGCCCCTGACCCAATGTTCGGCGATCCGCGCGTCGTCGCGCTGCGCGATCCAGGCCTCGCAGCGCCGCGCGAAATCGGGGTCCGCCCGGCAGGCGGCAAGAAATTCCCTGCTTTTTCTCACACTGCCGCGGTAGGGCTGCGGAGCGGTGCGGGCTTCATGGGTGCGGGCTTCATGGGTGAGTGCTTCCGGGCTGAGCGCTTGGTCAGTGCGCCCCTCGTCCGACAGCGACTGCAGCTCGCGCTGCAGATCGTCCAGCGATGCGGCGATCAGCACGATGCGCTCGTCCATCGCCTCGCGCCCGACCTGCAGCGTGTAGGCCAGCGATGGCAGATCGACGTCCGCGCCGCTGCGCTGCACGAAGGCGAGCAACTGGCGGATTTTCTGCTGCAGCTGGTCCGAAGTGCGCGCCGAAAGCGGCAGCAGACAGGCGCGGCCGTCCCACGCGTGCATGCGCGCCGGGGCCGGCGCTTCCTGCACGACCAGATGGGCATTGGCGCCACCCGCGCCAAAAGACGAAATGCCGGCGATACGCGGAATCTCGCGGGCAGCGCCGCCTTCACCCACAATCTGCCGGCGCCATGCGGCGGATTCGCGCTGTAGCCGGAACGGCGTGGCCGAGAAATCGATCTCGTCGTTGACCTCGTCCGCGTGCAGGGTCGGTACCAGTTGGCGATGCCTCAGCTGCAGCAGGACTTTGGTCAGTGCGGCGATCCCGGCTGCCGATTCGCAGTGACCGATGTTGGATTTCAGCGAACCGATGGCGCAGTGCGGCCCGGGCGCGCGGTCGGCGGCGCGGCGGTTGGAGCGGAACGCGCGGGTCAGGCCCGCGACTTCGATCGGGTCGCCCAGCGCGGTTCCGGTGCCGTGCGCTTCGATGTAGCTCACATCCGCGGAATCGATGTCGGCGCGCGCAAGCGCAGCGGACACCACTTCTGCCTGGGCTGCGGGATTGGGCACCGTGTAGCCGTGCGTGCGGCCACCGGTGTTCAGGGCGCTGCCCTTGATGACGGCATGGATGGTGTCGCCGTCTCTCAGCGCCTGCGCCAGCGGCTTGAGCACCACCGCACCGACGCCTTCGGCATCGACGAAGCCGTCGGCGTTGCGGCCGAAGGATCGGCACTGCGCCCCTTCCGACAGCATCCCCAGAGCGGAGAGTTCCACCATGTGCTGCGGATCGAGGATCAGACTGACCGCGCCGGCGATCGCGGCATCGCACATGCCGCTGTACAGGCTGTCCAACGCGAGATGGATCGCGGTGAGCGACGAAGAGCAGGCGCTGTCCACCGCGAACGAAGGGCCGGAGAAATCGAACAGGAACGAGACCCGGTTGGCGATCGAGTAGAACAGCGGCTGCACGGTGTAGCGAGAATTCATCACCCCGACGAACACGCCGACCTTGCCGCCCGGAGCGAGCGTCGCGGGCGTGTAGCCGCTGTCCTCGATCGCGTGATAGCTGGTTTCCAGGAACAGGCGTTCCTGCGGATCGATCTTCTTCGCTTCCTTCGGCGCGATCCGGAAGAACAGCGGATCGAACTTGTCGATGTCGTCGAGGAAACCGCCCCAGCGGGTGTAGCTTTTGCCGGTCTTGCCCTTCTCAGCATCGTGATAGTCCTGCCAGCGCCAACGGTCGGCGGGGACTTCGCTCGCGCAGCTGCGCCCGGACGTCAGGTTGTCCCAGAACGATTCGAGATCGGGCGCCTGCGGATAGCGGCCGCTGACGCCGATGATGGCGACATCGAAGCGCACAGCGCCCTCCGCAGGTGCGCCGACAGAAGGCGTTGCGTCCGCTGCGGGCCGCATCGGCAGCGCGGGCGGTGCGTCGCTGCGCGGCGCCAGCCGTCGGCGGCCGGAGCGGTCCAGCGCCTTGCCCGGCGCGCGCGCGGCGAGCGCCGACACGGCCGGCACGTGCATCGATGGAAGCCCAGCCGCAGCGGAGGCCGGCACCGTAGCCGCATGCACCGTCGCCGCGTGCACGGAAGCCGCATGCGCGACGGTTTCCCGATCGTGTTGCAGGAAATGCGCGACCAGGCCGTCGATGCTCTGCACTTCGAAAAACAGCGTGCTGCGCGTGCCCGGAAAAAGCTTGCGGAAATGCGTGGTCAGCTGCACGACCAGAATGCTGTCCAGCCCGTACTGTTCCAGCGGCTTGTGGGCTTCGATCTCGGCCACGTCCATCCGCAGCGCGCCCGCGATCATTTCCCGGAACAGCAGCGCGCAGGCCGCGCGCAGTGCGGCATCGTCGGTCGCAACCAGCGCGGAGGCGCTGGCCGACAGGGATGTCGTGGCGGGCACGGACGTCGTCGTCGCGGAGGCCATCTCAAGCGCTGCGGGCGAGGATAGTGCGGCGACCGGCGCGCCCCTGCGAAGCGGCGCCTTCGCGGGCGCAGCCGGCGGCACCAGCCGCTGGCGAACCACGCCGTCGCTTCTCGCAGCCAGGGTCAACTGGCCCAGCCCATGATCCGCATGAGCCGGGAAGCGGATATCGAGAAAGCGCTCCGACTTCAGCAGCGATTCCCACTGCGCCGGGGACAGGCACGGGCTGCCGGGCAGGCGCAGCTTCTCGTCCTCGTACAGCCACCAGCCATCGAGCAGGCCGAAGGTGAAATGCGTATACCACGACCAAGCGCTGAGTTCGTTGACCAGCAGCATGCCGCCGCGCTTCAGCAGCGCTTTGGCGTTGCGCACAGTTTCGCGCATGTCGGGAGTGGCGTGCAGCACGTTGGTCGCGATCACCGCGTCGTAGCGGTTGCCCTCGATCGACTGCAGCGAAAGCGGCTTGCCCACATTGAAGATCGCGGTACGCAGCGCCGGGAACTCCGGCTTATAGACCTCTTGAGCATGTAGCAGGAAGGCCTTGGACAGGTCGGTGTAGCAATACTCTTCGACCAGGTCGCCGAAACCGCGCAGCATCGGCAGCAGCCCCGCGGTGGTGCCGCCCGTGCCGGCACCGATTTCGAGCAGGCGCAGGCCGCGCTCGCCGCGGGCCACCCTGGCGGCGAATTCCGCACCCAGGTTGTCACCAAGCACCCGATTGAAGTGATCGGCGATCAGGTTGTGCTTGTAAATGCCCTCGACCAGATGCATCGACGAATCGGGGAACACCACGTCGGTGGCGGGCAGCGCTCCCGTCAGGATTTCGGGCAGCCTGCGCAGGCAGGCTTCGATCAGCGCGAGATAGGCGCGATGATTGGCGTCGGCGCCCCACGTCCGCATGGCGTCGTCCCAGCGCGTCCACAGCGCATCGAGCGGCTCGGCCGCGAAAAAACGCCCGCGCTGCGTCTGCGCATCGGCAGCGTACAGACCGTGGTTTTCGAGATGGCGCAGCGTGGTGTCCAGCCACCTCCCGTGCGATGGCCGCAGCATGGCGACGCGTTCGGCCGGCGCGCATTCGCCATGCGCATCGGCGAACAACGCACGCACCTGGGCCGCCACGATCGCGGTAGCCAGGCGCTCGGCGTCGGCCGGCAGCCGGGCGGCTTCCAAGTCGGAGGCAGAGATATGCGGAGACGACAATTCTGAGACAAATACGCCCAATGCTCGATCCTTCAAGAAGGCGCGACGAAGCCGCGCACATGGCACACATTCCTTAGTTTTGAGGGTTCGCCCCCGGAGATCGCTCTAGGTCTGCGATCTCAGTATTTCGCTTCCATTAGTTACGTTATTCCAATTTCCCCATCACATATAAACAAACTCTTCGGAATATTGTCAATGTGGACATTTGCTCAATCGGTGCACTGCAAACGTTTTCTTGGAATTTTTTTGCGAACGGAGTCTCATGTCGGCTGCCAACCCGAAGACAGTTCCGATTGCGCGATGCGATCACAATTTTGCTAGCGAACGAACGCATTGCCGCGATTCGCCAGGACACACTCCGCGAAGACCGGTTCCGAGCCTCATCAGGATCGACTTGACCGGATTTGCTTTCATTCACGATAATTTCAGGTGATGATGTTCCCTGATAGTGACGGGTAAATTACCGATGGGAGAGGAAAAAGCAGGCGTCTCCCGCCACAATCTCCGAGTAGAACCTCTGCACCAGTATAAATCCCGAGCTGCAGGATCACGCTGATTGCTGGAGCTGCAGGCAGTACCGGCCAACCCCGGATTATCTGATGGCGATCTGCGCCGAACGCCATGTCGATGCTGCGCCTGCAATCTCGATGGGGAAATTCACGCCTTTAGGCAACGAAATGCCGGTGATCGCGCCGTTCCTGAGGCGATCCGAGACCTGCTGATTCCTCCTTCAGGCTTCACTGCGGCCCTGCCCTGCGCCAGTCGTATGCGAAGCGTGACGACCGAAGCTGCGCAGGATCACGATTTTGCGTGCCCGCTGCGGCATCAGATCGCAGGCAAGGATCAGAAGGTCGTTGCGATAGTCCGCATCCGAGACCTGGTCGACCCAGTCGGCATTGTCAGGGTAATCGCGGTGAATATCGGAGATCGCGAACAGCCTCATCCTGGTCCTCGCCTCAGTTTGCGCCTCATGGCGCAACCGTATGAATGCATTGCACGATAGGACGGAATATTGACGAGCAGTGATCGCCCGTTATGCCTACCGCTCGACGCATTGTCAGCCTGATGGAGCGAAAGCACCTTCGACGGGTGTGGACGATCATCATCTGGAGATACATCAAGTTCTTGCATATCCGGCAATGCGAAGTCCCGCAACGACAGGACACCAGGCAGAGTGAGACATGTTTCTTTTTCGAAATCTGCCGCAAGCGCACGATGGTTTCGCTTTTTCCATCGAAGCAGGACACGAATATCGAAGAGCTTGTTGCGAATCGTGCTGACTGCCCTCCCTGCGTTTCGCAGAGAAGAAGCGGCAAAAGGGTGGGATGGAAGAGCGGCATCGCTTTCCCATCCAGAAGCAATGGCGCGCGTTCTCCGTTACTCAGGATTCAGGTCGTGAGTCGATGCATGCATGTCGTTCCCAAACGTTTTGAGCAGACATGCAACCGCACCCGTCTTCCTGGACCGCCAACGTCAAAAAAAGAGGCGGAAATCCCTTATGCAAGAGGTACTTCCGCCCATTTAAGCAACTATTTTTCAGGTGTTGGTTAGAACGGAATGTCGTCGTCCGAGAAATCGTCCATCGGCGGCGGGCTGCTGGCCGCCGGGGCCTGGCGCTGACCGCCGCCGCCGTAACCACCACCGCCCCCACTGCGCTGACCACCACCGTAACCGCCACCGCCGCCGCCGCCACTCTCGCGCGGCGCGCGCGCCGGCCTCTGCTGTTCACCACCCGCGGCGCCGCCTTCGCTGCGGCCGCCGAGCATATGCATCTCGTCGGCGATGATGTCGGTGAAGTACTTTTCGACGCCGTCCTGGCCGGTGTACTTGTCGTAGCGGAGCGAGCCTTCGACGTAGACCTGGCTGCCTTTGCGCAGGTACTCGCCGGCGATCTCGCCGAGCTTGCCGAAGAAGGTCACCCGATGCCATTCGGTGCGCTCCTGGGTATTGCCTTCCTTGTCCTTGCGCACCGAGGTGGTCGCCAGACTGACTTTGGTGACGGCCATGCCGCCCTGGGTGTATTTGGTTTCGGGATCGTTGCCGAGATTGCCGACCAGGATCACCTTGTTGACGCCGCGTGCCATGAACAGTTTCCTGTCTTGAGTCGCCGGTAGTGGCGATGAACATTCAAGTATAGCCGCCCCCTGCCCCGGTATCGGAAACCTCCGCCCGTGCGGGTAGGAATTCCCTGAAACGCCGCGACCGACCGTTACCTCCGATCCTGCGCGCCGCGGCTCTTATAATGTCGGCCTCACCCGTCTGGATCCCCCATGGAAGCGACTTCGGCGCCCGTTTCGCTCGACCTGCCTGCCATCCAGGCGCTCTCCGCCGCCGACATGGCCGCGGTCGACGCCCTGATCCGCCGGCGCCTGGGCTCCGAGGTGGCCCTGGTCAATCAGGTCGCCGAGCACATCATCGCCGCTGGCGGCAAGCGCCTGCGCCCGATGCTGCTGCTGCTGGCGGCCCGTGCCCTCGGCCACGGCGGCGCGGATGCCCATCAGCTGGCGGCGGTGGTGGAATTCATCCATACCGCGACCCTGCTCCACGACGACGTGGTCGACGAATCCGACCTGCGCCGCGGCCGCAAGACCGCGAATTCCCTGTTCGGCAACGCGCCGAGCGTGCTGGTCGGCGATTTCCTCTACTCGCGCAGCTTCCAGCTGATGGTGGAGCTGGAGCGGATGCCGGTGATGCGGATCCTGGCCGATACCACCAACGCCATCGCCGAGGGCGAGGTGCTGCAACTGCTGCACATCCGCAACCCCGACACCGACGAACCGGCCTATCTGAAGGTGATCGAGCGCAAGACCGCGGTGCTGTTCGCCGCGGCGACCCGGATCGGCGCGCAGCTCGCGGGTGCCGATGCGGCGGTCCAGCAGCGGCTCCACGACTACGGCATGGCACTGGGCTACGCTTTCCAGATCGCCGACGACGTGCTGGACTACAGCGCCGACGAAGCCGCGCTGGGCAAGCATCTGGGCGACGATTTGGCCGAAGGCAAGGCGACCCTGCCATTGATCCACGCGATCCAGCATTCCGGTGCGGAGGTCCGCGCGCGCCTGCGGGTCATCGTCGAGAACGGCGATATCGATGCGATGCCGGAGGTGTTGGCGGCGATCGAAGCGACCGGAGGGCTGGAGTACAGCCGGCGTCGTGCCGAAGCCTATGCCGCGGCGGCCGAAACAGCGCTGGATGGGCTGGACGACAACGAAGCGGTGTCCGCGCTGCGCGGGCTGGCGCGCTACGCCGTCGGCCGCGATCACTGATCCTGTGGGCTTTTCCGCCGACGACCGCGCGACATTGCTGGCGGTGAAAGGCGTCGGCCCCACCGTGATCGAACGTTTGGAACAGATCGGTTTCGATGCTCTGGACACGCTCGCCGATGCGAGCGTGGAGGGCATCGTCAGGCAGGTCGCCGCGATGCTGGATACGACGTGTTGGAAAAACAGTCCGCAGGCGCGTGCGGCGATCGCCGGAGCGATCGCCGCCGCCAAGACTCAGCCGCCGAAGCGCTCGAAGAAAAACTGATTCATCATCGTCGTCGCGCGTCTGGCCGCTGTCGGGTTGTAGACGCAGCCCGGCGGGCTGTTCGCGGATTCCAGCGCGAAGCAATGCACCGCACCGCTGAAATTGACGAACTGCCAGTCAGCGCCCGCACCCTTCATTTCGCTTTCGAAGCCGGCGATCTGCGCGGCAGGCACGTAGGTGTCGTCGGCGCCGTTCAACACCAGCACGCTGGCCTTCAACGCGCCCGACTGCGCGGGCATCGTCGTATCCAGGCCGCCGTGGAAGCTGACCACGCCGGCCAGATCGGCGCCACTGCGCGCCAGCTCCAGCACGGTCTTGCCGCCGAAGCAAAAGCCGAACGCGCCGATGCGGTTGGTGTCGATGGGTGCGGTCGCCGCCTGCGCGCGCAGGAAGTCGAGCGCAGCGGCGGCACGCGCGCGCAGTGCGGGCAGATCCTGATAGATCTTGCCGACCAGCGCTCCGGCGGCCTTGTCGTCCTTCGGACGCACTCCCTTGCCGAACACGTCCGCGATCAGTACCACGTAGCCGGCGTTGGCGATCAGCTTGGCCTTCGCGACCGACGCGGGCGTCACGCCCTTCCAGTCGGGCACCATCATCAGGCCGGGACGTTTCGTCGTATTGGAATCGTTGTAGACCAGGTAGCCGCTGAAACGCTGCTTGCCCTGCTTCCATTCGACCGGTTTGGCCTGCATCGCGGCGAATGCCGGCAGCGAGACCAGGAAAGAGAAACACAACAGAGCGAATAGACTCGCCCAACGCATCGAACGCATGACCGTACTCCTTAGTCTGGGGGAGACGGGCAGACTACCCGGAAAACAAGACGCTTGTCGGCACGATCATCGGCCGGATCGCTACGCCCGGGCAGACTGCCCGAACCGCGCGCGACCGGCCTGCACAATGCCCAAGGCCGCACGCGATGAGGCGCCCGATATGCCGCTCAGGCGATGCCGAGCCCGGGGATCGCCGCGATCGCCTCGGGGTCGAAGCCGGCCAGCGCGGCGAAGTGGCGGCCGCGTTCGGTGTAGTCGCGGTAGGGGCCGAAACTCGGCGCGCCGGGCGACAACAGCACCACGCCCTCCCCGCCCAGCAGCGCGCGCGCCCGGTTGACGGCTTCGGGCAGATCCGCAGCGTAGACCAGCGCGAAGTCCACTGCCTCCGCCAGCGGCGCCAGCAGCGCATGGATCTTCGGGCCGTTCTGGCCCAGGGTCACGATGACCGCCGGCGCATGCCGATGCATCGCGTCCGCGAAATCCGCCCAGTCGATGCCGCGGTCGTGGCCGCCCGCCAGCAGCGCGACGCGACGCGACCGGAAGCAGTCCAGCGCCGCAAGCGTGGCATGCGGCGTGGTGCTGATGGAATCGTTGACGTACGTGATGCCATCGCGCACGCCCAGCGTCTGCAGCCGATGCGGCAGCGGCTGGAATGTGGCCGCGTGCGGCGCCAACGCTTCGGCATCGAGGCCCAAAGCCTCGATCGCGGCCAGCACCGCGCACAGGTTGCCGCGGTTGTGGCGCCCGGGCAGCGGCACATCGCGGGTGTCGAACACCGCACGCTCGCCGCGATGCACGATATCGCCGCGCAGGTGCCAGCCGTCGGTTCCGCCGAAGGAGCGCACCTCGCTGTCCGGCAATGTCAGCGCCGCCAGCGTGCGGTCGTCGCCGTTGATGATCGCGATGCGCGGCTTGGCAGCGGTGAGCAGCGCGAGCTTGTCGTCGATATAACGCGCTTCGCTGCCGTGCCAGTCGAGGTGCTCGGGGAAGATGTTGGTCGCGACCGCGATCTCCGGCGACACCCCGGATACGGCAACGTCGCGGGTCTGGTAGCTCGACAGTTCGATCACCCAGAATTCCGGAGGCTGCACATCGCCCGTTTGACCGATATCCAGCCGGCCCTCATCCAGCCGGCCCTCATCCAGCAATTCCAGCATCGGCAGGCCGATGTTCCCGCACAGCGCGGTGCGGTGGCCGCCCGCGCGCAGCAGGTGCGCGAGCAGCGCCGAGGTGGTGCTCTTGCCCTTGGTACCGGTGACGCAGATCGTGCGCGCGTCGGCGTGTTCGGCGAACCACAGCGTGGTGCCGCCGATGAAGCGCGTGCCGCGTTCGGCGGCCACGAGGGCTTCCGGCCTGTAAGGACTGATGCCCGGCGATTTGATCACCACCTCGAACGCCGACAGGCGCTCGGCGCTGGCATCGGTGTCGGCGGTCAACAGCGCGTCGCCCAGCGCGTGCGCCTCGGCGAGTTCAGCGGTCGAACAGAACAGGGTCAGCGGCAATGCCGGCAAACGACGACGCAGCGCGCGATACGCCGCGCGGCCCTCGCGGCCCCAGCCCCACAGCGCGACCCGCTTGTCGCCGAGTCGCGCGATGTCGAGCGGAGGATTGTCAGCCTGCGAATTGCGCACGCAGGCGCTCCCAGACCGCCGCCGGCACGCGATGTTCGTCGTCGAGGATCAGCAGCGGCGCGATCTGCTGTTCCAGGGGCGACAGCTGCGGACGGATCTCGCGGGCGAAACGTTCGACGATCTCGTCCTCGCGCCACTCGGGGCGTGCGCTGAGCCAGGCCATCGCCGCGCGCGACTCCTTGCCCTCGCCCACGCATTCGAACGGCTTGTGGTCCTGATATTCCAGCAGCGCGTCGTAGCCGCCGATCTGCAATGCGTCATCCAGAAGATTGCGGCCGAAGATGCCGACCAGGCGCGGCTTGGGCATGAACGGCGCCAGCGCCAGAAACACGAAATGGCATTTCGGGCAGACGCCGCACCAGCGGTTCACGGGGCGCTCGCCGAGGATGTGGAAATTGCGGTTGCAGCTGGAAAAATGCGCGTCGTAACGGTCGGTTTTCGCGAACTGCCGCGCCACCGCCAGCTCGCTGAGCGGGCGCAGCAGCGAGTAGTACTTCAGATCGGCGGCGACATGGCGTTGCACGTAGTCCCCGAAGGCCTGCTCGAAGGCCCAGCTCTTGGACCACTGGTGATTCACCTCGCCGGTGCCTCTGCCGTCATCGAACACGATCATGCTGCCGTAACTGGCCGAGCGTTCGTTCGAGAACACCACCTGATCCGCATCCAGTAACACCGCCGCGAACACCAGGATCGCCGAATTGATCGCGGTCACCGGAATATGCCCGTTCCATGCGCCCTGGCGGTTGTATTCGAACAGTTCCGGCGCCAGCTGGCGGCCGAGATTCAGCGTCGGCAGGCCGGTGCGTTCCGCGCAGGCCTTGATCAACTGCGAACCGCCGATCCAGGTCACAGTCTGTTGCACGCCAATGCCGCGCAGCGCCTCGATGCTGACCAGCGAATCCTTGCCGCCGCCGATCGCGACGAGCGCGTGTTCGCGCAGACCGAGCGAAACGGCATTTGCAGGAGGGGCTTCAGCCCCGATCCCTTTCCCCGACGGCACAATCTCGTCAGAGCTCGGGCCTGAAGGCACTCCTACAGGAAAGGTGATCTTGCCGTGCAGGTTCAGGCCGCTGCGGTACGCGAACTCGCCCAGACCGTTGAGGTAGATCGTTTCCAGCAGCGCGGCGGTGTCGGCATCGATGTCGTAACCGTCGATACGGATGTCCTGCGGCACCGCGGCCTTGTAGTAGCTCACGCCGGCGATCAGGTGCAGCAGCCGCAGCGCCTGTCCAGCGGCCGTGGCACGGGCATCATCGAGATCGAACGGCGCGCCGGGAATGGTCACGGTTTCGATCAACTGGGGACCGTCGTCGAAGGCATACACAAGCTGCGCGACGCCGGTCTGCGCGTCGAAGCCGCAGCGGACGAAACGGAAGGCGCGAATATCGTCGCGCTGGAATTTCCACACGGGAATGGAGACATCAGACATCAAGAATTTCCTCTGCCGGCAGCGCCCGCAGGTTGTAGGTGTGCGCCATCACCATGCCGTAGGCGCCGGCGTCGGCGATCAGCACGATATCGCCTTCCGTTGTGGCCTTGGGCAAGGTGCGTGCGCGGCCGAACACATCGCTGCTTTCGCAGATCGGGCCAACCACGTCGAACGCGGTCGTCGCGTCGTCGTCGATGCGCGACAGATTGTGGATGCCGTGGTACGCGTCGTACATCGCCGGACGCATCAGCGCGTTCATGCCGCCGTCCAGACCGACTCGGCGCAGGCCGTCCTTGTCAATAACCTGGGTCGCGCGCAGCAGCAGCACGCCGGCTTCGGCGACGAGATAGCGCCCGGGCTCCACCGCGAGACGGAAACGTGGGAACGCGGCCTTGATCTCATCCAGACCCGCGCGCCAGGCGACGACATCGAACGGTCGCGCATCCGGCGTGTACGGCACCGGCAGGCCGCCGCCGATATCGAGCGTGTCGACGGTGCCGATCTGCTCCGCGAGGCCGGCGAGATCCGCGTAGACATCGCGCCAGTGGCTCGGATTGTCGATGCCGCTGCCCAGATGCGCATGCAGGGCAACGATCTTCGCGTCCAGCTTGCGCGCCTCGGCGAGGAAAGCGTCGACGCGGGCCAGCGGCAGGCCGAATTTCGCTTCGGCGCCGCCGGTGCGCACTTTCGCATGATGGCCATCGCCGCGACCGAGGTCCAGGCGCAGCCAGAACGAACGGCCACGGAACGTATCGGGCCAACGCTGCAGCGCTTCGACACTATCGACGGTGATGTTCACGCCGCGCGCGAACGCTGCGTCGTATTCCGCGCGCGGCGCGAAGCTCGGCGTGAACAGCACGCGCTGCGGATCGATGTCCGGCAGCGTGGCGAAGACGTGTTCCACTTCGCCCAGCGACACGCACTCGAAGCCGGAACCTTCGGCCTCAAGAGCGCGCAGGATCTCGGGATGCGCATTGGCCTTCAGTGCGTAGAAACGACGGTCGATGGCCGTGGTTTCGCGCAGCATCCGCGCCCGGGCACGCACGGTCGGCAGGTGATAGACATAACGCGGCGTGCCGGCGGCCGCACGCGCGACCAGATCGGCCGCATGCGCGACCCACCATGGCGCTTCGCGCTGCGGCCTGCCGTGCGCGATCTCGGTCCAGCTGGGGCCGAACACGGTCGCGTCCTGCACCGGCATCGCGCCGCCCCGGATCAGTTCGCCGTGGAGTTCGTTCAACAACCCGTCGGCGTCGGCTTCGTCAATGACGAAGGTCAGGTTGAGATCGTTCGAGGACTGCGAGATCAGATGCACACGCTCGCGGCCGAAGGTCGCCCACACGTCCGACAGTTTGTGCAGCAGCGAGCGCATGCCGCGCCCGACCAGGGTGATCGCCGCGCACGGCGCGATCACCTTCACCCGGCAGACTTCCGACAGGTCCGCGGACAGCTCGGCGAGCACATCGCTGCTGACCAGATTCTCGCTGGGATCGAGCGACACGGTGACGTTGGTTTCGGACGACCCGATGAGATCGACCGACAGTCCGTGCCGCTTGAAGCGCTCGAACACGTCGGCGAGAAAGCCGACCTGTTGCCACATGCCCATGCTTTCCATCGACACCAGCACGATGCCGTTGCGGCGGCTGATCGCCTTCACGCCCGGCACGGTCGCGGCGCTGCCGTCGATGCGCGTGCCCGGCAGTTCGGGGCGTTCTGTATCGAGGATCGCCATCGGTACGCCGCTGTCGCGGCAGGGCGCGATCGAGCGCGGATGCAGCACTTTCGCGCCGGTGGTGGCGATTTCCTGCGCTTCGGCATAGTCGAGGCGGGCCAGCAGGCGCGCGTCTGGCACTTCGCGCGGATTGGCGCTGAACATGCCGGGCACGTCGGTCCAGATCTCGACGCGCTGCGCTTTCAACAATGCGCCGAAGTACGCGGCCGAAGTATCGGAACCGCCGCGGCCGAGAATCGCGGTGGCGCCGTCTGCGTGACGGGCGATGAAACCCTGAGAAATCAGCATCTGCGACGACTGCATCGCGAATCGCTGCGGGAAATCCGGTTCGACGCCATCCCGCAGCGTCCCCGCATCGTCGCGATATCTGCAGTTGACCGAGAGTCGTTGCGCCCAGGCGCTGGCGTTCGGCAGCGACACCGCCGACAGCCAGTCGCGGGCGTCGCACCATCCGAAATCGAGACCCTGCGCGCGCAGATACGCAGCGCCGAGCGTCGACGACAGCAATTCGCCCTGCGCCAGCACTTCGGCCTGCCAATCGAGGCTCCGCGCAGTCACGCGCGGATCGCTGCCGAGCGCGCGCAGGATCGCGAGGCGTTCGCCAAGCACGGCGTCCGGGTCAAGATCGAGTTCTGCGCAGAAGGTGCGATGACGTTCGACCAGCGCGTCGATGCGCGCATCGATCTCGCGGCCGTCCGCAATCGCGGTCAATTCGTTGGTGACGCCCGACAGCGCCGATACCACCACGAGCACGCGCGTTTTCAAACCGTGCGCATCGCCCTCGTCCGCCCGTTTCTTCGCCAGCCGACCGATGGTGTCCCAGCGATGGCGGCGCGACACGGACGTGCCGCCGAATTTGAGCACGATCCAGCGCATATCGGCAGAGTGCGTATCGGCAGAGTGCGTCGCGGGCATCGGAAGTCGGGCTTGGTTAGACTGGGGGAGCCGGCGCAGGGCCGGAACCCGCCATTCTATTCGACCCGGACCGCTGCCATGCTGGCACTTCGTTATCTGCAGATGGATGTCTTCGCCGATCGCCCGGGCGCCGGCAATGCGCTGGGCGCCGTGTTCGATGGCGAACGGTTCGATACCGCGCGGATGCAGGCGTTCGCGGCCTGGACGAATCTGTCCGAAACCATCTTCCTGCTGCCGCCGACTGTCGCTGGCGCCGACGCCGGCGCCGACTATCGCGTCCGCATCTTCACGCCGTGCCAGGAGCTGCCTTTCGCCGGGCACCCCAGCGTCGGTGCGGCCTGGGCGGCGCTGGATGCCGGACTGGTCGCGCCCGGAAAGACCCGACTGGTGCAGGAGTGCGCGGCCGGCCTGCTGCCGGTGCGGATCGACACCCTCGGTGATAAGCGGCTGCCGAACGTGCGTGCGCCGCGGGCGCGACGCATCCACGATGTCGAACCGGCGCCGACGCTGCTCCCGGCAGCGGTCCGCAACATGCGGCTCGGCGCACTCGAACCCGCGCTGTGGGACAACGGCCCGCGCTGGTGGCTGTTGGAACTCGCCGACGCCGATGCCGTGCGCGGCCTGCAGCCCGACCTCGCCGCCATCGCGGCGCTGACTGATGCGACCGGCGCGGTCGGCTTGGCGGTGCATGCGGCCGATCCGCGCGATGGCCATCACCTCGCAGTGCGCGCCTTCTGCCCGGCCGACAATATTCCCGAAGACCCGGTGACCGGCAGCGCCCAGGCCGCCATCGCGGCGCAGCTCGCGGCGGCCGGGCGACTGCCCGGACACAACGGGCGCTATGTCGGCAGCCAGGGGCGCGAAGTCGGCCGCGATGGCCGGGTCAGCGTCCACGTGGATGCGGAGGGCGAGGTCTGGATCGGAGGCAGGGTACAGCCCATCATTCGCGGCACCGTCCGCTGGGAATGACGCGCCCGATGCCGAACATCTATTTCATCCACTACGAATTGCGCCCGGCGCCGCACAGCGAAGACTTCGCCACCACCGGCGGCGCGTTCGCCCTGTGCTATGTCCAGGCCGACGACGCGGCCGCCGCGCAAATCGCGGCCGAACGGTATTTCGAGGAAACCGATTGGATCGTGGTCGACCTGGAGAGCGGTCCGGAACAAGTCCAACGCGCGCTGTACGAAGACGAGCCCGACATGCTCGACGCCTACGACGAAGCCTTGGCTCACGGCGAATGCTTCCTGTTCCACCTCTGGCCGCCGGACATTGATGGCGGTGTTCTGCATTGATTTCGACGGGCGCGACGGCTGCTAAGCTGCGCAGCCGCACCGAAGGACAGCCCCGCCGATGAGTCGCCGTTACGTTCAAGTCGATGTCTTCGCCGACCGCCCCGGTGCCGGCAACCCGCTGGCCGTGGTGCTGGAGGCCGAAGGCCTGAGCGACGACGATATGCAAGCCATCGCGCGCTGGACGCGGCTGCCGGAAACCACGTTTGTATTGCCGGCGACCAGCGACGACACAAGCTACCGCATCCGCATCTTCAGCCCGCGCCGTGAAGTGCCGTTCGCCGGCCACCCCAGCGTCGGCACCGCGCATGCGGTGCTGGAAGCCGGTCTGGCGACGCCGCGCGACGGCCTGCTGGTGCAGGACGGTATCGCCGGAAAACTGCCGCTGCGCGTGACCGGCGAAGGCAGCACACGAACGATTGCAGTGCGCACGCCGCGCGCGAGCGTGCGCGAGATCGCCAGCGCCGACGACCCGCGCCTGCGCGACGCACTGCGCGATCTGCCGCTGGGCAAGCTGCCCCCCGCGCTGATGGACGGCGGCCGCCGCTGGTGGCTGGTGGAACTCGAAAACGAAACCGCGCTGCGCACCTCAACGCCGCCGTGGGACGCCATCGGTGTCCTCGCGCAGTCCACAGAAAGCATGGGCATCTGCGCCTATGCGCGCAGCGACGATCCGGTCTACTACCTCGCCGTCCGCGCCTGGGTCGGCGCACCGGCGCAGTTCGAGGACGCCGCCTCCGGCGCCGCCAACGCCACCCTCGCCGCCTGGCTCGCTTCGCAGGATGCGCTACCCGGCGACAGCGGTTTCTATCGCATCAGTCAGGGCCGCGAAGTGGGCCACGACGCGATCATCGAGCTCACCGTGGATACGGAAGGCGATGTGTGGTCGGGGGGGCGGGTGTGTACGGTGGTGGAGGGTGTGATTCGCTGGTGATATCCGATGTCATCACATCCCCCGCCTTCGCGGAGGCAGGCTCTGCGCGCAGCCCTACGGGTCTTCAACCACGCGAATAAAGCCCGTAAATCCAGTTATCGACCAAACCGCCCCAACTGCACCCCCGCCAGTAGATGCAGATGGATCTGGAACACCGTCTGCCCGCCGTGGTCGTTGCAGTTCATCACGATGCGGTAGCCGTCCTCGGCGAAGCCTTCGGCCTTGGCATAGTTCGCGGCGGCGATGGCAAGACGGCCGATGATCTCGGCCTGATCGGGCTTCAGATCGTTGAGCGTGGGCACCGTCACCTTCGGCACGAACAGCACATGCACCGGCGCCTGCGGGGCGATGTCGCGGAAGGCGATGAGATATTCGTCTTCGTAGACGATGTTCGCGGGAATCTTGCGGTCGATGATCTTGTGGAAGATGGTGTCCGGCATGGCGAGGCTCCTGTTGGATCGAAAGCATTGTAGACATGCTTGCTGGCGGAAGTGGCGCAGGAGGGGGCAAGAGCAAATCCCCCCGTCATCGCGTTGCGATGACGGGGGGATTTGCTCTTGCGCGAAAGCGGTTCGCCACGCGTCTGCAATGGACTGGCCGCGAAGCCAAGAGCGCCAGCTCTACAGTGGCATTTCGCCGCGCGTGCCGAACGCATGCGACAGCGTGCCGCGGTCGACGTATTCCAGTTCACCGCCCAGCGGCACGCCGTGCGCGAGCCGAGTCGGTTTCACGCCGTGCTGACGCGAAAGCTGCGCGAGGTAGTGCGCGGTGGCTTCGCCTTCCACGGTGGGATTGGTCGCGATCACCAGTTCCTGCACATCGCCTTCCGCAAGCCGCGCGGCGAGTTTTTCCAAACCCAGTTCGCGAGGGCCGATGCCATCGAGCGGGCTGAGCCGACCCTGCAGCACGAAATAGAAGCCGCGATAGCCTGTGGCCTGTTCGATGACCAGACGATCGGCCGGCGATTCCACCGCGCACAGGATGTGCGCATCGCGCGAGGCGCTGGCGCAGGTGGCGCAGAGCTCCGACTCGCTGAAATCGCGGCAACGCGTGCAGTGGCCGATGCGGTCGACCGCAGCAGCCAACGCTTCGGACAGCCGCTGCGCACCGTCGCGGTCGCGCTCCAGCACGTGATAGGCCATCCGCTGCGCTGTTTTCTGGCCAACCCCGGGCAGGATGCGGAAAGCTTCGATGAGTTGTTCGAGCAGTGAAACCGTCATCGCATACACCCGGTAGAGCGGCCTTCAGGCCGCTGTTCTTTTCATAAGCAGAGCAGCGGACTGAAGTCCGCTCTACAGTCCGCGCTACCGAAATTTCAGAACATCCCCGGAATTTTCATTCCCGGCGGAATCGGCATGCCGGCGGTGGCGCCGGACATCCGGGTCTGCGACTCGGCGTTGACCTTGTTCACGGCGTCATTGATCGCCGCGACCACCAGGTCTTCGACCATCTCGACATCGGACAGCACGCTCGGGTCGATCTTCACGCTGCGGCATTCCATGCGGCCGGTCAGGGTGACGCTGACCATGCCGGCGCCGGCGCTGCCGGTGACTTCGAGTTTGGCCAGTTCTTCCTGGGCGCGCTGCAGGTTTTCCTGCATCTTCTGCGCCTGCTGCATCAGTTGGGCGATATTTCCACGCATGGGGGCGATCTCTCGTTTCAGTCTTCGAAGGGACGGATGGAATCGGGCACGAGCTTCGCGCCCTGTTGGCTCATCAGCCGCTGCACGTCGGGATGAGTCATGAAATGTTCCTCGGCAGCGGTCTGTTTCGCGTCGCGCTGACGTTCGACGCGCTGGTGCAGGGTCTCGGCGTTGGCCGGCTTGCCGGTCTCGAACTTGAGCTGCAACGCACCGCCGAGCTGCACGGACAACGCATCGGTCAGCGCCTTGACCAGCGACGGGCTGCGCAGATGGTCATCTTCGGCCGACAGCGACAGCCGCAGCACGCCGTCCGCGTAACCGGTGAAGGCCGCATGCGCAGCCAACTCGCGCGCGGGGCCGCGCAGGCCGGTGTGTGCGACGAGTTCGAGCCAGCGATCGTTGTCGATGTCGACCATCGGCGCAGCGGCGGGTGCGGCCACCGGCGCGGCGACTTCGATGATGGCCGGCGCCGGTCGTGCCGGCGCCGGTTCGTAAGCGGGCGGCGGCGTACGCGTTGACGCCGCCGGGTTTTCCATCGCAGCCGTCGGCAGCGGCCGCGGCGCCGGACGACTCACGGCCGTATCCAGCGCCGCACGGGCGGCATCGGGGCCGCGCGTCGGCGCGCCGGTCTGCGATTCGACGGTTGTCGCGCCCGCTTCGGCTGGCCGGAACGCCAGCATCCGCAGCGCGGTCATCTCGAAGCCGCCGCGCGGACTGGGCGCCAGACCGAGATCGCGACGGCCGTGCAGCGCCATCTGGTACCACAACTGCACGACTTCCGGCCGCAACTGACCAGCTAATGCATCGATTTCGACGCCATCGGCCTCGATCTCCGCCGACGGCACCAGTTGGCGGACCTGGATCCGATGCAAAGCCTCGGCCATCGCGTCGATCACCCCGGCCCAGTCGGGCGAGAAATCGGCCAAGGCCGCGATTTCGGTCAGCAGGCTTTCGCCGTCGCCCGCCGCCAGCGCGTTCAGCACCGCGCCCACGCGCATGCGGTCGACCGTGCCCAGCATGGTCGCCACGCCGGCATCGGTCAGCGTCGCGCCGCTTCCGCCTTCCAGCGCGCTGCTGGCGCCGGTGTAGGCGATGGCCTGATCGAGCAACGACAGGCCGTCGCGCAGGCTGCCGTCGGCGGCCTTGGACAATTGGCGGATGGCGCCGGCCTCGGCCGAAATGCCTTCGGCCTCCAGGATCTTGGCGATCTGGCCCTGGATCTGCGGCTCTTCCAGACGCTTCAGATTGAACTGCAGGCAGCGCGACAGCACCGTCACCGGCAGTTTCTGCGGGTCAGTGGTGGCGAGCAGGAACTTCACGTGCCCCGGCGGCTCTTCCAGCGTCTTCAGCAGCGCGTTGAAGGCCGACTTCGACAGCATGTGGACTTCGTCGATCAGATAGACCTTCACCCGCCCGCGCGAGGGCATGTACTGGGCGTTGTCGATCACCTCGCGCACATCGTCCACGCCGGTATTGCTGGCAGCATCGATTTCCAGCAGGTCGATGAACCGCCCGGCGTCGATGTCGCGGCACGAGTTGCACTCGCCGCAGGGCTCGGCCGAGGTGCCCTGCTCGCAGTTCAGCGACTTCGCGAAGATCCTGGCGATGGTGGTCTTGCCCACCCCGCGGGTGCCGGTGAACAGGAACGCATGGTGCACGCGGCCGGTATCGAGGGCATTGGTGAGCGCGCGGACGACATGCTCCTGCCCGACCAGTTCGGCGAAACGCTTGGGGCGCCACTTGCGGGCGAGGACGAGGTATGACATCCGCACATTCTGCCACGGGCGCCGCTTCGCCCGGCGCGCGGTAGCGCTTCCTTGTCCGCGGCGACCGGGCCGGCTAGAATTGCCGGTCCCGGACGGCAGGATGCCGGTATCGGGAAAGACACGGAGAGGTGTCCGAGTGGTTGAAGGAGCACGCCTGGAAAGTGTGTAAGCGTCTAAACCGCGCTTCGGGGGTTCGAATCCCCCTCTCTCCGCCAGATACGCCAAGGCCCCCGAAAGGGGGCTTTTGCGTATCTGGCGGAGAGCAGCGGGTGGACGAACACCCCGGGTTCGACACATCGGCAGGATTGCCGATGTGCACAGCGAAGCTGCCCGAAGGGCGAGGGCCATGGATGGCCCGAGTCAATCCCCCTCTCTCCGCCAGTTTCCTTTCGAAACCCATGATTTTTCAGGGGTTTTTTTATGGGCTTCGATTCTACCCATGTTTTTACCCATGCTTGGTGCAGCCATGCGGGGGCAGGTATTGATCTGCAGGGGGGATCCACGCCTGGAGTTCTGAAACAAGCCACATCGATCGCCCCCACATCTTCAGCGGCGCCGGGAAGCGGCCGGCTTTGATCTAGGCGTAAATCCGCGTGCGGCTGCAGCCGGTCATCGGCATCACGCGCGCCATAGGAGCCAATTCTTCATGTGCAGGCGTGCCCGGCGGTTGGCCTGGTGAGGTGTTCATGCCCTCGCCGGCATCCAGTGGTGCCGGCATTTCCACTGCAGGCGCATTTCTTCGCGCAACGCTTCGGCGGCCGCCTTGCCGCGATGCGTCCGATCAGTTCGTCGACGCGTTCCGCGGTGGTGTAGCCCTGCCGCAGCCACGACCGCGCCTCGCAGATCCTGCGCCGATCCTCATCGATGAGCACAGCGGCCGGCATCTCAGCGCGTCCGAGCGTCGAACTCTTCGCCGCATCGGCGGCAGTGGTACAGCCGGTCGCTCAGCACGACCGGGCCATCTTCCGGCCATCGATGGCCGAAGTACCGTAAGCGTCAGCCCACCCCATCTGTCATCTTCAGTTTCGATAGCCGACGGTCGAAGCCTTTCCAGGCCGGAGAGGCGAGATGTCGAAGCAAGCGAAGGTGGTGGTGTGGGAACAGCGGATTGCGGCATGGCGGCGTAGTGGCCTGAGTCAGCGGGCGTGGTGCGTGCGGCATGGCGTCGCTGTGCAGACGTTCGGGTATTGGTGCCGCAAGCTGTCTGCTGGGCCTGCGTTGTTGCCGTTGGTCGTGGACGCGCAGGCTGTGGATCCTTGTCCGGTGACGGTTGAGGTGTTGCTGGGCAACGGGGTGATGATGCGGTTGCCGGTGTCGCTGTGTTCGGATGCGTTGTCGCACTGGCTGCGAGAGTTGCGCGCATGTTGAGGCCGACGGGGTGGTGGCTGGCGCGGGAGGCGGTGGATCTGCGCTGCGGTGTGGATGGGTTGTGGCGGTTGACGCAGGTGTCGCTGGGGCGCGACCCGATGGATGGTGGTGCGTACATTTACCGCAATCGTGCGGGGACGCGGATCAAGGTGCTGTGTGTGGATGGGCACGGGGTGTGGCTGGCGGTGCGTCGTTTGCACGAGGGTCGCTTTCGCTGGCCGCACGCTGGCGATGCGGTGTGGTCGTTGGATGCGGTGCAGTTCGAGTGCTTGATGCGTGGTATCGATTGGCAACGGATGAGTGGCACAAAAGTGCTTGCAGGAACGATATGAATTGCTACGCTGTGGGTCATGCGCAGCGTAGACTTCAATCACATCGACGACATCGCGATCTTGCGAGCGATGTTGATCGAACAGCAGGTGCACTTGATTGATCGTAATGCGCAATTGAACGATCGTAATGCGCAACTCAATGATCGCAACGTGCAGTTGAGCGAGCGCGATGCGCAGCTTGCCGAACGCGATGCGCTGATCGCAGCGCACAAGCTACGATCTCTCGCAAGACTTCCCAGATCGACTACAAGACCGCAAAGATCGCGAAGCTGACGGCGGAGATCGCGCGGCTGAAGCGGCTGCAGTTCTCTGCACATTCGGAGCAGTTCAATCCCGAGCAGCGGGCGCTGTTCGAGGAGACGATGGCGGCGGATATCGCGGCGGTGGAGGCGCAGCTCGAAGCGCTGCGCGATCCGCCGTCGATGAACACGCCGCGTTCGCCTGCGGTGCGCCGTCCCCTTGCCGCCGGAGCTGGACAAGCACATCGGCGAGCTGCTGCCGTATCGGTGGCGACCAGAGGCGTCAAGGTGAGGTGGGCGGACACTTACGGTCGTGTGCCTGGCGGAGGACGTCCGCCCCGTTGGGGCGGTGTCTGCTGGCGGGCGATTTCCCCAGGGTAGCGCTCGTTCCTCGCTCCACCCTGGGCTTTCAACGTCCATGCCTTTGGCATGGATCAATCAGTCGATACTCGGTGAACGCGACTGCTCTTGGATCAACCCTCGCGTGCGCCCTTAGCCGGTTGTGACTCTCACGCATTGAATCATGCTGTCCATGTTCAATTTGACCGCATTGGGTGCAGCGTAGTAATTCCTATTGGTTAGCAAATCTTGATAAAGCTGCGCGTTTGCGTCGGTGCCGGTAAATACCGGGCTGAGATAAGAATCCACATTCGAATCCGGCGGGAATTCCAGCACGGCTTGTGCCGAAATCACATGGCCGTTACTGCTGAATCCCAACATGACGACATAATGGCCGTCTTTCGCCGCCGACCCATGAAGCATATCGATCTTGGTGGACACGTACAAACCCTGTTTCAGCGGATAGTTTGAGGAATCGTGCTTCCAGGTGCTGAATTTTTGATTGCCGTCCGGAGCAACGCCGGCAACGTAGTATTCAGTGGTTTGATCGCCATCCCAGCTCACGGAGGTCTCTGCGGTGGTGGTGCCATAGGCCAGCCACAAATTGTTGAACAGAGTCGCCGGAAAATCGTCGACAGAGAAATAAATACCGATATTCGGCAGCGCCAGCGCGGGGCTCACACTCATCGAAGCGCACAGTTTGTTCATATTGTGGTTGATCACCGCAATGAACGTTTGCCGCCCGCCATCATCATGACCAATTTCTTTTTCCAGCATGCCGTTCAACTGACTGAACAGCGAACCGATCAGCTTCGACGTCATGTCAGACGCGGTCTTGCTGATCACGGGGTCCAAAGGAGTCAACGCCCCTTCCGAGAGCAGGTCGGCAATTTCAGCCGCGGCATCTCCCGCCTCATCGCTTGCGTAGTCGTTTACCTCGTTTTCGATTTTCACCACGACTGTCGTGCCCCATTCGATGGCCCATTGACCGCCGAGCGACCATTCCAGACTGGCGGAGTACAACTGCCCGGTTGGCAGAAAGGTCACCGTCAAGGTGGCGTGATCATCTTGCTGCGCGCCACCGCCGCGGATGTGATCCAGCAGCATCACGGCGGTGCCGCTACCGTCCGCATTCTGGGTCCATGCGGGTTGCTTGGAACGATAGTTGGAATCGGAACTGACATATTCGGCACAGGGCGCACTATCGATCGTCGCGTTCCAGCCATTGCTGTAGAGCAGGCCCAGGGCGTCAACGTCGGTTTTCACGAAACTCGTGATGATCTGCCAACTCTGGGCAGTACTATTGGACAGCTGCTGACCGGAGACGTTATCAGGCGCCACTGCGTTCAAATACAGTCCGGTGCCCTGATTTACAATGCGCCAATAGCCATTTTTCAGATTGTCGAAAACCCACCTCTGATTTGCTGACGCTGCCTCTGTCGTCGGGATCTGCGTCTTTGCAAAGACATTATGCGCAGTGTCGCTTTCAAAGACCAAACCATTGACAGCATTCACGATGGCGTAGCATCCCTGGTCGAGCGCACGGATCATCCAGAGCTGGGCGTCATCGCCGTTGTAAATCGAGAAATGCAGGCCCTGCGTCCCGGTGATGCTCACCACATGCTCGGGAAGAATTTCGGGGCTCAAAGCGCAAGGCACACCAACAGGAACGACGCTGATGAAACTGCTGTCCAGCATTGCCCATTGCTGCTCGACCGCGGTCGGGCTTACTGGCGTGGTACCCACATCTCCGGAATGGGTATCCGCTCTCAGCGCACGCTGGGTTGCCTTGTTGCGAATGATATACAAACCATTATCAAGAAGATCAAAAAACCAAGCCTGCGAATCCGGAATTTGTTGAGTCCGCGAAGTGGCACTCACATTATTCTGCGCGTCACACTGCAGCAGCAAATCATTGGCTTGATTGACAATGGCATATGCGCCCTGGCCGGCATCTTGCAACTGCCAGAATTGAGTAGTCTGTCCTGAATAAAGCAGCGCATCAACTGAATTGTGCTGGGTGCTGCTCAATACACCGGCGACGTCGGCAATTGCGGTTTGCGCGATCACATAACTTTTACTTGTGTCCATCATGGCTGCTCCATTGCATGTCGATTGAATTGCCCGCGCGAAGAGGCACGGGACGTGCGCAAGCCTACCGGGGATCGCCACGACTCAACAGCATGCGCCGTGAGGACCCGCCCCCGAGGCGCTGATAAGTGGCTAGCCTGCCACCTGCGGGAGGTCAAATTCTGCGGGCTTGAATTTCCCAGCAGGCGGCTGCGGGCCGATGGCGCGCGCGCCGTAGAGCGCGCGGGATGCCGCCTAGCGCTGCCTTGGGGCCGCGCCCCCTATGCCGTCATTCGCTTGCCTTGGCGCCAGTACCGCAAAGCCGGCAGGATGATCCCCGCCCTGTGGGCAGGCTTTCGCCATGACAGCGCGCCCCGGCACCGTCACCCCCGCGCCCCCAGGGGGCATAGGCAGATCACGGACAGCCAAGCCCACGATACGGTGCCGACGTTTCGCGCACATAAGGCCAATTCTGCAGAGAAAAACATGGCATCTAGCCGTCATGACGATTTTTTTGACGTTGCCACGCGGCAGCCTTGCAAGGCAGGACCGGGCCGGGCCGGGGGTATTGTATGCGCCCCTTGAACTACGAGCGTCAGGGCTTCTGGGAAACGACATCGAACAAGCAGATGAATTTCCTGCAGCACACCGTCAGCATGTAGAAGGTGGACGGCAAGGCGGCGGCGGTGCTGCCGGACAACGTGCTGTTCGAAGGCGGCGCGGGCGAGAAGATCCGCCGCAAACTGCTGGAAACCTGCGACGTGCACACCGTGCTGCGCCTGCCGACCGGCATCTTCTATGCCCAGGGCGTGAAGGCGAACGTGGTGTTCTTCGACGCCAAGCGCAAAGACGGCCGCACCCAGACCGACGGCGTGTGGTTCTACGACCTGCGCACCAACCAGCATTTCACCCTGAAGACGCGCCCGCTGAAGCTGGACGAGCTGCGCGATTTCATCGCCTGCTACAACCCGGACAACCGCCACGCGCGTCAAGAAACCGAACGATTCCGATACTTCAGCTACGACGCGCTGATCGCCCGCGACAAGGCCAGCTTGGATCTGTTCTGGCTGAAGGACGACAGTCTGGACAATCTCGATGATCTGCCGCCGCCGGATGTGCTGCAGCAGGAGATCATCGACCATCTGGAAGCTGCGCTGGCTGCATTCCGGGATGTGGCCGCGGGGCTGCCGTCGTCGGCGCCAAAAGAATGACGCCACAGTGACAAATCAAACTTTCCTTTGCTCCTTCTCCCCGTGCGGGGTACGGGGAGAAGGAAAGCGGACGGGACGCGAACGACACGACCAATCAGGTGTTCCTTCTCCCCGCACGCGGGGAGAAGGTGGCGCGAAGCGACGGATGAGCGGCCGAGCCGCCGCGATGCTTCCGAAGAGCGCCCCTCATCCGGCCTTCGGCCACCTTCTCCCCGTGCTTTGCACGGGGAGAAGGAAAGCAGAGGGACGCGGACTACACGACCAATCAGGTGTTCCTTCTCCCCGCATGCGGGGAGAAGGTGGCGCGAAGCGGCGGATGACGGGCTGGGCCGCCGCGATGCTTTCCGAAGAGCGCCCCTCATCCGGCCTTCGGCCACCTTCTCCCCGTGCTTTGCACGGGGAGAAGGAAAGCAGAGGGACGCGGACGACACGACGCGTGCTCCTTTCTCCCAGCACGCGAGGGTGAAGAGACGCGTTTGCGAGCCATTGGCTCGCGCGCCGATGATCGCCCGAGCGCTGTGCGCGAAGGCCGGAGATGGCTGGCACTCAGGTTTCAGAAGGGCTGCAGCCACGACGAATCTTGCATAGAGTGTCCCCGCTGAAGCCCCGGATGCCGAAACGCTGCGCTGCACGGGTAAGATCGACCGGCTCGATGCGATCCTCGCAGAAGGCACCAGCGCCGATCACCAGTTGGCCGTGTATCGCCGGCAACGGGATCTGATGAAGAGCCGCCGCCATGCCATGGAAAGCGTGGTCGACTGGCTTGCGGACGCCACCAATGCGCTACCGGTCGGACAGTTCCGCAGCGTTCACGGCGGTTTGGGCGTGGTGAACGCGTAACCCACGTTCGGCACGTATTCGATCCAGTTGCCGGACCCGCCTGCGGTCGCGAGTTTGCGACGCAGGCGGTGCACGACCTGTTTAAGCGATTCGCGATCGGCCGCATCCCGATCCGACCACACGAAGCCGATCAGCCGTTCCGCATCCACCGGCCGGCCCTGCTGGCTCAGCAGCAGCCGCAGCAGGCGCAGTTCCAGCGTGGACAGTCGAAAGTGTTGGCCGCTGGCGACGAGCGCCTCGCTGCGCTCGATGTTGAGCGTCAATGGCCCCCACGACAGCACGGCATCGTCCAACTGCTCGCTGCCCCGGCGCAGCAGCGAGCGGATGCGCGCCAGCAGCGTGCGCGGGCTGAAGGGTTTCTTGAGGTAATCGTCCGCACCGAGATTCAGGCCGCGCACCTCGTCCTCTTCCGCGGAGCGCACGGTCAACATCATCACCGGCACCTGGCTGTGCTTGCGGATGAGATCGAGCACCTCGAAGCCGTTGCGGATGGGCAGGTTGACGTCCAGCAGGATCAGATCCGGCCGGGTTTCCCGGAACCGCGAGATGGCCTGTTCGCCGTCGAATGCAGTGACCACATCGTAGCCCGCGCCGTTCAGCGCGAATTTCAGCAGGCCGACCAGTTCGACATCGTCGTCGACGACCAGGATCCTCATGCGTCGCGCTCCAGCGGCAGGACGATGCCGATCCGCGTGCCCTCGCCGCGCAGCGGTTCGGCCACTTTCACCACGCCGCCGTGGGCCAGCACGATCGCATGCACGATGGTGAGCCCCAGCCCGGTGCCGCGCTGGCTGGGCTCTTCGTGCGGCGAACGCTTGAACGGCGCGAACAGGTCGCTCAGGGTGTGCGACACGGGCAGTCCGGGGCCGTCGTCCTCCACCCAGACCATCACCCGGTCGGTGGCCCACTCGATGTCGATCCAGATGCGGGTCTGGTCCGGGGCGAACTTGTTGGCGTTGGCGATCAGATTGACGATTACCGAGAACAGTCGCTGCGGATCCCCGGTCAGCGATGGGCCGGACGCCAGCGACGCGACCACGCGCTGGTCGCGCTGATCGATGAGCGGCTGCATCAGTTCGATCGCCTCGCCGACCACTGCGACCAGATCCACCGGTTCGTAGCGCAGGCGCATTTCGCCGCTCTCGATGCGCACGCTGTCCAGCAGATTGTTGACCAGTTGCGAAAGCCGGATGGTGCCGCGGTATTGCGCGCTGGCCAGCTTCATGGCGATTTCGTCGCCACATTGGCGCAGGTGATCCCGCAGCAGTTCAATGGAGGCGATCTGCGCGGACAGCGGGGTCTGGAACTCGTGCGACAGATTGGCGAGGATCCGGTCGCGCATGCCGCGCGCGGCCTCGATCGCGTTCTCTTCGCGCACCACCAGCAGTTGCCTGTCCGGCGCTGCGCGCAGCCTGCGGGCGAGCAGCGGGCGCATCATGTCGGTGGCGAAGTAGCGCTCGGGAGGCGGCAGGCCGGCGATGGCATCGTCGCCGCTGCGGGCGTCGCCAGACAGGATCGGCACCAGCACGTCGTCGACCTTCAGGCCGATCACCTCGCTGCGGTCGCGGCCGATCATCTCCAGCAGTTGCCGGTTGGCGTAGTGAATCGTGTCGCGATCGTCGATTCCCAGGATGCCCTCGTCCACGCCATCGAGGATCACGTCGAGTTCCTGCCGCTGCTCGCGCTCGGATTCGGTCAGCGCGCTGACCTGGGTGCGCATGCCCTCCAGATCTTCGGCCAGCGACACCGGCTCGGCGAGGAATGTCGTCGGCGTCGGCACCGGCGTCGACAGATCGCCCGAGCCCAGGCGCCGGGCCGCGCTCGCCAGACGCGCGAAGGGGCGCGAGATGCGCGCGGCCAGCAGATAGGCCAGCGCGAACGCCAGTCCGCCGGTCACCAGGCTAGACAGGCCGAAGCTTGCGAGCCATTCCAGCATCCGTCCTTTCAGCCACTGTTCGTCGACGCTGGCGACGAGCAAAGCCGCTGAATGCCCGGTTTCGTCGCGGATATTGACGATCCGCACCGCCGCGGCGCCCTTGATGTTTTCGTAGGTGTCGGATTCCCCCGTATCGGAGACTTCCTGCAGCGCCGCCGCCAGCGCGCCCTCCGCAGCGGAGCCCTTGCGCAACACGGGCCGCAGCGCGACATGCACATATTCCACCTCGGAGCGTTCCGACAGTCGCTGCTTCAACGATTCGGCGACGACGATCGAGATGTCCTGGACGTAGGGCAGCCTGCGGCGCACGACCCACCACGCTTCGCCCTTGCGCCCGAACGCCAATCCTTCGGCGAGCGACGGCGGGCGCGGTCCGATCTCGCCGAACATCGCGCCCGCCCTTTCAAGACCGATGTAATCGATCCCGCTGGTCTTGCGCACATCCTCGATCAGGGTGCGCGACTTGGTGAATTGGCCGCGCTGGAGATAGAACGGCAGCGATGGCTGCTCGACCAGCAGGTCGGCGACCACGTTGGGCTCGCGCTGCCACTCCGCCAGCCGGCGTCTGGCTTCGGAGGCGCTGCGTTCGGCCTCCTTCCGCGCCTGCGCCACGGCGGCCGAACGGATCGTGCCGAGGCTGGCGGCCACCAGGAAAACCGCGAAGAAGACCACCAGGCCGATATGACTGAGCAGCAGGATTTGCGACAGTTGCCGGCGTGTCGACATGCGGGTCCAAACAGTGCGGGAGATCGAACGCCCGATTATGCGGACATCGCGCGATCGGCGCGATTCGTCGGCGGAGGGCTGGGGAAATCGACGGCAGGCATGACACCCGGAGGTGACCATGCCTGCCGCTGACCCCTAACTGAGCCCTTGGATGACGCATTCCTTCGGGCAGGCGCTGCGGAGGGAATGCGTCATGGGCGCGATTCGTTCGAACGGTGGTCGCAGGCGTGCTGGCGGAGAATCCGTGCCTGCATGCCGCGACCGATGCCCGCAGAATCGACCATCGGCACCACGCCTGTCAGTTATGGGGCCGTTACGATCCGCGAACGATTTGAAGAACGTGGGCAAGGGACATGCTGTCGAGCGACGGGGCCTTTCCTTGCCGCCTGCCTAAGAGGGTGTTTACAAAACCAGGTGAACTGCACCCCATCCAATCACCGGTAGGATCAGGATGGGCCGCCCCTTTAAGCGTCAGGCCGAGCATGAAACCGTGCTCACACAGATCGTCGAGTCAGACCCGACCACCACGCAGGAGGAGATCGGCGCTGAGTTGTTGCGTCGCACAGGGCTGAAGGTGAATCGGCAAACGCTGGTGTCGTCACTGGGTCGCATGGGGTTTGCGTGCCTGCCTAGCCGTGACGCCGTCGTCGTGACGGTGGCCGCCCCTCAGCCGAAGCGATACGGGTATACCGATGCGCATCGGCAGCAGGCACCGGAACAGACGTATCCCAGTTGTCTGACCGATGCCGAATGGGCGTTAGTGCGGGACATCTTCGAACGTGAAGG
>JANLVT010000085.1:0-29590 GCA_031364125.1 Lysobacterales bacterium | reverse complement strand
TCTTCGGCGGGGGGTTGCGGTAAAGGTGCAATCAAAGTGCGGTGCCGACACCCCGGCCGCAGCCTCATACGGCGTTGCTCGCCCCTCCGGGCCCCACTGCGCTGTTGCGCTAGCCCTGGCGGCGGCCTTCTTTCGAAACAGCTGAAAAACGACAGCAATCACAATTGTCGAATGCGATGCTAACGCGTTGGACGATCCGCGCTACCATTATGGATTCGCTCAACGCCCTGCGACGAAACATGACGCAAAGACCCCTCAAGGTCGCACTCCTGCAGGAAACCGATCGCGGCAACCTCGACGTGAATCTCGACGCGATCGAGGCCGGCGTGCGTGAAGCCGCCACGGCCGGTGCCGAACTCGTGCTGCTGCAGGAACTGCACAACGGGCCGTATTTCTGCCAGCACGAAAGCGTCGTTGAATTCGACCGTGCCGAGTCGATTCCGGGGCCGACTACCAAACGTATCGGCATGCTCGCCGAGGAATTGCAGCTTGTCGTCGTCGCATCGGTGTTCGAGCGTCGCGCGGCTGGGCTTTACCACAACACCGCAGTCGTATTCGATCGCTCGCGAGCGATCGCAGGCAAATACCGCAAGATGCATATCCCGGACGACCCGGCGTTCCACGAAAAATTCTATTTCACGCCCGGCGACCTCGGTTTTGAGCCAATCGCCACTTCGGTTGGAAAGCTCGGCCTATTGGTGTGCTGGGATCAGTGGTACCCCGAAGGTGCTCGACTGATGGCGCTCGCTGGCGCGGACCTGCTGCTCTATCCGACTGCGATCGGCTGGGATCCGGGCGACCTGCAAGACGAAAAAAATCGCCAACGCGACGCCTGGATCATCGTGCAGCGTGGCCATGCAATCGCGAACGGACTGCCGCTGCTCGCGTGCAATCGGGTTGGTTTCGAAGCCGCGCCGGACGGCGGCCGCGGCATCCAGTTCTGGGGTTCGAGTTTCGTCGCCGGCGCGCAGGGTGAATTCCTCGCCCAGGCGTCGACGGATCGCCCTGAGCTGCTAGTCGCCGAGATCGACCTCGCACGCAGCGAGAGTGTGCGCCGCATCTGGCCGTTCCTGCGCGACCGCCGGATCGACGCCTACGGCGACCTGCTCAAGCGCTATCGCGACTAGCTTCGAGGGGCGTTTCCGCACTACCGCTTGTCGCCTGCGGCTTGCAAAACCCCATTCCGCTCCAGTCGCGCGCGCGCGGCCAGCGCGCCGACGGCGGGGGCGCGCGAAGAACGGCTGACCGTCGACGGCATCGAGATCGCTACCTATCAGTGGCGCGATCCGACACTGCAGCCTTACGTTCTGTTCGCGCACGGCTGGTCCAGCCACGGCACTTGCATCACGCCGTGGATCGAACCCCTGCGGGCTGCGGGCTACGCGGTGGTAGGCTGGCCACGGCAAGAGCGGCGGCCATCGCACCACGCTGCCGGATTTCGCCTGCGATCTGCTTGCGGTGGGTCAACATTACGGTCCAGCCGCGGCGGTCCTCGGCCATTCGCTGGGCGGCGCTGCGGCGGCGGTGGCGCTGGCGCGCGGGCTGGCGGCCGAACGCGCGATCCTGATCGCCCCCGCCGCAGACCCGCTGGCGGCGATGGAGCGTTTCAGCCGCTTCGTATGGCTGGGCGTCCACTTCGGGCGGCGGCTGGCGATGTTCTACGAACGCGAGACGCGCGTGCCGATCGACGACCTGCAGGCGCACCGCAACGCACCGCTGATCGGCCGCCCGGCGCTGATCGTGCACGATGTGGAGGACCGCGAACTGCCGTGGTCCGAGGGCGGACGCTACGCGCGGCTGTGGCACGGGACGCGCATGCTCAACACCCGCGGTTACGGCCACAACCGCATCGCCGAACATCCGCAGGTGATCGCCGACGCGCTGCATTTCCTGCGCAGCGAACCGGTGGGCATGCGGATCGTGTCCACGCCGAATTTGCCCTACGGCTTCGCCTGAGGGCACCGACATGATTGATGCATCGCAACTGTTGATCGTCGCCAGCGCAGGCATCGTCTTCGCGCTGGGTGGTATCCGCCTGTACTACACCTTTTTCGGCAACGCATTCTCGCCTCGCGATGCCTAGCTGGAAACGCGGATGAAGGCGGTGTCGCCATTACTGACCCGCGAGATCACGATGTGGAATGCCTGGGTCAGTTTCAACGCCAGCCACAGCCTGGGTGCGATGTTGTTCGGCGCGCTCTACGCTTACATGGTGATCGCACGCCCCGCAGTGCTGTTCGGCTGGCCGTTCCTGCTAGCGCTGGGGCTTGCGTTTCTCGCGGCGCTGCTGGCCCTCGCCAGGGTCTACTGTTCCGCATCCCGTTCCGGGGAATCCTCTGCGCGACCGCGGCTTATTCGGTTGCGCTGGGCCTGCGCTGGGCCTGACAATCCCGCTTGAAGCCGATTGCGGCTCGCCAGGCGCCATTGATGACCGACGACACCGCAGCAGATCTCCCGACCGCGAATGCGCTTCCCGCCGCGACGGACCTTCCCGCCCCCCTTGCAAACCAGCCCCACGCCATCGTCGAACGCGACGGCGTGCGCTACACCCTTCTGGGCACCGCGCACATCTCCAAGACCAGTGTCGACGTGGTGCGGGCGGCCATCGCCAGCGGCGACTACGACACCATCGCGGTCGAGCTGGACCCGCAGCGCGCGCAGGCCTTGACCGATCCCGATGCCCTCGCCCGGCTGGATCTGGTGAAAGTGCTGCGCGAAGGCAAGACCGCAGTATTCGCCGCGAATCTCGGGCTCGCGGCCTATCAGCGCCGGCTCGCCGAACAACTCGACATCGAACCCGGCGCCGAGCTCAAGGCCGCGGTGCTGGACACGCGCGAGCGCGGGCTGTCGCTGCACCTGATCGACCGCGACGTGGGTCTGACCTTCAAGCGCGCGATGCAGCGGCTGGGCTGGTGGGGCCGCGCCAAGGTGTCCGGCGGGCTGATGGCGTCGCTGTTCTTCGACGAGAAGGTGTCGGACGAACAGATCGAAGGCCTGAAGGAAGGCGACATGCTGGAGTCGAGTTTCAGCGAATTCGCCGCCGACAGCCCGGCGCTGTACGAGACCGTGATCGCCGAGCGCGACCAGTACATGGCTGCGCGGCTGCGCGAGATTCCCGCCCAGGGCTCCGCACGCGAAGTGCTGGCGGTGGTCGGCGCCGGCCATCTGCAGGGCTTGGCGAAGCATCTGGCCGAAGACGACCGCGATCCGGCGGCGCTGCGCGCGGAACTGGAAGCGGTCGCGGAGAAGTCGTCGTTCCCGTGGTTCACCCTGCTGCTCGCCTTCTTCGTGCTGGGCGGCTTCGTCTGGGGATTCTGGCGCGGCGGTTTCGAGGTCGGCAGCGATCTGGTGCTGCAGTGGGTACTGGTCACCGGCACGCTCGGCGCGATCGGCTGCGCCATAGCCGGCGGCCATCCGCTGAGCATCCTCACCGCCTTCCTCGCCTCGCCGATCACCCCGCTGCACCCGGCGCTGGCCTCGGGCACATTGAGCGCGCTGGTCGAAGCCTGGGTGCGCAAACCGACCTACGCCGACTTCATGGCCCTGCGCGACGACGTGCAGACCGTGAAGGGCTGGTGGCGCAACCGCGTCGCGCGCACGTTACTGAATTTCTTCCTGACCAGCTTCGGCACCGCGATCGGGGTGTGGACCGGCGGCGCGAGGATGCTCGCCAAACTGATGGGCGAGTGAGGGCGTTTGCGAGGCACTGCCTCGCGCCCTCGCGAGCGCCTGCACATGGATGTGCAGGCCGGGCTCCCTGAAACCCACGACACACCGCAATGGATGGCATTGCGAACCTGCGAGACATGGTGCCGCGCGTGGGCGACGGGGCGACGCCCCGAAACGATACCGCACGCCTGCGAGCCTGATGCCCGCAGGCGTGCAATCGATCACTCCGCCTTGATCGCCGCCACTGCTGCGGCCGGGACGCCCCGCTTGCCGCGCGCCCGCGCGATCACACGGGTGGTGGCTGAGCCCAGATCGTCGAGCACCGCGTAGATCGTCGGCAGGAACAGCAGGCTGACGACGGTCGAGAACGCCAGTCCGCCGGCGATGGCGCGGGCCATCGGGAAGTACGGCGGGCCGTCTCCGGCCATCTTGGTCTGGCCCAGTGCGATCGGCACCATCGCCAGGATCGCGGTGCCCATCGTCATCAGGATCGGACGCAGGCGCTCGCGACTGCCCTCCACCAGCGCATCGGTGCGCGACATGCCGCGCCGTCGCAGATTGTTGATGTGCTCGACCATCACGATGCCGTTGTTCACCACCACGCCCATCAGCACCAGGATGCCGATGAAGGCCATCGCGTTGAACTCGGTGCCGGTGAGCCAGAACAGCCAGAACACCCCGAACACCGAGAACACGACGCCGCTCATGATGGCCGACGGGAACAGCAGCGACTCGAACACCGCCGCCATCACCACATAGATCATGACCAGCGCGAAGATCAGATTGAACATCATCTGCTTCATCGCATCGTCGTCCTGCTGGAACCCGCCGCCGTCGAAGGTGTAGGTGTAACCGGCCGGGAACGGGATCGTCTTCAGCGTGTCCTCCATCGCCTTGCGCGCATCCGGCATCGACACCTTGTCGGCGAGGTTGGCCTGTATGGTCAGCGTGGTCTGGCGGTTGGAGCGTTCGATCTGCGATGCGGCTTCGCCGATCCGCACATCCACCATCGCCAACAGCGGCACGATCCGGCCGTCCGGCGCGCGCACGGTGAACGCGGAAATATCCTTGATTCCGTAATCGTCGGCGCCGGCGAAACGCACCCACACGGGCACTTCGGTATCGCCCTGGCGGAATTCGCGCAGCGGCGCGCCGCGCAGCGCCAGGCCGACGAACTGCGACACTTCCTGAGCGCTGAATCCGAACGTGGCCGCGCGTTCGCGATCCACCCGCACCGACAGTTCGCTGTTCTGGTCGCCGGTGTTGACGCGCACGTCGCGCAGTTCCTTGCGGCGGGCCAGGATCGGCACCACGCCCTCGCCGATCTCGCGCAGGGTTTCGGAGGAATCGCCGACCAGCATCACCTGGACGTTCTGGGCCAGGCCGCCACCGCCGCCCGGACCGCCCTGATCGCCGATGCCGATGTTCGCGCGCGCCGATTTCGGCAACGCCTCGCGCAGCGATTCCACACGCTTCTTGGTTTCGGCCGGTTTCTCGGTATCAAACTTCACCTGGGTGCCGCCCCAGCCTTCCTCGCTGTAGAACGAGTAGATCTGGACGATGCCGTACTGCTTGCGGTTCTTGTCGAGGAAGGTCTCGACCTTGAGGATTTCGTCGGACATCTGCTGCTTGGTATAGGCGCCGTTCCACTGGTAGAAGATATCGGCTTCGCCGCCCTCCTCGCCGCCGAACATGTTGGTCTTCATCTGCGTCGCCGGTATGAGGCTCAGCAGCACGATCAACAGGATGCCGAGGATGCTCTTGCCGCGATGCTCCAGCGTCCAGCGCAGGAACGCCGCGTAGCGGACCTGCAGACGGGGAATCAGACCGCGGTTGTCGCGCACCAGCGGCGGCGTCTTCATCCGCGCGGACAGCATCGGGATCAGACTCACCGCCACCAGCCATGACGCCAGCAGCGATACCGAGATGGTGATTGCGATCTGCGACATGAAGATGCTGAGCATGTTGCGATCGCCGAACAGGTTCGGCACGAACACGATGCAATGGCAGAGCGTGCCCGCGGACAGCGCGATCGCGACGTTGCGGGTGCCTACCAGCGAAGCGAGACGCGGCTGCTCCGGCATGCGCTCGCGTTCCTGGTAGATGCTCTCCACCACCACCACGGCGTTGTCCACCAGCATGCCGACTGCCAGCAGCAGGCCCATCATCGTCAGGATGTTGAGCGTGACGCCGGCGAAATACATGAAACCCAGGGTCATCACGAAACAGATCGGAATGGCCGTGGTCACCATCAGCGTCGACGGCCAGTGGCGCAGGAAGAAGTACAGCACCAGGATCGACAGCAGCAGGCCGACCAGTCCGGCTTCGGCCAGCTCCATCAGCGAGCCGGTCACCGCTGCGCCCTGATCGTCGACCACCTTGACCTGGACGCCGTCCAGCGCCGGATCCCTGGAGATGGTGTCGACCTCCTCCAGCACATCCTTCGCCACCTGGACCAGATTCGCACTGCGCTCCTTGAAGATGTCCAGGCCCACCGCCGGCTGCCCGTCAAGGCGCCGACCGTAGTCGATCCGCGCTGGTTTCAGCTGGATATCGGCCACGTCGGACAGGCGGGTGCCCTTGCCATCGATGACGATGTCGCGGTACTCCTGCAGATCGACGATTTCGCCGACCGGCTGCACGCGCAGACGCCGGCCGCCGTCGTCGATCTGCCCGGCCGAAACCGAGAAGTTGACCTCGCGCAGCCGCATGCTGAGTTCGTTCAGGCCGATGCCATGGGCGTTGAGGCGATCGGACGAAATCGCGATCTCGACTTCGTTCGGCGGCGCGCCGAGCACGTCCACCCGGGCGACGCCCGGGATGCGCTCCAGCCGGCGTTTGAACTCGCGATCGATCATGTCGTATTCGCGGGTCATATCGCGCTTGCTGGCCAGCCGCACCTTCAGCACCGGCTCGTCGCTGGTCGAGAACTTCATCACGAAGTAGCGCTGCATGTCGTCCGGCAGATCGTCGCGGATCGCGTCGATGCGTTCGCGCGCTTCGGACGCGGCGATCGATACGTCGCGCTCCCAGTCGGTGAACTCGATGAACATCCACGCGCCGTCGGCGCGGGCGCTGCCCTGCACGCGCTTGACGCCGGTCATCGTCGAAACCGCTTCCTCGACCGGGCGCAGCACCGTGCGCTCCACTTCCTCCGGCGTCGATCCGCTGTACGGCAACTGCAGGAAGATGCCCGGGAAGGTCACCGAGGGCAGCGCTTCCAGCGGCAGGCGCACCGCGGCGATCAGCCCGACCACGAACATCGAGATGAAGAACATCACCGTGGTGACGGGGCGCTTGATGCTGAACTCGGCGACGCTCATGTCGGCATGCCCTCTTTGGGGATGCGCTCCTTCGGGATGCGCTCCTTCGGGATGCGCTCGTTCTGGATGTTTGCGGTCGAAACACTCTCACCCGCGGCGGCATCGAAGTCCTGGCCGCGCTTGGCGCGTACGCGTTTGGCGCGGGCGACGTAATCCGCATCGGGGCGGCGGTCGAGCAGATCGTAGACCACCGGGATCACCACCAGCGTCAGCAGCGTCGACACCAGCAGGCCGCCGATCACCGTGATCGCCATCGGCGAGCGCACCTCCGCGCCTTCGCCGAAGGCCAGCGCCAGCGGCAGGAAGCCGAACAGCGTGCACAGCGTGGTCATGATGATCGGACGCAGGCGCGACCGGGCGCCTTCGACCAGCGCCTCGCGCTTGGCCATGCCGCCCTCGCGCGCCTGATTCACCTTGTCGATCAGGATGATCGCGTTCTTCACCACCAGGCCGACGAGCAGGATCAGGCCGATGAACACCACCACCGAGATCGTCGAGCCGGTGACCAGCAGCGCCAGGATCGCGCCGACCAGCGCCAGCGGAATGGTGAACAGGATGACGAACGGATGCAGCAGCGATTCGAACTGCGACGCCATCACCAGATACACCAGGAACACCGCCAAACCGAACGCGAACAGCAGCGATTGCAGCGATTGCGCCAGTTCCTCGCCTTGGCCGCCGATATGCAGGCCGATGCCGGCGCCGAGGCCACCTTCGGCGTTCGCCACCATCTCCTCGACCTCGCGTACCGCGGTGCCCAGATCGATGTCGCGCAGATTCGCGGACACGATCGCCACCCGCACCTGATCGGCGCGGTGGATCTCGCTCGGACCGGTGGTCGACACCACGTCGGCGACCGAATCCAGGGTCACCGGGTTGGCGCTGCCGGGATTCACGATCAGACGCTTGATGTCGTCGAGCGTGGCGCGATCGCTCGCCCGAGCGCGCACCAGCACGTCGATCTTGCGGCTGCGGAAGCTGTAGCGCGTGGCGACATCGCCGCGCACCTTCTTCACCACCACATCAGCGATCTGGCGCGTGGTCAGGCCCAGCGCACCGGCGCGTTCCTGGTCGAAGTGGATCTGGATCTCGGGGAAGCCCTGCTCCACCGTCGACTTGACGTCGGCGTAGTGCGGGTTGTCGCGCAGCAGCGCGGCCATCCTGCGGCCGGCCTGTTCGATGCCCTGCAGATCCTGACCGCTCAGTTCGATTTCCAGCGGCATCGAGAAGCTGAAGAGTTCTGGACGGCTGAAATCCACCTGCGCCCCGGCGTACTGCTTCGCGCTGTCGCGCAGGCCGTCGACCAGTTCCGCCTCGCGTTTCTCGTCGCCGCTGTCGGTCATCACCACCGACAGCTTGCCGATGTTCTCGCCGCTTTCGGTCGGGCTGGCGTCAAGCCGCGTGCCGCTGCCGCTCACGCCGTAGAGCGCGCGGATGCCTTCGTCCTTCGCATGCGTCTGCTGCAGTTCGCGCACGACCCGGTCGGTATCGCGCAGCGGCGTGCCGGGCGGCAGTTTCACGGTCATTTCGAAGCGATCCTGCGCCAGCTGCGGAATCAGGTCGGTACCGAGCAACGGCACCGCCAGCAGGCTGAGGCCGAACGCGGACGCCGCCAGCACCAGCACGATGGCCGGCCGCCGCAGCGCGCCCGGCAGCACGCGCAGATAACCCGCTTCGATGCGGTTGTACGGCGCCATCGCCAGATCGCTGAGCGTGCCCATCACCGGGCCGATCACCGCGGAGAGCAGGCGCCAGAGACGCACGAATGCGAAGGCGATGCCGAAGAAGAAGCCGCGTACGCCCACGCCGACGCCGCGGCCGGTCGCGGCCAGCGGTTTCTGCCAGCGCGCGTCGGGCCGCCACTGCGGATGCGGCGGCTCTTCCGCGAACGCCATCGGTGCGCGGTCGCGCCAGCCGCTGAGCATCGGGATGAGGGTCATCGACACGATCAGCGAGATGCCGATCGCGGTGGCGACCGTCAACGCCTGGTCGCGGAACAGTTCGCCGGCGATGCCCTGCACGAACACCAGCGGCAGGAACACCGCGATGGTGGTGAGCGTGGACGCGACCACCGCCATGCTGACTTCGCGGGTGCCCTCGATGGCCGCCTCGAGCACCCCGAGCCCGCGTTCGCGCGCCTTGGCGATGCTTTCCAGCACCACGATCGAGTCGTCGACGACAAGGCCTGTCGCCAACGCGAGGCCGCCGAGCGACATCACGTTGAGGCTCAGACCGAACTGGTCCATGAAGAAGAAGGTCGTCACGATCGAGACCGGCAGCGACAGCGCGATCACGAACGTGCTCCAGGCGTCGCGCAGGAACAGGAAGATGATCAGCACCGCGAGCAGGCCGCCGATCACGGCGTCGAATTTGACGTCGGCGATCGCATGACGGATGAACTGCGACTGGTCGTCGACCGTGGTCAGTTCGATGTCGGCCGGAATCTGGGCCCTGATCTGCTCGATCTTCGCTGCGATGGCGTCCGCGGTGGAGACGGTGTTGGCGTCGCCTTCCTTGTAAATCGCCATTTCGACCGCTTCGCGGCCGCCGAGGCGGATGATGGTTTCGCGCTCCTTGTGACCCTGGCGGACGGTGGCGATGTCCTTCAGGCGCACAGCCATGCCGCCGGCCGGCGAGCTGGAACCGCCGCCGGAGGCGCTCTGCACCGAGTTGGCGGCGGCGATGGCCGCGGCCGAACCGGTGGACGCCGCGACCGCAGCCATCTGCTGCGCAGCCACCGCCGCAGCGTTGTTGCCGGCGCTGCGCGTGGTCACCAGCATCTCGCGCATTTCGTCGATGCTGGCGAACTGGTTCACGGTGCGCACCAGATAACGCTGGCTGCCCTCTTCCAGGCGTCCGCCCGAGACGTTGATGTTTTCCTGCTGCAGGCGCTGGATGACGCCGTCGATCGAGAGGCCCAGTTGCGCAATCTTCTGCTGGTCGATATCGACCTGGACTTCGTCCTCAAGACCGCCGCCGACCTTCACCGCGGCCACGCCGTCGACCGGTTCGAGCTTCTTCTTCAGATCGTCGTCGGCGAAACGACGCAGTTCGGTGAGGCGACGCAGGGCCTGGGCATCGTCGCCCGCCGCGTCCACGCCGGGCTTGGCGGCCAGCACGAGGCGCATGATCGGTTCGGTCGACGGATTGAAGCGCAGCAGCACCGGCGGCTTGGCTTCAAGCGGCAGTTGCAGCACTTCCATCTTGTCGCGCACTTCGAGGCTGGCCTGGTCCATGTCGGTGCCCCAGGCGAATTCGAGCACGACGTCGCTCTGCCCGGTGCGCGACACGGATTTCAGCTTGCGCAGGTTCTTGACCACGCCCAGCGCTTCCTCGGCCGGTTCGCTGATCAGCGTTTCGATCTCGGCCGGTGCGGCCCCGGTGTACTCGGTGCGCACGGTCAACGTGGGATAGCTGAGGTCCGGCAGCAGATTGACCTTGAGGTTCATCAGCGCCAGCACGCCGAACAGGAACATCGTCAGCCAGAACATCGCCACGGTGACCCGGCGGCGGGTCGAGAATTCGACAAGGCCGGAACCGCCGCCTTCGCCATCCTGCGGGTCGTGATGACCTTCATGGACTTCGTGATCGTGAGATCCGGCGCCGCTCATTGTTGTTTGCCCTCAGGCTTGACGGCGGCGACTTTCTTCGCGATCGGGTCGCCGATCACCTGGACCTCGGTGCCCTCGCGCAGCGCGACCTTGCCGGCGGTGACGACGCGGTCGCCCAGCGTGAGCCCGGAGCGCACTTCCACCCATTCGCCGTCGTAGTAGCCGAGTTTGATCGAGGCGCGCGCGGCCTTGCCGCCGCGCACGGTGTAGACCGCGGGATCGTTTTCGTCGTCGAGCAATGCGCTGCGCGGAATCACCATCGCGTCGGCGCGCTGGTCGTAATCGATCTTGACCCGACCGAACATGCCCGGCTGCAGCAGGCCGCCGCTCTCGAAGGCGCAGATCACACGGAAGGTGCCGCTGCCGGAGTCAATCACCGGCGCGACGCGATCGACGCGGCCCGTGAACGGGCGCCCGGGCAACGCATCGACCAGCAACTGCACCGGCAGGCCGGCCTTGAGCGTGGCGAGTTCGCGCTCGGGCACGTTGAGCGTGGCTTCGAGGCGCGAGGTGTCGACGATGCGGAAGATCGGGCTGTTGATCTGGACGAAGTTGCCGGTCTTGATCGAACGTTCGGCGATCACGCCGGAGATCGGTGCGACCACGTTGGCGTAGGACAGTTCGAGATTGGCCAACCGATTGGCCGCGCGGATGTTCTCGAGGTCGAACTTCAGCTGGTCGATATCGTTGGCGCTCACCAGTTGCTGCTTGGACAACTGCAGCGAACGGTTGTAATTGGCTTCCAGTTTGCGCATCTGCGCCGAAGTCTGGGCCGCCTGCAGCACCGCGCGGTCGGAATCCAGCCGCACCAGAATCTGACCGGCCCGCACTTCCTGGCCGACCTCGGCCATCACCTGCAGGGCGACGCCGGACGTCTTGGCCACCACCTGGGACTCTGCGCGCGCTTCGAGCGGCGCGGTGCCGCTGTAGCTGGCGGCGATCGGTCGGCGCACGACCTTCACGGCCTCCACCGGCACCGCGTCCTGTGCCTTCTTCTCGTCGCCTTCTTTGGCCTCGGCATCGCCGCCGCCTTTGCAGCCTGACAAAGCAAGGCAACCGAGCAGTATCCCGACACCCAAGGCGCGGGCAAAGGTGGGCCTGGTGGCCGGAAGCTGAAAAATGCGGTCGGCGGACATAGTGGGTATCGTCGGCATGGTTATGAGGTGTTGTATCAAGGTATATCACCCATTCACTTGCAACATCGGCCAGAGGTCATGCTTGACGCATGACCGCGGCCGTGCCATCGCGCTGCATGGAACCGGACGATCATCGCGAGAGGCCGCCTGCGTCGACGCGCACCGTCAGGCTATACTGTCCGGATTGCACGCATGCGGTGGTGCCGGCACGCAGAATCACTGGCGCGTACCCGGCTACACGCGGATTATGCGCGCACACGACGCCCAACGCCCCGACATCACGCCCTGACATGACGCCAGATATGATCCGATCGCCGAATCGTTATCCGCTGCTCGCCGGTTGCCTCGCCCTCTTCGCCGCATTCGCGGCGCAGGCGCAGACTCCCGCTACCGGCTCCGCCGAAAAAGGCAAGCAGCTCACCTACACCTGCCAGGGCTGCCACGGCGTCACCGGCTACAAGAACGCCTACCCGACCTTCAGCGTGCCGAAGATCACCGGCCAATCGGCTGAATACCTCGAAAACGCGCTGACCGAGTACCGCAAGGGCACGCGCAAGCACGCGACCATGCAGGCGCAGGCGCAGAGCTTTTCGGAGCAGGACATCAAGGACATCGCCGCTTACCTTTCGAGCCTGAAGAAGTGAGCGCCGCCACCATGACGAAGCGTCCCCTCGCCATCGCCCTCACGCTGGCCCTCAGCCTCGGTATCGCCGCCTGTTCGAAAGGCGAAGGCGAGCATGCCGACGCCGAAGCCCACAAGGCCAAGTTCGAACATGTCACCGCCTACGACGGCGACGCCGCACGCGGCGAGAAGATTGCCGCCGACAAGAAACTGGGTACCAGCGGCCAGTCTTGCGTGGACTGCCACGGCGCCGGCGGCGCCAAGCCGATCGACGCCACCTACCCGGTGCTCGCCGGGCAATACCAGGACTACCTGTTCTACAGCATCCAGCAGTACCGCGATGGCGGCCGCGAGCATGCGCTGATGACCAACCAGATCAAGGGCGCGGTGGAAGCCGGCCGACTCGACAATCAGGGCATCGCCGATCTCGCCGCTTACTTCGCGAAGCAGCAGGGTCCGCTGGGCGATCTGCACGGACACTGATCTCCGGTCCGATCCATCGCCATACGAAAAAAAACGGGAGCCGCGAGGCTCCCGTTTCGTTTGCGGCGGTGGCCGCGACTTCTCACATGACATCACTTCTTCAGACTGCCCTTACTTCTTCAGACTGCCCTTGTCTTCCTGCAGCTCGGACTTGAACGGCACGTCCGGCGGCGGTCGCGCGATGGCTTCCTGATCCTGCAGATTGGGGTCGTAGATCGTGCATCCGCCCCCAGCGCTGAGCAGCGACACCGTGCATTCGATGCGTTTGGTGGTGCCGGGGATCGGAATCGCGACCTTCTTGATGCCGCGACTCACCCACTCTTCCAACAGCGAGCGATTCGGCACCCAGAACTTGTCGAAACGGGTTGGGGTGTAATCCAGCGGCGGGCGCTTGAGCCAGGTGCCCATGCGATCGATCTTCTGGAAGTCTTCGATGATGGTGCCGGGCGGCAGACCGCCGCCGACGCGGCCGCCGTCGCCCGGCAGGCGGATGCCTCCATCGCTGTTGAACAACCCCGGCCCGCGTCCTGCCGTGGTGCTGTTGCCCGGCACATTGCGGCTGGAATCGCCCCAATCGTCGCTGCGGGTCGCACTGGGCGCAGCGCCAGGACGGGGCGATGGTGCAGGCCCGGCGCCCGTGGTCGCCTTGGTGGCCGATCGACCCGCGCCCGCCGCCTGCGGCTGTTCACCGGCTGGCGAAGCGGTGGCGGTGGCGGGCGCCGTACTGCGCCCGACCGTCGCGGTCGCATTCCCCGGCACGGTGGCGGGCGGCTTCGGCGTTGCGGCAGGGCCGGGTGTGGCCGTCGACGCCGTCGCGGCCGGCAACGGCTGCGCGCGCATCGGTACCTCAGTGGGCGTGGTGCGCAAGGTCGGCACCCGGATTTCAGGAGTTCGCAACGGCGTCTGCGACAGCGGCCTGACCTGCACTTCCGCCGTGGGCGTGCGCACGTCGACTTCAGTCACCTCGGTGCGCAGGGCGGGCACGGTCGGCGTCGGCACGCGCAGGGCCGACCGCTCCAGCGCGCGCACCGTGGGCCGGGGTTCGAAGGTTTCGATCTCGACGACCGAGGGCGACGCCTGCGGCACGGTCACCTGGAACTGCGGCAGGTTGACGTCGCGTGGAACCGGCGCAGGCAAGGTGAAATCGATATCCGTCCGCGCGGTCTCGGTCACGACCAGCGACTGCACGCTGCCCGCTTCGGCCGGCTGCGGCGGTTGTTCGCTGGCGGGCGGCTGGGAGGCAGCGCTGGCAGACGGTGGCGGCGCCGCCGCGGCGGCGGTCTGGGTGGGTGAAGTCTGCGCCGGGGCCGGCGCTGCCGAGGCTGCGGGGGCATCCACTTCGCCAGGCGCTGCGGTGCCGCCCTGTTCCGCCGGCGTTCCGGTGCCGATGTATTCGATCAACACGGTCTCGCCCGCCTGCCTGGTCTGCGGCGGCGCGTCGCCGATCGCCACGAAACCCAGCCACAGCAGCATCACCATGAACACGACATGCAACAGTCCGGAAACCAGTCCTGCGACGCTCCGTATCCAACGCTGGTCGCGAGGCGCCGGCTCCCATTGCTGGCGACCGAGGCTGGCGTATGCGCGCCAGCGGCTCAATTCCAGGCTGGCCTTGGGCGGCGCGCGTTCGGGGCGCCGCAGAAGTACGTCGAGGTAATCCGCGACCGGCGCACCGGTCACCGCGCCCAGCCGTTCCTGTATCGACAGGAACCAGGCTCGCCAGGTCGGCGGGAAAGCACCGAACGGCCGATCGGCGTGCAGCGGAAACCGCCGCCGATAACGAACCTGAATAATCTCGATCAACTCTCCGGCAGTGAACACGCCCGGCGAGGCCCGGTCAGTCCGCCGAACGCGCGATGTAGGGCGCCGCTCCGCTGGCATGATCGGTCGCGTCGCGCACGGCGATCACGCCCGGGACTTTCTCCAACAGGGTCTTTTCGATCCCCTGCTTCAAGGTCACATCGGCCATGCCGCAGCCGTGGCAGCCGCCGCCGAAATTGAGGATCACCACACCCTCGGCGGTGACTTCCTGCACCGAGACGTGGCCCTTGTGCTGGGCGAGCTGCGGATTGATCTCATGCTCTACCACCCACCGTACGCGCTCGACCAGCGAGGCCGATTCGCCCGGTGTCACGCCTTTGATCTTTGGCGCGCGGATCTGCAGTTGGCTGCTGGTGGCCTGCTGGGTGTAGTCGATCTCGGCGCCGTCGAGGTACTGCACGCTGCCGGCATCCAACCACAGCGTGAACCCTTCGCAATCCACCGCCCATTCGTCGCCCTGCAGGTCGGCGGGTTCGGCGAATTCGAGGCGGACATCGGCGCGCGGCGTGCCCGGATGCATGGCGCTGAGGCGCACGCCCAGACCCGGCAGGGCCTCGCGTTCGATGAGGCGGCGGAAATGCGACTGGGCGGATTCGGAAATCTGGATCATAGGGCTATTCTAGCGGACCGATCCGTCCGTGCTCGTCACGTTTGCGTTACGCGGGCAGAAAAAGTGTTCAGCTTCATGCGACCCGTCACCAGGAGCCCCGCCATGTCCGACCTCATCCCCCTCGCCCAGGCCCACTGCATTCCGCGCCGCGGCCACGAGCACCGCCTGTCGCCCGCGCGCATCGCCGAACTCATGCCGCAGCTGCCCGGTTGGGAGCTGGCGGAAAACAGCCATGCGCTGGTCAAGGCCTTCACCTTCGCCGACTACTACCGGACGATGGCGTTCGTGAATGCTCTGGCGCATCTCGCGCATCGCGAAGACCACCACCCCGATCTCGGCGTGCATTACGACCGCTGCGTCGTCCGCTTCTCCACCCACGACGTCGGCGGTCTCAGCGAAAACGACTTCATCTGCGCGGCCAGGGCCGAAGCATTGGCGGACTGACGATGGATACCCCCCCGCGGGCAGGTACGGCTTCCGGATCGTCGGATTGTTGCTTGCCCTGTACGCGCGGAGATGGCTGCGCCGGGAATCAAGCCGCCGCCAGGCAGGCCGCACGGCCGTCGTGCCGGGAACGATTGGATTAGTATTTCCGCCACCCTGCATGCCAAAGGATGCCCATGGGCAGCATCACCGAACTGATCGATGTCGGCAATCGGGGCAAAGGCGTCGACAACGCGGCGCTGTTCAACGCCGCTTATGACGAACTGAAGAAACTCGCCCGGGCGCGGCTCGCGCGCTCAGGTCCGTTGACCCTGCTCGACAGCACCGCACTGGTGAACGAAATCTGGCTGCGGCTGTCGGGCAAGGAGACGCTGCAGGTGGAAACCCGCCGGCGGTTTTTCGCCTATGCCGCGCAGGTGATGCGCACGGTCATCGTCGATCAGCTGCGCGAACGCCATGCGCTGCGCCGCGGCGGCGGCGAGCGCGCGATCACGCTCAACACCGCGCTGGGCGACGGCGTCGCCGGCGACGACGAGGCGCTGCAGGTTCATGAAGCGCTGGAATCGCTGGCGCAGCTGGAACCGCGACTCGCGCAGGTAGTGGAGATGCGCTATTTCGGTGGGATGACCGAGGTCGAGATCGGCGAAGCCCTGGGTCTGACCGAACGCACCGTGCGCCGCGACTGGGAAAAGGCGCGGCTGCTGCTTGCCTCGATGCTGGAGTGAATGCCGGCGAACGCTTCCATCGTCCGTCGTTGTCCGGTTCGTTCCCCGCATCCCGTTCGGGCGGGCGCCCACCCGCGGAAACGCGCATAAAGTCCTCGCTGTCATGAAGCCCTTGCCCTGCCCGCCGTCGGACTGGCCCCGATTCTCGTCCCTGCTCGACGCTTATCTCGAACTGGAACCCGGGCAACGCCCGGCCTGGCTCGACGCCTTGCCGCAGAGCGATGCCGCGTTCAAACCTTTGCTGCGTGAGGTGCTGTCGACCGGAGAACGCCGCAGCGGCGACTGGCTGGATCGGCCAACCGGCGTCGATGAAACCGTCTCGCCGTACGTCGAAGGCATGCGCCTCGGCCCATGGCGTCTGCTGCGTCCGCTGGGCAGCGGCGGCATGGGCGCGGTGTGGCTGGCAGCGCGCGCCGATGGCGCCTACGAACGTCAGGTCGCACTGAAACTGCCGCACGCGCACCTGCTGGCGGGCGCGCAGCGCGAACGCTTCCAGCGCGAACGCGACATCCTCGCCGGACTGAACGACCCGCGCATCGCCCGTTTCTACGACGCCGGGATCGGCGAAGACGAGCAGCCATGGCTGGCGCTGGAGCACGTCGAAGGCACGCCGATCACCGAGCACTGCGAGGGCCGCGCATTATCGACCCCCGACCGCGTGGCGTTGCTGCGCGAGGTCGCCGCAGCGGTGCAGGCTGCGCATGCGCGGCTGGTCGTTCATCGCGACCTCAAACCGGCGAATGTGCTGGTGACTGCCGCCGGGGAAGTGAAACTGCTGGATTTCGGCATCGCCAAGCTGATCGATGGCGACAGCGACGAGAACCCGGGCCTGACCCTGCTCGGAGGCCACGCCGCCACGCCCGATTACGCCGCGCCGGAGCAACTCGACGGCGGCGCGATCACGGTCGCCACCGACGTGTATGCCCTGGGCGTGATGTTGTACGAATTGCTGGCCGGACAGCGCCCGTTCCCGACGCGCTCGCGCCTGGGACGGATGATCGAACAACGCGAAGACGCGCCGCTGGCGTCGAGCCGCACCAGCGGCAAACGCCGCAGCGAACTGACCGGTGATCTCGACGCCATCCTCGCCAAAGCCATGGCCATCGACCCAACACGCCGCTACGCCTCGGCCGATGCGTTCTCGGAAGACCTGCTGCGGTATCTGTCCCATCAGCCGATCCAGGCCCAGCGCATCGGCCGCTGGCAGCGAGCGCGCAAATTCGTCCGTCGCCACCGCCAGGGCGTGGCCGTCGCCTGTCTGCTGCTGGCCGCACTCGGCACCGGCGTGGGCGGCGTGCTCTGGCAGGCGCAGCGCGCGGCCGAGGAAGCGCGCCGCGCCAGCGCGATCAAGGACTTCCTGATCGAAATCTTCGCCGCGAACGACCCGCGCATCGCCTCCGACCAGCCGCGCGGCGGCATTTCCGCCAAAGCCCTGCTGGATGCCGGCGCGGCGAAGATCGAATCGCGGTTCGTCGACGACCCCGACGTGCAGATCGAACTGCTGCGCACCGTCGCCGACCTCTACGCGCAGCTCGGCGAGGACGAACGCTACGAGGCGCTGCAGGCGCTGCAGCTGAAAAAAGTGCGCGAACGCTACGGCCCGCTGCACCCGAACATCCTCAACGGTGCGGTGGAAGCATCCATGCGCGCCTGCAATGCGGGTGACGGGCCGCGCTGTCAGGCCACACTGGCCGAAGCCGACAGGTTGCTGAGCGCCGCCGGCGACGAAGATCCCGAACTCCGCGGCCATTGGTGGATCAGCCGGGGACAACACCTCCAGCGCCAGGACGGTCGCCTCGACGATGCGCGGCACGCATTCGAACGCGCAGTCGCGCTGTTCGGCAAACACGCGCCGCGTTCGCGCGGCCACGTCACCGCGTTGCACGAACTGGCCGGGTTTCTCAACGCGCAGCAGCAGGATCCTGTGCGCGCCATCGCCATGTATCACCGGGCGCTGGCGCTCGCCGAATCGCTACCGGACAGGAACGATGCCGAACTGCAAACGCTTTACGCCAACCTCGGCCTCATCCACCAGCAACTCGGCCAATTCGCCCAGGCCGCCATCGCGTTCCGGAAATCCGCGGACATCGCCGACCGCACCACCGGCGCGGAGTTTCCCACCGCCTGGGTGCCGCGCGCGAACGCCGCTCGCACCCTGCATCTGATCGGCCAGCGCGACGCGGCGCATCTCGAATTCAAACGCCTGTTGCCGCTGCTCCCCACCGACGGCAGCCACCCGCTGGAAGCGGCGACCGTACGCCTGCATTACGGCGAGCGCATGGCCAGCGAAGGCCAGGCAGCGGCCGGCATCGCAGCACTGGAGGCAGTGGAGCGCACCTACGCGCAGCAGTCCGCATTCTCGTTCCAGTTGCGGTTGACGCGACGGTTCCTGGGCGAAGCCTATGCACGCGCCGGCCGCAACGAAGCCGCCGGACGCATGCTGAAGACTTCGCTCGACGACTATCTGGCCCATCAGGAGGACCGCGAACAGGCGGTGATGGCCATCCGCGAAAGCTGGGGACGCTGGCTGTTGGACAACGACAGACTGGACGAGGCGCAGACTCAGTTCGCGACCATCGCCGATCACGCCGACGGCCGCACGCTGGCGCATATCGCACTGGCCCATGGCGGACTGGCGCGCGTGGCGCTGGCCAAGCGCGACCGCGCCGTCGCCTGGCGCGAAAGCAACGCGGCGATGGAAGCGTGGAACAGCGTTGCCGGCTTCCGCGACGTGCGGATGGGCCCGTATCTGACACGCATACGCGCCGACGTGCTGGCGGCCGGCGGAGATATCGCCTCCGCCCAGGCGCTGGAGGACGAAGCCGCCGCCGCCAGCGCGCGCTACGACCATCCAGACAGCCCCACGGTGATACGCCGGCGCATGGCGGCGTTGCGATAGCTTCAACGATCGTTCCTGATGCGTGTCGACCCGCCCTATCGCCGAATTACAGCTAGCTACGATCTGCTCTTCCCCTTGCGCGCAGCGCAGGGGGAGGTTGGGAGGGGGTTGCTTTCGCTGGCAGCGAATAATGCAGCGATTGCCGTCGACCGAGTTCCGTCATCGATCAGAAAATAATTTTCGGCGCCATGTCCGGTTCGCATGGCCAACCCCCGTTCGGCAGTGGTCCTTCACATCACGGATCGCCGACATGCCCCGCAACCGCTTCGCACTCGCCCTCGTCCTGACGCTCGCCGCCTGCATCGGCACCGCCCACGCCGGCTCCAAGCAGCGCCCGACCCTGCCGCGCCAGAGCAGCGACGCGCGCGTCGCCGTCGCGATCTACGAATTCACCAGCAACCTGCCCGAGATCTCGCCGCGCGGAGCCACCGAACAGTTCAAGACCGCGCTGGTGCAGAGCGGCCAGTTCCGCGTGGTGGAGCGCGCCAGGCTCGATCGCGGCGTGGTGCGCAGCAAATGAACGCCGCCGGCCAGACCACCGGCAGCACCTCACAGCAGCAGCTGCGCGGCGCCGAATACATCTTCGAAGCCGAAATCACCGAACTGGGCAGCGGCACCCGCACCAGCCGCGACGGCGTGAACATCGGCGGTCTGCAGATCGGCGGCGCCAGCAACCGCGACGAATTCGGCATCGATGTCGGCATCGTCGATGCCAACACCGGCGATGTGATCGACGCCATCACCGTGCGCAAACGCATGAAGGGCGGAGCGCGCAGCGTCGGCGGCATCGGCACGCTCATCAACCGCGTCCGCGCCGAGAAAGGCAAGGGCGGCATGGCCTACAGCCCCGAAGTGCAGCACCAGTCCACCAGCAAGGACAACTTCGACGCGGTGCTGCGCGAGGCCATCGAAGAAGCCGTGTACGAACTGGCGAAGCGTTTCGACGCCAGCGTCGCCGACAGCAAGTAATCCGGAGCCACGATCATGCGCATCCATCACACAATGTCGCTGCTCGCACTGGCGCTGACCGCCGCCTGCGGCGCCGCCGACGCACAGCAGGGTTACGGTTATCCACAGCAGTCGGGACCGGCCGCGCCCTCCACCATTCCCGGCCGCGGCGACAGCGAAGCGCGGGTGCCGGTGGTGGACCCCGCGCCGGTCGCGATGCCGAAGCCACGCAAGCCGAAACCGCAGCCTCAACCGCAGCCGTCGCCCTGGGGCGGCACCGCGCCGGCCAAACCCACGACGCCGCAGGTCGCTTCGCAGCCTCCTGTTACTTCCCAACCGCCTGTCATCTCACAGCCGAACAACACGCCGCCGAGCAACGGTCCGCAGGCCGGCGCCAACGATCGCCTCACCAGTGCGTATCGCGGCACGCCCAAAACCTCGGCCATCGTTCGCGGCGGCGGCGCAGCGCAGACCGGCGACAGCGGCGCGAGCGCGTCCGTTAGCGCATCACCTCCACTGCGTTGGCCTGCTCGCAGAACGGCAACACTCCGAAAATCAAGCGCATCCGGCCCGCGAACGATACGTCGCTGCAGCCGGGCGGCGCCTTCATTGTCGAAGGCCTGTGCTTCGGCGACGCGCGCGGCAAAGTCCAGATCACGCTGCCCACGCAGTACGGGCGCATCCAGGCCAACGAAGCGCAGATCCTCAATTGGGACGGCAAGAAGATCCTCGCGCAGTTGCCGGCCGGCATCGTGAAGGCGATTTCCGGCGATGCGGCGGTGGAAGTCGCATCGGCTGGCGGCGCCCGCGGTGCGGGCAAGGACATCGTGTTCGAGCCGCGCTGGGAAAAAGTGAGGCTCAACGGCGTGGAAATAAACGTCACCGCATGCAAGGTGCCGAACACGATGACAACCCGTCACAACTGCTTCATCGACAACCGCGATACGAGCCCGGTGATAACGGGGATCCATCATCGGGGCGGCACCGACTCACAAATCGGCATCGCGAGTCGCGACCGCTACGACGTGCCGATGCCGAAATGGATGCGGCCCGCGGACTGCGCAACCCGCGTAGTGACGGGCCAGAAAGACTCATCGCCCCTCGGTGTCGCCACTGCGGGCTACGACGGCAACTGCGTCGTCGTGGATTGGCAGTTCAAAGGCAGCGCCAAAGAAGATACATACATCCGCTACGAGGTCGCATGCACGGTATGGGCGCCCGTGGGCCTGGTGGCGAAATGAACGCCGCGCGCCTGCTGCTTTCCGCCGGCCTCGCGCTCGCGAGCGCGCACGCATTGGCCCATCCGCCCGGCCCTCCCGGATCGGGCCACCACCCACCGAGCACGCAGGTACCGCAACCGGTCGCGCCGTCGACGCTGCACTACGAGGTGTATCGCTACGGCGACGACTATCCGTACGCGATCCATCACGATCGATACGAATACGACACCCGTGGAGCGTGCATTGCACAGGGCACGTCGCAAGACACATCAAACGAAAAGTCAGAGTCGGCGGCCTCCATTGAAAGTGCCACACCGAACGCCATCGACTGGTGCGCGCTTGCGCCGTACCAGCCCCGTTACGCGCCGCAGATTCCGGCGTCCTGGTGGTGGCATCACCGCACGCCGTGGCGCTACGGGAGAACGCGGTGAGCGTCCTGCGCATCGCACTGCATGGCGTTCGCATCGGCCTGCTGGTTCTGCTGATCCTGCAATCGATGCAGATGGCCTCCGCGCTGCGGATGCTTGATGGCCCGGACGCTTTAGAGCTCAGCCCGTTCCTGCTGGCAGCACTGGTTTTCAAATTGATATTGCTGCTCGCGAACCTCGGTCTGCTCTGCTTGGCGCACTACGCCGTCCGCAGATCGCGACCGACACCGCCTTCGCCCAACCTTGGTCCCAATTTCAATGGAGAGTCATCATGAAGCTCATCGCCCTTCCGCTGTCGGCCTGCCTGATCTTCGCGGCGAACACCGCGCATGCGCTCGATCCGGTCTGCGAGGTCTATCTGCGCGCCGCCGAGAAATCCGCACAGCAACCCGCGCGCCACACCATCACCGAAACCGGCGGCATGCGTCTGGAAATCATCGTCGTCGGCGGCAAGACCTATACGAAGATGGACGGCAAGTGGAGTCGGCACAGCAACACCGCCGTGGGTCAATCCGCAGCAAAAGAACTCAACGCGTCCATCCGTTCGGGCAAATACCCGATGAGCGGCTGCCGCAAGCTGGGGCCGCAAAGCGTCGACGGCATTCCGACCACCGCCTACGCCTACACCCTGAAAATCCCGGGCATGTCCAGTGGAGAAGCCAAAGTATTCATCGGCAGCGAAGGTCTGGTACACGCGCAATCCACATCGGATGCGAAAGTCCGCCACCGCTATCGCGGCGTGACCGCGCCGGCCCTGTGAGGAGCGAGATCTCATGAATACGATCCTGTCCGCGAAACGACATTTGCTGATGCTGGCGATCGCCGTAATCACCACACTCGCCGCGCTCATCTCTGGCTGCGGCAAGAAAGCCGATGCGGAATCGGCCGAATGGCCTGCCGTCGAGCCCGCCACCGCATCCACCGCAAGCGAAGACGCACCGGTCGGCCCGCTGCCGCGCGCCTGCACGCTTTTGACCATGGAAGAAGCGCAGACCGTGATCGGCCAGAGCGCCGGACAGATGGCCGACGACCCGGAGAACTGCATGTGGGCCAGCAGCGAACATCCCGGCAGGATGACCATGCTGATGGTGCAGGTGATCCGCGGTGGAACGCCAGCGGAAACCGACACGCTGTACGAGAATCTCAACGGCCTGTCGGGCAATCTCAACATGGCGATCAACGACGAGCTGGGCAAGAAAACCAGCAAATCCGGCCAGGAAGTCGAAGATCTTGGCGACGCGGCGTGGTGCTCGGCGAGCAATGCCGATCTGATCGGCGCGCAACAGCTCGTCGTCCGCAACGGCACGATCATTCTTTCGCTCAACATCACAGGCATGACGATGGGCGAGCAGCAGACGTCGCTGTGTCCAAGTCTGGAAGCCGCGGGCCGTACTGCGCTGGGTCGCCTGGGAGCGGCGCGATGATCCGGCCGGCAGTGAACCGGGCGCAGAACCGCCACGCCGAACCGGTGCTGCCCTGATGCCTATTCATCGAAAAATCCTGCTCTGGGTCGTGCTGGCGGTGGTGTCTTTCTGCGCCCTGCAAGTCGGCTGGCGCTTATGGTTGCTGAGCGCGGGCGATCCCGTCGTCGGCGAAATCAGGGTGGCCCAGGACAGTTGCCGCACGAAACATCGCGCGAACTGTTTCCTGGGCCGCGCCATCGTGAATCCACGCATGGACACCCACAAGCTCAAAGTCAGCAAGATCCCCGGCGGCCGCTTCTATTCGGTCGGCGAAACGGTCGAGATGCGCGTGTACCCGGCCGAACGGCTCTATATCGCCGCTGTCTACACCCCGATCAACTGGCTGCTCGGCCCGGTTCGCACCGCCGTGATCGCACTGCTGATGCTGTTTTCGGCGCTGATGCCCGCACGCCTGAAAGTGCTGTGGATCCCGCCGATCGTGATCGCGATCTTTCTCACCATGGGCTGAACGCCGCACTCAACCTGTATTCCGCCCGCATCCAATCCGCATGCCCCGCATGCACACATCGAGGAATCACTCATGCGTCTTTCGAATCTTTCCGCCGCTGCGCTCGCTTCGGCCACGCTCGCCATGGCCTCCGCCGTCGGCGCCGCACCGCCCGATTGGGGGCAACCCGTGCAGATGCGCACACCCGCCAAACCCATCGACGTAGCGGTTCGCGCCGGCGACGTTTACGTCGAACAGAGATCCTACTGGGTACGCGTGCCCGGCTGCGCGCGCGACATCGCCGGCGGCGGTAACGGGGTGGTGTATGTGACCGGTTGCGATGTCGTGCCCAACAGTCGCGGTTCCTCGCACTTCTATCGTTGGAACGGCGCCAAATTCGCGCCGCTCAGCGTTGCCGGCTACGGCAGCGCCATCGCGACCTACGCCGGCAACAGCTACACCGTCGGCGGCGACGCGATGTTGTACAGCAGCATCAACGACGGCGAGTGGATCAAACGCGGCACGCCGAACGACCAGCCGATCACCGATATCGCCGCCGGCCAGGCCGGCATCTGGGTCATCACCTCGCAGCCGAACGGCGAAGGCGGCAACGCCATTTCGCGCGCGATGCCGTGCCCGAATACCGGCATCGCCGGCGGCGCCAAGGACTTCTGCGGCTGGGAAGAAATGCCCGGCGCAGCGGTGCGCATTTCGGTAGGCCGCACCGCATGGGTGGTCAACGCGCAGGGGCAGATCTTCGAGTGGTCCACCTACGGCGGCGGCCACTGGCAGAAGCGCCCGGGATGTTTCACCGATGTCGCCGTAAACGGGCCCAATGTCTACGCCGTCACCTGCAAACGCGGCAAGGGCGATGGCAACGCGATCTATCGGGGCAGCGTCGGCGGCGCCTGGGTGGATGTGCAGGGCGCCGGCAAGCGGGTGGGCGTGGATGCCGCCGGCAACGCCTGGGCCATCACCGATAGCGGCGAAATCTGGCGCCACGAGGTCCGGTAAGTACGCCGCGTTGATGCTATTCCGGGGTATCCGTGATGTTGATCAAAAACGGATTCCTCGTACGTTGCAAACGGCATCAGCGAGAAACCTGTCGATAGGAAGTACCCGCCGCTCAAGCGACATGCAGCAGCCGATCCTGTCATCGATCAATATTTGATTGAGAACCGCAACGGCCTGGTGGTGAACGGGATGGCAACGCAGGCGGACGGTTATGCGGAACGCGAAGCGGCCAAGTCGATGATGAGCGATGCGCGGCAATCGGCAGGAGAGAACGCAAAGCTGACGCAAGGGGTACGACGCGCAGGAATTCGTGGCTGCGTTGAAGGACAGGAATTCGTGGCTGCGTTGAAGGAGATGAAGGTAAGTCCGCATGTCGCGCAGAACAACAATGGCCGTCGTTCAGCGGTGCCCTATGATGTGGCTGCAAGCGAGGGTTATTCGATGTCCCAGCAGAAGCGCAAGCGGGCTGAGCAGCCGTTTGGCTGGGGGAAACTGATCGGAGGTTTGCGTCAGGTGATGGTGCATGGCTTGGAGAAAGTGGACCAAGCATTGATGCTCATCATGCCAGCTTACAACGTGACGCTGACGCGGATGCGAACGCTGGGACAGCTGCATCTGCAGAAGCCGTGATGGACAAGAAATATTCGAAAAAAGCGGGTAGATCACGCTGAATGACGAAAAAAATGATCGATTTCATCTGTTGGATCGGAAATGCGAATGACCGCTCTGCAATGACCGCTGTGCAATGAAGAGATGGATGCGATGAAGTGATTGGTATTTCAGCAGCCTGTTAAGTTCGGAGCATTGCCGATGCCCCAGGGAATGTTCAATCCGTTCCTGCCGGGGTTTGACGAGAATCCGTACGAGCACTACCGGATGCTGCGCGACGCAGACCCGGTGCAGGAACAGCCGATGGGGTTCTGGTTCTTGTCCCGGTACGCCGACGTCTCCACGCTGCTGCGCGACGCCCGAATGTCCGTGGCGGACCGCAACCTCGCCGCCGGCCCGATGCGCGAGCAGTCCCAGCAACTCATCGCCAACGCGCCCCTCAAACTGGTGTCCATGGTGGTCACTGATCCGCCGGACCACACCCGGCTGAGGTCGTTGGTGGGCAAGGTGTTCACGCCGCGCTCGATCGCCGCGCTGGAGCCAATGGTGACCGAACTGGTCGATGCGTCGCTGGACCGCATCGCAGATGCCGGCTCGGTCAATCTGATTGACACACTCGCTTACCCGTTGCCCTTCGCGGTGATCACGACGCTGCTCGGCATGCCGGATACCGATCCCAAGCGGCTGATCGAGTTGACCGAGATGCTGGTCGTCGCGCTGGAACCACAGGGCATCAATCCCGAGTTCGATCTCGATGCGATGACGGCTGTCGAGGAGGCAGAGGTCGAGCTGTCCGGCATAATGCAAGAGATAATCGCGTGGAAGCGGAACAACCCAGCCGACGACCTGCTGACCGCGCTCATCCAGGCAGAGCAAGACGGCGACCTGCTCTCCGACGACAAACTGGTGGCCCAGGTCATACTGCTTTATCTCGCCTGCCACCATACGACCGTCAACCTGATCGGCAACGGTGTCACCGCGCTGCTGCGCCACCCGGACCAGCTTGCGCTGCTGCGGTCGAACCCGGACCTCATCGGCAACGCCGTCGAGGAGTTCCTCCGCTACGACAGCCCCCTCCACGAGACCAGCCGGATCACCCTCGCCCGGTACCCGATCGCCGGCCGGGAGATCCCGGCCGGCGCGATGGTGGTCGCCTGCCTCGGCTCGGCCAACCGGGACGAGCGGGTGTTCGGCCAGGACGCCGACGTGCTGCGGCTCGACCGCGAACAGGCCCGCCAGCACGTGTTGTTCAGCGCCGTGCCGCGATACGACTCAGGCGGTGAACTGGCCGCGGATCAACGCATGGAACCAGGCTTCGGGCAACACCCGGCGCAACCCAAGCGACAGCCGCGCATCCACGCCGACCAGATAGCGCAGGCGGGGCCGGGACGTGGTCAGCACCTTGCCGATCCGCCTCGCCACGGCCTCCGGCGGCGACCCAAAGCGCGTTGCCCGACCGATCCCCGCACGCAGCGTGGCTAGACCGGCGCGATAGTTGGGCGGTGCGTCAGCAGGCAGCGCGGCATCGGCGGCGGCAAGACTGGCCTCAGTCTTGGGCATGAAGTCGGTGACAATCGCGCCCGGGCAGACCACCACCACGCGGATCCCTTGGGGCCATAGTTCGTAGCGCATGGCCTCACTGAGGCCGAGCACCGCAAATTTGGATGCGTGGTAATACGCCTCCCACGGAATGCCCATGTAACTGCCGATCGAACCAATGTTGATCAGTTTCGAGGTCGCCCCCGGGTGACGCTGGGTATAGCGCCGCAACAGCGGCAGCGCCGCCCGGCTCAGCGCTGCCAGCCCGACGAAATTGGTGTTCATCAATGCGGCTGCGTCTGCCGCGTCGGTGTATTCAAACGCACCGTTGAGGTTGAAGCCCGCATTGTTGATCAGCGCGTACAGACCGTCGGAGCTGTGCGCTGCCACCTGCGCCAACGCGCGCTGGATATCCTCGTCGCGGGTCACATCCAACAGCACCGGGATGATCCGCGTTGCATCGGCAGATGCTGCGGCAGCCATCAGCGCAGCGCCGTCGGCCTCGCGCCGGATACCGGCGAACACCGTGTAGCCCTGCGCCGCCAGATGCAGGGCCGTGCTGCGCCCGATGCCCGTGGATGCGCCAGTGATCAGTACGGTGTCGCTGCGCATAGTGTGGTCCTGTGGGTTGCCAAGGGGAGCTTGAACTTTAAACCATCGAGTCAGCCGTGCAAAATAACTCAGACCACCGCGGCAATCTGATTTTCGTCTCTCTGGCTCGTCTGTACATTCCAGCGCGCCCAGAACTCGGTCAACAAACGACGCAAAAAAACTGGCCCAAGCCCTTAGGAGTCTGCGCGGCAGAAGCTCCGCCATCGTGCTGACATCGTGCTGATGAGCGACAATTGCGGCATGGCAACCTCCTACCTACCGTACCAGCCCGGGCAATCCCACTTGCTGCCGCCGTCAGCGGAAGACTGGCTTCCCGAGGGCCACTTGGCCTACTTCATCGCAGACACCGTGGAGTTGCTGGATTTGTCGGCGTTCCATGCCCGCTACGCGAACGCAGGACCGCGCAACCAGCCGTTCCATCCGGCGATGATGGTGAAGGTGCTGTTGTACGGGTATGCCACCGGGGTGTTCTCCTCGCGCAAGCTGGCGCGGCGGCTGCACGAAGATGTGGCGTTGCGGGTGCTGGGGGCGGGCAATTTCCCGGCACATCGCACGCTGAGCGATTTCCGCGCCTTGCACCTTGCGGAGCTGTCGGCCTTGTTCGAGCAAGTGGTGAAGCTTGCGCGGGAATGCGGGCTGGTGAAGCTGGGCACGATTGCGGTGGACGGGACGAAGGTGAAGGCCAATGCCTCACGCCACAAGGCGATGAGCTACGGGCGGATGCAGCAGACCGAGGCGAAGTTGAAGCAGCAGATTGCGGCTCTGCTGGAACGTGCGCGTGCGACGGACGCGGCGGAAGCCGATGAGCCGGAGCAGGATCTGCCTGCCGAGATTGCGCGACGCGAAGCGCGTCTGGCGGCGATCGAAGCGGCGAAGGCGCGACTGGAAGCGCAGCAGCGCGAAGCGGACACGGCGCGCGGGCGTCGCGGATGACGAACGCCGTCCGCGTGATCGAGATGGCCGTCCAAAGAAAGGCAAGCCGTACAGGCGTGACTTCGGCGTGCCGCAAGACAGCGATCAGACCAGCTTTACCGACCGGCAGAGTCGGATCATGAAGCACAGCAACGGTGGTTTTGATCACAGCTACAACGCGCAGACGGCGGTGGACGCGGCGCATCAGATCATCGTGGCGGCGGAGTTGACGGACTGTGCCACCGACAGCGGGCAGTTGCCGGTGATGGTGGATGTGGTGGAGCGCACGTTGGGGGCACTCCCGGACCAGTTCCTGGCCGATGCGGGCTATCGCAGCGAAGCGGCACTGGAGGCGCTGGCGAAGAAGCCGTGCGAGGTGATCGTCGCGCTTGGCCGGGAGTGCCGGAAACACGCGGGCATCGATGCGGAGAAATATCCCCGCACCGCGCAGATGGCAGCAAAGCTGCAAAGCGATGCAGGCACGGCGGCGTACCGCCGCCGCAAAGCCATCATGGAAGCGCCCAACGGCTGGATCAAGGCGGTACTGGGCTTCCGGCAGTTCAGCCTTCGGAGCTTCGAGAAGGTGCGAGCCGAGTGGAAACTGGGGTGCCTGGCGTTGAACCTGCGGCGGATGGCGTACGCATGAGAGCCGAAACGCGGGTACTTCACATAGCCGCTTCAGCCGGCACCTTGAGAAGGGAAGTTCGTCGAAGCGAGTCGAAAGCGTCGAATCGCCTTGCCTCGACGCTTTCGTGCTGCCTGGAGCGCATCATGCGCCTGTCAACAACACGAAATTTCTTCTGCCGCGCAAGCTCCTAGTGTGGTGTCTCAAAAATAAATTCAAGAAAGTTTAGCTGCAGCTCTGGCGACAGAAGCGAGGATGGCATCTGCCGTTTGTGCCAGACAAAGGGCTTTGGATCGGCGTTGTGTGTATCGATGTAGTGCTGGATCGACTGTTCAAGCTCAGCGACTGACGCGTGTGCCTGGCGCTTGATCCACTTTTCACTGATTTGTCCGAAGAACCGCTCCACCAAGTTCAGCCATGACGCAGAGG
>JANLVT010000030.1:0-43642 GCA_031364125.1 Lysobacterales bacterium | reverse complement strand
CACGCGAACGCACATCGCCCAGACGCTCGTACACCGGAAGCTCTTCCTCACGCCGGATGCGCAAGGCCTCCTCCAGCTCGCCACGCGACTGCAGGATGTCCGCAATCCTGCCCTGCGTGATCGCACGCGAACGCACATCGCCCAGACGCTCGTACACCGGAAGCGCTTCCTCACGCCGGATGCGCAAGGCCTCCTCCAGTTCGCCACGCGACTGCAGGATGTCCGCAATCTGGCCCTGCGCAAATGCCAATTCCCGGTCTTGTCCGGATGTCTTTGCGTCCTTCACAACCCGATCTGCGGACTGCATGGCGCGTTCCATATCGCCACATCCCATCGCCACATCACACACCATCAAGCCGATGGTCATCCTGTGCCGGAAATCGGAACATTGCCTATGCCACCGTTCGAAACAGGCCAGCCAAGCCGCATAAGGTCCGATCGCTTGCGCGTAATCGCGGGCACCCATCAACCGCAATGCATCGGGCCGAGGCGCCTGCGTCAACCACAATCCAAGGGCTGCGGACTCGCGCTGCACCGCCTGCCGGGCGGGGCCGATGGCATGTTCATCCTTTTCCGACAGCTGCGGCACCAACCAGTCGCTCAACCGCGAGATCACCGTCGTCGCTCCAGGCTGCGGCAACATCCGCAGAAACTCCGCATTCAGCGCGTGCAACCGCACACGGCGTTCGCGCGTTTCGCCCTCACCCGCCCACTCCCATTCCAGCAGGCTGAGTCGGCCAGCAGCGACCAGACAGGGGCCGTACTCCGCTTGCGGCAGGTTGGTGATGGCCGCACCAAGGGATTCCCCCACGCCTTCGATCGGACCATGCGCCAAGGCCACCAACGCCTGCTGCCATTCGATGGACTTGCCCGCACCTGCGCACCACGCTTTCCATGAAATATCGAACGAACTGCGCAAGATGGCGCGGGCACGATCCACCTGCAGGCCATGGTCTCCGTACTGCGCGGGAGCCAGGTCCAGACCGGTGGCGCGCAGTTCGTCGAGGAATTCATTCGGCGTCTTGCCCAAGCCCAGATGGCTGGCGGCGATATGCAGCGCCAGCGGCAGACGACCAAGCGTTTCGGCCAGATGTCGCGCCTGTGCGTCGTCGGGCACGTAAGCGTCATCGCCTGCGGCTTTGGCCTCATCGCGCAATAGCTTGATGGCGTCTTCCATCAGCAGCGGTTCCACTTCGACCCGCTTCCAGGCCTGACTACCGAACTTGCGCACGCGTGCGGTCACCAGCACCGGGCAACCGGGCAGACCATGCACCAGCGCCGCCACTTGTTCGGCCTGCGCATCGCTGTCCACGTTTTCGATCAGCACCAGTCGCAGATGGCCGCCGGGGCCGCGTTGCAGGGCGGATGGCAGATCACGGCGAATGTTGTCGATCGTGCCCCTCAACTTCAGTCGATCAGCCAGATCGCGCAGCAGCGCGTCGGCGCTGCGTACGCTGGCCTGGTCTTCGCCCGACGACAGCACCAGACGCAGCACGCACTCGCCGGTGGGCGTGTCGGGCGGCGGCGAATAGGCCTGCAGCCAGTGTTCGGTAATGAACTGCTCCGCCAGCCGCGTCTTGCCCACCCCGGGCATGCCGTCGATGGCGCAGCAGATCACGGTGGGGCGGGTATCGGCACCGCGGGCGGCGGGCAACAGGGCTGCACGAAGCTGATCGAGTTCATCCTGGCGACCAATGAAATTTCCGGGCGTTGTCGTGAAAGGAATAACCGCTCCGGAAGCAAATCGCAGCCGCCCGTTCTGCATCCCGGAATAGCGGCTGTTGTCGTCGTGCCAGAACCCTTCCGGCGACCATGCGCGTACCCAGACCGCGGCCGGGCGCAGCGGCGCTGCGGCCGACAGATCGATATCCAGCAGATGGATGGTGTTGGGCACGTCGTTGCGCTGGTACTGGCTGCCCGCACTGGAGATGTACAGGCCGTGGCGCGGGCTGGCCCAGTCCGAGAGCCGCAGATCGTGCAGGTGACCGTGCAGCAGGAGATTCAGGCCCATGCGGCTCATCAATCCCGGCATGGACTGGCTCTCTCGCTCGATCAGATTGGAGAACGGGTGATGCATCAGGCCGATGGCATGTCCGGCCAATGGATCGCCGTTGTCGTCGCTCAGCAGCCGGCCGACCTGCTCGGTAGTGAGGCGCAGATTGGCGTTGTCCTCCTCGCGCTCATCGCCGTTCCCCGCCAGCCAAGCGCTGTCGAAACCGACAAGATGCAGCGGCGCGGCGTTGCGCAGATCCCCGGGCGCGAACGTGACGCGATAGCCCAGACGACGGTGTCGGTGATGCGCAGGTCGAAGATGATCGAGACCGAACGCAGTCAACCAGTCGTCATAGGCGCCGCGACGCCGCAGCACGGCATCGACCCAGGCAGCGTCGCAGCCGCGGGGCGGGCGTCCACCGGCGATCCAGGGGTCGAAATCTTCGGGCCGGACATTTTTCGCATCGCGCATTTGCCGCCAGGCGTCCTCTTCGAGATCGCGATCGATATCGTGGTTGCCCGGAACGCAGAAGAACCGGGACTTGTCGAGATTGAGTTTCTGCAGCAGGAATTCGATGCCCTCGCCCGCTTCGCGGTACTGCTCGCGCTTGCCGGAGAAGGCCAGATCGCCGGTGAAGCAGACCAGATCGACCTGACGATCCTGCGCGATGGCATCGAGATTGTCGCGCCATGCGTCACCGAGCACATCGCGCAGGCGCCAACGCCCGGAGCCGCGCTCCTGCCCCATGTGCAGGTCCGACAGATGCAGAATCCGCAATCGCTGTGCCACGACACACCTCCCCTGTGTGCGGGCCAGTATGCGGACGGGCGCGAGGGTTACAAGCGCATGCACAGCAGATCCCTCCGCGCTGCGCGCGTTCGGGATGACAAAAAAGAAGCCCTGCGTGCCGGCCCGCAGGTCGCTTACTGCGGCTTGCGCAGCGTCTTGATGCGGTCGTAGGCGGCGTTGATCTCGCTCGCCTTGGCCTCGGCCTCGCGGCGCAGTTCTTCGGCCACGCCGACCAGTTTGTCGGGGTGATACTGGCTGATCAGCCGGCGGTAGGCCTGGTCGACCTCGGCGTCGGATGCGTCCTCGGTCACGCCCAGCACCCGGTGGGGCGTGTCGCGCTTGCTCTTGAACCAGTCCTCATCGAAGGCATGGCCCAGCAACAGGCCCAGCAGCCCGCCGAACGGGTGGCGCAGCAGCAGCCAACCCGCGATGAATCCGAACAGTTTTCCGTACCAGCGTTTCATGTCGTTGAGTCTACAGGCCATGCCCCGCGAACGCGCCGGGTCGGTCGTCACAAGTCGACCATGGCATGTCGCCATCGCGGCAGGCCATACCGGCCGGGCGGCCCAAGCCGGCCGTGGCGCCTTACACTAGGTGGCCCGACCGATCCCGACGGACTGCGCGTGGCGACCACTCTGCTTGAATCCGATCTGCCCGGCCTGACCCTGCGCCATCGCGGCAAGGTCCGCGACGTGTTCGACCTGTCGCCGGCCGCACTGCCGCCCGAAGCGCGCGGACACGGCTCGCGCGAGCATGGCCCGCTGCTGCTGATCGTGGCCACCGACCGGCTGAGCGCCTTCGACGTGGTGCTGCCCGACCCGATCCCCGGCAAGGGCGAAATGCTCTGCCAGATCAGCAATTTCTGGTTCGACAAGACCGCGCACATCCTGCGCAACCATCTGACCGGCATCGACGTGACCAGCGTGCTGCCGGCCGGCGTGGACGCCTCGCTGTACGCGAAGCGCGCGGTGGTCACCCGCCGGCTCAAGCCGGTGCCGGTGGAAGCCATCGCCCGCGGTTATCTGATCGGCAGCGGCTGGAAGGATTACCAGCGCACGGGGCGGGTCAGCGGCATCACCCTGCCCAACGGGCTGGAACAGGCCGAACAGCTGCCGGAACCGATCTTCACGCCGTCGACCAAGGCCGCGGTGGGCGACCACGACGAGAACATCGACTTCGACACGATGGTGAAGACCGTCGGCGCCGAACTGGCCGAACAGGTGCGCGACGCGACCCTGCGCATCTACCGCTACGCCGCCGCCTACGCCGCCGAGCGCGGCATCCTGCTGGCCGATACCAAATTCGAATTCGGCACCGACGCCTACGGCCGCCTGTACGTGATGGACGAAATGCTGACCCCGGATTCGTCGCGCTACTGGCCCGCCGACGAATATCGCGTCGGCATCAGCCCGCCGAGCTACGACAAGCAGTTTGTCCGCGATCATCTGGAAACCCTGGACTGGAACAAGACCGCGCCTGGGCCGAGGCTGCCGGCGGAGGTGATCGAGCGTACACGCGCCAAATATGCGGAAGCGTTGCGGCGGTTGGCGGGGATCAGCGTCGATTGATGCGCGCCAGCATCCGTCAGACCGCACAGGGAAACAACAACTCATGTCCGAACAAAATCCTTACGCCCCACCCAAAGCAGCAGTCGCGGATGTCGCCCAGACAGAAGTCGCGCCCGCTCTGTGGAATCCCGCCGCTGCAGCAAACTGGAGCCTACTGTTCAGCCCTATCTTTGGTGCGTTTTTGCAGATGAAGAATTGGAAAGCACTGGGTCAGCCTGAGAAAGCCGCCAAGTCGAGGATGTGGCTATTCGGAAGCATTGTCTTCTTCATCACTCTGGGAATTTCATCATTGCTAATGCCAGAATCCAAAGACTTGGATACCCTCCGCAGAGGCGGCGGCTTGGTTCTTCTGATCGTTTGGTATTACTCCACAGGCAAATCGCAGCAGACTTATGTCACCACGCACTTTGGCAAACACTATCCACGCCGCAGCTGGGCAATTCCACTTCTCACTGCGCTGAGCATTTTCGTTGTCTATGCTGGCTTGTTTTTTCTCATGGCAGCCTTACTAATCGCCGCCGAGTAACATCAGATGCTGCCTAACGCCGCGCGCCAGCCAACATGTGCTTCCTGCTCTACCAAGCTTGACTTGAATCAGGTTATACCGAAATAAAAATGAATTCAGGGACTTGCGATGAATGAGAATATAAAAATAGAAACGCCACTAGAACGCCCTATAGATCGCTGGTTCTCGAACTACGCGGCCGATCACGTCAACCGCGCGAATCAGAAAATCCACTATGTCGCGGTGCCGATGATCCTGTGGAGCGTCACCGCAGTACTGTGGTGCATTCCAGTACCAGGCACGCTCTTCGGTACTGGCTTGTGGGCGGCACTCACCGCTTATGGTGCTTGGATGTTCTATAACCGAGCGTCCCGTCCAATCGGCTACGGCATGCTCGCAACACTATTTTTAATGTTGTGTGCCAATTGGTGGCTATTCGGCCTGTTAGGTAGACACGGATTGTTGCAGCTCGCGGTGGCGGTGTTCGTGCTGGCGTGGATCGCGCAGTTCGTCGGCCACAAGATCGAAGGCAAGAAGCCGAGCTTCCTCACCGACCTGGTGTATCTGCTGATCGGCCCGGCGTGGATCCTGAGCAAGGTCTACCGCAAGTTCGGCCTGAAATACTGATGCGCGCGCTGAACCGGCGGCGCTGTCCGAACACCGCCGATGCCTGAACATCATTTCGGCCGGCGCGACTTCGCGCTGGCGATGCTGATCTGCCTCGTCTGGGCCGGCAACTTCCTGACCTCGGCGTTCGCGCTGCGCGAAGTGCCGCCGTTCCTGTTCAGTGCACTGCGCATGGGCCTGCTCGCCCTGCTGCTGTGCATGGTCGTGAAAGCGCCGCCACGCGCGCAGTGGCCGCGGCTGATCGCGGTGGCGCTGCTCAACGGCGCGCTGCATTTCGGCACCAGCCTGTGGGCGCTGCGCATGGCCGGCGATCTGTCGTCGCCGGCCATCGTGATGCAGAGCTATATCCCGATGTCGGTGCTGCTGGCGTGGTGGCTGCTGGGCGAGCGCTTCGCCTGGCGCACCGGTTCGGCGATCGCGCTGAGTTTCGCCGGCGTGCTGGTGCTGGGTTTCGATCCGCTGGTGCTGGATCACCCCGCATCGCTGGCGATGATGTTGTTCTCCGCGCTGTTAATCGCGCTGGGCACGGTGTTCATGCGCGGATTGAGCGGCATCGATGCGCTGAACCTGCAGGCGTGGACCGCGTTGATCGGCCTGCTGCCGCTGCTCGCGATCAGCGCGTTGATCGAGCCCGGCGGCTTCGCTTCGCTGCGCACCGCCAGCTGGACCGTGTGGGGCGCCGTCGTCTACTCGGCGGTGTTCGCCTCGCTGATCGGCCACAGCGTGTTCTACACGCTGGTGCAGCGCCATCCGGTGGCCACGATCATGCCGTATCTGTTGCTGACGCCTGTGTTCGCGGTGGGACTGGGCGTGCTGATCTGGGGCGATCGCCCGGGGCCGCAGCTGTGGATCGGCGGTGCGATGGTGCTGGGCGGCGTGCTGATCATCGCGCTGCGCGCACGCGCGAAAGCCCTGTCGGCGCACTGATCCGCGGACCGATGCCGCACGCCAACGTCCGATCTTTTACGGACAGGCCGCTGTCCGGTCCCTGCGATGGCTTACGTGACTGCTGGAGTGGCTCGCTCGGCCACGTTCGCCGCGTCTTCACCGGCGCCATCCCCCGGAGATCCTCATGCGCACCATGCAAGGCAAACTGTTCCGTTATTGCATCATCGCCATCTGCGCGGCGGTAGTCGCGAATGGTTGCATGCTCGATCGCAGACCGATTCTTTCGCCGGGAACCGTCGTTCCCGGGCAATACTGCCCGGGCGACACGCTCGTCGCTTCCTACGATTTCCTCAGATTCGCTGGCGGCGTCTGCACACCGCGCGCCGGTTCGCCGAGCGAATGCACCACCGCCGCGCCGACCGTGACGATGACCAGCACGCCGGCGCTGTTCCCGGCGACGACGCTGCAGAGCTATCAGAACAGCGTCAGCTTCACCGCCAGCGGCGATCGCGTGGACGTGGGCTTCGCCTATGGCGCGACGTCGGTCTTCATTCCGCCATCGACGCCGCTGTTGAACGTCCGCGATCACACGGAATCCGCGACCCGCTTCGTCGACAACCTCGACACGCCGCTGCCGCACATGGGCAACTGCGCCCGCGGCCTGGTGCCGCCGACCTACGCGCCGGTCATAGTGCCGAGGACCTCGCCCGCGCTGGGCCTGACCAGCATCTGCAACCCCGCGTCCAATGGCGTCACGGTCAACCTCACCGTCAGCACCGACGCGCCCGGCGAAAGTTTCTCGACGACCCTGTCGCCGGGCAGTTGCCTCAATCCGGCCGCGCCCGGCGTGCCGGCGTTCGTGTCGCGCGCGACCGTGATCAACGCCGCGCCGCTGGGCCTGCTCTGCCCGTCCGGCGGCGATGGCTCGACCGGACCGCAGCCGCTTGCGCCGCCGCTTTCGACAGTGGTACGCCAGGCCTGCCGTTGAATGCGGTGACCCTCTGAAACCCGCGAGGCCACGCTGCCCGCAGCGTCACTCGATGCCTCGCATGCGTTCCACGCGCGCGAGGCATCGCACCCGCCATCTTCCAATCCGCGCCGCTTCCATTCACAGAAACGACGATCCGTTCCGCCGTCTGCCGCTCGATTTTCGAGGGCCCGCCGGCTGCGTTCCCGACCATCGCACTTCAACAAGGACATCAGATGCCCATGCTTCAGAACAAATGGATCCGCTACTGCATCATCGCCACCTGCTCGGCCTCGGTCGCGACAGGCTGCATCATCGAGCGCGGGGTGTTGACGCGCGGCTTCGCCAATGTTTCGCCAGCCGCGTACTGCCCGGGCGATACGATCACCGCGTCCTACGATTTTCTTGAGGATCTGAGATGCCCGACCGGGCTGGAAGACACCTGCGCGTCGTTCTCTCCAACGGTCGCGATCACCAGCGAACCCGTGCACTTTCCGGCGCAATCGATCCGCGGCTACACGGGCAGCTTCAGCTTCCCCGCGCCGGATGCGGAGCGCTTCAACGTCTGGTTCAGACCGGATCGCAATGAAGTATTGATCCCCACCGAAGAAATGAGGGACGGCAATCGCGTCTTCGTCGGACGTAGAAGCAACGAACAGTACTGGGTGGCCAGCAGGCAAGGGCCGCTGGACAGAGTGCTCACGCACGACGGCATGTGCGCGGGCGGCGTACCGGTCAATGCGCCGCAGATGCTGCCGGGACTGCCGGATTTCTCGCCGAATCTGGCGCTGAGCGATCTGTGCAACATCAACGCGGTGCATGTCATCGTGACCTTGTCCGGCGGTGCCGACGGCTCGACTTACACGCAGACCCTTGCGCCGAACCAGTGCCTCAGCGGGATGCCCGGCGTCCCGTCGAGCACCCAGAACGCGCGCATGGCCGAAGTGCGGCCGATGAACATGGATCCCGCCACGCGCTGCACCGCGACCGGGCCGCACATGCCGCCCCCGCCGCTGCGCACGCGGGCGCGCATGCAGTGCCGCTGAAGCAGCCGCAACATCCGGATCTCCGCAACGTCCACCACACCCACCCCCTTTCCCATGAGACATCGCCATGAACCCGATCCGCTCTCTCTCCTGCATCGCCCTCGCGTTGACGCTGACCCTCGGCCCGGCGCTGTCCGCGCACGCGGGCTCCGCCACCGCGCAGCTGCAATACCTCGACAAGACCACCTACAGCGGCCATCTGGATGTCTCCGTGGATCTATACGACCCGCCGCAGAAACGCGGGCAGTACGAAGCGCCGAAACGCTACCCGGCGAAATTGCTGTTCGAACGCCCAGACCGCTTCCGCATGGTGCTGCGTCCCGGCGAGAAGGACGAGTTCATCGCGGTCGCCGAAGGCGGCACGGTGCGCTGGCTCGATCGCGCCACCGGCATCTCGGGCAAGGAAGAGGCCGGCAAGGTCACCGATCCGCTGGCGCTGGCGCTGCTGGGCTCCGCCGGCGAACTGCTGCGCTTCAGCGCATCGAAGGATCTGGTGCTGCCCAAGGACAGCAAGATCAGCGGCGCGCGCCTGCAGCCGAACACCTGGGGCAGCGGCGTGGAAGAAGGCCTGGCCTGGTTCTCGTCCGACGGCAAGCCGGTCGGTTTCCAGTTCCTGCTGGCCGACGAGACCAAGGTGTTCGTCTCGGTGCTGTCGTTCCAGCAGAACGTGCCGACCAAGCCGGAAGATTTCAAACTCTGATCGCACCCGCTTCGTAGGAGGGCCTTCAGACCGGCCCAGGCAGAACCCGGTCGGCGACGACATCAGGGCCGTGCCCACGGCTGAAGAAAACGAAGGGTCGCGTATCCAAAGCAGCGGCCTGAAGGCCGCTCTACGTGGGCATGGAGCGTTTTCGGGCTTTCCATCGCCAGAGCGCGGAGATTCCAGACAGGATGTACGGGATCGGGCTCGAACGTTTCAATCCGACTGCGGAAACATCGCCGCGGTCGGCTTGAAGCCGCGCGGCGAATAGCCGAAATCGCGCTGCGCATCGGCCGGATCGAACACCAGATCGCTGCGCATGCGCGCCACCGCCGCTTCGTTGAAATCCAGCGCGAAGCCGGCGGCGTGCGCGGCGGCGAGCACGACGTTGAACACCGGCGACGGCACTTCATGCAGGCGCGGCGCAGGCGTCAGCACCGCCAGCACCCGCGCCACCATGTCGCGATACGCCAGGGTTTCGCCGCCGGGCAGCGCGTACGGGCGCCCGAACGACGCCTCGGCGTCGATGCAATGGAATGCGGCATCGGCGAGATCGTGCACATGCACCGGCTGGCGCAGGCCGATCGCATCGCGCGGCAGTACCAACCGGCCGAAACGCCGCGCGACCTGCGCGATCCGGTTGAGATTGCGGTCGCGTCCCGTGCCGTAGACCAGCGTCGGCCGCAGCACCGTCGCCGCCGCGCCGCGCGCGGATGCGGTATCGAACAGCACACGCTCGGCCTCGCGCAGACGCGCGGCGAGGTCGCGTTCGTCGGCGTCGGCGGACCCGCGCTTCACGTCGATGCTGGTCGAGCCGAAGGCGACGATCCGCGGTGCGGTCATCGGCGTACGCGCATACCACCGAGCGAAGTGATCCAGCGGCCCGCAGCTGAAGATCGCCTGCGCCTGCGATGGCAGGCCCTCGACGCGCGCCAGGTCGCCATGCAGCCAGACCAGCCCCGGCTGCTCCGCGCGCGGTTCGCGCGAGACCGCATACACGCGCCAGCCGTCATCGCGAAGACGGTCGAGCAGCGGCATGCCCAGTTGCCCGCTCGCGCCGAAGACGATCGCGGTTTTCATCGCGATCCTCGCAATATCGGGCGCACCGAGACAGGCGCGGATGGGCGAAGGATCAGGATTCGGTCGCTCCCGCACTGCGGGCCGACGGCAGGACGACACGCAGCCACAGATAGCCCGCGATCGCCGCGATCACCGACGCGCACAGCACGCCCAGCACGCTGCTTTCAGCCATCTCCGGATGTCCCTTGAACGCCAGCGAGGCGATGAACAGGCTCATCGTGAAACCGATCCCGCAGAGCATGCCCACACCGATCATCGCCTTCAGATTCATGCCCTCGCCGAAGCGGGCGATCCCGGACACGTGGGCGAGCAGGGCCGCGCCGACGATACCGATCGGCTTGCCCACCACCAGCCCCAGCGCGATGCCCAGCGGCACCGGCGCCAGCAGATGCGAGAAGGCCATGCCGCCGAGCGCAAGGCCCGCATTGGCGAACGCGAACACCGGCAGGATCACGTACGCGACCCACGGGTGCAGCGCATGCTCCAGCCATTCCAGCGGCGAGTATTCCTCTTCATCGCTGATTTCATTGTCCTTGTCGACGTGCGGAATCAGCAGGCCAGTCGCCACGCCGGCCAGCGTGGCATGCACGCCCGACTTCAGCACGCACACCCACATCACCGCGCCCAGCAGCAGATACGGCGTGAGTGCGCGCACTTTCAGGCGGTTCAGCACGACCATGAGCAGCAGCGTGATCACGGCCGCGCCCAGCGCCTGCATCGACAGGTTGCTGGTATAGAACATGGCGATAATGATGATCGCGATCAGATCGTCCAGCACCGCGATGGTCGACAGCAGCAGCTTCATCGCGACCGGCACGCGCGACCCGAGCAGGGACAGGATGCCGAGCGCGAATGCGATATCGGTGGCGGTGGGGATCGCCCAGCCGCGCGTCGCCTGCGCATCGCCGGCGTTGATCCAGACGTAGATCAGGCCCGGCACGGCCACGCCGGCCGCCGCGCAGACCAGCGGCTGGATCAGCTGCGCGCGGCTGGACAGCTGGCCGCTCAGCACTTCGCGCTTGATCTCCAGCGCCACCAGCAGGAAGAAGATCGCCATCAGGCCGTCGTTGATCCACAGCAGCAACGGCTTCTCGATGTTCAACTCGCCCGCGCGCGCCTGCAGGGGAAATTCGCGGAACAGTTCGTAGAGGTGCGACAGCGGCGAATTGGCGAAGATCATCGCAAACACGGCCGCACCGATCAGCAGGATGCCGCCGGCGGCTTCCAGGCGGAAGAAGTCCTGCAGCGCACGCGCCGCACGACCGGGCAGCACGCGGATGATCACCGATTCTTTTTTACTCATCGACACACTCTCTCATCAGAAGTCGAAGCCCGGCATGGCGGGATGTCGACGGGATTGGATCCATCGAAACCCGACAGATCAACGCGACAACATCAGTTCGAACACCACCCACGCGATGAAGGCAATCAGCAGCAACCAGCCTTCCGCGCGGCTGATCTGCAGATCGCGACGCAGCATCGGATACAGCAGCAGCGATGCGGCCAGCGCGGCTGGCAGTTCGAAGCCGACGAACGACGCCGGAATCGGCAGATCGCGCAGCGCGGCCATGCCGCCGACCACGATCAGCAGATTGAACAGGCTGGAGCCGATGACGTGGCCCACCACCATGTCGCCCTGCCCGCGCCGGGCCGCGGACATCGCCGCGACGGCTTCCGGCAACGCCGTCGCGATGGCGACAATAATCAAGCCGGTGAGCAGCGGGCTCATGCCCCAGGCGGTGCCGACGATGGGCGCGTGCTGCACCAGCCACATCGCACCGAAGTACAGCAGCACCGCGCCGACGACGAAACGCAGCGCATTCAGCGCGAGATCGTCGCCGGTCGTGAGATAGCCGGCGATCGCTTCCTGCACCTCAGGCGTCTCGCGCCGGCTGCGCACGATCGCGACCGCCACCACCACGACGAACGCGAGCACGAAGATCATGCCTTCGATGCGGGTCAACACGCCGTCGTAGCCCAGCGCGATCAAGGCGATGGTGGCGGCGATCAGACAGATCAGCAGCGGCGCCAACGCGCGCCAGCGCACCAGCAGCGGCGCGACGATCGCAGCCAGACCGAGGGTGAGGCCGAAGTTGACGATATTGCTGCCGATGGCGTTGCCCAGCGCCAGGCTCTGGCTGCCGGTGAAGAATGCGCGCGCGTTGACCGCGAGTTCCGGGATCGACGTACCGAACGCAACCAGCAGCAGACCGGTGACGAACGGCGACCAGTGGAAGCGCCGCGAGAGCCCGGATGCGCCCTTCAGCACCGAATCGCCGCCTAGCGCCAGAAATACCAGAGCCAGTACGCACCAGCCGAGTGCCATGATCATCGCGCCGTCTCCCTCGAAGTGGTTCGCCCGATTCTAAGCCAGACCGGGTGGATGCGCCGCTTAGCCGCAGCCTTCGACGTAATCGACCTGCGGCGCTACGCCGATGCGCCATGCGACGACGACGCCGTCCGTGCCGGTCTCGAACACCAGCGCAGCGGTGCCGCCCGCCGGATCCTTCGCGCGCAGCATGCGTGCGCCCGGCGTGTACTTGTGCGGCGTTTCCTCCAAGCCCGGATACAGGCGCAGGATCTCGTTCGCGGACATGCCGACCTTGCCGCTGCCGGGCGCGGGAATCGCGTCGATGCGCACATCGATGCGCGAGAACTTGCCGCCTTCGAGCATGAAACCGAAACGGAACGGCGGCTCGCCGCGCGGCGCCGGCACCAGCACATAACAACCGCCGGGCTCGGAGGGCGCGCCCTCCATGTCCTTGCCCCAGGCCATGCGCACGCTTTCCTCGTCCGAGCCGAAAGCCGCAGGTCCGAAACCGGCGAAGGTGATGGTGTCCGCTGCCGGCAGCATGCCGACATCGGCAGCGGGCGCCGGCCCGACGACCGCAGGACGCGGCATCGACGCTTCGGTTCTCCCGGGCACTGCGGGTTCGGGCGCTGCGGGTTCGGGCACGGCAGGCGTCGCAGGCGTGCGCTCACCGCATCCGGCTAGCACAGTCACGATCAGCATCGGGATCAGTATCGACGGACGCATCGGACAACTCCTGTGGAAAGATTCGCCACAGGGTAGCCAAGCGCAGCCTTCGATGCGACCGGATGCATGCACCGCCGGGATGGCATTCAGAGTGACGCCATCCGTCGATGGCACCGACGCGGCGCAGACCGCATCTGCGCGACGCGCGCGGGCTATCGCCGGATCAGCGCCGCTCGCAACTTGCGAATGTCATTGGGCTTTCATCGTGCCCCTCTACTCTGCGCACATCCAGCTCACCTGAGCCCATCATGCGTCTCCACAAAACCGACAAGGCCCGCGCCGCGCTGACCACCGAGAAGAGCGCCGGTCTGAGCCTTCTGCAACGCCGGCTCCTGATCGTGACCGACGGGAAGCGCAGCATCGACGACACCATGGCCATGCTCGGGAGCGAGATACTGCCGGAAATCGATGGCTTGATCCGCGCTGGCTATCTGTCGGCGGTCGAATCCGTGTCGCAGCGAACGCAGGCGGCTCCTGCACTTGGCCAAGCCTGGCAGAGCTTGACCGCGAAAGTGCGGCAAGACGATTCTGCCGACAACCAGGCCGCCGCGGTTGCCAGCGTCGCTCCCGCGACGAGCGGGCCCGCCCCGTCGCAGCCGCGGAGCGCACCATCGGCAACACGACGCTCGCTGGCCGCGTCGAAGATGTATGTGATGGATATGATGCAGCTGCAGCGCGATCCGCGCATGGCGGAATGCCGCGCCGAAATCCAGTGCGCCGATGGCGAAGCCGCCACCGCGGTCGCATTGTTGGACGGCATACGCCAGATGATCTGCCTCGTGGCGCCGAGCTATGCGAACCGCGTGATCTCGCGGCTCAACGAAACCCTACCAGAGGAATTCCTGCCCGCATTGCGCGCGCTGGAATCCGAAATCACCGGCAAGCCGGTATTGGCGATCACCAACGTAGCCTGATAGCACTCGGCGCGTGGCTGCCGAAACACCCCGACACTCATTGCGATGCGTCCGTAACGCTCAAGTCGCGGAGAAACGTTTCTCCAACCCCGCCCAGCACTGCTGATACTCGCGCTGGCGATGCCCGGCATCGAGCGCCTGTTGCGTCGGCCGGATCACCGCACGGGTCTCGAACATGAACGCCATGGTGTCGCGGACGTAATCGGGCTGCGACGTATCCGCGTTCGAGGCTTTCTCGAATGTCGCCGCGTCCGGGCCATGGCCGGTCATGCAGTTGTGGATCGAACAGCCGCCCGGCGCGAAACCATCGGCCTTGGCATCGTAGGCGCCGTGCACCAGACCCATGAATTCGCTGGCGACGTTGCGATGGAACCACGGCGGGCGGAAGGTGTCCTGGGCTGCGAGGATGCGCGGCGGAAAGATCACGAAATCCAGATTGCCTACGCCGGGAGTGTCGCTAGGCGAATGCAGCACCAGGAAGATGCTGGGATCGGGATGATCGAAACTGATCGAGCCGATGGTGTTGAAGCGGCGCAGATCGTATTTGTACGGCGCATGGTTGCCGTGCCAGGCGACCACATCCAGCGGCGAATGCTCGATAGACGCGCGCCACAGATGCCCCTGGAATTTCGCGATCAGTTCGAAGTCCTGTCCAACGGCCGCGCCTTCAAGATCCTCGAACGCCGCGTTCGGGGTCAGGAAATCGCGCGCATTGGCCAGACCGTTGCTGCCGATCGGACCCAGATCGGGGAGGCGCAGGAAGGCGCCGAAGTTCTCGCAGATGTAGCCGCGCGCCAGACCATCCGGCAGCGACACCCGGAAACGGATGCCGCGGGGGATCACCGCGATCTCCTGCGGCTCGATCTCGATCACGCCCAGCTCGGTATCGAGCTTCAGTCGACCATGCTGCGGCACGATCAGCATCTCGGCATCGGCGTTGTAGAAGAAACGGCCGCGCATGTCGCGATTGGCCGCGTACAGATGGATGCCGACGCCGGACATCGCCGCCGGCGAGCCGTTGCCGCCCATGGTGAACAGACCGTCGATGAAATCGACCGGCGCCGCCGCGGCATCGCTGCCGGGCTGCGGCAGCGGATTCCAGCGCAGTTGATCCGGCGTTACCGGGCCATCGCCGAAATCGTTGTGGAAACAGCTGTCGTAGCCCGGATGCGCATGCGGCACGAAACCGCCGTGCATCGCCGCAGGACGGATGCGATACAGCCAACTGCGGCGGTTCTGATGGCGCGGCGCGGTGAACGCTGTGCCGCTGATCTGCTCGGCGTACAGCCCGTGCGCGACCCGCTGCGGCGAATTGCGGCCCACCGGCAGCGTGCCGGGAGTCGCCTCGCTGGCGAACTCGTTGCCGAAACCGGACTGGTAGCCGTTGGATTTCAGAGTGGGCGACATGCGCTGGCCTCGTTATGCTTCAAAGCCCCTCTCCCGTCGGGAGAGGGGCTATATGATCCTGCTCAGAGGAAACCGCGCTTCATCTGGTCGCGCTCGATGCTCTCGAACAGCGCCTTGAAGTTGCCTTCGCCGAAACCTTCGTTGCCCTTGCGCTGGATGATCTCGAAGAAGATCGGGCCGATCGCGTTCAGGGTGAAGATCTGCAGCAACTTGCGCTGTTTGGTCTCTTCGTCGGCATCGATGAGGATCTTGTTCCTGCGCAGGCGCTCGACGTCTTCGCCGTGCTCCGGCACGCGCTGATCGATGACGTCGAAATAGGTCTCGGGCGTATCCAGGAACTCGATGCCGGCCGCGCGCATCGCCTCGACCGTCGCGTAGATATCGTCGGTGAAACAGGCGATGTGCTGGATGCCTTCGCCGTTGTACTGCTGCAGGTATTCGTTGATCTGCGATTTCGGATCGGACGATTCGTTCAGCGGAATGCGGACGATGCCGTCGGGCGCGGTCATCGCCTTCGACAGCAGGCCGGTCTTCGCGCCCTTGATGTCGAAATAGCGGATCTCGCGGAAGTTGAACAGGCGCTCGTAGTAGTTCGACCACTTGTCCATGTTGCCGAAATACAGATTGTGGGTGAGGTGGTCGATGAAGGTCAGGCCCAGCCCCTTGGGCATCATCTCGGCGCCCGGCAGCCATTCGTAATCCGGGTCGTGGATGGTGCCCTTCTCGTCGTAGCGATCGACGATGTACAGCATGCAGCCGCCGATGCCTTCGATCACCGGCGCGGCGACGGCCTTGCTCAGTTCCTTGTTGGTGATCGGCGTGGCGCCGTTCTTCAGCGCCTGCACCCGCACCCATTCGGCGAGCTTGTTGACGCGGATCGCGAAGCCGCAGGCGCTGGGGCCGTGCTGGGCCGCAAAGTCGGCAGCGAAGGAATCGGGGTCTTCGTTGATCAGGAAGGTGCAGTCGCCCTGGCGATAGGTGCTGATGGCGCGGGTCTTGTGGCGCGCCACCATCGTGAAGCCCATGCTCCGGAAATAATCGTGCAACTGCTGCGCCTGCCCCGGAGGCGCGGCGAATTCGACGAATTCGAAACCGTCGATGCCCATGGGGTTCTCGAACGTGGTGACCTGCATGCCGGTGGTGGGCTGTGCGCTCATGGACGTGCTTCCTGATGACGTAACGATCGGATGACGGGATGATGCCGGGGCGCTGGCGCGCGCTGGTCTTGCGGCAAACAGCGAGCAGAGAATATAGTTTCAGCTGAAACCATTTGCAAGCCAGTCGCATTGATGCCTTTCCTTACCGAGTCCGATTTCATGCCCGACACCCACGCGCAGCTGGATCATGCCCAGTTGGATCATGCCCAGTTGGATCTGGAGCACTTCCTGCCCTATCGGCTGAGCGTGCTGTCGAACCGGATCAGTCAGATCATCGCCAACACCTACGCCGGACGGTTCGGGATCGGTATCACCGAATGGCGGGTGATCGCGGTGCTGGGCCGGCACACCGGACTGTCGGCGAACGGCCTGGCCGAGCGCACCGCGATGGACAAGGTCGCGGTGAGTCGCGCGCTGGCGCGGCTGCTCGAACGCGGACTGGTACAGCGCGATACCCACGGCGACGACCGCCGTCGATCGGTGCTGGAACTCAGCGAAGCGGGTTATCGCATCTACGACGAAGTGGTGCCGCTGGCGCTGGCGCGCGAGCGCATGCTGCTTGCGCATTTCAGCGACGACGATAAACGGCAGCTCGATGCGTTGTTGGAAAAACTTGGCAAAGGTCTGGGCGATCTGGCGGACGCCGCGGATGCGGCATAAGCCAGGAATCGTCGAAAAAAACGGCGACCGATGGCCGCCGTTCCCGAAAGATCATTTCAAAATATCGTTCCCGTCTAACCCAACCACCCGCGCACACGCGCGCACCGCGCGAAGCACACCAGGAACAGCGAAAACGTCAGCACCAGCGCCGGCATGGTCAGCCCGGCCGGGCCGTAGACCTCGTAGCTGTTCGCGATCAGGAACGCATGTGTCATCTGGGCCACCACGCCCAGCAGCGACAGCGCCAGCACCGGCAATGCCCAGCGGCTGCGCACCAGCAACAACAGGCAGCCGACCACGCCGCCGAACACCGCGACCGCGAACGCCCCGGTGGCCCAGGCCGGACGCGATGCGCGCAGCACGCGTTCGGCATCCCGCAGCGCGTTCAGCGCATCGGCGGTGATCGTCGCATCGGCGACGTAGGCCATCGCGCCCAGACCGTTCCACAGCAGCATCGCCGCGGACACGGCCCAGAACCACAGCGGCGGTTTGACCGACGGATTCATACTCGACTCCCCTCGAGTGGATGCAGCGCGAGCCCTGGATCTCCAGGGCCGCGGCGCGCATCTTCCCGATGCGCGCCGATTCCCTCCCGGCATTACTGCATGCCTATCACTGCATGCCTATCACTGCATGCCCATCACTGCATGCGGATCGGATTACTTCACGCCATGCATCAGTTTGTTGATCAGCGGGGCGATCAGGAACAACACCACGCCAGCACCCAGCAACAGCCAGAAGCTGAAGGTGAAGCCCGCCAGTGCGGAGGCGACGGTCATGCCGGTTTCGCCGCTGACGCTGCCGGCGAAGATGCCCGACAGATTGTTGCCGATGGCGGTCGACAGGAACCAGCCGCCCATCGCCAGGCCCACGACCTTCGAAGGCGCGAGCTTGGTCACCATCGACAGGCCGATGGGAGACAGGCACAGCTCGGCGACCGTCTGCAGCACGTACACCAGCACCAGCGGCCAGAACGGAATCTGTCCATCGACCACCAGATTCTTGAGCGCGTACATCAGCACCAGGAACGCTAGCGCATTGCCCAGCAGACCCAGGCCGAACTTGCGCGGAATCGAAGGTTCGATGTTCTTGCGGCTCATCCAGCCCCATGCAAGCGCCACGATCGGCGCCAACAGCACGATGGCCGCCGGGTTCACCGACTGGAACCAGCCCACCGGGAACTCCCAGCCGCCCAGGTCGCGATCGACGATATTCTGCGCGAGGAAGTTGAAGGAACTGCCGGCCTGTTCGAAGAACATCCAGAACAGCACGTTGAACAGGAAGATGATCAGCATGGCCGTCACCTTGTCGCGGGCGACGCTTCCGCTGCGCACGGCTTCGGTCAACAGCATGACCGACAGACCGATGAACAACGCACCCAGTACCCAGGCGAGCGCAGCGGCGCCGACCTTGGCGATCAGCAGGTAGACGACGGGCACGGACAGCGCCGCGCCGACGATCACCGCCAACAGATTCTTGGTGCCGTTACGGTCCGCTGGCGGTTCGCCGATGCCCTTGAGCTGGCTGCGACCGAACCAGAACCACAGGAAGCTGATGATCATGCCCACACCGGTGGCGGCGAATACCACTTTGTAGTTCTGCTCCATCGGCGTATCGGTGATCACGCTGGCGAGCCAGCCGGTGAGCAAGGGCGCCACCAGCGCGCCGGCGTTGATCCCCATGTAGAAGATGGTGAAACCGCGATCGCGACGCGAATCGCCCTGCGCGTAAAGGTGACCGACCATCGTCGAGATGTTCGGCTTGAACAGACCGTTGCCGACGATCACCAGCGACAACCCGAGAATGAACAGGCTCTGGTTCGGCAGCATGATCACGAACAGGCCGGACGCCATGATCAGCGCGCCCAGCAGGATCGAACGCTGATAGCCGATGATCCGATCCGCGACGTATCCGCCGAACAGCGCGGTCGCATAGACCAGTGCGAGGAAGGCGCCATAGGTCCGGCTGGCGTAGCCTTCGCCCGAGGCATCGCCCGCGAAGAACTCGGCGACGATGTAGAGCGTCAGTGCCCAGCGCATCCCGTAGAACGCGAAGCGCTCCCAGAACTCGGTCATGAACAGCATCCACAGCGGCTTCGGATGCCCCAGGATCTGGGTGAATTCCGGAATGGCCGCCGGGCCTGATGTATTCGTCGCTCCGCTCATGCGGGTCCCCTCTCTGTCATTTATTTGCGCGATGGACTGCGTGCGAAAAATCGAACCCGCATCGATGACGGGGCCGGCGGAGGATGACCGACCCGATGCGTACGCGTCAAACCGACGCCGTATTGTTGCGTCGCAACAAACGCCGTTCGATCACGCCGTTCGATCCCGCGGCCGGGCACTCGCCCGGACAGCGTCGGATCACCCCGCTGCGGGGTAGGTATAACTCGCCTGCAGCCCAAGCGGCAGGCCCAAGCCCCAGAACGCCATCAACAGCAACGTCCAGACCACCAGCAGCGTCACGGTGTACGGCAGCATCAATGCGACCAGAGTGCCGATACCGGTGCCTTTCACGTAGCGCTGGCAGAACACCACGATCAGCGGAAAGTACGGCATGAGCGGGGTGATGATGTTGGTGGTGGAATCGCCGACCCGGTAGGCAGCCTGGGTGAGATCGGGCGAAACGCCCAGTTGCATGAGCATCGGCACCATCACCGGGCCGATCAGGCCCCACTTCGCGGACGCCGATCCCACCAGCAGATTCACCGAAGCGGTGAGCAGGATGATGCCGAACAGCGTCAGCCCCATCGGCAATTGCATGCTCTTGAGCGCTTCCGCGCCTTTCACCGCGATCAACGCGCCCAGGTTGCTCTGGCCGAAGGCGTAGATGAACTGGGCGCAGAAGAAGGCCATGACGATGTAATAGCCCATCCCGCTCATCGACTTGCTCATGCCGGCGATGATGTCGCGATGGGTTTTGACCGAACCCGAAGCGATGCCGTAGACCACGCCGGGGATCAGGAAGAAGATGAAGATCAGCGCCACGATCGACTGCATCACCGGCGCCTGCGCGACCGCGAGCTGACCGGCGACGCCGCCGGGCGCGTCGGCCGGCGCGCGCCACGGCGAATCCGCCGGCACCAGCGTCAGCACGAACACGGCGGCCGCGACCAGCATCGCCAATACCGCGAACCACAACCCGCGGCGCTCGGCGGGCGTCATCGCTTCCAGCGCCTGCGGCAGCTGCGCCGGATCGCCGTCGACCGGCGTATCGCGCAGGCGCGGTTCGATGACCTTGTCGGTCAGGAACCAGCCGACCGCGATGATCATGAAGGTCGAAGCCGTGGTGAAGAAATAGTTGTTGAGCGGATTGACCACGATCGCGGGATCGATCACCCGCGCCGCCGCCTGCGTAAGCCCCGCCAGCAGCGGATCCAGGCTCGACGGCACGAAGAAAGTGGCCGAAAACCCGCCCGATACGCCGGCGAACGCAGCGGCGATGCCGGCCAGTGGATGACGGCCAGCGGCGTAGAAAATCACCGCGCCCAGCGGGATCACCAGCACATAGCCGGCATCGACCGCGACATGGCTGAGTACGCCTACCGCGATCAGCACCGGCGTCAGCAGCGCTTTGGGGGTGACGCTGAGCATCGCGCGCAGGGCGGCGTTGATGAAACCGGTATGTTCGGCCACGCCCAGGCCCAGCATCGCCACCAGCACCACGCCCAGCGGCGGGAAGTTCACGAAGGTCTTGACCATCTCCGCCATGAAGCCGGTGAGGCTGGCGCCTGCGAGCAGGTTCTTCACCTCGATCGGCTGGCCGTTGCGCGGGTCCAGCTCGGCGAACTGCACGTTCGACAGCAGCGCCGACACGATCCACACCACAACCATCAATCCGAGGAACAGCAGCGCCGGATCGGGAAGTCTGTTGCCGATGCGTTCGACCGCATCGAGAAAACGGATCAGGAAACTGCGTTTTGGCGCGGCGGTCTGGCTCATGGGCAGGGCATCGGTCGGGCGAAACTCTGGATGCTAATGCGAACGATGACTTTTTTCACGTGCCACAGCCGGATGACGCCAATACGCGGCATCCGGGCATTGCGGCTGCAGTATCGGACGCTCAGCGCGCCGGGCCGACCACCGAACGCACGTCGAACAGTTCCGGAAAGAACGTCAGATCCAGCGCCTGTTTGAGGAAACCCGCGCCGCTGGAGCCGCCGGTGCCGCGCTTGAAGCCGATCACCCGCATCACCGTGCGCAGATGGCGGAAGCGCCAGATCTGGAACTGGTTTTCGAGATCGACCAGATCCTCGCACAGCGCGTACTCGCGCCAATAGCTGCCGGTGTTCTCGTAGATGCGTTCGAGCACCGGAACGAGTGCGGGGTCGTGGACATGCGCGCGCGTCCAGTCGCGTTCCAGATGCTGCGCCGGCACCGCATGCCCCCAGCGCGCGAGATAGCGCAGGAATTCGTCGTAGATGCTCGGCGCTTCCAGCACCGCGCGCAGGCCCGCCTGCGCGAACGGATCGTGGTCGAACACCCGCAGCATCGCCGCGTTCTTGTTACCCATCAGGAATTCGATGGTCCGGTACTGCAGCGACTGGAAACCCGAGGACGGCCCCAGCACATCGCGGAATTCCATGTATTCCGACGGCGTCAGCGTCTCCAGCACCGACCACATCGAGGTGAGCTGTTCCTGCACCCGCTTGCAGCGCGCCGCGACCTTGCCGAACTGCCACACCCGGTCGTTGCGCAGGTGATCCACGGCCGCGGTCAGTTCGTGGCACAGCAGCTTCATCCACAGCTCGGCCACCTGGTGCTGGATCACGAACAACATTTCGTCGTGATGCGGCGGGTCCGACAGCGGCTGCTGGGCGCTGAGCAGACGGTCCAGGTGCAGATAGCCGCTGTAGGTCATGCGACCGGACAGATCGGTATGGATGCCCGCTTCGAGCGGACGCTCGTTGTGATCGATATTCATCCATACAGAGTAACGCATGACCGTATGGAAAGCCTCCGGCAGGCCCGCCCCCACGGCTTCGCCGGGCAGGCCGGTCATCGGATTGAAACCCACGGCCGGCACGATTTCCGTCAGAATCAAGAGTCCGCACAACTTGCGGCAGCTCATTCGATTGGGGGAACACCATGCTTCGATTCATGGGCCGCGGGTACGCGGCCGATCTCGTGTCCACATCATTCCGCCGCGCATTGCCGATCATGCTGCTCTGCAGCATCGCCGCACCCGCGCTGGCCCAGACCATTCCGGTGTCGGGGGGCACCTACAGCCAGAACTTCGACACGCTGTCGAATACCGTTAACAGTGTCAACAACACCGCCCTGCCTACGGGCTGGCTGCTCAACGAAACCGGCGGCGGCGGGCGCGACAACGAGCAGTACGCGGTGGACACCGGCAACAGCACCACCGGCGACACCTACAGCTACGGCGCCGCCGGCAGCACCGAACGCGCCTTCGGCAGCCTGCGCAGCGGCACGCTGATCGCCTCCTTCGGCGCCTGCTTCAGCAATGCGACCGGCGGCAGTCTCCTCAACTTCGACGTCGGCTATACCGGCGAACAGTGGCGCCTGGGCACCGCAGCCCGCGCCGACCAGCTCGACTTCCAGTACAGCCTCGACGCGACCTCGCTGACCACCGGCGCTTGGGTCGATGTCAACGCGCTGGATTTCGTCACCCCGAACACCGCTACGACCGGCCCGAAGGACGGCAACGCGGCCGGCAACCGCACCACGCTCGCGGCCACCATCAGCGGCCTGAACATCGCCAACGGCGCGACCTTCTGCCTGCGCTGGAATGACGCCGACGCCACCAACTCCGACGACGGCCTGGCGATCGACGACTTCTCGCTCACCGTCGGCGGCGTCGGCCTGCCGCTGGTCTCGGTCAGCGACGTCAGCGCGTTCGAAGGCGACAGCGGCACCAGCGTCATGAATTTCGGCTTCGGCCTGAGCTCGCCGGCCGGCGTCGGCGGCGTGACCATCCAGTACGCCACCGCCGACGGCACCGCCACCGCGGGCAGCGACTACGTGGCCGCGACCGGTACCGCCACCATTCCGCAAGGCGCCACCTCCACCACCGTCGCCATCACCATCAACGGCGACACGGTGACCGAGCCGAACGAAACCTTCTTCGTCAACATCACCGGCGTCGCCGGCGCTGTCGTCTCCGACGGGCAGGGCCTGGGCACCATCCAGAACGACGAAGTCACCCTCACCCCGATCGCGCAGATCCAGGGTTCGGGTCTGGTGTCGCCGCTGAACGGCAGCATCGTCACCACCGAAGGCATCGTCACCGCGCAGAAGTTCAACAACGGCTTCTTCCTGCAGACCGCCGACGCACAGGTCGACGGCAACCCGGCGACGTCGGAAGGCATCTTCGTCTTCACGTCGACCGCGCCGCCGGCCACCGCCGCAGTGGGCAATCTGGTTCGCGTCACCGGCACCGTCGCCGAGTTCACGCCGGCCAGCAACCTCAACCAGCTTTCGATCAGCCAGCTCACCCTGGTCACCTCGATCCAGGTCGTCGCCACCGGCGTCGCCCTGCCGGCTCCGATCGAGCTGACCAGCGCCGACTTCGGCGCCACCGCATTGCCGGGCACCGCCGAGAAGTTCGAAGGCATGCGCGTCAGCGCCGCCCGCAGCCGCGTGGTCGCCAGTTCCGACGGCAACATCAGCGAAGCCGCCGCCACGTCCACCACCACCGGCGTCTTCCACGTGGTGCTGTCCGATGTCGCCCGTCCGTTCCGCGAAGCCGGCATCGGCATCCTCGACGCGTTCCCGATCCCGGGCGGCAAGACCCCACCGCGCTTCGACACCAATCAGGAACGCCTGATGGTGCGCAGCCGCGGCCAGGTCGGCGCGACCGCCATCGCGCTCGATGCGGATGCCGAGATCACCAACATGGTCGGCGTGCTGGATTACTTCTCCGGCACCTGGGCGCTTCTGCCCGACGCCACCACCCCGCCCACCGTCGGCGCCGGCAAGACGCCGACGGCCGTGGACACCGCGCGTTACGAAGACGTCACCATCGGCGCCTTCAACCTGCTGCGCTTCTTCGATGAAGTGAACGACAGCAACGGCGGCCCGACCATCCAGGCCGCTGCGCTGGACAAGCGCCTGACCAAGACCTCGCTGGCGATCTGCGACTTCCTCAAGACGCCGGACATCCTCGGCGTGGTCGAAGTCGAGAACCTGCGCGTGCTGGGCCTGCTGGCCGACCGCATCAACGCCACCTGCGCCAGCGCCCCGGCCTATGTGCCGTATCTGGTACAGGGCAACGACGTCGGCGGCATCAACGTCGGCTTCCTGGTCAGCAACCGCAGTGTGGGCGCCGTCAGCCGCGTCGACGTGGTCGAAGTGGTCCAGCTCGGCAAGGACACCCTGTTCACCAATCCCGACGCCTCCACCAGCCTGCTCAACGACCGTCCGCCGCTGATGCTGCGCGCGGTGGTCAACCAGGACAACGGCGCGTCCTTCCCGGTCACCGTCATCGTCAACCACCTGCGTTCGCTCAACGGCATCGACGACACCACGCCCGGCAGCAGCGGCTGGGCGACAGACAGCGAGCGCGTCCGCAACAAGCGCGCCCAGCAGGCGGTGTTCCTGGCCAACCTGGTCGAATCGCGGCAGCAGGCCGATCCGGACGAGCGCATCGTGCTGGTCGGCGACTTCAACGCCTTCGAATTCAGCGACGGCTACGCCGATGTGATGGGCATCCTCCGCGGCAACGAAGCGGCCGAACCGAACGTGCTGACCTACGCCGCCAGCCCGATCACCGCGCCCCTGATCGACGGTTCCGAGCTGATCGTCGATCCGCTGGAACGCTATTCATACGTGTTCGCGGGCAACGCGCAGACGCTCGACCACGTGCTGGTGAACGAAGCGACGGTGCTGGACGCGGCCGACCTGGTGGTCGACCACGCCCGCATCAACGCCGACTTCGGTGTGCACAACTACGGCGTCGCCGGCAATGCGATTCGCGTGTCCGATCACGACCCGGTGCGCCTGGCGATCAGCGTGGCGGATTTCCGCACCGCCGATCTTTCGATCACCGCCGCGGCCACGCCGGCCACGGTCGCGGCCGGCGCCATCGCCACCTTCACCGCCAACGTCAGCAATGCCGGTCCGAACAAGGCCGCATTCCCCAGCGTGGCGCTGGTGTTCGATGCGCTGGTCGCGGTGACGGTCACCGCGCCTGCCGAGTGGAGCTGCGCGGCGCCTGTCCAGGCCGGCGGCACCACCACCGTGACCTGCACCACCACCTCGCTGGAAGACAGCGGCCAGGCCGCCTTCAGCGCAGCGGTGACCGCACCGTCGCTGCCGACGGCCAGCACGCTGCAGATGGCGGCGGCCGTGGCTTCGCAAAGCCGCGACCGCAGCAACAGCGACAACAGCGCCACCGCGAGCGTGGCCGTCAATGCCGTCGTTCTGCCCAACGCCGACCTCGCCGTGCGCCTGATCGGTGGTCCGGTCGATACCATCCCCGCCGGCGGCATCGCGACGGTGGCGGTCCAGGTCCGCAGCAACGGCCCGAATGCGACCTCGCAGCCCACGGCGACCTTCACCGGCAACGTCGCCGTCAACCGCGCCTCGGTGGTTCCGCCGGCCGGTTGGACCTGCGTGCCGGGTTCGCTGGGCAACGGCGACTTCAACACCGTCTGCACCGCCGCCGGCAGTTTCGCCAGCGGCGCCCGCGTCAACTTCACGCTGAATGTCACCGCGCCCAGCGTGCAGGGTCAGCCCACCCTCACCTTCAGCGCGACCGTCGGCGCCACCGCCACCAGCGATCCGCTGTCGGTCAACAACAGCGCGGGTCGCACGCTCCAGGTCACCGGTGCGCCGGCGACCGGCCCGGGCGACGTATCGGGTGCTGGCGGCTGATCGTCGACGCCATTTGCGACACCCAGAAGCGCGGCTCCGGCCGCGCTTCTTTTTTTTGAGGGACGACTTTTGCGGGCCGCGGTTCACGCAGGCCATACGCGTCCGCACGCGATCCGTCATGACGCGCTGCGCAACGAAGGCTTCAGGCGGAGCGGGTATGATTCGCGCAACCGACGCACGAGACCCCCGCACGATGACCGTCGCAGCACGTTTCGAAATCGAATACCTGCAGTATCTCGGCCCCGACGGCACGCTCGTCGCCCAGCCGCCCGTCGCCTTCGCCGACCCCGCCACGCTGTTGCCGCTGTTCAAGCAGATGCTGTTCGTGCGCACCTTCGACAGCAAGGCCATCGCGCTGCAGCGCACCGGCAAGCTCGGCACCTACGCCGCCTGTCTGGGTCACGAAGCCACGCACATCGGCATCGGCGCGTCGATGCGGCCCGAGGACGTGTTCGCGCCCAGCTATCGCGAATACGGCGCGCAGTTCATGCGTGGCGTGCGTCCGCGCGAAGTGCTGCTGTACTGGGGCGGCGACGAACGCGGCAACGACTTCGCCGTGCCGAAGCACGACTTCTCGTGGTGCGTGCCGATCTCGACGCAATGTCTGCACGCAGCCGGCGCCGCGCTGGCGTTCAAGCTGCGCAAGGAACCGCGCGTGGCCGTGGCCACCTGCGGCGACGGCGGCAGTTCGAAGACCGACACCTACGCCGCGATCAATTCCGCCGGCGCCTACACCCTGCCCTTCGTCCAGTGCATCATCAACAATGGCTGGGCGATCTCGGTGCCGCGCGCGGCGCAGACCGGCGCGCCCACGCTGGCGCAGAAAGGCATCGCCGGCGGCCTGCACTGCCTGCAGGTGGACGGCAACGACCTCATCGCGGTGATGGAAGGCATGCGCCTGGCGCTGGACCGCGCGCGCAGCGGCGGCGGCGGCAGCGTCATCGAATTCATGACCTATCGCCTGCACGACCACACTACCGCCGACGACGCCCGTCGTTACCGCGGCGAAGAAGAAGTGAAAGCCGCGTGGGCGCGCGAACCGGTCACCCGGCTGCGCACCTATCTCACCGCCGCCGGCCTGTGGGACCAGGCGCAGGAAAGCGCCTGGGCCGACGAGTGCGGAAGGCTCATTGACATCGAAATCAACGCCTATCTGGAAACCCCCGTGCAGCCCGTGAGCGCGATGTTCGATTTCCTTTACGCCGAGTTGCCGCCGGATATCCAGGCGCAGCGTGCCGAAGCCATCGCCGCGGAGGGTCGCAAGCATGGCTGACGGCGCACCCATCACCTTGATCGAAGCCATCACCCAGGCGCTCGCCTACGCCATGCGCGCCGACGAGCGCGTGCTTGTGCTAGGCGAGGACGTGGGCGTGAACGGCGGCGTGTTCCGCGCCACCGCCGGCCTGCAGCAGATCTTCGGCCCGGAGCGCGTGCTCGACACGCCGCTGGACGAAACCACCATCGCCGGTTTGACGGTGGGCATGGCCGCGCAGGGCATGCGCCCGGTGGCCGAAGCGCAGTTCGACGGCTTCGTGTATCCGATGATCGATCACATCGTCTGCCACGCCGTGCGCATGCGTTACCGCACCCGCGGCCGCCTCACCTGCCCGATGGTGCTGCGCGTGCCGTGGGGCGGCGGCATCCGCGCGCCCGAGCATCACAGCGAAGCCAACGAATCCATGTTCACCAACGTGCCCGGCCTGCGCGTGGTCATGCCGTCGTCGCCGCAGCGCGCCTACGGCCTGCTGCTGGCCGCGATCCGCGACGAGGATCCGGTCATCTACATGGAACCCAAGCGCATCTATCGCCAGTACAAGGAGCTGGTGCCGGACGACGGCGAAGCGCTGCCGCTGGACGTGTGCTACGTGCTGCGCGACGGCAGCGACGTGACCCTGGTGACCTGGGGCGCGCAGGTGAAGGAATGCCTGGAAGCCGCCGACGCGTTGGCGAAGGACGGCATCAGCGCCGAAGTGATCGACGTCGCCACGCTCAAGCCGTTGGACTTCCCGACCATCGCCGAATCGGTGTGCAAGACCGGCCGCTGCGTGATCGTGCACGAAGCGCCGAAGACCGCCGGATTCGGCGCCGAGATCGCCGCGCGTCTGGCCGAAGAGTCGATGTACGATCTCGTCGCGCCGGTCGAACGCGTCACCGGCTACGACACCCACATCCCGCTGTTCCGCCTGGAAATGAAGTATCTGCCCAGCGTCGAAAAGATCGTCGCCGCGGCGAAAAGAACTTTGGCCGCGAGTTGAGCCGGACGATGCGGGCGATTGGCGCAAGCGCAAATCCCCCATCGCCTGCTGCGCAGGCGATCGCCCCCTTTTTCAAAGGGGGCTGGAAAAACGCCGCGCTTTTTGCCCTCCTTGCGAAAAGAAGCTGGAAAGACACCGCGCTTTTTACCCCCGTTGAAAAAGGGGGTCGGCATCGCGCAGCGATGACGGGGGGATTTGCTCTTCGCGCACCACTCGCCAGCAGCGCCCTCTGATGCAGGCCCGCATCGTCCGCGACTACCGGACCCAATACGCGAACCCGATCCGGTTCGCACAGGGCGAACTCGTAACCCCCGGCGAACGCGACACCGAATGGCCGGCCTTCATCTGGACCGTCACCGCCGACGGCAATACCGGCTGGGCGCCGTTGGACTGGCTCAAGCCTCTCGACGACGGCCGCGCCGAAGCGCTGCGCGATTACTCCGCACAGGAACTCGATGTGGATGCCGGCGATGCCGTGACCCTGCTGCACGAACTCGGCGGCTGGTGGTGGTGCGAACACGCGGATGGACGCTGCGGATGGGTGCCGACGGAACATCTGGAGCGCACATGAGCGACCCGAAAGTCGAACAGTTGCTGCACGACCTGCAGCTCACCCATCCCGATCTGCATGCGCTGGTGCAGGCCGTACGCAGCGTGGTCCGCGCGGTAGCGCCGAAGATGTCCGAACGGGTGATGTACGGCGGCATCCTGTTTTCCGCACCTGAACAGTTCTGCGGCGTGTTCGCCTATTCCGCGCACGTCACGATGGAGTTCGGCCGGGGCGCTGAGCTGGAGAACACACATGGCACGCTCGAAGGCAACGGCAAATTCCGTCGCCACATCAAACTGCAGACGTTTGCCGACATCGAATCGCAACACCTGAAAGACTACATCGCGCAAGCGCTCCGACTTTCCACCCGGCAGTCGGCGTGACCGTCCGACGACTCGGCAACAGAACCAGAGGAATTCCCCCATGAGCCAGACCAAGACCTTCATCCTCCCCGACCTCGGCGAAGGCCTGCCGGACGCCACCATCGTCGAATGGTTCGTGAAGCCGGGCGACACCATCAAGCTCGATGCGCCGCTGGTGTCGATGGAAACCGCGAAGGCGGTGGTGGAAGTACCGTCGCCGGTATCGGGCAAGGTGCTGAAGCTCGCGGGCGGCGACGGCGATGTGGTCGTGACCGGCACGATGCTCGCGGAATTCGAAGTCGATCCGTCGATGCCGCAGCGCGCCGAAGGTCAGGACACCGGGCATCATCACGCGCCGCCGCCATCCGCTTCCGTAGGAGGGGCTTCAGCCCCGAGCCCTGCACAGCCGGCCAAGGTCGCGACCGAAACCGCTCCCGCGACCAGCGAAACCAAACGCGACGACGCCGGCACCGTGGTCGGCGCGATGCAGAGCTCCGATGCGGTGCGCAGCGAGGCCGCGGTCGCGGTGGGCGGCGTGAAGGCGATGCCGGCGGTGCGCGCGATGGCGCGCAAGCTCGGCGTGGATCTGTCACGCGTGCGCGCCACCGGCGCCGACGGCGTGGCGACGATGGACGACGTAAAGCGCGCGGCGGCCGATGGTTCGGCGGTTTTCAACAGCCGAATGGCTGGTCAGCCCGGCGTGGCGGGCACGGTTCCTGTGGGAGCGACGCAAGTCGCGACTCCAGGCACCGCCGCTGCACCCGTCGAGACTCGCGCCGCTCCCACACATGCGGCCGAGCAGCGCACCCAACTCTCCGCCACCGGCAAACCGATGCGTACGCAGCCGCCGGGCGTGTCCGCCAGCGGCCAGCCGGAACAGCTCAAGGGCGTGCGCCGCAACATGGCGCGGGTGATGGCCGATGCGCATACGAAAGTGGTGCCGACCACGCTCACCGACGACGCCGACATCCATGCCTGGGCGCACGGCAACGACATGACCGTGCGCCTGGTGCGCGCGATCTGCGTCGCCGCGAAAGCGGTGCCGGCGCTCAACGCCTGGTTCGACGGCGACAACCTCACCCGCACCCTGCATCCGCACGTCGACATCGGCATCGCGGTGGACACCGACGACGGCCTGTTCGTGCCCGCGCTGCGCAACGCCGACGTGCTCGACGCGCGCGGCGTGCGCGAAGCCATCACCCGCCTGCGCACCCAGGTCGAGGACCGCAGCATTCCGTCCAGCGAATTGAGCGGCTATACGATTTCGCTGTCGAACTTCGGCATGTTCGCCGGCCGCTACGCCACGCCGGTGGTGGTACCGCCGTGCGTCGCCATCGTCGCCGCCGGCCGCGCGCGCCACCAGATCACCCCGGTGCTGGGCGGCTTCGAATCGCACAAGGTGATTCCGCTGTCGCTGACCTTCGATCACCGCGTCTGCACCGGCGGCGAAGCGGCGCGCTTCCTGCGTGCGATGTTGGATGATCTGGGGTTGCCGGGGTAATAGTAGTAATCGTGGCGTGGCGCAACTACACCTCGATGCATCAAAGTCAAACGGTGGAGTTGCACTTCGCTTACTCCACCATGCTCGCAAATTTATTTATATCGCCACGCCCAAAAAACATTGAATCGCCTCACCTATGAGTATCCCAAACACACAGACACAGCGATTAGTTCATAGCTTTCCGCGCCCTAAACAAGACGAAACAGAAGACGTCACACTGAATAGGGCGCTTCGCATTCTCTCCCTAATAAAAGATATTGGCCTAGTTCTTGCACCCGAGGTTCAAAAGTGGGACTTTCAGCAAGCGACGCCTAATGACCTACCCCTACGCATACTGCAACGCAGACTTTGCTTTACAGATCTTTCAGCAGACGATCTTTCCCGTCATAGCAAGATTTTTGGCCCGCTCGCGCTTTTTTTTGATAGCACCAAGCTTCGAAACACTGGAGCCATGCCAGTCATTTATATGCCGCAAGGAATTTCAGAACCAATTAGCCTGATCGGCGCACTGTGCGTGAATGGCATGCAACACACCAAGCATGTGCTTGGCCAACTTCAAGAATTAAAAAACTACGCCACTCCGGAGACCGCATCTAGCAGCTTTGGGAAGCCTGTTGCACATGATTACAACCTACACCTCCAAAACACGAATGCCGCCGGGGAGATTATCACCTCTCATTCGGTGCCAGCAGAACATGTAAAACAGGTGCTGTCACATATATAATTCAACAACATTCCCTTCGATCACAGCATTGGATTTTTTTCGATACTTTTAAGCATGTTTTGCCCTACAGACAACAATCACAGCAACGAACCTCTTGGCTATTATCGTCAGAGAGAATGGCGATTGATTGCTGGCGATATCATGCTAAATGGACGGCCGTTAGGCCGTGAATTGTTAGATACAGAAAAACAGAACCTAGTTGCCATTGATCCCGCATTTTGGAACCATGAACTAACAGTGGATAAAACCCTAATTCCACGAAAAGATTTGGCCTTAGTTTACGAGCCCACTCCAGGATGGAGAGCACTTGATATCGTGGAATCTATCTATGCCCCAAGGAAAGCCCTGCGCCGCATCAGGGAGATTATTGGCGACGAGATTCCAGTCTATGAATCGTCTGCAGCTGACTAACTAAGCCACAAGCTGGATGGACATCTCGATGGGCACATACCACAGATCGGTACGCGGCATGACTGCAGAGCAGCATTCAATACCGCGGCACCTCCTCATCCACATCAAGACTCCACGCATCAATCCCGCCAACCACGTTGTAGAGATCCACAAACCCCTGCTGCGAAAAATACATCGCAGCCTGCGCGCTCCGTCCGCCGTGGTGGCAGAGGAACGCGATCGGCGCGTCCTTCGGCAAGGCGAGCAGACGTTCGATGCCACCGTTTTCCAAGCTTTCATGCGCGACAGCGACCGACGCGATAGCGCGCTCCTCGGGCGGGCGCACATCGACGAGGGTGATCGCGCCCGCGCGCACTTGCGTATCGGCGTCGGCGACGGAGAGATTGCGGAAGGACATGGCGGTTCCTGATCGTGCGGCGATGCGTGGCATCATGCCGCGATGACCTCGCCTTCCGCCAGTCCGGCCGCCAGCCTGCATCGCATTCCGCGCCGCCCGCACGCGTGGATCTGGCTGCTGATGCTGTCGCAGCTGCTGGTAGCGGCGGCGTGGTGGCGCTGGGGCTGGACGGTCGGGCTGCCGTTGATGGTCGCCAGCCATGCGCCGTTCTGGTGGGGCACACTGTGGCCGTATTCGCGCCTGTTCGGGCCGGTGCTGACGCGTTTGCCGACGAACGACAAACAGGTGTGGCTGACGATCGACGACGGCCCATCCGACGACACCCTCTCCGCGCTCGACGCACTGGATGCGCACGGCGCGAAAGCCACGTTCTTCCTGGTCGGCGAACGCGCGGCGCGGCATCCAGAACTGGTGCAAGAAATCCTGCGTCGCGGCCACGGCATCGGCAATCACAGCGCCAGCCATCCCGCGCGGTGGTTCTGGGCGCTGGGACCGACGCGGATGCGCCGCGAGATCGCGGACACGCAGCGGATCCTGCAGGAGATTACCGGAGCGCCGCCGCGCTGGTTCCGCGCGGTGGTCGGCATGAGCAATCCGTTCGTCAACGTCGCGCTGAAAATGCATGGTCTCGCGCGGGTGGCGTGGAGCGCGCGCGGCTTCGATGGGGTCGCGGCAGATGTTTCATCGGTGGTGGCGCGGATCGAACGCGGACTTTCGCCCGGTGCGATCGTGCTGCTGCACGAGGGCGCGGCGCACGGGCGGAATGTCGAAACGCTGCGCCTGCTGCTGCAAAGGTTGGATGCGTTGGGGTATCGCAGCGTATTACCGTAGGTCGGGCCCTGGCCCGACATTACGGTGTATCCGTTTGCGCCGCACAATCATCGGAACAATTTCACGAACGTGTTCTGCCCGGCCGAAATGTCGGGCCAGGGCCCGACTTACGCGCGCTTCGCGACGATCAACCAGTTGTTGAACGGGGTGTTGCCGTACAGCGGCATGAACTCGGCCTGCAGGCCGGCGGCTTCCAGCGCGGCGCGCAGGCCGTCGAGGGTGGGATAACTGCGCGGGCGGAACTGCATCCAGCCGATCCAGTTGGCGAGCCGGTCGGTGACGCGCGAGGTGCGCGCGCGGCCGGTGGCGTCGTCGATGGCGCTGCGGATCACCAGCGTCGCGCCGGGCGTGAGCATCGCGGCCATCTTCGCGATCAACGCGCGCTGCGCGTCGGTGTCGAGATACTGCAATACGTCGAGGATCGCGACGCTGCCGCGATGCTCGGGTGTGGTGTTGGCGAGATCGACCACGTCGAACTGCGTCTGCGCGAAGCCGCACTTGTCGGCGACGCGGCGCGCGCGCGCGATCTTGGCGGCATCGTTGTCGACGCCGCGATACGCCAGGGCCTGCCCGTCGAAGCGCAGCGCGTGCGCGAGCAGGCCCAGGCCGCAGCCGAGATCCAGCAGCGGCTCGCTGCTGCCGCGCAATGCGGCGAGCACGCCGGGATACAGCGGATCGCTGCCGAGCTTGGCGCGCACGTAGTAATAGTCGTAGCGATTGCCCAGCGGAAACGACGGCAGGAAGGCTTCGGCGATGCGGCGCGCGTCGGCGGAGGCGAACGGCAGCGTCGTGGCGCTCATGCTCATCGCGACGCCTCGGACAGCACGTCTTTGGAAAGCATGCGGCGCACGGCCGGCAGCGCCAATCGCGCCCATTCGGCGTACATCGCCGCGGAGGGATGCAGGCCGTCGTCGGCGAGCATCGCCGCTTCAGCGCCGCGCGCACGGCTGACCGGCGCGATATCGATGAAGACCACGCCGCGTTCGGCGCAGATCTTCGCCGCGGCCGCGTTGCAGGCATCGAGCTCGCGCGCGATCGCTGCGGTGTCGCGGCCACTGTCCGCGGCGAACGGGGTCACGCCCCAGTCGGGAATCGCGAGCACGAATACGCGGTCAGCGCGACGCCCGGCGAAGCCGATGGCGCGTTCAAGCAGGACCGAGAATTCATGCGCGTATTCGTCGACGGCGCGGCCGCGATACTGGTTGTTGACGCCGATCAGCAGGCTCACCAATGCATGGTCGTCGCCGAGCGGCTCGGCAGCGTCGATCGCAGCCGAGAGTTCGTCGGTGGTCCAGCCGGTGGTAGCGATGATGCGTGGGTCGTCGATGACGATGCCTTCGGCGCGCAGCGCGGCCGCCAGTTGCATCGGCCAACGGCCGGCGGCTTCGACATTCTCGCCGATGGTGTAGCTGTCGCCGAGAGCGAGATACGAAGACGTCGCCGCGGCGTGCGCGTCATCGGCAGCCCCGGCCGCAAGCATCGCTGCGAACACGACCGGCATGACCGTCATCGATCAGGCGACTGCGGCGCGCTGCGCCGATGCGGCGTCTGCACGACGCTGCAGGACGCGCTCGATGCGCGCGAACACCTCGCGCAGCACCGGCGCTTCCGGCAGCAGGGTGACGCGGAAGAAATTGCGCTCGGGCACGTTGAAGCTGGAGCCCGGCACTATCAATACATCCTCGGTTTCAAGCATTTCCAGCGCGAAGGCATGGTCGTCGAACCCGTGCGCGGCGGCGCCGACCACGGCCGGGAAGCCGTACAGCGCACCGGCGGGCGCGACCAGTTGCAGATGCTCGCTGGCGTCGCAGCAGTCGATCAATGCGCGGCGGGTTTCGTACAGACGACCGCCGGGTGCGGTGAGCGCGCTGATGGTGTCGGCGCCATGCAGCGCGGCGTCGATGGCGAACTGGCCGGGCACGTTCGCGCACAGGCGCAGCGCGCCGAGCAGATCCATGGCGTGGTGGAAATCGCCGCTGGCCAGCGGGTCGCCGCTCAGCACGGCCCAGCCCACGCGCCAGCCGCAGGCGCGATGCACTTTCGACAGGCCGCCGAACGACAGGCACGGCAGATCGCCTGCCAGCGGCGCCAAGGGCTCGAACTTCGCGTCGTCATAAAGAATGTGATCGTAGATCTCGTCCGCCATCAACAGCAGATTGTGCTTCGCGGCGATCGCGATGATGCGTTCGAGGATCTCGCGCGGATAATTCGCGCCGGTGGGGTTGTTCGGATTGATCAGTACGATCGCGCGGGTACGCGACGACACCAGCTGCGCGATCTCGTCGGGATCGGGCAGGAAGCCGTTGTCGGCATGGCAGCGGTAGTACACCGGGCGGCCGTCGTTGAGGATGGTCGCGGCCGACCACAGCGGATAGTCGGGCGACGGCAGCAGCACTTCGTCGCCGGGGTTCAGCAGCGCGCGCAGGCTCAGATCGATCAGTTCGCTGACGCCGTTGCCGATGAACACGCGCTCGGGCGAGGCGTTTGGGGTGCCGCGGCGTTTGTGGAAGGCGGCGATGGCGTCGCGCGCGGCCGGCAGGCCCTGCTGGTGGGTGTAGGGATCGGTGTCGGCAATGTGGTCGGCGATGGCGCGCTGCAGGTGTTCCGGGGCGCGGAAGCCGAAGGCGCCCGGGTTGCCGAGGTTCAGCTTGATCTGCGTCCGACCCTGAGCCTCCAGTTCGCGCGCGCGCCGGGCGAGCTCGCCGCGGATCTCGTAGCGGACCTCGGAAAGGCGTTCGCGGGTCTTGAGAACGGGCTTCGGGCTGTGGTGCGGACTGGAAGGCGACATCGGTTCGGCGGGCGCAAAAAAGTCGGGAAAGACTAGCAGATCGCCGGAAAGAACCGGCCGGCGGCGCCTTCCACAGCGCCCGCTCCAGCACCGAAGCCGCCCGCGACGGCCGCCTGCATGCCGGGCATTCCGGTCGAACCGGGCCGGCGCGACTTAGAATCGGAGCATGACCAACCGTTCCCCACTCGTTTGACCACCTCCGCTCCCGCCCCGGTTCCCGTCCTCGACGCCATCGGCTGGCCCTTTCCCGGCCAGGCCGGGCACGAGGTCACCGAACCGGACTGGGCCGCCGCCATCGCCGCCAATCCGCAGGCGCGCCCTGCGCGGGTGATCGAACAGCACCGCTCCGGCTACGTCGTCGCCGAAGCGCCCGGGCATGCGCTGAGCGTGGAATCGCCGCCGGAATGGATGCGCCGCCGCTTTCCGTCGCAAGACCGCGCCGCGGTCGGCGACTGGGTGCTGATCGAAGACCGCCCGCCGCGCACCCAGATCGTGGCGCTGCTGGCGCGACGCAGCACCATCAAGCGCGCTGCCGCCGGCGAGCACTACCAGCAGCAGGTCATCGCCGCGAACATCGACACGGTGTTCGTGGTCTGCGGCCTGGACGCCGATTTCAACCCGCGCCGCATCGAACGCTACCTGCTGCTGGTCCGCGGCGGCGGCACCGCCCACGGCTCACCCAATCCGGTGGTGGTGCTGACCAAGGCCGACGTGGACGGCAACGACGCCGAAGCCTCGCTGGCGGCGCTGGCCGAGCTGGCCGCGCAGGGCATCGTCGCGGTGGCGGTGAACGCCAAGGACCGCGCCAGCGTCGCCGCGCTGGACCCGTGGCTGGGGCCGGGCCGCACCGCGGTGCTGGTGGGTTCGTCGGGTGCCGGCAAATCGACCCTGACCAACACCCTGCTGGGCGTGGAGAAGATGAAGACCAATGCGGTGCGCGAAAACGACGCCCGCGGCCGACACACCACCACCTTCCGCACCCTGCTGCCGCTGCCGTCAGGCGGCTGCCTGATCGACACGCCCGGCATGCGCGAGCTCAAGCCGACCGGCGAGGAGCATCTGGCCGACGGCGGTTTCGCGGATATCGAAACCCTGACCGGCGAATGCAAGTTCCGCGACTGCCACCACGCCCGAGAACCGGGCTGCGCGGTGCGCACGGCGCTGGAGGCCGGCACCCTCGATCCGGCGCGTCTGGCGAACTACCTCAAGCTGCGCGACGAGGTGGCCACCGCCGCCGACAAGCTCGCGACCCGGCTGGTGCAGAACGCCAACCCGAAAACCGGGAGCAAGCCGCGGCACAAGCCGTCGGATGACCGGTATGGCAGGGATTGAAATCGCCTTTGTAGGAGCGGCGGAAGCCGCGATTGGCTGCGGAAAGGCTTTCCGCCAATCATCGCGGCTTCCGCCGCTCCTACAAGAACGCTGATCACCCCATGAGCTTTCCACCGGACATCACCCATCACGCCGCACTCGATGCGCGCCTGGTCGCGGCGGTGCGCGGCATCCGTCTTCTGGAAACCCTGAGCTGGCCGGCGAGCGCGCAGGACACCTTCCTGGCGGCATGGCGGATCGGCCGCATCCATCTGCCGAAGATCGATTACCCGAAACAGGATTTCGACGCCGTGCGCGCGGCGCTGGACGCGGTGCGCACAAACGCCGATCCGGATCATCCGCTCGGCCATTATCTGATCCAGACCGCCGACAGCTGGCGCATCGGCACCCGGCTGCTCGATGCCGCGGGCAGTCACAAAGTCACTGCGTATTCGACCCGGCTGTACGGACGCCCCGTGGAAATGCTGCCCGGCAACGGCCCGACCAATCTCGAAGCCGCGCAACATTTCATCGACGTGGCCGACGACATGGATCAGGAGCTGCGCGACATCGAGCCCGACGCGGTGATGGCCGCGGAAACGGTGCGCGATGCGCTGCAGCAAGACATCGACGCGTTCTTCACCGGGCACAAGGTCAAAGTGGAACTGGACCCGGCGCTGATCGCCAAGGCCGCCGCCAGCGCCACCCGCATCCGCCTGCGCACCAATACCGGTTTCAGCGAATACGATCGTCACCAGTTGCTGGTCCACGAAGCGTTCGTGCACACACTCACCGGCATCAACGGCCGCGAACAGCCGCTGCTGAAATCGATGATCCGCAGCGCGCCGCGCACCACCGCGACGCAGGAAGGGCTGGCGACGTTCGCCGAACTGATCTCCGGCTCGATGGACATCGAACGCATGAAGCGCATCAGCCTGCGCATCGTCGCCATCGACATGGCGATCGGCGGCGCCGATTTCGTGCAGGTGTTCCGCTTCTTCCTCGACGCCGGGCAATCGCCCGAGGACAGTTTCGCGTCCTCGCAGCGGGTGTTCCGCGGCGCGCCGCTCGGCGGCGGCGCGGCGTTCACCAAGGACACCGTGTATCTGCACGGCCTGCTCAGCGTGCACACCTTTTTCCGCTGGTGCCTGCGCCATCGCAAGCTCGCGGTCGCGCGGCAGCTGTTCGCCGGCAAACTCGCGCTGGAGGACGTGTTCGCGCTGCAGCCGATGTTCGATGCCGGCGCGATCGCCGCGCCGCGCTACCTGCCGCCGTGGATGCAGCGGGCGAACGGGTTGGCGGGGATGCTCGCGTTCTCGCTGTTCGCCAACAGGATCCGTCTGGATCGCGTGGATGCCGACGATCTGGTGCTGGGGCTGGGCGTTTGACCACCCCCGGTAGAGCGGCCTTCAGGCTGCTGAATCGTTTCCGAAAACCTGCAACGGCCTGAAGGCCGCTCTACCGGCAGCCACCATCCGCCACCGCACGGTGGAGGTCGCAGATTCCCGGTAGACTCGGCGGCCCCGACCCGGAAAGGCTGCGCGGCGTACACAAAGCGAGGTCGGGGTCACCTCGGGCATGGCGAATCCGATTGCCCGGCAATGCTGCGCATACGAGCAGGGGCAGCAGACGCCGTTGGCGTTCCACGTTTTTTTGTTTGTGCGTTGGAGTCGTCGGCGGCTCATCGCTTTGATCCGCCTACATCAATCGAGCCGCAGGAGTGAGCGCTGCATGGAAATCGCAAGATATACGCTGTCGGCAGCGGAACGTATCGCGTTTGAAGATCATTGCGCCGCGCCGGATGCGCGTGAAGTGGATGATTTGCGGATGGATTGCGAAAGCCTGGCGGCCGCACTTCGTGAGTTCAGGGATGGGACGAATGATGCGCCGCTGATCGTCATCAGCGGTCTTCCATTCAAGGAGGCCGGTGGTTCGCCGACGCCGCGCGATCGTTGCAACCCGCCAGGCATGGACATGAAAACGGAGCATTCGATCGCGTTGTGCGCCGCGCTGATGGATGTGCGGATCCGGGTCGCTGAAGATGAGAGTTTTCCGTTCAATACGCCATTCCATCATGTGATCCCGCAGCAGGAGCATGTCGAAACTCCTGCCGTCAACAATGGCGCAGGAGATTTTCCGTTTCATCAGGATCGCATCTTTCTCGAATCGCCCCCCGACTACCATTTACTGGCTTGCGTGCGCGTGGGCAACGACCCTTGCGCAACGTCTTTCATGGATACGCGGCCGATCATCGTCGGCATGCCTTCGGAAACCGCTGCGGCGTTGAGCTGTCGTGAGTTCGAGGATCCATTGACCGCCAAACGTGTCCCCATACTCAGAGAAGGTAAGGACGGCGCGTACCTGGGCGTCGATCTGCAACCAGGCTGGATGATTCCGATCACGGACGAAGCCTTGCGCGCGCTCGAATACCTCCGCCAGCAATCGAATCGCGTCGCCGAATCCGATATCGCATCGATTCTGATCGGTCCTGGCGACCTGGTCATTCACGATCACCACAGGCTCATGCATGGACGTGAACGATTCAAGCCTGACTTCAGTCGGCCCGAGACGATCCGCTGGCTGATCAGGGCCCATGCTGTCGCATGAACCACACACGGAGTCAGATCGCCTGGCCCTACTTGAGCGCCATGCATCTATTTTCGTCATTCCCGCGGACGCGGGAGGGCCATGCCCAATCGGCGCCGGCGGGCACAAAAGCGGGCCCCGGTCCGCCGGGCCTCAGTCTGCTGATCCATCCGAATGCTGCAGCGGGCTGAAGTCCGCGTCACCGGCAGCGACCATTCGCCACCGCACGGCCAAAGTCGCGGGTTGCCGCTAGAATCGACGGCCCTGACCCTATCAAGACGGCGCGCCGCCGCATCCGATGTCCGAGACCAGCAACGATCTGAAGCAATCCGCCCTCGCCTACCATCGCCAGGATCCGCCGGGCAAGATCAAGGTCGTGCCGACCAAGCCGCTGGTGACCCAGCGCGATCTCGCCCTCGCCTACTCGCCGGGCGTGGCCTACGCCTGTGAGGCCATCGTCGCCGATCCCAACGCCGCCAGCGAAATGACCGCACGCGGCAATCTGGTCGCGGTGATCACCAACGGCACCGCGGTGCTGGGCCTGGGCGACATCGGCCCGCTCGCCGGCAAACCGGTGATGGAAGGCAAGGGCGTGCTGTTCCAGAAGTTCGCCGGCATCGACGTGTTCGACATCGAAGTGAACGAGCGCGACCCCGACAAGCTGGTCGACATCATCGCCTCGCTGGAACCGACCTTCGGCGGCATCAATCTCGAAGACATCAAGGCGCCGGAGTGCTTCATCGTCGAGCGCAAGCTGCGCGAACGCATGAACATCCCGGTGTTCCACGACGACCAGCACGGCACCGCGATCATCGTTGGTGCCGCGGTGCTCAACGCACTGGAGATCGTCGGCAAGAAGATCGAAGACGTGAAGCTGGCCACCTCCGGCGCGGGCGCCGCCGGCATCGCCTGCCTCGACATGCTGGTCGCGCTGGGCATGAAGCCGGAGAATATCCTTGCGGTGGACCTCGACGGCGTGATCTACACCGGCCGGCCGCATCTCGATCCCGACAAGGCTCGCTACGCCCGCGACACCGACAAGCGCACGCTGGCCGAGATCGTCGTCGGCGCCGACGTGTTCCTCGGCCTGTCCGCCGCCGGCATCCTCAAGCCGGAGATGGTCGCCACGATGGCCGACAAGCCGGTCATCCTGGCGCTGGCCAACCCCAATCCCGAGATCAACCCGGAAGACGCCAAGCGCGCGCGCCCCGACTGCATCATCGCCACCGGCCGTTCGGACTATCCGAACCAGGTCAACAACGCGCTGTGCTTCCCGTACATCTTCCGCGGCGCGCTGGACGTGGGCGCGACCGAAATCAACGAGGCGATGAAGCTCGCCTGCGTGCGCGCCATCGCCCAGCTCGCGCGCATGGAGGCGTCCGACCTCGGCGGCGCCTACGCTGGCGAAATCCCGCGCTTCGGCGCCGAGTACATCATTCCGCGCCCGTTCGACCCGCGCCTGCTCACCGTACTGGCGCCGGCGGTGGCGCAGGCCGCGATGGACTCCGGCATCGCCCTGCGGCCGATGCTCGACATGCAGGCCTACCGGGAAAAACTCGGACAGTTCATCTATCGCACCGGTCTGCTGATGAAGCCGGTCTACGACCGCGCGCGCAGCGACCGGAAAAGGGTCGTGTATGCCGAAGGCGAAGAGGAAACGGTACTGCTCGCGGTGCAGACGGTGATCGACGAACAACTGGCGCGCCCGATCCTGATCGGCCGCCCGGACGTGATCGACACCCGCATCCAGCGCCTCGGCCTGCGCATGAAGGCCGGCGTCGATTTCGATCTCACCAATATCAACGACGATCCGCGCTTCAACGATTACTGGCAGCAGTACCACGCGCTGACCGAACGTCGCGGCGTGACCCCGGCCGCGGCCAAGAACCTGCTGCGCTCGCGGCCGGCGCTGATCGCCTCGATGATGGTCGAGCGCGGCGAAGCCGACGCGATGATCTGCGGCCTGGTCGGCCGTTTCCACAAGAAACTTGGCTATCTGCTGAGCGTGTTCGACTTCGAGCGCGGCGTCTCCGGCACCGCGGCGATGACCGGTGTGATCAACGACCACGGCGTGTGGTTCTTCCTCGACACCCACGTGCAGGTGGATCCGTCCGCCGAACAGATCGCCGAAGCCACGCTGCAGGCCACCTATCGCCTGAAACTGTTCGGCATCGAACCCAAGGTCGCGCTGCTGTCCCACTCCAACTACGGCAGCCACGAGAACGCCAGCGCCGCGAAGATGCGCCGCGCCTACCAGCTGATCCGCGCGCGCGCGCCGAAGCTGGAAGTGGACGGCGAAATGCAGGGCGACACCGCGTGGGACGAACTGCTGCGCAAACGCATGTTCCCCAACACCACCCTGCACGGCCGCCCCAACCTGTTCGTGCTGCCCAACCTCGACGCCGCCAACATCACCTACAACATGGTCCGGGTGATGACCGACGGCGTGGCCATCGGCCCGATCCTGATGGGCCTGGACCAGCCCGCGCACATCCTCACCCCCGCCTCCACCCCGCGCCGCGTGGTCAACATGACCGCGATCGCCGCGGTGGACGCGCAGATCCGTCAGCAGCGCGAAGCCGAAGCGACGAACCGCAGGGCGGCGCGCGAGGATTGATTGCCCTGCTTTTTCGCGGCTCGCGCCGTTCCTACAAAGGACCTGACGGATTTGCCCCTGTAGGAGCGGCGGAAGCCGCGATGAAGCGCGGAAACACTCGCAGCAAGCGACATGCCTATTCCCAATCCGCCATCCCATCCTCCAGCCACACGCAGTTCCAATACGGATAATCGCCAGCGCGTCTCACCAGACCCGCACGCACCGGATTCACGATCATGTATCTCACCGCCGCGGCGACGCTTTCATCGCTGCGCAACGCATGGTCGTGATAGCCCGGCATCCAGGCGCGTCCGCGCCTGCGATCGACCGCATTGGCGACGCTGGCGGTGACGCATTTCACGCGTCGCATCAGTGCTGGCAACGACTCGTTTTCGCCAAGTTCGACCAGCGCATGCAGATGATCGGGCATCAGGATCCAACCGAGCAGGCGTGAATCACGCCAGAGACGTTGGTTGTCGATCGTCGCCGCAACGCGCGAAGCGCAGGGCCACTGCGAGAATCTCTTTTCTCGGTGATGGCATACCGTCGTAATGACATAAGGCTGTGCCGGTATCGAAGACCGGCCGACCCGCAGTGCCTGTTGTCCGGGGAAAGTGTTGGCGTCCATGCATGCAGCATGGCCAGAAGCAGGCATCGTCAATGTCGGAATAATCCCGATCCCGGTGTCGGGAAATGCCTCGATCCCGCATCGGAATCGACCTTGACCACGAGGTGGTCTTTCCATGGCCTATCGCGACTTCCGTCGCTACAACAGGATCGGCGGGTTCTTGTAGGAGCGACGGAAGTCGCGACCAACCACCGCAGCCCCCGCAGGAAATCGAAATCTTCAAAAATCCCGGCCAGTTTATTGCTGGATTCCCGAGGGATTCTTTGACGAGGACGGCTTCCAAAAATCCCGCTACCTGGTGTCAAGATGGCCCTCGATCAACTGCACCGCCAACTCACTCGGGGTGGGAAGCCATGTGATTCCCGACCCTGCACAACCCGTCTCGATCCGTTCCCGGTGCCCAATCCTCCGGGAATTTCTCGCCCGGCTGGAGACCGTCGCCGCAGTGAAAACAGCAACCGCAGCATGAACACGCTGGCGAAAATCATCGTCATCCGACTCGATCCGCCCAATCTGCCAGGTGGCGG
>JANLVT010000019.1:0-172580 GCA_031364125.1 Lysobacterales bacterium | reverse complement strand
ATCGCAGCAACGATGAGGATGGCGCGGAGCGGATGGAGGAGAAGGTCGCGTCGCGGATCGCGCGGATGAATCGGGATGCGACTCGAATTCGCGATTGGCTGGCGGCGAACCCCGACGATCGCATGGGCGCCAGCGGCAAAGTCTGCAAGTCGAACCTCACCGACAACGATTCGGCGAAGCTGGCGACCGACAAGGGGGTCGTGCAGGGTGATTGAACCAGTCCACCCACGTCAGCGTCGCCAGTTCCACCGCTTCACGCGTCGGCCACGACCGGCGATGAATCACTTCGGCCTTGTATAAGCCGTTGATCGTCTCGGCCAGGGCGTTGTCGTAGGAATCGCTTACGCTGCCCACTGACGGCGCGACCTTTGCGTCCGCCAACCGCTCGCTGTAGCGGATCGATACATACTGCACCCCAAGGTCGCTGCGATGGATCAGCGATTGCTCCGCAGGACGTCGCGCGTGCAACGCCTGCTCCAGCGCGTCCAGCACGAAGTCCGTCTGCATCGAGCTTGACACCCGCCAGCCCGCGATCCTTCTGGCGAATACGTTGATCACGAACGCCACGTACACGAAGCCCTGCCAGGTCGAGACGTACGTGAAGTCCGACACCCACAACGCATTGGGCCGCGACGCTTTGAACTGCCGATTCACCAGATCTTGCGGACACGGCTTCGCCAGATCGCTCACCGTGGTCTTCACCGCGTTGCCGCGAATCACGCGTCGAATGCCAAGCGTTTTCATCAACCGCTCCACCGTACAGCGGGCAACAGCGACCTGCTGACGACGCAGCTCACGCCACAGCTTGCGAGCGCCATAGACGTTGAAGTTCGCCTCCCAGGCTTGCTGGATCCGGGCACGCAACACCTCGTCCCGCTGGGCCCGGGCTGGACGCTTTGCAGGATCGGCCCGCCGTGCCGCATGCTGGTGGTAGGTTGACGGAGCGATCGGCAGCTGCCTGCAGATCGGCTCGACTCCGTAGACGCCGCGATGTTCATCAATGAACCGCATCATGGCTTGAACGGGCGGCCGAGCTCCGCCTGAGCAAAATATGCGGAGGCCTTGCGCAGAATCTCGTTGGCCTGCCGCAGCTCACGCACCTCGCGTTCCAGCGCCTTCATCCGCTCGCGCTCGTCGGTGGTCAGGCCTGCACGTTGACCTTGATCGCGTTCAGCCTGCCTCACCCAACCGCGCAAGGTCTCGCCGGTACAACCGATCTTGGCCGCGATCGAACAGATCGCCGCCCACTGTGAAGGGTGCTCGTGATGATGCGTCCGCACCATCCGAACCGCCCGCTCACGTACTTCAGGGGAATACTTCGTCTGCTTGGTCATTGCTCCATCCTCTCAAGAGTTGGAGCCTCCGGGAAAGACGGGGCGGTTCAGACAGACTCGATCCGAGCCGATGCCTTCACTTGGCTCGACATCGATACTGGCCGCCGGCTCCATCGGACTACGTAGATATCAGTGCGCGCTGGTTTGGGTTCGAGCTGGTTTGGGTCGCTGCGTGTGGGTGACGATGCACAACCTCTGAATCATCGCGCATCCCCGCCTGCGTCGACGACGGATGGAATCGGAATGACTGGCTATCCCTGCTTCGACACGGACTCGATTGGCATCAATGTGGGCCGTACGGATGCACATGGAGAAAGATCATGATCGGCGGTTCCTCCGCACTGACCGATGTCGTCGCCCTCCTCGAAAAGATGGGCTCGCGCCAGGCGACGCTTTTGATCGAAGGCGAAACGGGCACCGGCAAAGAGCTGGTCGCGCGCGCAGCGCACTACAACAGTCCTCGCTACCAACATCCCTTCATTCCGGTGAACTGCGGCGCGCTGCCCGACACCCTGATCGAGAACGAATTGTTCGGCCATTCCCGCGGCGCCTACACCGACGCCCGACACGACCAGTCCGGTCTGGTGGAGCTGGCCGAGAAGGGCACCCTGTTCCTGGACGAAGTGGACGCGCTGAGCGCCAAGGCGCAGGTCACACTGCTGCGCTTCCTGCAGGACCAGCGCTATCGGCCGCTGGGCGCGCGCGAGGAACGCAGCGCCGATGTACGGATCATCGCCGCCAGCAACCGCAGTCTGGAGCAGGCGGTGACCACCGGTGCATTCCGCGCCGACCTGCTCTACCGCTTGCGTCTGCTATATGTGCGTGTACCGCCGCTGCGCGAGCGTCGCGGCGACGTGGAGCTGCTGGCCCGTCATTTCGCCGAAGCCGCCGCACACAGATTCGGCGGCGATGTCAAGCCGATCTCAGCCGAATCCCTGCGCTGGATGGACGCTTACGACTGGCCGGGCAACGTCCGCGAACTCGAGAACATGGTCTATCAGTCATTTCTGATCTGCGAGGGTCCGGAACTGCAGATCATGCGGCCGGCGGGCGCCGCCCTGCAGACTGATCAGGCAGGTACCGGTATCGATGAACGCATGCATTACATGAGCGCCAAGGCCAAGGCCATCGCCCGTTTCGAAGTGGAGTTTCTCAGTCGCGCAATGCGGCGCACCGCCGGCAACGTCACCGCTGCCGCGAAACTCATCGGCACAGAACGCCGGCATCTGGGGCGGTTGCTGAAGAAATACGGCATCGAGTGCATCTGAAGTAGCCAGCATCGCGCTTTGCACTGCTCTCCCATCGGGGCGATGAGAGCCGTTTGCGAGCCATTGGCTCGCGGCTCGAAGCGCGCCCGCGCTGTGCGCGGGCCGGAGAGGGGTTGGAGGAGGGTACGGCGCGGCGACCGACGTTGCCGCTACGCGAATCGACCTAAAGCGTGCGGGGCAGAACACCCCCGCCACCGGGCGCAAAAACACCCGCCCCGAAGTCCTGCAACTGTCTGGGAACACGCGATCGAGCTCGCGCAGGCATGGGTGCGAACGCACCCGCACGCGGGCCCATCAAATTCATAGCGCAATGTTTTTCCAGTGTTTTTATCGACCCGTGAAGCTGGCACAAGACTTGCTTTCATTGCGAAGGCAGCTGGTCCGTCGACTGAAACGGGAAGCGATGAGGTGGAGCTCCATATCGATCCTCGGCGCGTCGCCATCCACGCTGCATTGCAGGCATACGTGGAACGGCATCCTGATGCTTGCGACACGACGCAGGGGATTCGCATGTGGTGGCTGAAGGACAAGGACGCGGACCAACAGATGATCGAACAGGTATTGGAGGACATGGTGCTGCAGGGATCGATCCAGAGCATCCGCCTGGCGGGAGACGTCGTGGTCTATCGCGCGTTAACCGCAAGGGATAAAGGCTGAGCACTGCACATGGCCAATGTCTTCGCCATCCATTCGGTCGGCAATTCGCTAGCGGCGTTCCTGCGCAACACCTATCCCGCGCAGATCGGTGTAGTCGACATGCCGAACTGCAATTTCGAGCTTGTATCCAGCGGCCAACTGGCCGGTGATCAGGACGACGGCACGCGCATCACTCTGTACCTGCATCGCATCACCGTGAACGAACACAGCCGGCACAATGCCGGCAAGTCGGACAAGACGCTCAGCCTCGATCTGCACTATCTGCTGACCGCATGGGCGGCAAATCCGCTGGACGAACAGGTGACGATGGCCTGGGCCATGCGTCAGCTGCATCTGCATCCGTTGCTGGACGTCTCCTCGCTGTCGCCCGAAGCCGGCTGGCACCGCGGCGACAGCGTGCAGGTCATTCCTTCCGAGCTCTCGAATGAAGACGTGATGCGCATCTGGGATGCCCTGACCCCGGCGTATCGCTTGTCCGCTTCCTATGTGGCGCGGGTCGTGCAACTGGAACCGGATTCGGATCTGCGCGAATTCGCGCCGGTCGTCGCGCGCAGGCTCGCCGTCGGCGAGGCGGTGCTGCCTTGAGTACGATGCTGCGCCGCCGTGAACTGATTGAAGCCCGTGCGCTGGCCGCCCTGCGGCCGGTGGACGCCGCCACCGGCGTTGCGCTGGACGGCGCCGTGCGCGTACGCGCACTCGACGGCGACGCGATCTTCGTCCGCAACAATCGCGGCCTGCTGGTATTGACCCGCTGGTCGACGCTCGCTGAGCACAGCGATGCCTTCATCGGCCCGCCTGCGCTGCCGGCCGTCGCCAGCCAAACCCTGCGCGTGGCGGTGGAAGATCCCGCCGGCCGCTATCTGCCGCGGCTCGCGACACTGGCGCTGCCGCGCGATCCCGACCCGGCGCACGCCGATCAGGCCGGTTCGCTGTTCCAGGCCATGGATGTGCCGATGTTTCCCGCCGCGCATGCCGCCACGGGCAGCAACTGGTCGCTGCTGCGTATCTCGCTGAGCGAGGACGGCAGCGGCGACGCGCTCGGCGGCGCACTGTTGCGGGTGATCCACGATGGCCAGGTGATCGCGCGCGGCCTGACCGATGGCCGCGGCGAAGCACTGGTCGCGGTGGTCGGCGTGCCAGTGATGACCTTCGGTGAAGACGACGAGGACACCGTCATCGTCTCCACGATCGCCGTGAGCCTGCACGCCGTGTTCGACCCGGCCAGCGGTACCCGTACGGCCGCGGCAGTGCTGCTCGCCGGCGCCGATGCCCCCGTACCTCTGGTCGACCCGGTCGATCTGGAAAACCGCATCAACCAGCTTCCTACCGATTCCCGGGCGTTGCAGATCGCCGCGCGCCGGAGCCTGAGCGTGGTCATGACGCTCGAATTGCCGTGATGCCCGCAGACCACCCTCTGCTCCAAGCCTGACAGGAGAAGACCATGCCCGAATATCTTGCCCCCGGCGTATATGTCGAAGAGACCAGCTTCCGGTCCAAGTCGATCGAAGGCGTCGGAACCAGTACCACCGCATTCGTCGGTCCGACCCGAAAGGGTCCGTTCCGTCTCAACGCCAACAGCCAGGAAGTTCCTGAGCTGATGACCAGCTACAACGACTTCGAGCGTCTCTACGGCGGCACCGGAGACCTGGAGTTGTCCGGAAATTCGGATCGCACCAACTACCTGGCACACGCTGTGCTGGCGTACTTCACCGAAGGTGGCTCGCGGCTGTACATCTCGCGCGTGGTCTCGGCCACTGCAGCAAGGGCCGCCGCGCCCGCCACCGCGCCCGCCACACCCCTACTCACCGCGGTGACGTTCAACGCACGCACCCCTGGCAGTGCCGGCAACGGCAGGATCGTGCTGCGCGAGGTGGAAACACCGGCCTCGCTGGCGACCATGCTCAGCGCGCCAGTTGGCACGCTGTTGCGCACCGGCGCCGGCCCCGATCATCACGTGAAAGTAGGCGCCGGTTGGCGGCCTGCCGCCAATCTCGCCGACCCTGAAGCCGTCGCGGCGACGCTGGCTGCAGCCAATCCGCGGATCGTCACCGTGCTGCTGTCCGGCATTGACGCGGACGGCAGCGAGCAGGGCTGGGATGGTCTGGGCTTCCACGCCTCGCATCCGCGCTACATCGCTACGGTGTTGTCGGCCACGCCGGCACGGCGCAGCGATCATCTGCAGAACACGTTCTCGATCACAGTCGGCGCCAACGTCACTCCGATCGGCCTGCGCGATGGTCTGTTCCTTGGCGGTGCCGCGAATGCACAGGGCCAGATGGAACGTCGGCTCACATTCAGCGGCGGCAACGACGGCGCTGCGCCAAGTGCCGCCGAATACCGGCTCGCCCTGGACGAGATCGCCGCGCTGGAGGACGTGTCCATCGTCGCTGCGCCTGGCTCTTCGGTGACCGCAGACGCCCAGGCCATCAACGGCCTGCTGATCGCGCATGCCGAGTCGCGCCGCGCCTACCGCATCGCAGTGCTGGACACGGCGCCCTCGCAGTTGCCTGGCCAGGTGCGCACGACCCGTGGACTGATGGACTCGCGCTATGCCGCGCTTTATTACCCATGGGTGGTGGTGTCGAATCCGAACGCCCGCCCGGGCCGCGACGATATTCCGCGCGAAATCGCGATGCCTCCGTCGGGTTATGTCTGCGGCATCTATGCGCGCAACGACATCCAGCGCGGCGTGCATAAAGCGCCGGCGAACGAAGTGGTGCGTTCGGCGCTGCGCTTCCAACTGGATGTGAATTTCGGTCAGCAGGAAATGCTCAACCCGCTCGGCGTGAACTGCCTGCGCTTGATGTCCGGTCGTGGTTTCCGGGTCTGGGGGGCGCGTCTGATCTCGTCGGACCCGGAATGGAAATACGTCTCCGACCGGCGTTACTTCAACTATCTGGAAGCATCGATCGACCGCGGCACGCAGTGGGCGGTGTTCGAACCCAACGGCGAGGCGCTCTGGGCCAACGTGCGCCAGACCATCAGCGACTTCCTCTACAACGAATGGCGCGGCGGCGCATTGCTCGGCACCTCGCCAGAGCAGGCGTTCTTCGTGCATTGCGACCGCAGCACGATGACCCAGAACGACCTCGACAACGGACGCCTGATCTGCCTGATCGGCGTGGCCATCGTCAAACCGGCCGAGTTCGTGATCTTCCGCATCGGCCAGAAGACCGCCGATCAGACCAGCTGACCACACACCCGAAGGGAGCCTGAGCCATGGCCAATCGCACCACGCCCTATGGGGCCTTCAACTACATCGTCTCGTTCGGCGACGGCGGCGAGACGTTCGGGGGTTTCTCCGACGTTTCCGGCATCGGTACCGAGATGACCATCGCCGAATACCGCAACGGCAACGAGAAGGAAAACCACGTCCGCAAGGTCGTCGGCGTCCACAAGGTGTCCGACGTCACCTGCAAGCGCGGCATCGTCAACTCCAAGAGCCTGTGGGAATGGATCGCACAGACCCGCACCGCCGGCCCGGCCGCCAAGAAGACGGTCAAGATCACCCTGCTCGACGAAGCGCGGGTGCCGGTGCAGTCCTGGGTGCTGCAAGACGTGGTGCCGATGAAGTACACCGGCCCCACGTTGGCCGGCAAGGGCGGCGGAGACGTGGCGATGGAGGAAATCGTCCTCTCCGCTGAAGGTCTGCAGTTGCAACTGGGGGCCTGATCGTCGTGCTCAGCGCGCTGCGATTCCAGAACGGCACGGCCCCGGATACAGTGGCCGATCACCGCGCCGATGTGGCCTGTTTCATCGGCCATGTCGCGCGGAGGCCACGCGCGCCGCTCCCGTCGGTGTTGCGCACGCAGCTGAGGCGCGCGGGCTGGACCCATGGCGTCTGGTTGACCGGTACTGAAGCCGACGCCGACGCGCGGCTGGATGCGTTGTTGCAACTGCCCGTCGCGGTGGAGTCGTGGGACGACTTCGACCGCTTGTTCGCATGGGAGCGTCGCGCGGTGGCCGAAGGTCAGCCCGCGCGCTGTGCGACCTATCTAGGCGCTGCAGTGCGCGCCTTCTTCGCCCATGGCGGTCGGCGCGCCTACATCGTGCGCGTCGGCGACCCCTGGACCTATGTCGGCAGCGACCGCGCCGAGCAACGCCCGCAGCGCTTGGACGCACTGGCCCCGAGCTCGCGATTCGATCCGCTGTCGCCCGGAAGCTGGCGTGGTCTGCAGCACCTCTATGGACTGGACGATGCGAGCCATGTCTGTCTGCCGGATCTGATCGACCTGTTCGCCATCGATCCGCAGCCGCCGTCGGCCGCCATCGAGACGGTGAATGACCCGGAAATCTTCGTCGAATGCAGCGCGGTTGAACCGCCCTTGCCCGACGACACACCCTTGGCGCGTCTGTCCGCGCCGCAGCTGGACGCCGACAGTTTCGCCGCGTGGCACGCCGGCATCGGCCGTGTACGCGCATTCCTGGATACTTGGCGGCGCGATGCGCTGCTGGTCGCGGCACTACCACTGCCAACCGCCGACGCCGTCAACGCCACTGGCACCACACTGCATGCGCAGGCCGATTGGCTGGGGTTTCTCGAACGCACCGGCGTGCTCGACAACGACGATACCGCCGACCGGCGGCCGCGCAATGCGCTGAGCCAACTGGTCTGGCCCTGGTTGCACAGCCGGCTGTCGTCGGATCTGCCACAAGGGCTGGAGACGCCCGAGGGCACGTTCGTAGGTTTGCTCGCGGCCAATGCGATGACCCGCGGCACTTTCCGCTCGGTCGCGGGCACGCGTCTGCCCGATGCGATCGATTGCGTTCCGACGTCCGATCTCGGCCAAGGCGCGGACAGCCCTGCGGTGCGTCTGGCGCAGCGTGTGTGCCTGATCGGGCCGGAGCCGGAAGGCATCACCGTGCTCTCCGATGTCACCGCAGCGCAGCGGCCAGGTTGGCGCTCCGGCGGTGCAAGCCGTCTGATCGCCGCGGTATTGCGCGCCGCGCGCCGGATCGGCGAATCGGCGGTGTTCGAACCGAATGGCCCATTGCTGTGGGCGAGCTTGCGCCGCGACATGGAGGCGTTGCTGGAAGCCTTCCGTATCGCCGGCGGTCTCGGCGGCGAAAGCGCCGACCAGGCCTACACCGTCCGCTGCGACCGCTCGGTGATAAGCCAGAACGATCTGGACAACGGTCGCGTTCGCATCGAAGTCGCGGTGCTGCCGGTGGCCGCGGTCGAGCGCATCACCATCGCACTGGAACTGCGTTCCGCCGGCACCTCGAATGCATTCGGCGAGGTGGCGTGATGAGCGAAGCCCGCGAACTTCCGGAAAACCTGCTTTCGCCGCTGCATGTGTTCCGCTTCCACATCGCTTTCAAGGCCGACCCTCTGCGCGGTGCGCCCAGTACCTCCGAAACAATGCTGTGCAGCGGTGCATTCGCCGAATGCAGCGGGCTGGAAGCGACCATGGAACCCAAGGTCATCAAACAGGGTGGCGTCAATTACGGTGCCGCTCAGCGCGCCGGTCAGGTGACCTTCGCCACCGTTGTCCTCAAGCGAGGCATGACCACCACCCGCGATCTGTGGAACTGGTTCCAGTTGGTCGCTGGCGGTGCCTATGCGGTGCGCATGTCGGCCGAGATCAGCATGCAGGACTACAGCGGCAGGACCGTGCTGACCTGGGGCCTCAAGCGCGCGATGCCGGTGAAATTCAAGGCCGCCGATCTCAACGCCCGCGGCACCGACATCGGCATCGAAGAGCTGCACCTGGCCCATGAAGGGCTGCAACTGTTGCGCACGGGCTGAGGAGACGCCATGACGACGCCGACGCTGCCTTCGCCCGCACTGCCCACCGACGTGACGCATGCATTCTTCCAGCAGTTGCTGCCGAACAACCGGCGCGGCGACCGGGTCGATGTGCTGTTCAATCCGGCGTCGCTGCAGTACACGGCCAGCAATACGCTGAAGGAAGAAGGCAGCGGCGCGAAGAAGAAACAGTTCGTTGACAAGAGCTCGTCCAAGCTGACCATGCAACTGGTGTTCGACACCACCGACACCGGCGTGGACGTACGCGAACACACCCAGAAGATGCTGGCGTTGCTCAAGCCGATGAAGCAGGGCGCCAAACAGGTGCCGCCCAACGTAGAGTTCAATTGGGGCGTCTACAAATTCACCGGACTGGTCGAGCAGTACAAGGAAACTCTGGATTTCTTCTCCAGTCAGGGCACACCGCTGCGCGCCGGCATCGACATCACCCTGTCCAGTCAGGACATCCAGTTCAGCAGTTCGCGCAACCCGCAGGCCAGCGTCGATGGCCAGGTCGGCGCGGGCGATGTCGCTGGCCCCGGCGAACCGGCGGTAGTGCCGAATCCTCCCGGTGCCGGTCCTGCCGGCGCCGCCAACGCATTGGGCGACCCGCGCGCAGCGCGCGCCATCGCCAGCGCCAACGGTTCCGATTCGCTGCGCTTCGGCGCGGGCGCGGAACTTGCGATCGGCGCCGGCATCGATCTGCGTGCCGAGGCTGCGTTTTCAGCTGGCGCCAGCGCCGGATTCGGCATCGGTGGCGGTGCCGGAGTCGGAATCGGCGGTGGGGCAGGCATCGGCATCGGTGGCGGGGCAGGCATCGGTATCAGCGGGGCCGCGGGCATCGGCGGCGGTCTATCCGCCGGTGCGGGCTTCTCCGCGGGCGCTGGGGCAGGCGCCGGATTCTCCGCGGGTGCAGGCGCAGGGTTCTCCGCGGGTGCTGGTGCAGGGTTTTCGGCTGGTGCCGGGGCAGGCTTCTCCGCAGGCGGCTCAGCAGTCGCCAGCGGCGCTTTCGCCGGATTGCGCAGCAGCGTCAGTACCAGCGTTTCGATGCCCGATGCCCGCATCGGCTGGTCGGCGTCCAGCAGCGTCAGCAGCAGCGCATCGCTGGGTAGCGGCGGACGTTTCGATGTCGGCGGCAAGGCCCAGGCCAGCACCGGCTCGGGGCTGTCCGCCGATGTCGGCGCTACCGCCGACCTCAACGCCATGATCCGTTTCGGGTAACCGCCGTGCCAATCGTGATCGACGAAGTCAACGCCGAAATAGCTCCCGAGCCGCGCGCTGACAGTGCGCAGGCCAGCGGCGATCAGGCGCCGCAACAAGACATCCCGGCACTCGCGTTGCGTGCGATCGAACGCGAGTACTACCGCCTCCACCGCCTTTCCGACCGCTGACCGCTGACCGCTGACCGCTGACCGCTGACCGCTGACCGCTGATCGCAACGACCGATAGAAACCAGCCGAAACACCAAAAGCCGACTCACAGCAAGCCGACCAACAGCAAGGACATCCAGAACCCATGGCCGACGGCTCCGCCACCCAGGACGCGATCTATACCGCACGACCGACGCTGCGCTTCAACGGCGAGTTCGACGTGCGCGCGTCCACGCTGGTGCAGTCGATGGTGATGTGCGAGCGCGAGGGTGGCCTGCGCTGGCTGGAACTGGGGCTGTCGAACTGGGCCAGCACCAGCGATGGCGGCGCCGAGATCGCCTTCGATGCGGGCGGCCCGTTCCAGCTCGGCGCGCAGATCGAAGTCTACGGCGGCGAAGTCGATCGCCCGCGCGAACTGTTCCGCGGCCACATCACCGCGATCGAATCGATCCGTCGGCGCGGCGAACCGCCCGAGCTGTGCGTCCACGCCGAAGACGCGCTGCAAGCCGCGCGCATGGCGCGACGCAGCAAGATTTACACCGAGCAGTCGCCTGCTGATGTGGTACGCGCGGTCGCATCCGAACTGGGGCTGCAGCCGGTGATCGCCGGGCTGTCGTCGCCCATCGCCACCTGGGCGCAGATCGACGAAACCGATCTGGCCTTCCTGCGCCGCCTGTTGGCGCGCTTCGATGCCGATCTTCAGGTGGTCGGTACCGAGCTGCACGTCTCGCCGCGCGCGGACGTGCAGCGTCAGCCGATTTCATTGGGTGCGGAAGAAGATCTGCGCTCGATCAGCGTCTTTGCAGATCTCGCCGATCAGATCACCGCTGTCACCGTGCGCGGCTGGGATGCGGAACAGGGGCGCGCGGTGAAAGCCACCGTGAGCAGCGGCACGCATCTTGGACCAGGCCGCGGACGCGACGGCGCCGCGGTGCTGCGCGACACCTTGGGCGAGCGCCCCGACAACCTGGGACACAGCGCCGTGCGCAGCCGCGACGAAGCGCAGGCGCTGGCCGAAGCCGCCTACGACCGCCGCGCCCGCTCCTTCCTGCGCGCCTGCGGCGTGACCGAGGGCAATCCGAATCTGCGCGTCGGCGCAAAGCTGAGCCTGAGCGGGATCGGCACGCGCTGCGACAACGATTACTACGTCACCGGCACACGTCATCTGTACGACGCCAACGGTGGCTATCGCACCGAGTTCACCGCCGAGTGCGCCTATCTGGGAGGCAGTTGATGGACGCCGCCACCCATCTGTCCGCATTGATCCATCGCCCGACGCACTGGCTGCATGGCGCGCAGCTGGCGGTCGTGGTTTCGATTCAGGATCCCGACAGCCGCAACCGCGTGCAGGTACGCCTGGTCGCCTGCGACGACAGCGACCGTCAGGATGCAGCGATGTGGGCGCGCGTGGTGTGTCCGTTCGCCGGCAAGGATCGCGGCGCGTTCTTCATTCCGGACGTGGACGACGAAGTGCTGGTGGTGTTCCAGAACGGCGACCCGGGCTGCCCGCTAGTGCTGGGCGGTCTGTGGAACGGCGATTCGACATCCCCGGCCGATACCGAGGGCGCGGTCAACCGCTACAAGGTGATCCGCTCGAAGAACGGCATCACATTGACCCTGGACGATCAGAGCGGCCAGGAAACCTTCATCGCCGAAACGCCGGCCGGACAGCGCATCACCCTGAAGGACGGTCCCGCCGAAGTACTGGTGGAGGACGCCAACGGCAATTCGATCAAGCTCGAGACCAGTGGCATCACCGTCATCGCATCCGCGCAGGTGAAGGTGCAGGCATCGCAGGTCAGCGTGTCCGCAGGCATGGTTCAAGTGGATTCGGCCATGTCCACGTTCTCCGGTGTAGTGCAGTGCCAGACCCTCATCGCCACCTCAGTGGTGTCCTCCAGCTACACGCCCGGCGCGGGCAACGTCTGGTGAGGCCCGCATGAACCATCATCATCCGATCATCGTCGCCTCGCCCAGACATCTGGATCCCGGCTCGCGCCGGCCGTATCTGCTGCAGCGCGACGACGACGGTTTCATTCCCGCAGTGCTGGCCGAGCTGGCCAGCAGCGACAGCCGCACCAAGCTGCTGGACAGCCGCGCGCACGACCGCGACAGCGCGCAGGCGAACACGCTCAAGCTGTATCAACCCACGCAGAGGCGTTTCCATCTCGCGCTGATCGAAGCCTGGTGCGATACGCCGGGCCGGCCGCGAATCGATCCGACGCGCGTCGACGCTGCCGGTCTCGTCCTGCGGCGCGTCCGCGCCGACGGTACGTTGGAAGGCTGGATGAAATCGAAGGGCGTGATACGTGGTTGGATGCCGGTGGACCGGCTGGGCAGGGATCAGGCCGACCCGAAACCGCAGGTGCGGCTCGCACTGAAGGACACAGGTGTGGCCCAGGTCGATCGCGCACTGCGCGCGCTCAGCGCTGCGCACGACACCTCGGTGCTGGAAGAAGATGTCACGCCGATGTTCATTGCGCCGCCCAACGTCTGCACCCTGACCGGGCAATCGTTGTATTACGGCGTGGTGTCGACCGCCAGCGCCGAGCGTGCCCAGGCCGAGCCCGATATCGCAGAGCTGTTCAAAGGCTTCGGTCCGGATTCCGCGGCGTTCCGCGACCATCTGATCCAGCCGTTGAAGGGCCAGGCGTGGACGTTCCCGACGCCGCCCCTGAGCGGACGCCGGTTCGATGCCAGCTGGCTGCAGGCATTGCAGGAATCGCCGTCGCCGTCCGATGAACAGCGTCTGCTGTCGCTGTTGCGTCAGGTGGCCTCGGAGTTCGATCTCTTCGGAGATGCCCCGACCGCGCGCGCGCTGCGCGACGAACTGTCGCGGGTGCGGCTGTCCTATGCGCGCCAATCGCAGGAAACGACCACACGCACGGTGGATGCGGTCAGTTTCCTGCGCGACGCGGTGCGGGTGCTGTTCGAAGAAGGTGCGGGCACGGTGGAACTGCCGCTGCAGTGGCCCGCGATGGACACCGCCGCGCGCGGCCGGTTGATGCAGGCGATGTCGTCGTCGATGCTCACGCAGTTCAAAAGCGTCAAAGGCCGCCCCGGACGTTTCGACGACCCGGAAAGCCGCTACCGCATCCGCGCTTTCGTACGTCTGAAACCCGAAGGCGCCTGCCCGGCGCGCACGGTGTGGAGCGACTACAGCGAGCCGTTCGTGATCGCGCCCTGGTACGAGGGCGGAAGCGATCCGATCCAGATCGCACTGCCCAATCTGGCCGCGCTGAAGAAGATCAAGCCGAACGTCGCCTTCAGCGTGCCGCAGGACATCCAGAACAAGCTCGGCAATCCCAAGGACATGCTGGAAGGCAAGCCGGGCAACAACGGGCTGACCGTCGGCTGGATCTGCAGCTTCAGCATCCCGGTGATCACGCTGTGCGCATTCATCGTGCTGAATATTTTTCTGTCGCTGTTCGATCTTTTCCTGCGCTGGATGCTGTTCATCAAGATCTGCATCCCATATCCCAAGGCGAAATAGGGGACTTCCATGAACGCGATACCACGTCCCCTGATCGGCTGGCCCTTGCTCCCGCTTCCGGACGAGCACGGCGCGCTGTCTTGGCCGCAGTTGGAAGACAGCGTGCGCGAGTTGATCCGCACGGTGCTCAGCACGCGTCCCGGCGAACAGTTGATGCGCCCGGACTTCGGCGCTGGGCTGGAACTGCTTCTGCACGAACCCAACAACCTCACCACCAAGCGGCGCATCCGCGATGCTGTGCAGGAATCGCTGACGCGCTGGGAGCGTCGCATCCTGCTGGATCGTGTCGAAGTGAGAGATGTCGCCGGCGATCCGGGTCAGGTACGCGTGGAAATCGCTTACCGCCTGGCTCGCACCGGTGCCCCGACGCAATTGGCCCTGACCGTGACCCTAGAGGGATGAAGCGTGCCCATCATCGCCCCGAGCCTGGATGACCGCCGCTTCGACGATCTCGTCGAAGAACTTCTCTCGCGCATTCCCGCGCATACCCCGGAATGGACCAATCCCCGACTGGGCGACCCCGGTCGCACCATGATCGAGCTGTTCGCGTGGCTGACCGACACCATGCTGTACCGCGCCAACCTGGTGCCCGAACGGCAGCGGCTGGTGTTCCTGCGGATGCTCGGTCAGACCTTGCGCCCGGCGCGCGCTGCCGGCGGTATCGTCGCCCTGGCCCATGCCAAGGACGATCTGCTCGAAGCGAGCCGTCTATTGCCCGGCGCGCGTGTCGCCGGTCCGGTGACCTTCGAAACGCTGAGCCCGACAACAGTGCTTCCGGTCACCGCCGAGGCCTATTACAAGCGTCGTCTGCTGGCTGCGGAATCGGCGCGCATGGCCGATGTGCTGCAGGGCCTGGCAAGCATCCACGGCCTCAACGGCACACCGCGCGGCTACGCCACCACACCGCTCTTCGATGAAGGACGGGCAGTGGCTGCAGGCGTCGACGTGTTCACGGGCAGCGCCGATCATGCACTGTGGCTGGCGCTGCTAGCACCGAAAGCGCCGCAGGAATCGCTGCAGCCTGCCTTGAACGAAGCGGCACGCAAGGTGCTGGGCGGCGGCGATACCGGCGTGCCGGAACTACTCTCGATCGGTGTGGTGCCGACGCTGAAAGTGCCCGAACTGTTCGAGGACATCGGTCCGCGCGCCAAGGTGCCGGTGATCTGGGAGATCACCACCAAAGGCCGCGGCGCGCACGAGACCGATTACCTCACGCTCACCCCTGTGCCCGACGGCGACACCACCCGCGACCTGACCCAGGCCGGAGTGCTACGCCTGGCGCTGCCGGACGAATCCTTTCTGTGGGCGCCGGACAACGACGTGCTGACCAATCCGCGCGCGGGCGTGGGTGATGCGCCTCCGCGTCTGGACGACGCCGAAAAAGCCGCGCGACTGCTGGCGTGGATCCGCTTGCGGCCATCGCCAGCCCAGAAGGATCTGAAGCTCGATCTGTCGTGGATCGGCATCAATGCCGTGCAGGTCGAACAGCGCGCCGGACAGAGCGGGCGCATTCTGGGTGTCTCCAACGGCGCGCCGGATCAAGTGTTCCGACTGCCTGGAACTTCGGTGGATGTCGCCACGCTGCAGATCGAAGTCGAGGAACCAGGCCGCGGTTATGCACGCTGGACGCAGGTTGACGATCTCGCCGCGATCAGCGCCGATGCGCAGGTTGCGCGCTCGGCGTCCGCGTTCGAACTCGACGCCGAAGCCGGCACTCTGCGTTTCGGCGACGGTATCCGCGGGCGCACGCCCGAACGGCAGATGCGCGTGCGACTGGCATACGGCCGCTTCGGCGGTGGCCGCAACGGCAACCTGCCGGCTGGCGCGTTGAAGGAATTGTCGGCGCAGCGCGTCGAAGGTGGCCGCGCGCCAGCCATCAAGGTGCATCAGCCACTGGCCACCGAAGGCGGCGAGGATGCCGAAACGCTGGTCCAGGCCGAACGTCGCATCCCCGCGATGCTGCGCCATCGCGAACGCGCGGTGACCGCCGATGACTATCGTCGACTGGCCTATGAAGCGCCCGGGCTGGACGTGGGCAGGGTCGAATTGATGCCGGGCTTCAAACCGCGCGACCGCCGTTCCGGCGTGGCCGGCGTGGTTTCGGTGATGGCATTGCCGGCGCAGGCGCTGGGCCCGGCGCCGAATCCGCGCCCGGATCGTCCGTTCATCGAGAATCTGCATGCGCATCTTTCCGCGCGCATACCTTTGACTACCGAACTCTACGTCATCGGCTGCGAATACGCCGCGCTGGGGATGTCTGTGGCCGTGAGCCTGCGCGACGGTTTCGGCCGCGATCAGGTGCTGTTCGACGTGCGTCAGTCCTTGCGTCGGCTGCTGTGGAGCCTGCCGCCGGGTGGCAGCGAAGGGCAGGGCTGGCCGCTGGGCCGCGAGGTGCGGGAGCGCGAACTGGAAGTCGAAGTTTCCCGGGTGCCGGGGGTGCGCACAGTCAACGGCATTCACCTGTTCGAACGCGCGCGTCTGCCGCAGGGCGACGACTGGCGGATGGTGCCGCTGGGCTCGGATCAGGCCCACACCCTGCGCCTGCAGCCGTGGCAGTTGCCCGAGCTGCTGTCGATCGTGGTGATTGAGGTCGACCCCGACAGTCGCGGCGCGCCGGACAACCTGCGCGCATTGCCCAACCCGTTCGCCGATGCGCAATCGGTGGCGGTACCCGTGGTGCCCGAGGTCTGCTGATGGACGCAAACGGCCAAGCGTTCTGGTTGCTCGGCGAGGACCGCCACTGGCGCTGGCGCGCGCACGCGCGTTGGGACCCGGACTGCCGCGCCTTGGCTTTGGCCAGCGAGCGCACGCTGCCGCCGCCGCATGATCCAGCCGCCATGCACGCCGCGGCGAATAGCGCGCTGGAGCGCATTCCGCGCGCGGTCGATGAGATCGATGGTGTCGCGCATTGGGATGCGTCGACGCAGAACATCGTGGTGCGCAGCCATCTGCCCGGCGACGCAGTGCGCATATCCGGGTTGACGACCGCGCCGACTGATCTGGCGGTCGGCCTGGATGGCATTCTCTACGTCTTGGTCGGCGGTGAAGTGCGCATGCACGACCTGCGCGGCCGCTGGCGCGATGTCACCGTCGCCGCACCCGGTTTCAACGCCTGGCGATGCGCGGTGGACACCAATGGCGGGCTGTGGCTGCTGGATCGCAGCAGCGGCCGTTTGGCCCGGCTGACCGGACGGCCGATGATGCTCGATGCGCGGCCCGAGTATTCCGGGCGCACCTTCCGCCCCGATCCGGAAAACTGCCATGCGCCGAGGATCGATGTGCTGGCAGATCCCGCGTGGCCGGTCGGCGAGCGCCCGCTGGCGCTGGCGTTTCATGCCGAACGCGGCCCGACCCTGCTCAGCTGGATCGGGCAGGGCGTGGCCCAGGTGCGCGGCTGGGACGAAGCGCGGCAGGCGCTGTGCCCGGCGCACGAACTGGTCGGTGCACGCTACGCCTATGCCTTCGACTACGCCTCCGCGCATCGCGTGGTGGTGCGCATTCCCGGGCGCAACGACGCGCCGGCGTTCGATCTGCCTGCCGCGGAGGCGCGCGCGACTGCGCTGATGCCTTGCGGCGAAATCCTGCCGCTGGCGGAAGCGCACGTAGAAGCACCATTCGCGCATCGTATCGACGGCGCGCCGCGCTACCCGGTGGCGCTGGCACCCGGCGTACGCGGGGTGCGGGCGCTGCATCCGCTGTCGTTGAGCAACCTCGCGCGCGAAGGCGAGGCGCGGCATTACGTCGACGGCAGCGATCCGGTAGATGCGCAGTTGATCGACAGCGGCGACCATCGCACCGTCTGGCATCGTTTGTATGCCGAGGCGCGCATTCCGTCGCGTGCGGGATTCATCGTCTGGTGCGCGGCCACCGCGGAACCTGCGCCACCAGCATCCGACGAAGACGACGCCTGGGTGCCGCATCGCTTCGGCGACAGCCCGCACAGCGATCAGCACGCGGCGCGTGCGGTCTGGGAGCATGCCGCTTCCGAACTGCCGCATCATCCCGGCGTCGCGGCTTGGCCTCGCGAAACAGGAATTGCCGGTCTGTTCGGCGTGTTGATCCAGCATCCGCGCCGCCGCGTGCGCCGGCTCGTCGGTCGCTATCTTTGGATCCGCGTGCAGTTGTTCGGCGACGGTCGCATCGGCCCCGAGATCGCGGCATTGCGCGCTTGGGGAGGGCGGTTCTCGTATCGCGACCGCTATCTGCCCCGGCTCTATCACGAAGACCAGCACGGCGCGCCGGCAGAGGCGCCTGGCCTGCATGTGGACGACCTCGAACCGCAACAGCGCGCGGCGCTCAACGCTGGCGGCGAACTCGACGACGACCTGCGCGCGACACTGCACGCGCGAGGCATCAGTCTCGGCGCCGGCACTCGCGTGCGCGTAGAACAGGAGGACACGCGCTGGCTGCTGGACGACCTGCGCAACGGTCGCAGCTTTGCGCTGCGCCAGAACGGCCGGAACGATCCCATCGCGGTCTACCGCCCGCAGTCCACGCCCGCCGATTTCCTGGAGCGCATGCTGGCCAACTTCGAAGGCGTGCTGACTCCGCTGGAAGACCGCATCGCTCACGCGCATCTGCTCACTGATCCGGCCGTGATGCCCGAAGTGCAGCTCGACTGGCTGGGGGCGTGGCTGGGCGTCGCTTTCGACCCGGCATTGCCGCAGGCGCGGCGCCGCGCATGGTTGGCGGCCGCGCCGCGACTGTCGCGCAGCCACGGCACCCGGCGCGGGCTCGAGCTCGCGCTGGACATCGCCAGCGGCGGCGGCGTGTCGGGTGGCGAAATCGTGGTGATCGAGGATTTCCGGCTGCGCCGGCTGATGGCTACGCTGCTGGGCGTCGATCTGAACGACGACGACGATCCGCTGCTGCCGGAACTGATCGTCAGCGGCAATTCGGTCGTGGGCGACACCCTCGTGCTTGGCGAAGCAGAACGCGCGGAGCTGATGGCACTGTTCCGCGAAGACAGCGCCACTGCTGCCGAAAACGCCGATGTGGATGCGTTCTACGAACGCCTCGCGCACCGCGCGACGGTGCTGGTTCACCAGGAGGTGGATCAAGCCGATCTTCGCCTGTTGCGGCGCATCGTCGAACTGGAAAGCCCGGCGCATGCGCAGGTGCGTGTGGTCAGCGCCACCTGGCCGTTCCTGGTCGGGATCGCCAGTTTGGTCGGCGTGGACACCTATCTCGGGCCCAAGCGCGAGCCTCGCCCGGTCCGGGTGCAACGCTCGGCGCTGGGCTACGACTTCGTGATGGCACCAGCGTCCCTAGACCCGAGGCTCGCGGGCGCCGCACCACCGCCGTCGTCCACACCGCCGGTCGCCAATGCCGGCGACAGCTTCACAGCCGTCGCCGGTGAATCCTTTGAACTCGACGCCAGCGGCTCCAGCGCGGCGCCCGGGCAACGCATCGCCCAGTACCGATGGCGGCTGCTGCCGCTCCGATAAGTCCACACCGCCGATCCATCCCACTGCATACATTCAACCCGAGGACACGCGCCATGGCCGAATTCATCGTCAACCAGGACATCAAGACCGAGGAGCCGAGGATCGAGGTCACCATCACCCAGGACAGTCCGCTGAAGCCGGGCCGCCACCGTTTCCGGCTGGTCGTCACCGACGATGCCGGCAATATTTCGATACCGGACGAGATCCAGGTGATCGTCGCCGATACCGACAACCCGACCGCAGTATTGCGCGGCCCCAGCAGCGTCAGCGCCGGCAAAAGTTTCGAACTGGACGGCACCCGCTCGATAGATGCCGGCGGCGGGCGCATCGAAGCCTACATCTGGACCTATCTCGGTCAGGAATGAGGCCGCACCATGCCCAAGTTCGTCGTCGACAGACCCATCGAGACCGCCGAACCTCGCGTGGTCGTGGAAGGCGGGCTGGATGCCGGCAGCCACCGCTTCCAGTTGGAGGTGGTCACGGCCGATGGCCGTCGCAGTGCGCCGATGCTTTTCGCGCTGAAGGTGGTCAAGCCGTTGACGCCGGACGATGGGTTTGTCGTGGTGAATCCGCTGCTGGTCGGGCTTCATCCGCCCATCCGGCCAAGACAGGGCCAGCCCGGACCTGTCCCGCCGCGCCCCATCCAGCCACGGCCGGCCCCGCCGCGACCGACGCCTATCGACCCGCGACCGGCACCCATCGACACAAGACCGGGTCCGATCGATCCACGTCCGACCCCTGCCCAACCGCGGCCGGGGCCGGCGCCTCTGCGCCCGGACGCCACCGTGCGCCCAGCTACACCGGCAACGCCGACGCCCGCCGATCCGGCAACGCCGGGCCGGCGGCGGCGTCAGATCCGCCGTCCTCCGGGCCGCGGCGACAACAATCCAACGGAGTGAACCCATGAGCGCAACCACCAGCCGCAAGCGCAATAGCGATCCGCTGGACCGTCGCATGCTGCCGGAGCGTCCGCACTACGCGACCGGCACTCTGCTGGATTCGGCGGACTTCATCAGCGAACAGACCTACCATCGCGGCCGTCTGGCCCAGGCTGTGGGCTTCATTACCGGCGGCGGCACTCTGGCCGGTCTGCGCGTTGGTCATCAGACGCCGACGGCGGAGCGTCCGGAGGAGATCCGCGTCGATGCCGGTCTGGCCGTGGACCGCGTCGGCCGGCTGATCGAATTGCCGCGCTCGGCCTGTCTGCGCCTGCAGCGCTGGTGGGACCAGTCCAGTGCGACCGAAGCTGGCCGCGACGACCTGCGCCGCGCCGCGTACAACGACCTGGATCGCTTCACCAGTGCCCGTGCCACCGACGAGGCCGGGCAGGGCGACGCGCCGGCATTGCCCGCACGCGCGGTCGTGGCGGATGTGTTTCTGCGCTTCGTCGCCTGCGAGCAGGGCTACACGCCCAGTTTCGCCAACGGGCCGTTCGATGCCCTCGACTCGGTTTCGCCTTCGCGCGTGCGCGACGCCTACGAACTGCTGCTGGTGCCGCGCCCCGGGCTGGACGACGACTTCAGCGGCCTGCCCACCACCCCGAATCTGCCCGCGAACCCTGCGGCGCGGCGCAATGCGATCCACGACGCGATCCTGGCCGGTTGGCCGGACCGCGGCGAACCGGATCGCCCGAAACCCTTGCCGCCGCTGTCCGAACATCCTGAAGGCATCGATACCAGCGCGCAGTTCATCGCACGCGTGCTCATCCCCGTGACCGCCGACAACCCACCGCAGCGCGATGGCCGCGCGGTGGTGGTCGACAACTGGTCGCGCCGGTTCCTGCCTTCGACCCAGATGCTGCAGCGTTGGCTGGCGCCTTGATCGGCGCACACGCCCAGCCACACACGAGATTCCCCGGAGAACCCGCATGGACTTCACCAAAGGCTCCAACCGAGAACCGATCGACACCGCGCTCGCGCAGAAGCTGCGCGAATCGGGATCGCTGATCGAAGACGCCCGCCTCGAACGGCCGCGCTGGTTCGACGGCCGCTTTCTGGCCGCACGCGATCTGATCCGCGAGCAGCAGTATTTCCTCACCCGTGAGGCCAATCTCGGCCGCGCCGCCGGCAGCGGCGTCGCCACCGGTCTGCAGATCGCGCCCGGTCGCGATGCGCATTCACTGAGCATCGACGCCGGGCATGGAATGACGCCATCGGGCGAACTGGTGATGGTGGAGCGGGCGATGACCATCAGCCTGGTGGACATTCCGCGTACCGAGCAACTGTCGGGTAAATTCGGCCTGGGCCGCATTCCGGTGCCGCCGCTGCGCAGTCGCACCGGACTGTTCGTGCTGGCCCTGCGTCCGGTGGAATTCACCGCCAATCCGATCGGCGCGTATCCCACCTCGATCACCGGCCAGCGCACGGTCGAGGACGGCGACATCATCGAAGCCACCGCTGTGGTGCTGGTGCCCTGGACCGACAACAGCGAAGGCACCTTGGATCAGCGCCGCGGCCATACCGCACGCGACATCTTCGCGATCGGCAGCGACCGCGGGCTGTCCACCAACCTGTTGCCACTGGCGATGGTCGCGCTGGACAACAACACAGTGGCGTGGATCGATACACCGATGCTGCGCCGCGAGTTGGGCGCGGACCGCGCCGACCTGCCCGGGCTGGGTCTCGCGCCACGCGCGTTGCGTTTCGCTCATCTGCTGCAGCACCAGCAGCATCTGGCCGAAGTGCTGGCGGAAAACGGCAACCGACCATTTCCCGCCGCTGCGGTGTTCCCGGCGCTGCCGCCTGCCGGCCCGCTGCCGCCCGGCGTGATCAATCCCAGCGACTTCACCCAGCGCTATTTTCCTGCCGAAATCGACGTCGATTTCGCGATCATTCCCGAGGACGAACTGCCGGCGCTGGTCGAAGAAGCCCTCGCGCTACCCGCGTTCGATCTTGTTGCGGACGAAGCCACTCTGGATTCCAGCGCGGTGGTGATTCTGGCCCCGGTGCCGCGCAGTCAGTGGCGCGCGGTGCAGGCGCGACTGAATTCTTCGCTCACCCGCACACTGCGGCCGGCTTCGCCCAATCGCATCGCCGCGCGCAAGCCGCTGGAGATCCTGCAACGGATGCGGCTTCCGGGCAGCGTGGTGCAGGCGGTCGGCGACGGCGACAGCGAATGGCAGCGTCTGGCGCAGCTGGATACGCTGTGGTTCGTGCGTCGTCGCAACCTGGCCTATCGCGAGGACGCCACCGGCACCGCGCGACGACTGGCAGGCCGCGAAATACTCAACGAGGCATTGGCCTCCCGGGTTGCGGCGCTGGGCCTCAAGCCGATGCTGGACAGCGCACTGGACCGCGCGACGCCCGCCGCGCGCGGCGAAATCGCCAACCTGCTTGGCAGTTCCCGCATCGTCGAGTCCCGGGCGATGCTTGCCGCCAGCATCGGCGAACTGTCGCGAACCACGAACCTCGATCATCACGCAGCGTTGAAATTCGCCTCCGAGCTGACTTCGCCGGGAGCCGGCGCAGGTTTCGCCCGGCTGGAAGCCGCTGGCCTGGTGAACACGCCGGAGTCGATCGCCGCCATCGTCGACACCCCTGAATGGATCACACTGGACCGCAATGCGAAGGTCGCGACACGCGACGAATTGAAGAACTTCGCCTTGAAACGCGGCACCGGTGTGCTGCGTCCGCAACCGATCCCAGTGGACGTTGAGCGCGCGCCGCCCCCGGCGCCTGCACCCGCACCAGTCGATACCCGGGCAGCGCCTGCCTCACCGGCCCCTGCACCGGCTCCAGCACCAGCGCCAGCACCAGCACCAGCGCCAGCGCCAGCGCCAGTCGATACGCGCCCAGAACGGCCGACGCGACCACGCCCTGAACGGCCGGCCGGGCCGATCCGGCCGCAGCCGGTCGTGGGTAGGCCCATTGCGGACAAACCCATCCTGGAGCGGCCGACGCCGGTCGTCGAAGAAACGCCACCGATCCGCGGCGAAGCGGCACAACCTTTCATCCGCAACGCCAAGCCTGCGAAGAAGGCCGCGACAGCGAAGCCGGCAACACCGGCGAAACGCTCGGCCAAAAAGGCCGCGACAAAGACGACGGCTGCGAAAAGAACCTCAAGCAGATCCCCCGCAGCCAAATCCCCGAAACGGCCGAAGTGAACCTCGCCGATTCCGCCACCGGTGACCCCACGGAGCGCGCATGAGCAGCATCACCGCGATCACTCGATCCCTTCCCGGCGAACGGGTCCTCGACCTCTCGCCGGAACCGGATGCCATCGCCGAGGCCATCACCTGGCTGCGACGGCCCAACATGTTCCCCGGGCGTGCGCTCACTACCGCAACACTGGAAGCGCGCAGCGCCTGGATGGCAGGCCGCATCGCCACGCGTGGACAGGCCTTCACGCCCGGCGTTTTGCGCGGCTTGGAGGTGGAATACCGGCAATTGCCGCCATTGGACTCGGAACCGCCGAGAGTTCGCCTGTCGATGTCGGCCGGGCAGGGACTGTCGGTGGATGGCGAAACGCTGATGGTCGGGGAGATCGATGTCGATCTGTACGCGCTGCATGTGGTGGCGCCGGTGGAGGTACTGGAAGGCGGCGGGTTCGGCACCGGCGAATTGCTCCCGCGCAGGATCAGCGACCACACGCTCGGCGAACTGCTGGCGGCTTTCCCGGGCAACCTGCCGCTGGTCGGCGTGCTGGTGCTGCAGCCCGTGAGCACCCAGCGCGCGGATCTGGATCCCAACGACCCCTGCGACCGCTGCGGCTGCGATGGCGCCGTCAGCTACGAAGACTGGCGCTATGCCGATGCCGTACGCCTGCTCTGGTACGTGTGGCCGGTGGATGTGGCCGGCACGCCGCCGTCGCACACGGATGCCCAACGCCGCAATCGGCTTGCATTCCAGGTATTCGATGCCGAACGCGACCTGCCGCCCGACGCGGTATTGCCGTGGGAACGCTACGGCGTGCCGGTGGCGCTGGTCGGCGTAGACAATCGTTTTGTGCCGACCTTCATCGACCATGCCTCGGTGGTACGCCGTGGCGGGCGAGGGCGTTACAGCCAACTGCAATTGGCCGCGCCGGAGGCCGGCGTGCGTCTGCTGCGCATGGATACCCAATGGCGCCTGCCCGCGCTGTGGCAGGCGCAGTTCGAACAACTGGCCGAACAGATCGCAGCGCAGGTGTTGCTGGCCGAACAGACCGGCGCGCCGATGCCCACCGCGATGTCGCTGGCGTCGCAGTTCGACCGACTGCCGCCGTGCGGCCTGCTGCCCGCCGATGCGGTCGACACCGCGAACGGGCGCAGCGATTTCTTCCCGGCCGGAATGGACCTCGACGCGGTGCCGGTGCCGCTGGATCAGCTGGATCTCGCGATCCGCGAATGCTCAGGACTGGCGCCGCTGGATCTGGCGCGCGGCGAGCGCGTGCGTGTACTGGTGCCGGTGAGTCAGGCTTCGTACGAACCGCGATTGCTGCTGACCGAAGTCATCGATGCTGAATTCGATGCGACGCTGAGGCGTTTCGTTCTGGAGCGCAGCACCGCGCTTGCCGGGCGCCAGGGGCAGCGTTTGAAAGCCAATGTGCTGACCAGGGCGCTGCGCGGCGCAAGCGGCATGCCGCCGCTGCCGGCGATGGGAGACGACCCGAAGGCGTTCGAGCCGGAACTGCCTGCGCTGGCGCAATGGGGGCCGGCACCAGGCGATATCGGCCACCGCTCGCAGGCGCGTGCGGGCGTGCATGAGCACAGCTTCGACAATGTGACCATGGGTCTGAGTCCGAGCGACGTGCTGTATGCCTGGGTCTATCTGGACCCCGACGTGCTGCCGCGCGAACTGATGCTGGAATGGCGCGGCGCCGGCGGCGTAGCGCGCGCCTACTGGGGCGAAAACCTCATCGAGCGCGGAGCGGATGGCACCCCGGCGCGGATGTTCATCGGGCCGCTGCCCGAAGCAGGGCGTTGGGTTCGTCTGGAAGTCGTCGCCGGAACCATCGGTCTGGGCATTCCGGCCAACAACACCGGTTCGGTCAGCGGCATGTTGTTCACCCTGTTCGACGGGCGCGCGGCCTACGGTGGCGTCGGCTCGATCGCGCACGACGTGGAACATCCGTGGTACACGATCGAACAGTTCAAGGTCGCGGTGCTGAACGGCGACGAGCCCTTCGAGATGCTGAGCCGGGCCGAACTGCTGGCGCCGTTCGAACCGCGCTTCGGTGTCAAACCCGGCACCGACAACGCCATCGTCGACGGCGACAGCGAAGACTTCGAAACCCTGCGCATCAATCCGCAACTCGATTCGCTGCTGTCCACGGTCGAACTGGCGCAACTGCACGTTCGTGGCGTAGAAGGCTTCATCGAATTCCTCAAGGCTCGCGCCGACCGCGCCGACGACATCGTCGACTACGGTTTCGTCAAAGTGCAGACCGACCTCTATCGCGTGCGTCAGATCATGCTGGGAGCAACCGAAGCCTCGCGACTGGCGATTTCGCCTGCCTTGGCCAGCATCGCCCAGGCCGAAACCGCGGTGGCCACCCACGAGCGTATCCAGGATTTCATCGCAAAGACCAAGATCAACATACGCCCTGCATCGCAACTGGATGCCGTGCGCAACAGCGGCCGCAGCCGGACCGTGGAGCGCGGCGACGACAACGTTTCGCTGTTCGCCGAATTCAGGGCCGCGCCGTTGACTTCCACCAGCACCACCCCGACAGTCACGTCGTTCGCGATGCGCGCGCCGATCGCCACAGTATCCGACGACGCACCGCTGGCGGCTTTCGGCGTCCGCCAGCCCGCTGATTTCGGCACGACTGCACTGTTCGGCCAACCGCAGATCACCACCTTCGCGCCCGATCGGCTAACGGCGACTTCGGTCATCGGCCTGACCCGGACGATCGAACCGCAGCGAATCACTCCGCTCAGCATTGCGCCGAAGTACACGATCAAGGATGTCACCGGCTCCACGCCGCTCAGCGGCAATATCAATCTGCGCACGGTCAGTCTGGCCGAGCGGATGAAACTGCCCGAATCGCAGCGCGCGCGCGACTACGCCACCGCCACCCGGCACGAGGCGATGATGGCGCTGATCAATCTTGCCGACCAACTGGTCGCGGAAGACGGCGGCATCACTCCCGGCCTGTTCGAGAATCTCGATGTCTGGGGTCTCGCGGGCGACGAATTCCTCAAGGACGTGCAGCCGCCGCAGGCCGCTGTCACACCACCGCCGGTGCTGAGACGTTCGTTCGGCGATTTCCTCGACAAGAGCAAGCGCAACCTGATGCTCAGCAAACTGCTGGTCGCACCGGATCGAGGGCAGTCCGACGAAGGTGGGTATTTTTCCGACAGCGCCGACATGGCCGACCGCTCCATCGCCATGTTCCGCCAGGTCGAAGGCCGCATCCGCAGCTACCGTCAGCTGATCGTGCTGTGCGAATCCACCCGCGACAGCATCCTGCAGCATGTCGCCGCACTGGGCGCGCGCGAGCGCGCTTGGGACGAACGGCTTGCGGAAGCACGCCACGATGTATCGGTGACCCGCGCGCTGATCGCCGAGGAAGTGGGCCGGATCGAGGCGATCAACCAGCGTCGCCGTCATGTGCTGGACAACGAGGTCCGCTTCCTCGCCTACATCCGCCCGCGAGCGACCGACAATCTCTTGGCCACCCCCTCGCGCCGACTGGATCCTGGTCTGCTGGAAGCGCCCGCACCGGCGTGCCTGCAGGTGCATGCGGATGTGCCGGACGAACTGGACGACATGCTGAAAGTGCTGCGCGAAGCGCCTGCCGTGTGGTTCATCGCGGGCCCAGCGTTGCTGGACCGCCTCAACCGCATCGATCTGCTGGCGAAAACCGTGCGCAGCACGCAAATGCGTCAATCGATCTCGCTGCAGCGCGCCGAACTGATCCGCGAAGTAAGCCTGCCCAGACAGAGCGGCCGCTTCCAGGCCGCGATCACCCACGTCCGCAGGGGGCAACGACAGGTCGTAGACGAAGTGCGTGCAGCCAGTCAGCGCATCGACATCACGCGGCTGACGACACTGACCTGGCAGAGCGCTCGTCAGGAAGCGGCACAGGTGGTGTCGCTGGGCGATCTGATCGACGGCGACCACGGCCAGGGCCCGTTGGCGCGCAGCGCAGCGGATTTCTTCGACCGTTTCGGCCACATCTGCGGTTGTCTGCACACAGGTTTTTCCGAAGTGCTGCCGTCGATTCGCCTGGACTGGGCGGAAACAATCTCGCAGTTCGACGATGCGCCGAATTTGCGCAATATCGCCGTGCTGCAACGCTGGGGTGAGATCGACTTTGCCGATCGCCGGCGGATGCAGGGGCTGGTGGACTGGCTGTTCGACCAGCTCGACACAAACGAACCGCGCGCGGTCGCGCTGGTGAACGATATCGTGCGCATGTGTCTGCTTTTAGCCAGCCATGCGCCGGTGGGGCAGATCATCGCCGGGCGCATGCCGCGCCCGGTCACAGCGCGCCCCGGTGTGCGCATTCCGCTGCATGCATTGGATCCGCAGCGGCTGCGCATCGGCATGCACGCGCTGGTCTATCGCAACGATCTGGTGGTGGCGCGCGCGGTGGTGGAAGACATCGGCAGGAGCGAAATTTCTGCGCGAGTGCTCCACACCGCAGAAGCGAGCGTCGAACTGGACACCAGCATGCGCGTGCAGTTCGCTCAGGCCAGCAGCGTCACGCTCGCCGGCCGGGCCAAGGCAGTGGCCAACCGATTCGGCAAGGGCAGCTGATCAATGCCGGCCGCGCGCACCATCCATCGACTCCGGCTGCGCGCCGGCAGCGAAGCCGATGCGCGCGGCATGGCGATCCGCTTCGAGGACGCGCTGCGCACAGCCAGCCTGCCGGATGCCGGCGGCCGGCTGGTGTTCGTTCGCCGTATAAACCTTGGACGAATCCACGGCAGCAGCACATCGATGACCCTGTCGCTGCTGCTCGCCGATGCCTTCGAACGCGAGCACCCGTACTGCATGCATGCGGCCAGCGAAGCTGCACCAGACGCTACGGCGGTATGGTTCCGCGATGCCCTGCAGGCGCACACGATGCTGGCGCTGCGCGTGGCCGCCGGGCAGCACTGCAGCGACTGGTTCTGGCGTCTTGCGGTACCGGGCATCGCTATGGATGCAGCGATCCCGCAGCGGCTGCGCGCGATCGCAATGAGCCTGGCTTCGCACACGGAAGCGCCGGTCGCGCTACCGTGCTGGGCCGCCGAACTGGTTGGTGCCGGCCACGCCCATGCACTGATCGCAGCGTTGGACGCAACGACGGTCGCAGCACTTGAATCGGCAACCGGCACAACGACAGGCACCGTGCGTACGACGATGCCTGAAGACGCGTTGAAATCAGGCGAGGCCGCACACAGTGAATTCGACGCTGGCACCGCGCGTGAAGACGGACACGGCATACCTTCCAGCGCAAGCTTCACAACGGTTGATGCGCCATTCACGGCGCGACCTGCGTTACGACTGTTGCGCGCATGGCTGCAGGCGGCGGGCGACAGCGCAGCGATGGCGATGCTCGGCTTGGTCGAACGTCGCGACACCCCTGCACGCCGACAGACGCCGGCATCCGCTTCTGCCATAACCGCACAAGCAGACGCATCGCATCGCACCGATGCCCTTTCAGAAATACACGCATCAGCTTCACCGCTGCCAGCCGATACGGCCGAGCGACATGCGGTGCAGGATTCCATCGAGATCTGCAGCGATGAGCGAGCGGATACGGACGCCGTCGCGACACTGCGAGGCGCCGACCCGGAAACAGCGTCGCAGCAGGCTCCGCCGCTGATTCCGGATGCGCTGCACAACGACCGTCGCATCGTGTTCACCGGCGTGCCGACCATGGTCGGCGGCATCGGTTTTCTGCTCAACGTATTGCTCCGGCTCGGTTATGCCGAATGGCTGCAGGCGCAGCCGGAATGGGCGCAGCGACCGATCCTGGCGCAGGTGTTCGCACGCGCGCTGCATGCGGTGAGCGCAGCCGAGGACGACCCTGCCTGGGCACTGGCGCAGGTACCGACGGTGGATGGACCCGCGCCGCTGATGTTCGTCGCACCGGAACGCTGGCGCAGCGGATTGATGTCACGTGGCGGCCTCGGGTTGCGCCATGAGGTCGCGAACGCGACGGCATGGACCGATGTCTCCGGACGCCTGTTGCTGGCGGCGAGTTGGGGGGACTTGGCCGCAGGCTTGCCTGACGCCGCACATCTGCTGCCTGTTGCGACGACAGCATCGATTGTGTTGAACGACCCGGACAGGCTGGTCGCCTGCGCCTGGTCGGTCGCCATCCACCGCTGGCTGCGCCGGTACGCCGGCATCGGTCTGGTCAATCTGCTGCGTCGCCCGGCGCGCCTGTCGTTCACACCCACCCATCTGGATCTCTGGTTCGACCCCGCACGGGCCGATCTGCGCATCCGCCGCGCCGGGCTGGATATCGACCCCGGCTGGCTGTCGTGGTGGGGGCGTGTGATCGGCTTCCACTACGAACGTTTCCACGACCACCAGGAGCGGCCGGCCCCATGAATGGATCATCGCCATGGGCATGAGCGAAGCTGCCGCACCGCGCGTCGAACCACTGGCGTCGCCCGCTTTGGCGACACTGGCATTCGCGCAATTGGCTCCTGACAACGCAGCAGCCGAGCCGGCGCCCGAAGCACTGTGGCTTGCCGCCCAGCGCAACAGTCTGCTCGCCGTCGCGCTCGACCCCGGCCGCGCCTGGGCCTGGTGGCTGCGGTTGCCGCCGCCCGAAGACAGACGGCTTCATCGGCTGATCGTTGCGTTGCGGTTGTCGCCGGCCGAAGCGATGGCTCTGGCCCTGTCCGTGGCGGTGGATAGCGACCCCGCTGCCGCACGCGTGCTGCTCTGGTTGCAGGCACCGCGCCGCGACCCGCATCCGACGCTGGGCATGGTCGCCCAACTCGCGGCAGGCTACGGGCAAAGCGCGACGACGACCTTTCACCTGATTCTCGATGGCCACGCGCTGGCCTGCGGCTTGCTGGAGCTCGACCGCAGCGCAGCGGCGCTGCCGGATGCGGGTCTGCGCGTGCCGCTGCCGCTGCTCACCGCGCTGTTCGGCGGGCGCGGGCAGTGGCCAGAGGTCGTGCTGCACGACCGCAACGACTCGCCCTGTACCGAAGGATTGCGTGCACAGGCGGCCGTATACGCGCAGGTGCTCGACCGCGATCTCCTGGTGCGCAGCGCCGATATCACTGAAGCCCGCGCCGCCTGCCGGTTGATCGCGCAAGCACTGGGTAAACCCGCGGCGTTGATCGCTGGTGAACCGCCGCATGGGCTGGGCCCGTGGCTGTTGCTGCACGACGCCATTCCTGTGCTGCATGCGCAGCTCGCACCGGGCGAGCGCAGAACTCTGCCGCAGATCGCCGGCTACAGCGGAAGCCTGCTGGTCGCCACCGGCACCGATGGCGGCTGGGAGCGCGAAGGTCAGTCCGTGCATGCATGGAACGTGCCGATGCCAACGGTGGCCGAACGCACGCAGCTATGGTGTGATCGCGGCCTGGAAGCGTCGTCGGCACAAACGCTGGCACGTACCTATCGCCTGGGTGCCGAACGCACCGGACAGCTCGCGCAGGCGGCGCAGGCGTTGCGTACTGTCTCTACCGAAACGCTGGTGGCTGGCCATGTCGCCAGTGCGGCGCGTCGCGCCGGGCGCGGCCTGCTCGGCACACTGGCCGAACCGCTGACCGAAGACATCGACGACGAGGCACTGATCCTGTCCGACACACTGCGCGAGGATTTGCGCGCACTGGTTGCGCGCTGTCGTGTGCGCGACGAACTGGCGCACGGGCTGGGCGCAGCGGCGCGGGCGCGCTATCGTCCGGGCGTGCGCGGCCTGTTCGTCGGCGCCTCTGGGACCGGCAAGACGCTGGCCTGCGGCTGGCTGGCGACGCGGCTCGGGCTGCCGCTGTACCGCGTGGACATGGCTTCGGTCAGCAGCAAATACATTGGCGAGACCGAGAAACATCTGGGCGAACTGTTCGCGCGCGCCGAGTCCGGCAACGTCGTGCTGCTGTTCGACGAGGCCGACGCCCTGTTCGGCAAGCGTACCGAGGTGAAGGACGCGCACGACCGCTACGCCAACCAGCAGACCAATTACCTGCTGCAGCGCATCGAGGCCTACGACGGCATCGTGCTGCTGACCAGCAACAGCCGCAGCCGTTTCGACAGCGCATTCACTCGCCGGCTGGACACGATTCTCGAATTTCCGCAGCCGCAGCCTGAAGAGCGCCGCGCGCTGTGGCTGGCGCATCTGGGCGAGGCGCATGCGATCGCATTGGCCGACATCAACCGGCTCGCCGCAGGCTGCGAACTGGCCGGCGGCCATATCCGCAACGTCGTGCTGGCCGCGCGCGCGCTATCGCCCGACGCGCCGATCCAATGGCCTGCGCTGGCCAGCGCGCTGGCCGGTGAATACCGCAAGCTCGGCAAATCGGTGCCGTCGCTGATCGGTTTCGCCCGGGGCGGCTGATGACCCGGACGACGCTGCTTGCACGGCGTCGAGCGAGCCGCGAACGTGGCGATCGCGGCGGCGACAGTCGTCGCCAGCGCGCTCCAGTGGATCGTGCGAACGAACGGCCGGGCGCGCAGGCCGATGCTGTCGAACCGGAACTCACGCAGTCAGAGGACGTCTTATCCCAATCGGCGGATGCATCGGCATGGCCGCGCTATCTGCGGATGCCTGCAGCACCGGCCCGCGATGCGCCGGCTGCGGACGACGGCGATGCCGCGCCGGTGGAGGCGGACACTGTCGACAGCACCGGTGCGGCTGCAGGCAGCGACAGCGCGGAACCCGCGTCTGAAGCGGCCGCCCAGAGCGATTCGGCAACGGAAGATCCGACGCGCAGGACTTCGCCGGCAGACGCTGCGCAGTCGGTACCGGCGGACCCGTCCGCGGCGCGCGCGTCCTCGCACAATCCGCCTCCGGCATTGCAGGGCGCGTCCGCACCGGCCCCCATCCCGGCAGCGGCCGTGGTTGCGGAGCCACTCGCGACCGCGACCCCGCTGCGCCAGCCCTCGGCAGCAGCGCTGACCGGCCGCGAAGGCTCGGCACAGGCGGTAGCCGACGAAGCGCGCGAGGCGCAGGAAGCGGCCGACGATGAGCAGCAGACAGGCGCCGGCCAAGATGGCGCGCAGCAGGAAAGCGAAGAGGAAAGCGGGGAAGAAGGTCAGGAGGAAGGCGAAGACGAGGGTGATGGCGATGTTGCCGGCGACGGCCCGGCTGGCGGCGGTGGAGCGACCCTGGGCGTGATCGACGAGGGCAGCGGCGACGCCGAAGGCGAATTCCCCGAGGCCCTGATCGCGATCGAAGAACAACCGCTGCTGGTGCCGGTGCTGGAGCGCAAAAGCCTGGACGCGCCGTGGCAGGTGCCCTCCGATTTGCCCGCCGACGCCCTGCCGCCGCCGCGTGGCGCCGGCAATGCCGCACCGGCCAAACCCGCGCCGCCGGCGCAAGCGGGCGACCCGGCGGGCGCCGCACCCAAACCCGCACCGCCGCCGCGCCCCAGCGAAGCCGATGCCGCGCGCAGGACCGATCTGGAAGCGCAGGCCCTCGCGCGTCGCGCCTACGCCGATCTGGCGCAGAGCGCAAGACGGGAGATGAATGCCTTCGTCGATCGCGCCAACAGCGTGCTGGCATCGATGGCCGACCGCTATCAGCGCACCGGCGAGGCGATGCTGTCGGCCTGGCATTCGGATCGCGACAGCCTGCGCCTGTCGGTGGAACGTGCCTGCATGGAAGTGGAGGGCGCTGCCGCCTTCGCACTGCTGCAGTTGGACACGGCCAGCAGCAATACCGCGGTCGCCATCAGCCAGGCCGGCAGCAGCGCCGATGCGTTGATCACTGCCGGCGAAACCGCCGCCGCCGGTCAGATCGAGCAGGTCGTCACCAGTCTGGTGGCCGGGCATCTCGGCGCCTACAACGGCGCCATCGGCCAGGCCGACCGCGCCGGCAATGCCGCCATGCTGGCGCTCAACGAATTCCGCGACAATCGTGCCACCCGCTACCCCACGAGCGGCGCGGCATTGTCGGCTGCAATCCACGAATCACTGCAGGCGCGCATCCCGCGCTGGGCCGACCGCGAAGCCACCAACCTCAACAAGCGGCTCGACGACAAACGCAAGGCTTGGGAAACCTCACGCGACACATCCGCATGCAGCATGTCCTGCGGCTATCGCGGAAGTCTGACCGCAACCCATGCGCAGATGGTCGTCGAAGGCCGCAAAGCGGTTACCACAGCATTGTCTGGCGCGCGCAGCACCCTGAAGCAACAGACCCGTGACGGCCGCAAGACACTATCCGACCAGCGCCGCTCGCTGCTGAGCCAGGCGCGCGTGCAGGGCCGCGCCACCGAAAGCCGGTTAGCCAGCCAGATCCGGGTGGCGCTGGGCGCCGCTCAGCAGGAAGCCCAGGGCGCGCTGTCTTCGGTGCATGGCGCGGCACGCGGCGCACTGCCGTCCTACCCACGCGCGGTGCTCGGCTTCGACCAGGCCTTGCGCAAGGGCGCACCACGTGGCGCGGCGGCGCTGCGACAAAGTGCCGAGCGCGGGCCGGATGGCGCGATGCAGGGACTGCGGCGGACCGCGGAAGGGCTGGATGCGCGTCTGCAGGGCAACCGCGAAAAACTGGACAATGGGCTCGCCGGAAAAGTCCGGCAACAGCACCAGCAGCGCGCCGAGCAGTTGACCGCTCACGAACTGACCCAGGCCGGGCAGGTGACTGAAGGCCGCTCTGCGCTGGAACAGAGCGCGAACGGTATCGTCGGAGCATTCCAGGGGCTGGCCGGCGCCGTGATCCAGTCGGCCGCGCAGTGGGCGCAGCCGCTGGAAACGCGCATGGCCGGCGTGATCGCCGAAAAGCGCACCGAAGCTGCGACCGCACTGACCGGACTGCTCACCGGTGCGCAGCCTGCCGCTGCGGCCGGACCGCCACCCGCAGCGGCTGCCGGTCCCGCTGCGCCAGGCGCCGCCTCGTGCAGCGGCTGCGACACCGCCACCGGGAATGCACCAGCAGGCAATGCGCCCGCCGGTGCGGCACCCGCCGGCGGCGCGGCGGCAGGCCCGCAAGGGCTGACTGCACAAGTGCAAACGGAATGCGACCACTACGCACTGCGCGCGGCACCGGAAACTTTCTTCAGCGAGCGCATCACCGAAACCAACACCCAGGTGATCGACAACCTCTACGACCGCGCGGGTCGCATCGCAGGCCGCTTCGAGGGCGGTTTCGCCGGCACCGTCGACGAGGAAGGCGCGATCGCGGTACTACGCGGACTGACCCAGCTCAAGGGCCATGCCCTGGACGTTGATGTTTATCGTGGATTGGCGGGCGATACGCTGGACAACCATCTCTACCATTACCTCAACGACGATCCCGACGACCTTGCCGCCTGCCGTGCCTATCTGCGCGGCGATGCAGTGGAAGGCGCGCGCCTGGAGCTGAAGAACTCCACCGGACGCTTCAACGACGACGAGGCGCGCATCGAAGCGACCATGCGCGCGCTGTCGCCGGATCAGCTGGCGGCGCTGGGGCAGACATCACCCGGTGTCATGTCCGACGTGCGCGATGCGCTGGGCGGCACCGATCGGCAGGTCTTCGACGCGCTGGCCGCGGGCGACCACGCCTTGGCCGATGCTCACCGGATGCGCGACGCGGTGGACGAAGCGCGCCGTGATCGCGATTCCGACGCCACCAATGCCGCGATCGAACGCTATACCGGCGCGCCGGACCCGAACGACTGGCGCAGCAGCGACGCCATGCAGATGAGTGGCGACGATCGTCGCACTGCGGTGGTCGCGGCGCTTGGCGGCATCGTTTCGAACGAGGACGTGGCGCGCGGCGTGGCGCCGGGCACCGATATTTCGCGGATGAGCGCCGAAGATCGTGCCGTCGCCTACGTCACCCGCAGCGTCGATGTCTACGTTCAGGACGGCAGCGGCGGCTACGGCGAACACGGCGGTGGCGGGCGCATTGTCAGCGAGCGGATGACCGGCGCCAACGCCGACCTCGCGGCGGCCCTGCTGCGCCACGGTTCGAACAGCGTCGAAGCGCGTGCCTCGCGCTTGGGCGTGGAGCTGCAGCGCCGCGGTGAAGCGCCGAATCCGCTGAATATCGACCGCGCCACCTTCAGCGAAGGCTTCTCGTCCGACCTAAGCCGCGCCTCCCCCGAAGAGCGCGAAGCCCATCGCCACGCAGCGATGGAACGCGCCCGTGTGGTGATGCTGGCGGCCCAGCGGTATGCCGGCGGTGAAACCACGCCGGAAGGCTTCACTCCGGGCGGTCCCAATGCGGCTCAGGGCGACCCGACCGCAGCGATGAGCGATACCCACGTCACCGCCGCGCGCGAGCGCCTCATTTCCGGTCTGCGCGACCGTTTCGGCAGCGACACGGTCGGCGCGGATCTGGCCGCCGGCCTGCTCACCGACGCGCGCCCCAGCCCCGACACCGCAGCGCTGGCGATGCGCCATGCGATGTACTCGCGCACCGGTACCAACGAGGAATTGCTGTTCCGCTTCACCGAGCGCATGAACCGCGACGAAGTCGCGCAGATGCGCACCGCGTTCACGCGCCAGACCGGCGGGATGTCGCTCGACGCGGAACTTGGCGTCTACGGCGAAGGCGGCACCTTCACCGAACTGTCCGGCGACGACCGTCTGCGCATGGAACGGGCGATGCTGGGCGTGCCGCGCAACGATCAGGAACGCCTGGAAACCGCGGCATTCGCATTGCAGCAACAACGTCGCGAAACCGGCGGCTTCGGCGCATCGCTGGCCGAAGGCACTCTGGCCGACCGGGTGATGGGCAACACCGAACGGCGGCTGGAAATGCTGGCCGGCGGTCCGATCGCGCTGTCGCGCCGCGGCGAACTCACCGCCAGCCTGCCGGTCTTCGACCGCAGCGGCCGCTACACCGGTCCGGATCGCGATTCGTTCCGCGGCATCACCAGCGTCGCGCAGACCGTCGCGCAGAATTACTCGGCGCGTATCGACGCCTTCGCCGATGTCTTCACCACCGGCATCGCCATCCTCGGCGCCATCGCCGCTGCGGTCATCACCGTCGCCACCGGCGGTGCCGCCGGGCCGCTGATCGCCGCCGCGATCATCACCGGTCTGGCCTCGATGTCGGCGAACTACGCCATCAAGGGCGGCCGCTATGGCTGGGAACAGGCCGGTGTCGATCTGGCCATGACCGCGGTGCAGGCCATCACCGCCGGCGTCGGCGCACAGTTGGGCGCAGCCGCGCAGGTTGCGTCCAAGGGTGCGCAGGCGGCCAGCCAGGCCACGCGCACGCTGGCGGCCTTGTCGCGGATCTTCACCGGCAACCCGATCGTCGACCAGATCATTGTCGGCGCCATCACCGGCGGCATCGGTGGCCTCGCCGGTGCTGCGGTCAACGAGCAGACCTGGGACAGCAAGAATCCGCTCGGCGGATTGTTCGCCGGGCTGCTGCGCGGCGCGGCCGGCGGCGCGGCCACTGCGGCGCTGACCAATTCCATCGAAGCCTTGGGCCGCAACGGCGCAGCCATCGCCGAGCGCGCCAAGGCATTTGCTGCACAGGGCGGGCTGATGCGCGGCGCGGTCGGTCTGGCCGGACGCGGCATCGGCACCGTTGGTGTGGGCATCAACGCCGCCGTGAACGCCAGCACCGGCGGCGGCGTGCTGCGCTCGGGCGGTGCGATGCTGGCCCGCGGCACCGCGCGTGCAGTGATCTCCGGCAGCGGCGGCATGATCGGTCGCGGTGCGGAATTGGCTACCGATGCCGCGCTTGGCCGCTACAAGGGCGACATCGGCGATGCCCTGCTGGAAATGGGACACGCAGGCATCCAGGCAGCCATTCAGGGTATGGGCGAGGGCGCCGCTGAAGCGGTCGGGCAGGGCATGCACACCCGCCGCATCACCGCGGCCGAAGCCTCGATCAATCGCGAGCGTGCGTCCTTGGGGCTGGAGCCGCCGCTGCACGGCGACCAGCTGCGCAGCGCAGCCGAAGACCTGATGTTCCTCAACCAGCACGGCCGTCTGGGCCGCGACGACTTCGCGAAAGCGATAAACATGGAGCATGTCGCCACCCATGGCGGCATGATGCCCACCGTCGTCGAACGCTTCCCCAGCCCGGCGGTGGAAGAGGGCATGCGCAGCGCGTTGCTGCGGCATGTGCCCGAAGCCCAGCGTGCGGCGCTGGCGGACGTGCCGATCCGGGTCATGCCGGAAGCCGAATTCCGCGCGATGACACGCAGCGAATCCGGCCATGCCGTCACTGTGATGGAAAACGGCCACCCGGTGGTGATCGTGCGCGAAGGCGCGCCGATCTCGCAGCTCTCCAACGAAGGCCCGCATTTGCTGCAAGCGCGCGAAAGCGGCACCCGCGACCGCGTCGCGCGGCTGGACGAAGCCACCATGGCGCGTTGGGACAGCCTGGATCTGGACACGCAGATAGACCTGTTCCGCAACAAGATCGACCTGGAAATCGACGCCCACGAGCGCATCGCGCAGTCGCTGGCTGCCGAACAACCGCAAGGACCGGATGCCGTCGCCAATCACGCCGCCGATGTCGAGCGCAACGAGATCACGCTGCGCAACCTGCGCGGGCTCGCCGAAGGCGCCGCCAACATCACTCCCGAACAGCGCGCTGCCATGGATGCCGGCACTATGCGTCGGCCGCAGTACCTGGAACAGCCGGCGCGGCTGTTCTCGAAGGAGCGCCAGCGCGGACGCGCCACCGCTGACGACGGCATCGGCAGCGGCACGCCGGAAGAACAGCGCACCGCCGACATCCTGCACACGCTGCTGGAAAGCATCGGCGAGATCAGACGCACCGTGCCGCAGGGCGGACTGGTCGATCCGGACATGCAGACCCTGCCCGATGCGCCGGTGAAACTGCCGGGCGAGCGCCGTACCGACGTCATCGACTACGATCGCAGCCCGCGGCCGCCAGGCTTCGACGGCGACGCCCGCGCGCAGGCCCGTGCGGAATTCGGCCGGTTGCTGCAGGACATGCTGCTGGGCGGCCACGGCACGCCGATGACCGCCGCATCGCGCGACCGCCTGGAATTGCACCATCTGATCTACGTGATGAATACCGGCCGGCTGCCCCCGGGCGTCGAATTCCATCATCTGCTCGCGGTCGCGGATTACCCGGAATTCGCGCATCGTCCGGATGTCGGTCTTGCGCTGGCCAAGTGGGTCCATGCCGAGGCTGGGCATGCGATGAACTCGCGCCGTCCGCTGGAAGCGGCCACGCTGCTGGATCCGGATGCGGAAACCCGCACCCAGGGCTTCCACAACGACCCCGAAGCCAACAAGGGCAACCGCGCCAAACATGCCGAGATCGGCGACGGCACGCGCAGCACCGGCGATGTCGATCGCGACATCATGATCGACATGCGTCAGCGCGTGGCCGAGGCCGAACGCCGGTTGGCCTTCGCCGAGCGCCGGGCTGCGCGACCGCAGGCCAACGACGCCGACCGCGCCCGCGTGGAAACCGCACAACGGGCGGTGGATCAGGCCATGGCAGAACGGGCTGCCGTGCTGCGCACGATGGCCCAGAACGGACAACGCCGCGATGCGCTGATGCGTCACGTACCGGAAGACCAACGTGCGCAGTTCGCCGACGTGCGCATCCGCGAAATGCCCGAAGCCGCTTACGACCTCATGACCCAGAGCAAGTCCGGGCCGGCCGTCACCATCATCGAAAACGGCCAGCCGGTGGTGGTCGTGCGTCGCGGAACGCCGGCGGCACGGCTGGCCGACGAAGGCCCGCATCTGATGCAGTCGGTGGATCCGGCTACGCGTGCGGCGATGAACCGTCTCGACGAAGGCACCATGCGCCGTTGGAACAGTCTGGATCTGGACACCCAGATCGAGCTGTACCGCACCAAGATCGGTCTGGAGATTGATGCCCACGAGCGCATCGCGCGCTCGCTGGCGGCGGAAGCCGCAGACACGCCCGAAGCCGCCGCGCGCAAGGCTGCGGACCTTGAGCGCAACGAAACCACCCTGCGCAATCTGCGCGCGCGCGCGGGCGAAGTGGAAGCGATCACGCCGGAAGGACGCGCCGCGATGCGCAGCGATCCGTCCAAACGCCCGCAGTACCTCGACCAGCCGGCGCGGCTGTTCTCGAAGGGTCCGCGCCAGCCGGTGGTCTTCGAACCCTTCGTCGGCCCGGATTTGCAGAGTCCGGCCGAGCTGCAGAAGCGCTATCCGGGCGCCAGCGTGATCGCGGGCGAGATGAAGAACGTGCCCGACGCGGCCGCGATCCACGCCTTCCATCAGGCCGGCGGCGACTTCATGCAGACCCGTTTCGGCGAGTCGCTGCCGGACAACCACGTCGACACCATGCACGTGCGTTTCCCGATGCCGCACGACAAGCAGGTCCTGGTCATGCCGGAGATGCGCGGCAAGTCTCCGGCCGAAATGATGACAGCCCTGCGCGCCGCCACTGCCGCCCACGCCGAGTTCGAAACCCTGATCAATCTGGCGCCGACCGCTTTGCGCAAACTGGCGCCCGGCGGCCGCCTCGAAGTGGTCTACGACGAAATCGACATCCATCACGAGCTGCGCCGGGTCGCCGATCTGCGCTGGACGGATCCCGCCGACGGCAAACACTACCGACTGGAGCAGGACGGCCCGCCGCATAGCGAGCCGCGGGCGGCGGTGGCGCCGCACTCCGGCTTCGGCGTGTCGAAACGGCCGGAAGCGTTCGTGGTGTCGTTCCGCAAGGTCGAAGTGGCGGACGCTGCGGGTACGGGCGGAATGCGTACCGGTTCGCAGCACAGCGGGCAGACGCAGCCTTCCCATGGTCAGACCGGCACAACCACCCGCCGCAGCACACCCGGCGGCGACACCCAGCCGCACGGAACCATGTCGCCCGCCGTCATCGACCACGCCCACCCCGTGGTTTCCGCCCAGCACACTGCCGACGCCGACCTACGCAGTTCGCTGCTGCGCCATGTGCCGGCCGAACAACGCGCGCAGTTCGCCGATGTCGAAATCCGTGTGCTCACCGATGCAGAATTCCACGCGCTGACCGGCAGCGGATCCGGGCACGCGGTGACCGTGATCGAAAACGGCAAGCCGGTGGTGATCGTGCGCGAAGGCGCGCCGCTGTCGCACCTCGCCGACGAAGGCCCGCATCTGATGCAGGCCCACGACCACGCCACCCGCGCGAAGGTGCTGCGGCTGGACGAGGCGACCATGCGTCAATGGGATTCGCTCGATCTCGACACCCAGATCGAGCTGTATCAGAACAAGATCGCCCTGGAGATCGATGCGCACGAACAGATCGCGCGGTCGCTGGCGCAGGAGAATCCCGACACGCCGGAAGCCAAGGCCCTGCACGCAGCAGAAGTGGAACGCAACGAGGTCACGCTACGCAACCTGCGCAACCGCCACAACGAAGTCGCCGACCTCACGCCGGAACGGCGCACGGCAATACGGACCGGCGACGCCAAGCGACCGCAGTATCTGGACCAGCCGGCGCGGTTGTTCGGGAAGAAGTCGAAACCCGTGGATTACGGCAGCGTTCCGGCGGGTCTGCACGCCAAATACGCGAGTTATCTTGCGCGCAAGCGCGGCAGGAATCCGCTGTCAGCAGATGCATGGTACAAAAAGACGCGCGCGTACTGGCTTTCCAGCGCTACGGAGAGAATCGCCCCCATCAAGAGCATGCTGCCCCACGACATCAAGGCGCAGCGCGTCATTCTGGGCTTCAACGAGATGGTGGCGGTAATCGGCCGGTCGATGGGCGACTTGAGGAATCCCACACGCGGCGGCGAAGCGGGTGTGGTGGACTTCGCACGCTTCCTGCGATCGCAGGGCGTCAATACCGAATTGTTCGCGGGCGCCAAGATCAAGCCCGAGTGGTTCGCCGAGATCGAGGCGCTGCGCGTGGTGCATGGCGTGGACATCCTCCCCGACCACATCATTCACGGCACCGAGTTCTACCGTCAAAACGTCGCCTGGGCCAATGAGTTGATCGCGAAGGGCTATACCGTGATCGACATAGGAAACCCGAACAGGAGGAGCGAACTTGGCCCGTTCTATAGCGGCGAGATCGACGCCACCTTCGGCAGTGCCCATCCAGACATCATCATTGATTGGAGTGCGGACAATGCCTATCCTCCATGAACATCGTGTACGGCCTCAACGAAATTCATGGCGCACCGTTTCAGTTGCAGCTTCAGCCAATCGGCCTCCTCCGGATGATCATGGACAACAGCCTTATCGATATTCTCGCGGCCAGATTGGCCGGGCTTCCATCGCTTCAGGCGGTTGGATTCGCTTATGTCGGCGCGATACCGCAGCCGCCTACGCAGGCTATCGGTGAAAGCACCGTGCTGCTGTACAGCAACGCCATGAAACGTTCACTGCAATTGCAGGTCTATCCGCAACCTGGCGAGGACGCGGCATGCGTGATCAATATCGTCAACGACGACAGTGGTGAAGCATTCGGTCTGCGCGACTGGCTCAAGCAACACGGAATCCAGGAAACTGAACCGACACGCTTCCGGCTGGCGCACTATCCGGGGGATCTAGCGTCGCGCATCGATGGATTTCTGTCGTACATCGATATTGCATTGTCGCATCAGGCGCTGAGAGATGTGCTTGCTGGGAACGTATGGGAGCGCGTGCATTTCGACTGGGCAGGAATGCGCTGATGCCCTTCGCTATATCGCACACAAGCCCTGCCACTGACCACGCATGCCTAAATCGCCAGCTCACGCACGGAGCACTCCGATGATCCCAACCCGCCAACACGTCCTCGACCCCGAATTCCGCTACGCAGACCTGCGCGAAAGCCTGCCTGGCTGGCGCGAAGTGCAGGCCAGCGCGATGCCGATCCTCCCCGGCGAGCCCGAACACGCGCTGCTGGAACGCGACGATGGCGCGCGCATCGCCTACACCTTCAACCCGGTCTGCCGGCTGCGCGTGGTCGAAGTGGGGGAGGGCATGGACGCGGTGCTCGCGCAACTACCGCTGGTCGAAGACGCCGATATCGCGACGTGGCTGGATTCCGCGCAGGAGCGCGAGGTGCTGCGCGGCATCCTCGCCACCCGGCTGCAGCCCGGCAGCGCACTACTGCACCGTGTCGAAGCATTGCAGCCCGCAGTTGCACGTGCGGCACAGACGTTGACTGCAGAGTTCCATCAGGTCTCCACCGACCTCTCGGTGCTGGCGGCCACCGGCGCACTCAAATTGATCGAGGAGCAACTGCGTCCCTTGCTGCTGGCTCTGGCCAACGATACCGATGGCACGCTGAGCTCCGGGCTTCGTCCACGGCCGGGCGACGCCGCACTGGCGTTCACTGCCGAAGCCGCTGCAGCAGCAGAGCAGGCCTATGACGCGATCTGGCAGGAGTCGCCGCATGTCGAACGCTTCCCAGTGATCGGCGAACTGCGCATCCACTTGGCCCCGGCGGGCATGCTGGCCGATGACAACGTGCTTTCCCATTCGTTCCCGGGCGGCTATCGCGCCATCGCTCCGTTGCTGCAGCAGCACTGCGTCTGGGCGCACTGGAAGTACATCAAACCCGGCCACGATGCCGGCATGGCCTACGATGGCCTGGTCTGGCTGCGCGACCACTGGGCGTGGTTTCCGAAGCCGTATCGTGCGTTGCGGAGTCTGTTGCCCGGAAGCTGAGGGACGGGTCGCGGTCGCGGGAAAATTCGCAACAACAGCATAAAAGTCCATGCCAGCAGGCGGCCGCCCATTCCCAAGCCTACGCCCAAGGCCAAAGAGAGGGGGTTCGCGTGCGTTTCTGGTGCTGCAATGCGCCGGCTGCCCAATGGCTGGGAACAGCTGAGAACGCGAGACCACTTCGCATAATGCATATTATGTTAAATCCGGATATGGCTACGCGGCCATCTGCACCGATCTCATCCCACCAGCCTCACTGGAGCCGCCAACAGGCTGGGCATTGCAGTTTGATCGACATGGACCGCAGCGATGCGCTCGACGTCGAACTGGGTCTTCGCGCTGTTCGCAGGGTTCGGTCCCGGCACGGTGATCAGGGTGAGCGTTACCACCGTTCCCGATTCAATCGGTCGATCAAATTCGAGTCCGTCATCGAAGCGGTATACGTCGGCGTGCCCTACGAGAAGAATGTGCGGTTGATGCGGGTAATAGCTGACTACGAGTGTGCCTTGCACTTTTCGCATGAGGTCGCTCCTTGTACGCATACACACAGGCCCTGTGCGCTTTTTATAACACTCGCATGTAGGAATCCGTGAAGATTGAAGAACGCGTCGAGCGATATGCACGACGCGCTTTCTCTTGATGTGCGCTCCGCATGAAAACGCGGGCCATGGCTGTTGGCAAAAAGCCGCGTGGCTATACTCGTTCGATGCATGCATCCGCACATCGATCCGACCTGATCGTGCTCCGGCGCGAAGGCCTGTACTGTCCCGCCGGCGATTTCCACATCGATCCCTGGACGCCCGTGAAACGCGCGGTGATCACGCATGGACACGGCGACCACGCGCGCGGCGGCATGGGCGAGTATCACGGCACGCGGACGGGTCTGCCGATCCTGCAATGGCGGCTCGGCGAACAGAACTTCCACACGTACGACTACGGCGAACGTTTCATGCTCGGCGGCGCGACGGTGTCGCTACATCCGGCCGGACATGTGCTGGGCTCGGCGCAGGTGCGCGTTGAAGTCGACGGCGAGGTCTGGGTGGCGTCGGGCGATTACAAACGCCAGGCGGATCCGACCTGCGCACCGTTCGAAGTCGTGGCTTGCGACACCTTCATCACCGAAGCGACCTTCGGCTTGCCGATCTACCGCTGGCCGGCGACGGCCGATGTCGCGCGGGAGATCATCGAATGGCGCGATCACTGCGCGCGCGAAGGCGATGCGGCGGTGCTGCTCTGCTACGCGCTGGGCAAGGCGCAGCGCGTGCTCGCCGAACTGGGCGCCCTCACCCATCAGCCGGCGTTCGTACACGGCGCGATTGCCGCCGGCGTCGATGTCTACCGCAAACAAGGGATCGCGATGCTGGAGACGCGGCCTGTCGCGGAGTCGGCGCCGGGCTCGGATTTCGCTGGCCGGTTGATTCTTGCGCCGCCGTCCGCCGCGGGCAGCCCGTGGCTGCGGCGGTTCAAGCGCGCGCAGTTGGGCTTCGCTTCCGGCTGGATGCGCCTGCGCGGCAACCGGCGACGGCGCAGTTACGAACGCGGGTTCGTGATTTCCGACCATGCGGACTGGCCCGACCTGCTGCGGACGATCGCCGCGACCGGCGCTTCGCGCGTGATCGCGACCCACGGCAATACCGACGCCCTGATCCGCGTGCTCAACGAACAAGGCATCGCCGCAGAAGCGTTTTCGACGCAGTTCGGCGACGACGACGCATGAAACGTTTCGCTGCGCTGTATCGCGACCTCGATCGCAGCACCGCGACGCTCGACAAGCGTGCAGCGCTGGTCGGTTTTTTCCGCGAGGCGCCGCCGCGCGACGCCGCATGGGCGCTGTGGCTGCTGTCGGGCGGCAAGATCAGCGGCGGCAAGGCCGGCAAGATCGCCGACACGCGAGAACTGCGGCAATGGATCGCCGAGGAAAGCGGCAATCCGGACTGGTTGGTCGACGACAGCTACGATCAGGTCGGCGACCTCGCCGAGACCCTCGCGCTGCTGCTGGACGATCATGAGGATGAGGACGCCGAAGCATTGTCGCTGTCCGACTGGATCGAGACGCGCCTGCTGCCCTTGGCTGGCACACCGACCGAGCTGCGTCGTTCGACCATCGTCGATGCATGGCGGCGGCTTCGTTTCGATGAGCGCCTGCTGTTCAACAAGCTGCTCACCGGCGCCCTGCGCGTGGGCGTGTCGCAGCGTCTGGTCCAGCAGGCGCTCGCGGAAATGTCCGGCATCGATATCGCGCGGATCGCGCAGCGCATGCTGGGCGCCTGGACGCCCACGCCGTCGTTCCTCGCCGATCTGTTGAACCCCGATGCGCTGGACAGCGACCGCCAGCAGCCCTACCCGTTCTTCCTCGCCTCGCCGCTCGAAGCGGATGTCGAAACGCTGGGCGGCGTCGACGACTGGGCGCTGGAATGGAAGTGGGACGGCATCCGCCTGCAGTCGATCCGGCGCGGCGGCGAGATCGCGCTGTGGTCGCGGGGCGAAGAACGACTCGATGGCCGTTTTCCGGAAATCGAAACCGCCGTCGCCGCCCTCCCCCGCGACTGCGTGATCGACGGCGAACTGCTGGCGTGGCGAGACGGTGACGCGCCGATGCCGTTCACCGCATTGCAGACGCGCATCCAGCGCCGCAAGCCGGGGCCGAAAACGCTTGCCGACACGCCGGCGCGGATGCTGGCCTACGATCTGCTGGAACTGGAGGGCGAGGACTGGCGGTCGCGTCCGCTCATGGCGCGCCGCGCCGCACTGGAAGCGCTTTTGAGCGAACTGGACGACGACCGCATCCGTCTTTCGCCAACGCTCGCTGCCGGCGACTGGGCATCCGCGGCCCGCCTGCGCCTCGAAGCGCGCACGCGCGGCGTCGAAGGGCTGATGCTCAAGCGCCTGTCGTCGCCGTATCAATCCGGCCGGCGGCGCGGCGACTGGTGGAAGTGGAAAGTCGATCCGCTGACGATCGACGCGGTGATGATCTATGCCCAGTCCGGTCACGGCCGACGCAGCACTCTCTACACCGACTACACCTTTGCCGTGTGGGATGGCGAAGTGCTTGTGCCGGTCGCGAAAGCCTATTCCGGCCTGGACGACAAGGAAATCCTCGCCTTGGACAAATGGATCCGCGCGAACACGCTCGAACGCTTCGGGCCGGTGCGTTCGGTGCGCGCGCATCAGGTGTTCGAACTGGGTTTCGAGGGCGTGAACCGCAGCAGTCGCCACAAATCCGGGATCGCCGTGCGCTTTCCGCGCATCCTGCGCTGGCGCCACGAAAAGCCGGCGGCCGAGGCGGATCGACTCGAAACCCTGCAGGCGCTGGCGCAGTGAGCGACCGCGACCTTCCCATCGCCGGGAAGAACACCGCGGGCAACGCACTGGCCGTATGGTTCAAATCGCGCGGGTGGACGCCCGCACGCTTCCAGCACGACGTGTGGCGGCGCTACGCAGCAGGCGAATCGGGTCTGGTGCATACGCCCACCGGCAGCGGCAAGACGCTGGCGGCGATCGGCGGGCCGTTGATCGAAGCGCTGCGGCTGCAGCAGAAAGCGGCGCGAATCGCATCACGTCGAAAAGCCGAAGCGAACAAGCCTGCGTCTTCGACACGAAAAAAATCGCCGAAGCAGCGGCGCCTGACCGTGCTGTGGATCACGCCGCTGCGTGCGCTCGCGGTGGACACTGTGCGCGCATTGCGCGAACCCATCGACGACCTGGGCCTGGATTGGCAGGTCGCGCTGCGCACCGGCGATGCGGGCGCCCGCGACAAGCGTCTGGCCAGGAGCGGCAAGGTCGACGTGCTGGTGACCACGCCCGAATCCCTCGCGCTGCTGCTGTCCTATCCGGAGGCGACCGAAAACTTCGCGCACCTGCGCGCTGTCATCGTCGACGAATGGCACGAACTGGTCGGCAACAAGCGTGGCGTGCTGCTGCAGTTAGGGCTGGCGCGGTTGCGCGCGCTGTCGCCGACGCTTCGTCTGTGGGGCTTGTCGGCGACGTTGGGCAATCTCCACGAAACCCTCGACGTGCTGCTGCCGCATGCGCCCGACAGCGCGATCGTCTCGTCGCCGCTGCCGCGCCCGGTCGAAGTCGAAACATTGTTGCCGGAAGCGGGCGAGCGCTTCGTCTGGTCCGGCCATCTCGGTCTGGGGCAACTGGCGAAGGTGATCGAGCGCATCTTCGCGGTGCGTTCGAGCCTGTTGTTCACCAATACGCGGGCGCAGGCGGAGCTGTGGCATCAGGCCTTGACCGCGGTGTGGCCGGAAGATCAGGCGACGCTGGCCCTGCATCATGGATCGCTCGATGCCGGACTGCGCGCCGATGCGGAACAGGGGCTGCGCGACGGTCGCCTGCGCTGCGTCGTCGCGACGTCCAGCCTCGATCTGGGCGTGGACTATCCGGCGGTCGATCAGGTGTTCCAGATCGGCAGCCCGAAAGGCATCGCGCGGCTGCGGCAGCGCGCGGGACGTTCGCGACATCGTCCCGGCGAATCCGGACATGTGATCTGCGTGCCCACCCATGCGCTGGAACTGGTCGAATACGCCGCCGCGCGCATCGCACTGGCGCGGGGCGACATCGAGCCGCGGCGGCCGCCGGTGTTGTGCGAAGACGTGCTGGCGCAGCACTGCGTCACGCTCGCACTGGGCGGCGGTTTCTCGGCGGATGCTCTGTACGCCGAAGTCCGCGCCACCCATGCCTATGCGGCGCTCGACGCCGATCGATGGCAGGCGGTGCTCGACTTCATCGTCCGCGGCGGGCAGGCACTGACTGCCTATCCGGACTTCCAGCGCGTCCTCCTCGACGACGACGGCATCCATCGCGTGCACGATCGCCGCATCGGCCTGCGCCATCGGCTGTCGATCGGCACCATCACCAGCGACGGGTCGGTTTCGGTGAAATTGCTGCGCGGCGCGCGGCTGGGTTCGGTCGAGGAGAGCTTCGTCGGGCGCATGCGCCCCGGCGATCGTTTCCAGTTCGCCGGTCGGATGCTGGAGCTGTTCCGCCTCGAAGACATGACCGCATTGGTGAAGATCGCCAAGGGCGCGGGTGGCGATGTGCCGCAGTGGCAGGGGGGTCGGATGCCGATGTCCAGCGAACTCGGACACGAAGCCGAACGCCTGTTCGACGCGGCGCAGGGCGATGCGCAGCGCCCGCCCGAACTGGACGCGATCTCGCGTCTGCTCGCGCTGCAACAGCGCCTGTCCGCCCTGCCCGGCCCGGATCGCCTGCTGGTCGAATGCGTCCATGCGCGCGACGGCATGCATGTCTTCGTGTATCCGTTCGCCGGCCGCACCGTGCATGAAGGGCTGGCGGCGCTGTGTTCCCTACGTTGGGGAAAGCGACAGAAGAACAGCTTCCGCTACACCGCCAACGACTACGGTTTCATGCTTTCGCCTGCAGATCCCGCGGAGATCGGGATCGAAGACCTGCGCGCAATGCTGTCGCCCGAACATCTGCTGGACGATCTGCGGCAAGGCATGAACCTCGGCGAGCTGTCGCGCCGCCAGTTCCGCGAGATCGCGCGCATCGCCGGCCTGCTGGTGCCGTCGCTGCCTGGCGGCACGCCGAAATCGCTGCGCGCGGTGCAGGCATCGAGCGGCCTGATCTTCGACGTGCTGCGTCGCTTCGATCCGAACCATGTCCTGCTGGCGCAGGCCGAACGCGAGGTGCTGCACGCGCAGCTCGATCTGCGCCAGATCGAAGCGGCGCTTGTCGACTGCGCGCGACGCACCATCGCCCTGCACTCGCCGTCCGGTTTCACACCGCTGTCGTTCCCGCTGTGGACCGATGGTTTCCGCGGACGCCTGAGCACCGAGGACTGGCAGGCGCGCGTGCGGCGCGCGGCCCAGCAGCTGGAAAAACGCCATGCCCGATAGCATCGAACTGATCATCGGCGGTCATCCGATGCTGGCGCTCGCGCAACGCGCGCTGTTCTGGCCGGCTCGCTCGCGACTCATCCTGTCGGATCTGCATCTGGGCAAGGCCGACACCTTCCGCCGACACGGCATGGCGCTTCCCACCGGCGGCACGATGCTCGACCTCGAACGCTTGTCGGCCCTGGCCGCTTTGACCGGTGCGCGCGAAGTCTGGGTGCTTGGCGACTTCCTGCACGGCGCCATCGACCCGCAGTCGTGGCGCAGGCAATGGCAGGCATGGCGGGATGCGCACGCGACGCTGGAGATCCGCGTGTTGACCGGCAATCACGATGCCGCGCTGCGCGCCGCATCGCTGGCGGTGGAGATGCTGGGGCCTGCCGTGGACGACGCCGGTCTCGCGTTCCGGCACGCCCCCGAAAGCGTCGCATCGCACCACGTCGTCTGCGGGCATCTTCATCCGGCGACGCGTCTGCCGATGCTTCCGGGACGCTGGCCTGTGTTCTGGCTCAAACCGCAGCAGACGGTGCTGCCCGCGTTCTCCCTGTTCACCGGCGGCATGCCGATCGAGATCGCGGACGACGAAGATTTCGTGGCATGCGTGGACACCGAAATCGTCGCATCGTTCCCGCCGCGCGCAGCCCGATCCGACGGGTTCACGCAGATCGGATAACAGGCCCGGAATCGCGGCGATACGCGATTTCGCCATTGCGCATTGCCCGATAAGAACGCATGGCATCGTGCAATCTGCGCAATGACAGATGTATATCCGGATGACGTCGCCATCGCAATGCCGTATGGATCGTAATGTTCTAGCATTCGCGGATGGATATCGCCATTTCACTACGCATGATCCTCGACGTCTCTGGAAAGCAGCGATGAAGAAGTCCTACGGCAAAGCGCGCATCATCGTCGCCACCGTGTTGCTGTCGTTGCTGGCATTCGTGCTTGCGATGAATTTCTCCACGCCGGAGAAGAAGCTGGAATACACACCGCTGCATCGGCATGGCGTGAGCGATCCGCAGTTCCAGCGGGAAATGGGCGTATTGCTCGGGCCATCGATCGTTGACGGCAACCGCATCGTCGATCTGCAGAACGGCGATGAGATCTTCCCCGCCATGCTCGAAGCTATCGCCTCCGCCCGTAAGAGCATCACCTTCGAGACTTATATCTACTGGTCCGGCGCCATCGGCGAGCGTTTCGCCGAATCGCTTTCGGAGCGCGCGGCCGCAGGGGTCGATGTCAATGTTCTGATCGACTGGGCCGGCAGCGCCAAGATGGACGACGCACTGATCGAACGCATGCAGAAAGCGGGTGTTCGCGTCGAGCGATATCGCCCGCTACGCTGGTATACCTTGGGCAGGATCAACAACAGAACGCATCGGAAGCTCCTCGTCGTCGATGGACGCATCGCATTCACCGGTGGCGTTGGCATCGCCGACGGGTGGACCGGCAACGCCGGCGGCCCGAGGCACTGGCGCGACATCCACTTCCGAGTCGAAGGCCCGGTGGTTGCGCAGTTCCAAGCCGCCTTCAACGACAACTGGATCAAGACGACGGGCAGGTTGCTGCATGGCGACCGGTACTTTCCCGAGCAAGCGCGTGCCGGCGACGTGAAGGCGCATCTGTTCATGAGTTCGCCGGCCGGCGGCAGCGAAAGCATGCATGCGATGTATCTCATGGCGCTGTCGTCCGCGGAGAAGAGCATCGACCTCGCGGCGGCGTACTTCGTGCCGGATGAACTGATCATCAAGGTGCTGCTGGCCGCACGCAAGCGCAACGTCCGCATCCGCATTCTCCTGCCGGGCGCGCATACCGATTCGGACACTGTCCGCCACGCGTCGCGGGCATCATGGGGCGAGTTGCTGGCGGCCGGCATCGAGATCCATGAATACCGGCCGACGATGATGCACAGCAAGATGTTGATCGTTGATCGCGAAATGGTGTCCGTCGGCTCCACGAATTTCGATATCCGCTCGTTCCGCCTCAACGACGAGGCCAGCCTGAACCTCTACGACCGGGCGTTCGCTGAGCGCATGACGCTTGTCTTCGAACAGGATCTCGCCGCCTCCAGCCCATATGGCCTGAAGAAATGGCAACGGCGTCCGTGGAAGCAGAGATTCATGGAAACCATCGTGCTGCCGATCCGTTCGCAGCTCTAGCAGGCTGCTGAAATACCTGCGGTAGCAGGTTTTCAGTGGCCTGTTAACGCAGCCATGGATGGCTGCGCCGGCGAAACAAGCGCGTAAGCGATTGATTCGCCGTTCGCACGTCCGGACATGTGCCGGACGTGCGAACTGAAATACCTCCTGGACGGAGGTATTTCAGCAACCTGCTAGCGCGGAAGGCGCCCGGGCGTTGCGTTCGACGCGCACGCCCCGCATCGCCATGAGTCTGTTCAAAATCTGTTCGATCACGGCTGGCATCCGCAAGCGTCATTCCGAACATTCGCGCGTCAGCCCTCATAGAGCGGCGTTCGGGCAGCTGCTTCCAATATGCAGTCGTTTCGTTTTCGTCGGCCGTGGGCACGGCCCTGATGTCGTCGCCGGCCGGGCTCTGCCTGGGCCGGTCTGAAAGCCGCTCTAAGGAGATGGGCTGAATCGTCACCATGTCCATCCCCGTCATTGGCACGATCCTTGATGCATTCACGTCAACGGTAAGCAATGCAGTTCCTCCAATGCTTGACGCGCGGGCCGCAAAGCGCCGCCGCACCGTTGTTCCGTTGAATCTTTCCAAAATCCCCCAAGGAGATATCCCATGCAAAAAGCCGACACCCTGAAAGAACTCGTGCAGATCGCCCGCGACGGCGCCATGTTCTACGAAGATTCGATCCAGAAGATCGACGACCCGCGACTGAAATCCATCTTCTCGGATATGGCGAAGCACAAGCGGGATATGATCCAGTCGATCTCGTCGACGCTGCGCGTGCACGACGAGGACGTTCCGGAAGACGGGACGATCGCCGGAAAATTCAGGCAGGGCTATGCCGATCTGCGCGCCTCGCTCACCAAGGACGATGCCAAGGTCTATGTCTCCCAGTTGGAAGAATCCGAAGATCGACTGTTGCACCATTTCGAGGACGCCCTGGAAAAAATCGATGATCCCTCGGTCAAGAACGTGCTTCAGATCCACATGCCTCAGGTGCGCGCATGCCACGACCAGATGCGCGAGCTCAAGAAAGCCGTCCAGAACTGATGCCGCTGCCGCCTGTCGAACGGAATGGTTCGGCAGGCGGCTTCTCGATTGTCGCAGTCGCCGCATGCGCTCAGCGAGAGAAACGACCCTGCAGACGATGCGGCTTCACCCACCCCGCTTCCGCGTAATTGTCGACGAAACAGACGCATACTTCCGCAATACCGATGCTGCACGGATGGATCCAGACGGTAGCGTCCTGTTTGTTCCGGGTGATGAACCACAGGCTGTCGCCTTGCGCCAGCCCCCAGCTGCCGACCCGATGCACCAGCAGATCTGCCTGACCCTTCGCGGTGACGATGGCCACGCGGACATGCGCTTCACCCATGCTTGCGGTCTGATACACCCTCGCCATTCGTTTCCCCTTCGTGACTTGCCCGGAATATTATTTTCCCCGGAACGCGACTTGCCCGGGGCGATGGCAGCTCGCATACTCGGCGTATCGTCGGGACGGATACGGACCATGCTGCTGGATATCCTGCTCAATCTGCGTAACGGCCGCGAACGCGTCAGCGTCATCCGTCGCGTCGACAGCGCCCGGCCCGAGCTCGGCACCGCACACCCGAACGAAGACGACAGACGGGCGTCCATTCCCGGCGATTGGGGCCGGGTCGAGCACGTCACGCGCGCCGAACCGCCTGCCACCATCGACGAACCGCTGCCGGCGCGTACCCAGACCATCCTGTCCTATCGCGTTCGGCCCGAAGTCCGCCAGGCCATCAACGGCGATGTGACCGATGCCTTGCCGGCATCGCGGAAGCACGGCGTCGAAGTTGATCTGAAACTCTGAAGGCACGACCCGCTGCGCCTGCCGTTTGCGCAGGCCTCAGAGTTCCCCTTTCAGCAGCGACTGCGCGAAACCCTGCTGCGCACGCAACGCCTCCTCGTTGAACGCCAGGGCCTGCGGCGTGATCTGGGCGCTCATCGTCTGGGTGATCGGCGGAGCGATCACTGGGCTTTGTTTTTTGATCTGCTTTTTTCGCAGGGACGTGTTCGATGCGATTTGATCGAAATTCGAGAGTGGCGAATCCTTCGCTGGAAACATCACCGTGCCTCCGCTCACGTGCGGATTGCCCTTTCCGAATGCGCTGTGGCTGACTTCCAGATGTCCCTTTCCGCTTTCGACCATCGGCGACGCCAGGCCGTCCATGATCTGCAGCCGCAGCGCAAACTCCGGATCCACGCCGAGTCTCTGGCTGTCGTGCTGCACCAGCTGCGATACCACCTTCGCCATGTGCTTGGTCTGCGTGAACGACTGTATCCGCAGCTTCTCGCTGGTGAGCGTCGGCCCGCTTCTGTGTTCCTGGCGCGCGCGCTGCGAAACGCTTTGCAGATCGACGTGATAAGCGGACGGCGCACGGCCGCCTTCGGTTGTGAGGAAGGTCGTGAGTTTCGTATCGCGGCCGCTTCCGGACATGGCGTAGTCTCTTGTTGATAGTCGATCTGGCGGGTGCGAATACTCCCGGTTCTTCGAGGCATCCTTTATGGTCCGGGTGTTGCACTTGAAGGTTCAGGCCAAGCTGGTCATGCTTTTTTTTCGCTCATGTTTTTCCATTCTGCGCGACCGGCAACGTAAAGGCCGCCCAATACGGCGGCAGCGCCCGGCGCTCTCATTGCAGCTCTGGGAAGAGTCGAGCTTAAAGAAGCAAAGCCGGCTTGAATGCCAGCTCGAACATCAGGAACGAAGGCGGAGCCAAGCATGCCGCCGAATCGTTCGCCAATGCTTGCCGCTCCTGATGCACCAGCCCCATTCATGCGCGTACGCCAGAACGAATGTTCAAGCTGGCCCAGTCTCCGATTTGCCTCTGACTGTATGGGCTGAGACGCGAGGTGCATTCCTTCCGGAGAGTTGAACACGCTGCCGATATTCGACTGTCCAATACCGCCCATTAGCGAATGGATCGCCCGAATGCTTGGATAGGCGCCGCCACCAACCTGGCCTGGCGAGAATGGCGACATTGCCCGCATCGCGCCGAGACGCGTGCTCGGATCAACCGTGCCGCCTCGAAGCACCTGCTCTTGCAGAACCATGTTTCTCATGACGAAACCGGAATATCCAAACCCACCCGCAGCAGTGGCATGCGAACTGAAATTGGAGCCGCTTTCTCGCCGTCTGTCGTCGCTTGACACTGTCTTGCTCCTTATGAAGTGGCCGATTGGCTGAGTAGTGCGACCGCAGGGATCTGTCGCTCATATCGCCAAATCAGATGGAAGAATACTGATCTGGTTAATTTGCAGGCAGCGCCGCAAGGCCACTGGACACTGTTTCGAACAGCGTCGACATCGCGTAGTCCTCATCGCTGCTGTCGGACCACGGGAAATGGAGCGCCCTGGAGTACGCAAGCATCTCGCGCCATTGCTCTTGTGCTGCCACTGCGCTGCCGGGCGCGCCGTGCAGTATGTGCCGCGACAGGGCGCGCAGCGCCCGCGGGTCGCCGCCCTGTGCATGCAGCAGGGACAGGCATTGCGCGGGCGAGACCGTCGACAGTGCTTCCATGGCCAGCAGCAATTGCACGTGATCGTCCGGATGCGGAAGGCCCAACACCTCCGGAAGGCATTCCTGCAATCGACCGCCGGCGATATCGTGCAATGCGATGTGCAACACGCGTCCATCGTCGTCCCGCTGCGATTGATGCACGCTGGCGCCCTGCGCCCGATGCCAGCGCGCCAGCGCCTCGAAATTCACGCGAAGCGCTGCGCCAACGCCGTTGGCGGACGCGTCGGTACGCTCAGGATCCAGCGCGCCCCTGCGGATCTGCGCGATGTCCTTGGCGCCCAGGTCGGACGCGCGCAGCAGCAAACGCCCGCCGCTGGTCTGAAGCAATGTCGACAGCATGCGCATCGCCCCGTGCGGAAGCGTGAACGCAGCGTCGTCGATCGACTGCCGATACGTCGAGAGCAGCCGCATCACGCCGTCGCGCCGGGTCGTCGCGCGCCAGTCCAGACCGCCGCGACTGTCGCTCCAGGCCTCCACCAGTTCACCGGAACGCGCGGCGTACAGACCCTGCGAAAGCGATGAAATCCCTTCGTGCGCCAACACCACGATGGGGTTGCGGACGATGTGCGCCGGCATGCGCGCGTCCTGCCGATCTGCAAACGCGCTGTCGGGAGACGAACGATCGAGGAACGTATGTTCGAGCAGCAGACTGCCGTTGGACACCAGCGGTTTCAGCAGCGGATGCTCTGCAAGACGTGCATGGTGACCGCTGTCGACGCAGCAGGCCATGTAACGGATCGGTGCGCCGCGCGGCGCGCGACCCGACAGCGCCTTCAATACCCGCCACGCCCGTTCGCCTTCGGCGGGCGCGAGGTCGATCACCCACACGACCTCGGCCGGATCGATCGCGTGCGTCGCCAGACCGGTGAGCTGGAACGCGAGCACCGTCTGCGCATCGTCCTCGGCTTCGCGCAGCGCACGCACGCGCCCGGCCATCCATGCCGGGCAGGCCGCGCCGCCGAAAGGTCGCGGCCGGGCCACGTCATGTTCGGGATCGGGCAGCAGATCGGGGCCGGTCACCATGCCCCGCCCCACGCCGCACTTCTCCACCGCGGCCAATCGCGCCCGCAGCAGCGCGGGACCGTGCGCATGCCGATGCCGTATCGCGGATGCGCGTTCATGTCCGATCCTTGAAGGGCGACAGCCCGCCGTTTTTTCTGCGCGCGATCAACATCAGCGCGAACGGGGTCGAATCGGGAGCTTGCATTCCGCCGGCCTTGATTCCCGAGACATTCGTCGATGGATGCTCCGGAATGGCGTGCTGGCCGATGGCCTGCGCCGTGCCGTGCAATGCGCGCAGCATCTGCACGCTTTGCCCGAAGGTCGACAGCAGCCCGGAGCGCGGCCCTTCGTGCACATCGTGTCCCGGGTTGACGGATGCATGCAGGGATCCGGACATGTGCATGGGCGACAAGGACGGCGATGACGACGACTCCTTCTGCATTTCTTTGGTCACCTGGCGCAGCGCGCGCATGGCCTGAAATCCGTGGCCAAGGGACGACAACAGCCCGGGCTTGGGCGATTCCTGCAGCTTGGCAAGCGCCGCGACATGCATCTGCGCCTTGGCCGCTGCAGGACCGGCGTGCTTGAAGGCAGCCGCCGCGGCCGGCGACGAAGCCGCGGCCGCCTTGAATGCCGACCTGGCGGACTGCAGGGTCGAAGGCGTTTCCTTGGCCATTTCGCGCGTCACCTGGCGCAGCGAGTGCATCGCCGACACGCCGTGTCGCAATGAAGACAGCAGACCCCGGTTGGGCTGCGCCAGCGCCTTGAGATGCGGCGTCGCCGCCTTGACGGCGGGTGCCGCGCGCTTGAATGCCGCTTTGGCCGCGGGCGACGAATTGGCGGCGGTTTTCAATGCGTGTTTGACGTTCACCGGCGCCTGTCCGTGCGACTGCACGCTTTTCGGTATCGCGATGCGCATCTTCGCCGCGATCAGAACCGCGACCGGTTTTGCGGCCGGCGACTTCGCGACCGGGCCCTGGCGTATCGTGCTGCTCATGAATGTCTACTCACGATGCTGCTCCTGTGCGGTATTGCGAACGACGGCAGAGATGTTCGACGCCTGCTCATGCGGCCGGAGGATGCCCGGCCGCCGGGTCGCCCAGTCCCAGCAATTCGAAGATGTTGATCTGTCCGCCGCAACGCACGAACACTTCGTTGTAGAGCTGCGCGGTATTCAGGCCGCCCCAGGCCACGGCGCGCCGGATGAGATACGGCACCGGGCTGTGGGGTTCGATGGTTTCCAGCGCATGCGCGATATCGGCGAGCGCCGCATAGACCTCGCGCCGGTCAAGAGACCCCATCGCAGCGCTTTCGCTGCGCGCATCGCCACCGCTATCGCCACCGCCAACGCCACCTCCACCGCCATTGCCCGCAGCGTCGGACACTGCGTCTTCGGTGAGCGCCGCTGCCGGCATGCACACGCCGCGCCTGCGCGCTTCGGCCGCCAGCACCACTTCGATGCGCTCCAGCAGATTGCGCATGGCGCTCATGCCGGGCGCGTCGTCGCCGAACTGCGCATCCAGCGTGGTTTCCAGCGTCTGCAGCGCGACCAGGCCCTCGCCAAGGCTGCGCTGCAGAAACACGATCCGTTCGTTCGACGTGCACGCCAGCGCCGCGCCCACATCGCCCAGCGTCGCGCCCTCGATCTCGGCTTCGCGCTGCTTGCCCAGGCTGGCGCGCAGCTGTTCGTTGCGCTGCGCCTGTTCCCAGTCGTTCCAGGCGTAATCGCGGCCGTTGCCGGTCGCGGTGATGGCCACCCGCCGCAGTGGCGGCAGCAGTTTCTGACCGATCCACACCAGCAGATTGATGCGATGCTCGCTGTCCTGCGGATGCAGGCCGGCGCCGTACCGCACCAACAGCGCGTCGATCAGGCCCAGACATGGCGCCAACGCCTGAAAACCGCTGCGTGCGATCAGCGCTTCGAACAGCCACGCCGCCAGCTGCAGATCCTTGCTACGCATTGCCATCGCGGTGGCCGCCAGTTCGCTGGCCGCGACCCAGTTGGCGCGCTTGAGCTCGCGCTCCCAGGCGCCCAACGGCAGGCTGGCATCTTCTTCCTCGCGCTCATGGCGGATGCGGCGATAGCTTTCGTCTTCCGCAGCGGGCCGGCCTTCGGGCGCAGCGGCTGAAACCGGGGCGAGCAATGCTTCCAGCGTCAGCCCGACCGTCGCCTGGAAGTAGCGATCGGTGTCATGTGCATGGTCCTGTGCATTGCTGTTCATACGCTCATCTCCACTGCCACCGTTTTCAGTCAAGTCATCCGTCCATCGATTCCGCGTCCGCATCCGCAGGTCTCCGCAGACGCAGCCCCCTACTCCACCGGTGCGCTGCGCGGGAAATCCGCGGGCAGCGCGATCACTTTCTGTGTCTGCGTCTTCGGGTCGACGCCCGTGAGCAACCAAGTCATGAACACGTTCGCCTCGCTGCGCGCCAGCTTGCCGTCCGCGCCCGCACCTTGGCTCTGCACCGGCACGCTGAAGCCGAGCAGGATCTGGTCGGGCTCTTTCTTATTGGTGTCGGGCAGGCGGTACGTATCGATGAAGCGCAGTAGCGCCCAAGGCCCGCTGGCGTCGAAGCTCGCGCTCGCGTCCTGCACGCTCAGGCCCGGCTGTGCGGGATCGGCCTGCGGGCGCCACTGCGACCGCGCCGCCCAGCGCAGATGCAGGGCGACGCTGTCGCCGGGGTACCACTGCAGGGCTTTGAGACCGTTCGGGAACACCGATTCCGCGCCTTCCACGTCCAGGCGCCAGGTCAGCATCTGATCGCTGCCGACCGATCTGGCCGTTTCCGCCGGGAATACCGGCGTCAAACCCATCACGGCCATGTCGCCCGGTGCGCCGACATTGTTCGAGAAGAATGCGGCCGCAGTGTCCAGTTCCGCGATGAAGCGCTTGGCGCTGCGCCAGCGATCGTTGTTCATCGCGTTCAGCGCGGCGGCGATGCTGTCGCGCTGCTCGGCGTAGTCGAGGAAGAACGTCCGCGTCGCGGCGAGTCCTGCATCGCGCGCGGCCGGTTCGCCGAACGGATAGCGACCGGCGAGATCGCGATTGAAGCGCGTCGCCAGCGCGCCATACAGCGCTTCGGCCTGCGCCTGGCGCTGGTCGGTGCAGCGCAGTTGCACTTGGCGCTCCAGTTTGCGGCGACGGTCCGAGAACAGGTCGTTGCCGAATTCAGGCGAGGTATAGGCCCCAAGCACGCTGGCGCAGTTCGCGTAGGTCATGCCGGTCAGCTGGGTGACGAAATAGGCATCCAGATTGGCGACCTGACCCGCGGGCTCCTTGCCCTTGGTGTAGCGATCGAGCTCGTCGCGCGTGTTGCGCCAGAACGCCGCGGTCTGCGGCGTGTCGCGCCAGGCGTCGTCGACGCCCGGGGTATCGCTGAGCAGGGTCAGGAACGGGTCGGCGTAACCGGCCAACACCTCCGCACGGGCCACCTGGCGCGCCAGATAATCCTTGGTCACCGGCAGGCCGCCGAAGGTGAACATCGTGTCCGTGCCCACCGCGACCGTCGGCGCATACAGCAGGCTGCTGTCGGCCAACGCATCCACGCCGCCGAGGTTGTCCGCGGCGAATCCGCGCGCGCACTGGCGCACTTCGGCGCCGCCATCGGAGAAACCATAGCTCACGTAGGCTTTCAGCACGGTCTTCAGCGAATCCATGCCGCGCGCCAGTTCGTCGCCGACCTTGGTCAACTGTGCGTTGGTGCGCGTGGCGGCCTCCAGATCGGCCTGCGACTGGGGCGGAATCCGCTGCGCGCGGCGCAGCGCATCGTCGAGCGCGTGCCCCAGCGACGCGCGCGCCAGCGTGTCGTACAGCGGCCGCGCGCCGTCGGGCAGTGCCGGCAGTTTCCGCGACTTGGCGAACGCATCGTATTGCTGCAGATAACCCACGGCCTCGGCGATTTCGTTCGAGCGCCATTCCGCGGCGGCGCCCACGCATGCGAACGGCCGCGCCGAGGTCAGCTGCATGAAGGGCAAAGCCACCAGCGCGGGCAATCCGGACAGTTCGCCCTGCAGTTCCGGCGCCATCACCAATCCATCCTTGCCGGCGACGAACATCGGGCCGTAGGGCGCCATCGTCATCGTGGCCAGCGTCTGCATTTCCGGTTGATGGCATTGCTTCGCGCTGAACCGCTGCAGCATGCCCTGCATGGTCGCGATGTCGCCGTAGTGCGCGATCAGCACATCGACATCGGCCTTGTTGGAGTTGACGATTTCCTGGCAGGGATTGCGTTCGGGCGAAGACCCCAGCCACGACCGCTGCACCCAGGCCAGCCAGAGGCCCATGCGCCGGGTGTTGTCGAGGATCGGCGGCTGGCCTTCGTCCAACCGCGCCAACAGATCGTCGCCCACCGCAACTTCACGCCCCAGCGCCGCGCGCAGGCTTGCGCTGCGCGCGTCCATCGCCGCGGCGAGACGCGCGTGCAGACCATTGGGCATCACCGGCTGCTGGACGTCGGCGATATCGCGGAACGCATCGTCCAGCACGCCGCCCTTGCGCCATGCCTCGGGCGGCAGGGCTTCGTCGTAGGCGTAGCGCAGCAGGCCGTCCAGCGTCGAGATCAGTTCGCGCTCTTCCATGGTTCCGCTGCCGAACGACAGCGTCCTGAAGCGCAGCAGGTTCTCTTCGAGGCTGCGCGCGTCGACGATGAGCGTACGGAAATCTTCGCGCTGCTGCGACAGAACCGACGTCGGCGCGCTGGTGACGCCGCGCGTGGAGGCCAGCAGCTCGCCCGCGCGCTGTTCCAGCACGCAGGACAGCGTCGGCATCAACACCTTCTCCACCATCGACCGGCCGATCGCCGTGGCGCTGCCGCTGGTCAGGCGGCCATCCACCCACGACAGCGGAATGAACAGATAGCGTGAGCGGGTATCGATCTTCGAGACATGCGCGAGCAGCGGATAGACATCCTCGCCGGCCAGACATTCGCCGCTGCCCGCGGCCGGGATCCGCGGCACGATCTTCTCCAGCGAATCGATGGCGCCCACGATCAGCTCGACCTGCTTCGACACCCGATAGCCGGAGACGCCCATCGCCACGAACACACCGATGCCGGCGGCGACGGCCGCGATCTGCAGCCGCCGGATCAGCGTATTGCGCGACCAGAGCCCCTGCCGGGTCGGTCTGGCCAGCGCCGGCTCGCGCAGCAGTTTTTCGGAAACCAGCGCATCCACGAAATCCACATCGTCGCGCGCACCTTCCACGACGGCGCCGTTGGCCTCGACCGAGCCGGTGAAGTACATGCCGCGGAACAGATAACCGCTCTGCCACGCGGTGGTGCGGAACACCGTTTCCAGCCACTGTGCCAGCGGGTCGCGCAGGCTGAGGAAATGGCCGGGAAACAGGAAGAAACCGTCGACATCGTCGATCTTTTCGCTCAGCGCCGCCACATCGACCTGGACTTCGCGCATGCGCGCGCCGATCCGCTCGAACGCGGTTTCCGCCCAGGCCGACGGCTGCAGGGTCTGGTCCTGCGCGATGGCGGAATAGCCGACCATCTCGCCGCGACGTGCGCTGTCCTGGCTCTGCCAGAACGCGGTGAAGCCCGGAATATCGTCGCAATGGGTCACGACGACATAGGCCGGCAGCATGAATTCGACACTGGCCTGCAGGAGGCTGATCTGTCGGTTCACGTTTTCGGCGAGCGCGACGCGCTGCGATTGTTTCGCATGCAGCAGCGTGCGCGCCGATACGCACAGCACGATGCCGTCGAGCGCCCGTTCCGGGCGCAGCGCATTCAGTTGTTCCAGGCCTTTATTCCACTGCTTTCCGTGATCGCTGCCAGGCTCGGCGGCGGCCAGCTTGCCGTCGCCGTTGATCAGGACGCCGTAACGGAAGTACGACCAGTGCATGCCCTCGGCCTGTAACTGATCGGCATGCGGCGGCGGGTGATGTCGCCACGTGGCCGACACCGATTCGATCAGGCTGCTCTTGCCTGCGCCCTGCTCGCCCAGCACCAGCAGCCAGGGTTGCTTGTAGCGCCATTCGCGGCGGGTGGACAGATAATCGATCGCGTCGAGAAAACGCTTGATGTGCGCCCACACGCGTGCGCAGATGCCGCACTTCCCATCCTTGCCGCCTGGACCGAGGATCGCCGGTCTGCGCAGACGCCTCACGATCACCGCGACAATCACGATCGCGATCAGAACGCCGACCACTGCGAGCGATGTCCTGAACAGATCGATATTGCCCAGATCGATCTTGTCCAGGCCAAGCTTGTCCAGACCGAGATTGTCCAGACCGGACGTGTCCGCACCTGCCTTGTCGAGGCCGGTCTTGGGCAACGCGTCGCTGACGGGCTTCGTACTCATTCAGCCCTTCCCCACCGTGCTGCGGAAAGGCTCGATCAGCAGGAGCCACATCGCGCTGGAGATCGCCAGATACGCGATCAGCAGCACGACCGCGCCGGTATACCAGGGCGACAGCGGCGCAAGGCGCTCCGGCGTGCCGCCGGCCTGCAACTGCTGCAGGGTTTGTGGAAACGCGGTGTCCATCGCGCGGCCGCCGTGCTCGCGTTCGACCAGCCGGAACAGCCGATTGCGCAGCGCGTGCAATTCGCTGTCGTCGCGCGCGCCGCGGTAGCGGCCCTTGAACCCGAGCTGCAGCGCCATGACCATCACCGCCGCCAGATCGACCTGCAGCGGATCCGGCGCATACGGGTCCAGCAAGGCATCCGCCATGTCGAAGAAACGCACGCCCGCATTGCGCGACTGGAACAGCTTGTGTTCCATCAATACATCGACCCACGCATCGCGCCCGGCCCAATCCAGTTCCAGGATGAACACTTCATCGGTCAGCGCGGCCATCACGTACATGGCCTTGCGATGGGCCTCGATTTCCGCCGGCGTACCGCTGCGGGACACCTCCTTTTCCTGCGCACGCAGTACCCCGGCGAGTTTGGCGCTGAGCCGCGCGGCGAGTTCGCCCGAATCGCTCGACGGCAGCTCGTCGCCCACGACGAGCTGCGCGCCGAGACGTCCCTCGGCGATCGCCAGCTTGCTGCCCGCCACCGCCTCGAAGAATTCGGCGAAGCGCGCAAGCAGAAACAGGGGGGCGCCGATGCGCTCAGGCATGCCCAGGCCCTGTCGATGGTGCTGCTGGTGTCGAAGCTGCAGTCGCCGATGTCGCGCCCGTCGATGCCGCCGACGCCTTGCCGGTCGCATGCTTGCGGTGGTGGAGGATGATCGCGGCCGGCGCATGCATCGCATCGCCCTGTACCACCATCGCGCGACCGGCGCGGAAACTGTCGACCGGGCCCTGCGGCATTTCCAGACGCTGACTGGTCACCGCGCAGATCAGCGCGTTGGCGCGCAGTCCCAACCCGGCCACCTCGCGCGCGCTGAGCACGCGCACCGATGCGCCCGGCAGACGCCGCTGGCGCAGCACCGGCAGCAGGTCTTCGCTGGCGATGCGCGCTTCGCTCAGCCAGGCCTGCAGATCGTTCGCGGTCTGTCCTTCGCGCGTGCGCAGTTCCAGATACACGGTCTGCGGGCTGTCCTCCGGCAGACGACGCTCGTAGGTGCCCTCGCCCACGCGGATGAACTCGGGGCTGTCCCAGTCGGTATTGATCAGCGCCAGCTTGCGCTTCACGAACGCCAGTGCGGACTGGAACTGCGGATAGCAATCGGCATGACGGTAAGGATCCATCGCCAGCGGGCGCGGGTTGCCGCCGACCGCCGCCATGCGTCCGACGATCTGCGCCATCGCCCACCACGCCTGCGCGGGCGACGACAGCGGATCGAACAGGATGGTATCGATCAATGGCAGGCACGCCGCGACTTCGCGCGCGACGCGCAGGTGCATGCGCGCCTCCTCGCCCAGCACCGCGACGGATTCCGGCGCATCGTCGACGGCCGTACCGGCCAGTTCGCGCAGTTTTTCCCACATGTCGTTGCGCAGCGCGGCGAACTGCTGCTGCAGCCCCTGCGCGCCGAGGAACGCCGATGCGCCGATGCGGAACATCGGCGGGTGGTAATTCGTCAGCGCCACCGCGCCATACGCATCGCGGACGACTTCGAGCAGTTGCAGCGCGTGATAGCCGGAAGGCAGGTCTTTTTCGGAGAACAGCTCGAAGCGCGCGCGCTGCCGTTCCACGAACACGTCGCCGACACCGGTGACCTCGTCCAGCGTTTTCCTGCCCGGCAGGTTCTCGTAGCGGCGGATCGTGGTGCTGGGCACGTCCAGCGCGCCGGACCGCGGCGGAATCGCAAGAAAAACCCGCACCGGCGCGGGCGCGCCGTCGGCGGCGAACCTGGCTTCCACGGCCACGCTCAGCTCGAAACCCGCGGTCATCGCCCGATACGCCAGCGGCAGGCCGTCCGGCATCACCGCATCGCACTCGGTGACCCGGACCACGCCGTCGGCCAGACGCGTGGCGTCCAACTGCAGATGACGCACGCCCCAGGCATTCGGCGTCAGACCGATCAGACGCTGATGCAGCATCGCCTGCCACTGGATATCGTTCTGCTGGAAATGCTGCGGCGACAGCAGCATGCCTTCGGACCACTGCACGGGGTCTGGCAGGAATTCATTCTCGGTCATGGGACGTCCCTCATCGTGCTGTGTTCATCGGTGCTGCGTTCATAGTTCTGCATTCACTTCTGTTGCAATGCGATGGATGTCGACTGTAGTCGCAGGGTGGCTTTTTTATACGGCGCCAACGCGATCAGCGGCCAGCCTTCCGGCGCGACGTAGTTGGCGAATGCATAGACCGCGAAGCTCTTCTTGACCTTCTTCGGAAGCTTGACCGCGAAGCTGGCGCTGGGCGTATCGACTTCCAGCGGAACGACCTCGATCGCCGTCGCCAGCTCCTTCTGCAGCGCATCGCGCTGGCGGAACCAGTCCGGACCGGTTTTCGGCATTCTTGCCAGGACGCTGTGGTCGTAGACCACCACGATGTCGATCTGGGTCGCATTGCCCTGATTGGCACCCTGCTCCGCGATCATCGTGAGGCTTCGCAGGTCGGTGCGCGGCGGCCCGATGCCGAGCTTGCTCTTGATCGAACCGCAGCCGGCCAGCAGGCCCAGTGCCAGGATCGCGATGAGGCCGCGACGAAGGGCGCTGATGACAGTACTCACGACAGCACCAGCACGCGGAACTGCGTCGGCACCAGGCAGATGCCGACCGTGTTGGGAAGCACGCCGTTCTGACCGTTGATCGAGGTCATGCGCGACACGAAGATGGCGCCTACCAACAGCTTGAAACTGCCCAGGAATGAGCGCTTCGGCCCCATGCACATGCCCGACACCACGCCGACGCCGGCGTCGGCCGTACTCAGCACGCTGATCGTGATCAGATTCTCGACCAGTCCACCGCCGTACAGCACGTTGAACACGGTCGGAATATTCGTGATCGAGAAGTCGATGTTCACTTCTGGCATCGGGATGATCCCGACGATGCAGACGTCCGGGAATCCGAGGCTCATCACACCGAGGTTGTTGTTGGCGAACATGGCTCAGCCCATGCTGATGCGTTCGGCATCAACCTTGATGTCGCGCGCGGCGGTGATGAGTGCGTCGTTGCCGTGCAGGCGCAGCAGTGCGCGCACGTCGAGCAGGTATTGACCGACCTTGCCGACGTAATGACTGGCCTGTTCGACGATCGAATCGGCCACCGTGACGAACAGATTGCGGCCGTTCAACGACAGCGTGCCGCCGGCCGCGCTGAGCGAGGCCTCGCCGGCGCTGCCCAGATGCAGGCTCTCGCCGGCATGCAGGGCGATATGCGACTGGCGCAGCGCCACACCGGCCGCTCCTGGCACGCTCAGATGGGCGGTTTCGCCTTCGCTGCGCGCGAGAATATGCAGTACGTGGCACAGGCCGTCGGCGGTGGCGCTTGCGAGCACGCGGTCGCCGATCTGCGGTTCCACCAGACAGCTGACGGCGCGCACTGCGCGCATGCCGTTGCCGAGCAGGCAGCTGCCGTCGTCGAACAGCAGCGCGATGCGCGTGTCGGCGAGCGTGGCCGGAGCGACCGGCGCCACCGGTGCGGTCGGTTCTGCGTTCAAGGTGCGCATGGGATGTCCTCCAGTTCCAGGGTGGGAGCTTCGATGTCGAGCAGGGCCGCGTTGGTGCCGCGCATCCCCTTGCGTTTCGCGCCGCGCATGCGCACGTCGGTCTGACGGGTGTTGTGGAAGCTGCTGTTCTGCAGCTGCACGCGCACGAATTCACCGTCGTCGATGCTGGCATGATCGAAGCGCGTATCGCGCAGATCGCAGTCGCTGAAGCGGATGCCGCGCATGCGGCTCTTTTCCCAGCTGACCTCGCGCATGCCGCAGTGCTCGAAGCGCACGCCGTCCAGCACCGCGGCATGGAACAGCGCGCCGTGCATGTCGGCGCCGCGCACGCTGCAGTTCGCGAGCCGCGCCGACAGGAACATCCCGCGCTGGGCGCGCAGCCCGTCGAGGTTGGCGCCCTCGAAATTCACCTGGATGCAGCCGGATTCGCCCAGATCCGCGCCGCGCAGATCGGCGCCGCGCAGATCGCTGCCCTGCAACTGGCAGCGCACCAAGCGGCTACCGGCCAATTGCTGGCCGCGCAGATCGTTCTTCATCAGCGCGCTCAGAGTGGCATGCAGCCCGTTCAATGCGGTCGTGCGCAGATCGGTATCGCAAACCGCCGCCTGATCGAGCATCGCATCGCGCATATCGGCGCCGTCCAAATTCGCCTGCCACAGCACGCTGCGCTCCAGGCGCACACCGCGCATGGCCGCGCCCGAGAGATCGCAGCCGCTGGCCGCGCTGCGTGCGATATGCGTGCCCTGCCAGTTGGAACCGGTCAGTACGCAGTCGACCAGCACCAGCTGCGCCGGGTCGCCGATCGGCATGCGCGCACCCGCCATCCCGCAGCGCACGAACGTCGTATTGGACAGAGTTGCCGCACGCAGATCGACATCGCGCATGTCGCAGTCGATGAAGGTGCAGTGGCCGAGATCGCTGCCGTTGAAGTCGGCTGCGGTCAGATCGCACTTCTGGAACACCCCGCCCGCCAGCGCGCGTGCGCGCATCGACAGCGTTTTCAGCGACAGGCTGCTCACCGGCCGCGACAGGCGCAGCAGACGGGCGATCTCTTCCCAGGTCACGATGCGCGAAGAGGCTGCGGTTGCGCTCATGACAGCCTCGCCGGTCGATCGACGCGCGCGCCCGCCATCCTTGCGCCGTGCATCACGGCCTCGCTGAGGTCGGCCTGCACCAGCATGGCGCCTTCCAGCCCGGCATCGCTGAAGTCTGCCTTGCGGCACATCGACTGGAAGAAGCTGGCCTTGCCGGCATCGATAGCGCGCAGGTTGCTGCGCATGAACAGCGAACGGTAAAGCTGCGCATCGCGCATGCTCGCGCCGCTGAGGTCGGCCTCGCCGAAATCGCAGCTGGTCAGCACCGCGCCGTCCATGCAGGCACCGGCCAGGGCGCTGCCGCGCCAGCCGCATTTGTTGGCGCGCAGCAGCGACAGCCGGCTGTTGCGCCAGTCGGACTTCCCACCGGCATAGATCGTATCGAGACTGGCGCCCTGCCATGAACTGCCGGCGAGCGACGCGTCCATCAGCACGCTGCGGCTGAGCGTCGCGCCATCGAAGCAGGCCGCGGTGAAATCCGCGGACGGCGCGACGCACATGCGCCAGCGCGTGCCCACCCAGCGGCTGCGCGGCGCCTTGGCCTGCATCAACACCGTTCGGGTGAGCTGGCTGTCGTCCAGCTGCGCATCGCTCAGATCGATGCGCATCAGCAGCGCATCGTCGAGCAGCGCGCCGCGCAGGTCCGCCCCCGACCAATCGGCATCGAAGGCATGCACGGATTTCAGCACCGCATTCGCGAACGTGGCGGCGCGCGCCGATGTGCCGCAGAGATTGGCGCCCTGCAGACACGCAGCGGAAAAATCCGCTTCATCGAGCCGCGCCGCGGTCAGCGCGGCCGCGGACAGATCCGCGCCGGCCAGACACGCGCCGCGCAGATCGGCGCGCTCCAGTTGCACCTGACGCAGATCGGCGCCGCGGAGGTCGGCGCCACGCAGATACGCACCTGCGAAATCCCTGCCGGCCAACAGCTCGCCCGCACGATGCATCGCCAGCAGTCGTGCGCCCAGCGCCTGTGCGACGGGATCGGGCAGTTCTTCTTTCAGGGTCGTCGGCTCCGGCGCAGCGGTGCGCGCCGCCCGCTGCAGCGCGGGCAATCCGGCCAGCGCCGCGCGCGCCTGCGCCAGCTGCTGCGGATCCACGCTGCCGGGCGCGGCCTGTTCGGCGAGCGCCAGCGCATCCGCCAGTTCGGGTGGCAGCGGCGCCTGCTGGGCGGGTGTCTGCAGGTCGTACGCGGGCTGCGCCGCACGCGCCAGCGCAGCATCGGTCTGCTCGGCAAGCGTTTTTTCCGGCAGCGACGGCGGCGCGGCGGGCAACTGGTCCGACAACGCAGCGAGTCTGGCTTCGCCATCGCGCCGGGCCTGATCGGCCAGCACCTGCGCGCACGCGTACAGTTCGGCCAGATCGAAATCGCCCTCTGCCAGCGCATCCGCCGACACGGCCGGCAACGACGGCGCGGGCGCCTGCAGCGGCTGATGATCCGCCGGTTTCGCCATGCCACTGCGCTGCCAGAATTCTTCCATCGTTTCGTCCAGCAGCGCCTGGCGGTGCGCCTGCGCCGCCAGCGCCTGCCGCGCGCGCGCGGCGTCGCGTTCGGCCTGCGCCTGCGGGCTGCGCACCGGCGCCAGCTGCGATTCGTTGAAGGCGTGCAGCGCCGCCGTCTGCGGATCGCGACGCAGCGCCATGACCTCGCGATAGTGGGCGATGTCGCGCGGGCGTTCCGCCGCATCGTAGGCCACCATCAGCGTATCGACATCGAGCGCATCGCTGTCGGTCACCGGCACTTCCCTGCGATAGACCATCAGTCCGACATCGACTTCCGGGAAGAACCACACGGTGTCGCAATGCAGCGCCACTTCCTGGGCCGCATCGGCGCCCTGCCCCTGCGCCAGCACATCTTCTTTTTTGAGTACGAAAGCACGCGCCTGCATGGCCGGAAGACTGCCGGCGATCACCGATCGGGTGGGATGCACGCCTTCCAGCCGATACGCTTCTCCACCGGCGATGCGACCGCGGAACTGCTGGTCCGGCGGTGCGAGGTTGTGCATCGAGAAATCGAAATCGCGCGGCAGACCCGGGAAATCCTCTGCCAGCCAGCGCTGGTCGTAGGTGCCGCTGGCTTCGCGCTTGCGCTTGGCGTGCGCAAGCTGCTGCGGCGCGTACGCGGCATACGGCTGATCGAGACGACCGGGCACGACCGGCCGGTCCGGATACTCGATGTTGGGCATCTTGCCTCCCTGTACCTGCAGCCACGACAGCGGCGGCAGATGGGCACAGCCCAGGGGATTGTCGTGATCGGCGCCGCCGTAGGCGCGCTCCAGCGTCAGCGGCATCGTGGTGAACGGCGTGGGCGCATGCACGCAGACCGCGCGCGACCAAGTGCGGTCCCATTGACGGTCGCCGATCACCCGCAGCCGCTTGTCCACCGGGCCGCACTGCAGGCGCACCTGCATCGATTCGACCGGCTTCGGCGCATGCGCCGCGCCGCAGAGCATCACTTCGGCATACGCCTTGGGCAGCACGTGATCCAGCGGCTGCCCCGCCGGCAGATGCGGCAGCACGCGCGGCCACTGCAGATTGTCAACCAGGAAACGCTCGTCGCTGCGGCCCAGCGCGAAAAAGCCCAGCGCGGCGATCGCCAGCCGGTGCCGGCCCTGGAACCGATAAGGCTGGTGCAGGATTCCCAGCGTGAGCGGCTTGATGATCTTCATCGTTCACAGCACCAGGATGATCACGGGGATCTGCATCACCGGCCCGTTGAGGTCGATGTTGGCCTGCGCGGATTTCGCCGACACGTGCACGCCCGGCCCGGCCACTTCCACGGTGGTGCTGGGCCCTGTGACGCTGACGCTGTTGGATTCTCCATTGACGCTGAGCGTGTTGTTCATCAGGGTCATGGTCATCCGGTTTTCCATGCCGGTCATGGACACGGTGTTGCCGGTGCCCTGCAGACTCAGATCGATATTCGCGCCGACCAGCGAGTTGCGGTTGCTGGCGATGGTGACGGAGTTGGAATTGCTGATGCCGATGGCATCGTTGCTGTTGTTCGCGCCGATCGCGCTGGAACTGCTCTGCGCGGCCACCACCGTGATGTTGTGGACGATATTGTGGTTGCTGTGGTTGGTGCTGGTACCGGTGATGGTGGAGGTGTTCTCCGAATCCGCATGGATCTCAGTCGTACTGCTGACCTTGCCGTGATGGGTGCTGTTGTTGGTGGACGTGCCGCTGACGGTGGTCTTGGACAGCACATTACCGGTGTGGGTGCTGTCGTTCTCGACATCGCCCTCGTAGGTGGCGACGGACTTCGTGTTGCCGTGGCTGTCGCTGCTGGAATACGTATCGCCCCACACTACCGAATGCGAGGACTGCACCGCCGCCTGGGCCTCCGCGCTCGGGGCCTCGGGCTGGATCAACGCCGGATCGCTCTTGCCGATCACCGATTGATGGTGGCTGGAGCCGGCGGCGCTGAAACTCTTCTGCTCCAGGCTCCAGGACTCGCTGTAGGTCGAACCGAACGACAGCGACTCGCTGAGTATGCCCTTCTCGGCATTTTCAGATGTCGAATAACCGTAGTTCCCGCCGCGCGAATACGACGCATCGCGGAATTGCCCGGTGGCGTAAGCGTCTTCCACCAGTTTCACCGCGACGCTGACATCGGCGCGGCTCCAGGGCTGGCCGAAGCGCACGCTGCGGCTGTCGCCGTAGCTGGTCGAGAAACTGTTGCCGGCCTGGGTATGCGCGGTCCAGCCCGAATCGGTAATGGTCTTGCTGCCGTCGGCCTGCACGATATTCTGGATCTCGGGCAGCTCGGACTCGTCGTTGGCGCGCGACACCCAGACGCTGGTGCCGACTTCTGGAATCGTCTGCATGTGCGGAGCGAGCTTCACCCACACCGGCGATGCGTCGGGGCCATCGCAGGAGAAGCGCACGTGCACGCCCTTTGCATTGAGGCGCGGATGCACGCCCTGGCTGTCCACCAGCGGCTGGCGGCCCAGGCTGAAATCGTCCGGCACGTAGTACGGCCAATCCTGCACCGCTTCGCTGCCCTCGGGCGTGGTGACATGCGCCAACACCATGCCCTGCTGGGTGTCCTGCAGGCCGACCGCCGAAACCAGGCCTGTCGCCAGCGTGGCGTTGAACTGGTTGGTGTACTGGCCGTCGAGGCTGGAACTGTGCTGCACGTGGGTGAGCACGAATTCCACGCCCGCCAGCTCCGGACGCACATCGTCGCCGGTGTAGTCCGAAGGCGTGGGTGCCATGCTGAAGCGATGACCGACGCGGAACGCCGGGCAGAAGCTGGCGCCGCTGAACTGTACGTTGGCGGTGCGCATGGCCAGTTCGGTGGACTGCGCGTATTCGCGCACTTCCTTGTCGCTGAAGCCGTAGCCCACGATCTTGTATTGCGTGAACGGCAGTTCGCCCGTATCCGGCCGGCTGTTGGCGCGAAAGCTGGTGAAACTGGCCAGCGGATCGCCGGGCTGGGTCACATCCCAGGCATCGCTCTGCAGGGTGAACACGCCCTCGACGCCGCTGATGCCCATCGACTGCTGGTAGTTGTACTGCGACACCACGTCGTACTGGTGCATGCCCAGTTCGTCCATGCCGCTGTACGTGTAGCGCAGCGGCACATTGCCTGACAGCGCCGGCGGATACGCGACCTGATTATCGAACACCATCACGTGGCGTTTGGCTTCATGCTTGAAGTAATAGAACACGTGCGCTTTGGTCATCAGCCGGCGCATGAATTCGAGGTCCGACTCGCCCGCCTGCAGCCAGTCCTGGATCCGGGTGGACGCGATATTCGTGCTGCCTTTCAGACCTTCGAAGGACGCCTCGACACGATGCTCGCTGCACAGCTGCTCCAGCACCTCGCGCAGACTCTTCTGCGCGAAGATGCGATAGCGGTTGGTGAGACTCATGCGCCAGGCCGCGGGCCGCATCGTCACCCGGTACACGCCGGGCGCCTCGATCGCGAACGCCGCGACGATGCCGTTGAACAGCGCGAACAGTCCCTTGGGGTCGCTGCCGTCCAGCGCGCGCATGAAGGCCTCGTGGCCGACATCGGGATCGTCGTACGGGGTGATGCCGATACCCACCGTCAGTGGCCGGCCGATGATCTGCGAGAACACCAGCGGTTTGCCCGCGCCGGTCTTCACGGTGTCGCCGTGCAGCTCCAGCTGATACTCGAACAGATCCGAGACGCTCTCCTGCCCCTGGAACTGGACCAGGCGCATCGCGCTTTCGCCGAGGATCTGGCCCTGCGGCATGTCGATCCGACAGTGCTGGAACAGCAGCGGCTGTTCGACCAGCTCGACCGCGCTGCCGGCGATGGGATCCAGCGGCAGGTTCACGCAGCGGCCTCCTGATCGACGCGATCGAACGCGTTTACCGTGAAGCGCAGCGGACGCCCGGTGTGACGGCCCAACCACGCGGTCTGGCCGAGGCGGAGCCCCAGGCCGCCGCCGCGCCACGGCAGCGACAGGTGCGAAGGCGGAACGGTGGCGGAATCCAGGCTCAATTCGACTTCGCAATCGAACCGGCGGTCCAGCAGCATCCGGATCATGGCGACCAAGCCGCGGTGCGCGCCGTCCGGCTGCGCATCGTCGCTGCGCGTCGCACGCAGCGGCAGCAGCGCGCAGGCCGCGTCGTAACGCATGCGTCCGACATACAGACGGACCGATGCATGCGCGTCCCAGGTGCGGCGACCCAGCAGACTCTGCCGGCCCAGAGCGTGCTGCTTGCGGCCCAGCGCAATGCGATCGGCATCCTCGATATCGCGCCAGCGCCCCACCAGCGTCTGCAGGCGGCACTGCACGCCGAGATACGCGGTGAGGATCTGCGCCACCACCACCGCACTCTTGCGGCTGTTGACCAGCAGGCCCGACAGGCCCAGCCAGGCGCGCATGGGCAGCGGGATCTGCGCCTGTTGATCGGGCAAGGCCACACCCATCAGCGCGGCCAGCTGCGCGGCATACCGCGTCTGCGCCGGCAGCGCCGGATCCAGCGCGCGCAGCGAACGCAGTTTCAGTTCATGGCGCAGCACGTGCACGCGCTGGTTGAACACGTCGAGGAATGCGGACATGGCGTGTCCGCCGACGCGTTCCTGATCGCGTACCCATTCCAGGAAGGGCTCCGGCAGCGGACCGAGTTCGCTCGCCACGCAGTAATTCGGCGTGCGCAGTTCCAGGCGCACCGGCAGCTTCCGCCCCGTGCGCGCTTCGCAGCGGAACGCCGGCATCGCCTTGGCCCGCGTCAGAAGGGTGACTTCATGACCGGGAAAACCGGCGCGCAGATCCGCACGGAAGCGCAGCCGCGTCGCCAGCGGCCACGCTTCCCCGGGCGCCGATGCTCCGCGCGCCGATCTGCCCGACACGGATCCTTCAGGCATGCGCCGCAGCAGGCGCACGAGCTGGAACACGTTGAACCGGGCGTACTGCCCGGCGATCACCGCGTTCAGAGAAGGAGCTGATTGCCTGCCAAGGGTGGCCATTCCTTCAGGACTCCTTTCACGTTAGGCATGCGCAGGCGCACCTGCACCACCGTGTTGACGGCGGCATACAGGGCGAAGAATTGCCGCAGGACGGCGCAGAACAGTACGGCGCTGCTTTCCTCGAAGCGCGCGTGATCGAGCGTGATATCGATCTCGAACCCCTGCATGTAGCCGCGCTGGCCGGCTTGGGCCTGCCAGCGCACTACGTGGCGGGTGTCGATGCCCAGGATGCCGTCGATCGCCCGGTGTCCCAGGGTGCTGCTGGGGCCGACGTGCTGGCGCAGGATGTCCTTGAGCGCGGCCAGCGCATGCGGACCGCTGGCCAGCGACAGATGGTTGAGCGCGAGCTGCGAGACCAGCAGCCACGGGCGTTCGCCGGTCATCGGCGGCGTTTGATGCGCGGTCGGCTTGCCCAGCACGCGCATCGCCATGGTAGGCGGCGCGCCTTCGATCTCCAGCCGATCGCCGACGCGCAGGCGCTCGGGCATGCGCCGGTTGGTGCACAGCGCGCTGCCGCCGATCACGTCCTCGGCCGGATCGGTCAGCACGAAGGTCGCATCCAGGAACGACACGTGCAGCTCGGTGCCGCCGATGCGCGGACGCTGGCTCGCCTCGCGCCGGGTGATGTAGAAATATCCCTGCCCCTCGATATGCTGGAAATTGCCCATCGAGAAGTACGGCGCCACCTCCCGCGGCGAGACGCCCGGTCGCACTGCGTGCAGCCGTTCTATCCGGTAGATCTCGCAGTTCGCGTGCTGCGCGGCGTCGCCGGTGAGGCGGTATTCGAATCGCGAGTGATCGAGGTTGAGCGGATCGATGCGCTGCGGATACAGATTCACCAGCGGCACGCAGTTGGTCAGCAGCATCGACGAGGTGAGCCGCATCGACGGCTTCGGCGGCACGTCGAGCAGGAACAGCAGGTCGACGGTCTCGTCGGCCACGGTCAGCGCCAGCGACGCGATATCGAAGAACAGGAATTTTTCGGGGAACGCGAAATATTCCTGCAGGATGCGGAAGGCCGGGTGCGCCTGCGGATGCGACGGCAGCGCGGCCTCATCGTCCTCGAAGCCGACCCAGCGCAGACTGTCCACCGGGATGAGATGCGGCAGCGTGCGGCGCTCAGGCTCTTCGACGACCGCCAGGCCGCGCAGATGCGCGGACAGCAACTGGTGCAGCGCGTTGGCCGTGCCGGACCCCGCTTCTGGATTCAGATGGAAACGCAGGTTCCGCGGCTGCAGCTGTTTGAGCGGCGTGCGGCCGTTCTTGCGCAGTCGCGCCCTCAGAACACCGCGCACGTCGGGATCGCGCGGGAGCTGCGGATAATCTTCCGGCGACATGATCGCCAGATCGACGACGGTCAGCGGCGCCAGCGCGGTGTCGAAACAGGTACGGAACCGACAGACCGCACTGCCACCGCCTTCGATCGGCACCGACGCCATCACGCTGCGGCCGCGTTCGATGACCGCTGCGCTGTCCGACTGCACCTGGATTTCGGCGACCATCATCGATGGCAGCGGCGCTTCCAGATGCGGATACAGGTCGCCCAACAGCGCATTCGGCAGATCCGCCTGATCGATTTCCAACTGGTGGCGCAGCCGCCCGGTCAGATACGAGAACGACTGCATCAGCAGTTCCACCTGCGGGTCCGAGGACCGACCGCGATGGATGCCCAGCAGTGCCGCCTGCTCGGGATAGTCGTGCGCGAATTCGCTGGCTTCCTCGCGCAGCGACGACAACTCCTGCTGGTAGAAATCCTTCAATCGGTCGGTGGAGGTCTGCATGCCGTGCTCTTCCCCGGAGTTCAGTACGGCGCGGCGATGCGGACGTTGCGCGGCTGCGCTTCGTCGGGAAACACGGCGTTGACCAGCAGCGCATAGGGACTGAGCGAATCTTCGCCGCGCTCCACGCTGACCTTCACCGATGTCAATCGCGGTTCATGACGCACGATGGCTTCGCTCAATTGCTTCGCGTAGGCGTCGATCTGCAGGGTCGCGTTGGCGCCCATGGTCACGACCGAGCGCATGCCCCAAGGCACGGAGGCGATCGCGTCGCCGGCGTGCCTGCTGGTGGATGCGATGCGCTGGATCTGCGCCGCGACCGCCGCGACTTCGTCGAACGGTTCGACCCGGCCGTCGAGGCTGCGCGGCGTAACGCTGAGGCGTTCGAACAGGAACTGCATGGATACTCCGCATTCGAAGACACGTGGGCAGGCGGGTTCTGCTTCGCGCGGCGTATCGCCGCACGAAGCAGGAGGATCGAACGGATAAGATCGAACGGATAAGACGGATCAGGTGAAGGCGTTGCCGATCGGACGGTTGTGCATGACGCTCCAGCCCGCCTGGACGTTGCCCGCCACCGACATGTCGTGCTCCTGGACGGTGAAGGTCCAGAGAATCTCGGTGAAGCTGAGCTTGAACTGCTCGGTCGGCATGTCGTTGGGATGCGACTGGAACTGGATCTCGCTGATGATCGCGTCGCGCAGCGCAATGGTCATGATGTTGATCGTCTTGCTGTCGCCCGAGTTGCGGGCGATGTAGATCTTCGTCGGATTCGCCTTGTCCGAGCCCAACGAAGCGGCGCGCAGACAATAGTCGTACATCTTCACCGAGGTCTGGTCGACGTATTTGACGCAGGTGAATTCGGTGATCACCGGCCGGCCAGAGGTGCGGGCCTTGTTGCTCACGTCGGTGGTGATCTGCTGCTTCATGCCGTGGTGGATGGACACCAGCTCCATGCACTTGCCGAACTGCAGGATATCCTGCCGCCAGTCGTTGTCGATGTAGGTGGAGCTGGTGTCGCCGATGATCTCGGAATTCCCGGGTTGCAGAAGAATCAGGTCCATTGCGTTCGTTCCTCGTATTGAATGTGTTGTGCGATGCGCCGCCGGTGCGCCATCGGCGCACCGGTTTCAACAGCACATGTTCCAGCGGGCATGTTCCAGCAGGCGTTCGGCCGGTTTATTTCGGCAGATCGGCCACAAGCCGGATCGATGTGGTCAGCTCTTCGAGCTGGAAATGCGGCTTGAGGAAGACCGTCGCCTTGTAGGATCCCGGCTCGCCCGGAACATCGACCACAACGATGTTGGCCTCGCGCAGCGGGAACGCCGACTTGACGTCCTGCGAAGCGTTGTCGTCGAGCAACACGTACTGCGAGATCCAGCTGTTGAGGAACGCCTCGACGTTGCCGCGAGTCAGGAATCCGCCCACCTTGTCGCGCACGATCACCTTGATGTAGTGCGCGAAACGCGAGGCAGCCATGATGTACGGCAAGCGCGAAGACAGCGCCGCGTTGGCGTTGGCGTCGGCATTGATGTACTTCTTCGGCTTGTTGGTGGTCTGGCCGCCGAAGAACGCCGCCTTGCCGCTGCCTTTGCTGTGGCACAGCGCGATGAAGCCCAGATCGTTGATTTCCTTCTCGCGCCGGTCGGTGATGGCCACCTGGGTCGGGCAGAAGATTTCCTTGATGCCCTCGTCCTCGCCGCTGCTGAAGGTATAGATCGGCAGGCCTTCGACCAGGCCGCCGCCTTCGACGCCGCGGATCGCCGCGGTCCAGCTGTACAGCGAGAAGGCGTTGGTGATGCGTTCGGCGAGGAAGTACGCGGCATTGCCCCACAGGAAGTGGGTGTTGTCGGGAACGCCGTTTTTGGACAGTACGTCTTCCTCGAAGATGAAACCTTCGGCCGGCAGCGTGTTCTGGCCGTAGGGCAGGCGCAGCATCACCTTCGGCAAGACCAGCGAGACGTAGCGCGAATCCTCGGTACCGCGGAATTCCGACCACTCCTGCAGATCGGCACCTTCGAAGATCTTCGCAAGATCGCGCGGTTTGGCCAGATCGCCGAAATCATCGAGACCGAACATCTTCGGCGACGCTGCCGCCAGGAACGGCGCGTGCGCCGCCGCCGCCACCTCGGCCATCTTGCCGATGAAGGTCATGTTGGAGTGATCCGGCCCGATGTCGTAACCGCCGAGCAGCATGCTGTAGGGCGAACCGCCGAAGGTGCCGTACTCGGCTTCGTAGATCATCTTGAACAGCTTGCTCTGGTCGAACTCCGCCGCCTTGGACATGTCGTCCTGAAGTTCTTTCAGGGTGGCGTTGAAGATGCGCAGCTTCAGCCGCGTGCTGGTCTCGGTGCTCGAGACCAGATGGAACAGGCCGCGCCAGGTGGCTTCCATCGCCTTGAAGCCGTCGCTGTGCATGATCACCGACAGCTGCTTGCTGAGCGAGACATCGATGGCCGCAACGGCGCTATCGATCGATATCGCCGAGCCGCAGCCAACGCCCTTGCCGCTGGCCGCGGTCACGACCGGGAACACATGCGCTTTCAGCGCATCGGCCAAGTCGTTCGCGAAGGGCAAGTTGTCCGGAAACGCTTCCTTGAGCTTGGTCTTGACCGTCGTGTCGAGGTTTGCATCGTAAACAGGAGCTGCGGCCAGCGTAACGATCAACGGCGGCAGTGTCGTCGCGTGGCTATCCAGCGTGGTCTTGTCGTCCGTGGATACAGTGGTCGCTGGCGCGAGCGCGCCGGAGATCCTCGTGACCTCGGTCGTTGCTGTTCCCATCGGCGTAGCGAGCGCAGTCAGTGCAGCCAGTCCCGCTGCACTCGCCTTGTTCTTATCGCCATCGGGCAGTGCGCCCTGAGTCTTGACTGCAGCGTTGAGCAGATCCGAAGATTTTTTCAGCGCCGATGCAGCGGCCTTCAGCTTGTCCGCTGCGGCCTTGAGCTTCTCGGGCGCCGCGGGTATCTCTTGCGTTGCGGGCTGCGCATCTGTAGCGGGCGTCGTGGCTGTTGCGGGCACCGCAGGCGTCGCAGGTTTCGCGGGCGTCGGTTTCGCGTCGTCGATCGCCTTGAGCGCATCGTTCAGTGCATCGAGCGATGACCTGGAGGATGCGACCCACGGCGCGGCGATGGCCAGGTCCGGTGCGGTTTTTTCCATCTCATCGATGGCTTCGTCTAGTTTCTTGGCAACATTGTCATTGACCTCGGCGCGCGCCTGCGCGTCGCGCAGGGACTTGCGCCGCTGATAGATCGCTTTGAGCATCGGCACTTCGTGGACGACCCTGATGGGTTCGAAATCGTCCATCGAGGCGAAGGCCAGCGCGCCGCTGAGCATGGGCTTGGGCGCATCTGCCGCAACAGGAGTCAGCACATCGGCGATCTTCGCCAGGTTGACGCGCGGCACGCTCTGCTTGAGGATGTCGTTGAAGTTGTCGCGATCGATCTCGACGATCTTCCTTTCCTTGTACTCCGGCGGTACCGGCGTCGTGGCCAGCGGATCGCGGTCTCCGGAGAGATCCGCGAAAATGCCGACGACGAACGGCAGCTCGCGCTTCTCGATGGCGCCGTTGGTATGGACGTCGTAGGTGATGCGCACACGTGGTGGACGCACTCGCAACAGCTTCTTCTGAATGCTTTCGCTCATTCGCTTGCCCCAATCCAGGGTTGTTGATTGTTGGTGCGTCCGACATGCGGACCCGTGGCGGCTGCCGGACTGCATGCAACCTTCGCAACACCGGGCGATCCATCGCGAACGCGTGGGTGGCCCATTGCTGCTTCGTGGATAGCATTAACAAGTACCGTGCCAACTTTTTCGGATCTCGAAAGCGTTGAAATTCTTGATCTTTTCGTTTCTTTTCGGAATCCGCTTGCGGTCGGGGGAGTGCAGTCGCACTCGCTGCCTACATGCACGATCGCCCGCTGCCTAGTCACGCGCGATGCCCGAAAGCCCTTTGAATCAAGGTGTCCGTCTTCCGTTGCTGCGGCCACTGCGGGCGGATATCGCGGTGAGGTAAATTTTCCCCCGCTGGGTGAATATCGACCCTCCCCTGCGCGGAAGCACATCCGGGAGCGAGCAAGATCGACCTTTCCGCGAAACGAGCGCACGCGCCACCGACCTTCGCAGAATGCTGCGAAGGTTCGATGCGTACGGAAGGGAGCTGCGGATTGTCTCGCAGACGGACGCGCAGCGAACGCTATCGCTGACTGACCCGTAGATGGGTATGGAGCCGGAGGTCGTTTCCGGATGCATCGGTCGACATCACCGCAAACGTCTGGTGCGATGCGCGCGGCAATTGGCCTGCGGGCGTCGCGCCAGCGTATTCGTTGTGGACTTCCCACACCGGCTGTCGCCCGCTGCCGATCAACGCATTGACGCCGCGTTCGAACGGCAGTTGCACAGCAGTGTTCATTGCCGGCGACTGCGAGGTCATGAAGGAATGGTGTACACCCGGCGGAAACATGGTCAGCGACTGCGCCACGCCATGACCGCGGTGGTCCAGCGGCGCCGCATGATGCGCATGGGATTCCGTCTCGCCGCGAAGATGCGATCCGAATCCCTGGTTCGGTAAAGCCAGCACATCCTGAGGCCGCTGGTGCGCGTCCCAGTGCGCAGCGGCATAGGTGGTCGCATGCGGCGTGGAACTCGCGAAACCGACATGGTCGGCGACCACCTGCTGCGCGAATGGCGATGCCAATGGCGTGCCGACGGCGCTCCAATGACTTCTGGCCCCTGCACCCACGCTCTGGGCCACCGTTGCGCCATGCCCTCGCCCGCCGGCCATGGACAACTGCCGCAGGGTCGCATTCTGCGGCGGCGGCAGATGCGGCGATGCGAAGCCCCCATCGTTCGCGCGTCGCTCATACGTTTCCCGCTGGCGTTCCGAAAGATTCATCGCTTCATTCCCTCCTGGACAGACTGGATCGCGCGTCCGCGCGGCTGGATTTGCGGCACCGGCATGTGCCGCCGGAGATCGTCATCATCCACTGCCGGATATCGAACACGGTACCGCCACCCGGGTATCCGAGCCCATGCGCTGGAACAGGGTGCGCAGCTCTTCGACACTGTCCTCGCGGCATTGTGGCGGGCCCAACCGGTACAGCACCTCATGCGCATTGGGCGGTGCCGGGCGGAAGTCGAGCGCATCGAAGCCCAGCTTTTCCAGGGCACGACGCGACGGCGCATTGTCTTCGAACACTTTGGCGTAGCAGGCACGCATCCCGCGATCGGCATGCGCGTGATCCAGCAACAGCTGCGCCGCCGCCGGTCCCAGGCCGTAGCCCTGGAAATCGCGCCCCAACCAGTAATAGAAAAAACCCACGCCGCCGCGAAGAATGAGGCTGACGCTGCCGATGAAACCCCATTCCGGGTTAATCACCGCGTACATGCACTGGTCGCCGTAGCCCCAGCACTGATCCAGCCAGCGATGCCAATGGGCATGATCGGCGAAGGTGGGCAGGCAGCAGCGCTCGGCGATGGCCGGGTCGTAGTATTGCCAGGCGAAATCGCCGGCGTGGTGATGTCCCATCGGTTCCAGGCGCAGCGATTCGCCGACGATCGGCGATGCGACGCGTTCGACGAAAGCGAGCCATCGTTGCAGTGCATCGTGGGTCGCGCCGGGCCAGTGGTCCGTCGGACGCAACAGCGCCATCGCCCGACATCGCGACAGCGCCGACTGCGATGCGCCCAACCGAAGCTCCGCATCCACCCGCAGCGGACCGGCCCAGTCGGGCAATTCGCCGGCCGCGTCCAGACTTTCGGCGGTCGTCAGCGACAGCGGCCAGTCGCACCACGCACAGGCGAGCTGCAACAGCGTCTGCCGGACGGCGACCGGGGCCGCCCAGGCATGGCGCGCGGCTTCGCGCAGCCGCATCAGCCACGCGATGCGCGCGTCCGGCGGAAGCTCGAACGCGCGCGCAAGCACTTCGGGCAGCCATTGTTCCAGCGCGCGGGGCGACCACTGCGCGGACTCCAGCGCGTCCCAGAGCGTTGAAAACGACAGGCTGGCAGACGAGTCGCCATGAGATGCACGCTGCGATGCTTCATCCGCTTGCGCTATCGCGTGCACACATATCTCCTGGTGCGGTGTTCGTCCACCGTCGAATATGTCATCGATGTGATCGCATCAGCGAAGACGACGGCCGAATCTTGCCGGAACCCGTCCACGCCGTGCCGGTCGTGCCTGTAGGTCTGCATCTACACCCACTGTCCGCCGCCCTTGTCGGGCTTGCCGCCACCGCCGAACCAGCTCATCCCAGCTCCCTTGCCTGTACCGCACCGAAGTGCATCCGTCGCGATGGATCGATCCGGCGGGATGCATTGGATTTGGATGATGAAGTCGCATTCGTTGAAGACGCAGCAAGTTCCGCGCCAGACCCGAAATTCATCTGCTCGACCGTAAAACATGGACTTGCGGCAAATGCCTGCGCGAAGCGCTCATGCGTGAGGTGTTTTTTCACTCACCACGGGCGCTTGCACACTCACGGTCGACGGCTCGGAAAGCCTCATGCCGGCGTGCGTTTGGCAGCTTCGTTTCGAGCGCATCGAAGGCATGGGTCGATTCTCACCCGGCGGGTGGTTTTTCACCTCAAGATCCGGCCGCATGGATGCCGCACCGATGAGAGGCGCCGGAAGATCAATGGATCCATCAGCGGACAGGCCGTGCGGATCGCCGCAGCAATAACCTCAAGCCTCCCGATCAAGTCACTCGCTTGTCCGGCCGCTCAAACCGCCTGGGTCACGCTGCGCGGACGGCGCCATAGCAGCTGGTTGCCGATAGTGAAGGATTCGATCTCGCCTGAAGCGACAAGGCGCTCCAGCGCGATCTGGGTCACCACTGGCGATTCGGCCAGGCTGGGCCAGCGGATCCACCAGCGATGGACGCCCTCGATTGTATCCGCGCTCTCCGGGCGCTGGGCCAGGTAGTCGCGGATGGCATTCTCGGCAAATTCAACCAGTTGCTCGTCCATGGCAGGCGGATTCGACCTCGATGCGTCGCAGAATCGCGGTTGGAGAATACCGTGTCGGCGGCCTGAATTGCCGCTATCAGGCATTGTGCCCGGTAGCCGCGTCCGATCATGTCTGCGTTGAAGCGGCCTGCACCGGCGCGCCACCGATACGACTCCGCAGGAGGGCGATCGGCACTCCGATCCGCAGGCCTACCCTGCACCGGATCAGGCGACCTGACCCTCGAAACCGCCGAGCTTGTATTTGCGCACCAGCTTGCCGAACGCGCTGCGCTCCTGCTTCGACAGGCGCGCGGCCTGGGAAATGTTGCCGCCGGTGCGCGCCAGCATCGCGCGGACGTAGCTGCGCTCGAATTCGGCCACTGCGTTGGCCTTGGCGTCGCGGAAGGGATGATCGATACCGTCGTTCGAGACTTCGACGGGCACCTCGCCCATCAACAGATCGCGGGATTCGCGCAGATGCAGTTCGGCATCATCGCTCATCAGGAATTCGCGATGGATGATGTTCTCGAGTTCTCGGACGTTGCCGGGCCAACGATATTGCTGCACGAACGCAAGACCGTCGGCATGCAGCGGTTTCAACGGCATCCGGTATTGATGGCTCAGACGCTGCAGCACCGCTTCGGCCAGCACCGCCGCATCGCCCTGCCGGTCGCGCAGGGCCGGCATGTGCAACGACAGCACATTGAGCCGATACAACAGATCCTGGCGGAACTGGCGCTTCTGTGCGAGGTCGACCAGATCGGCGTTGCTGGCCACCACAACGCGCACATCCACTTGCCGCAAGCCGCCGCCGCCGACGCGGCGATAGGTATGGTCCTGCAGGAACCGCAGCAGCGCGGCCTGCGCCTTGGCGCTGAGGGTATCCACTTCGTCGAGGAAGAACGTGCCGCCCGCGGCTTCGCCGATCAGGCCGGCGGATGCCGTCTTCGCGTCGGTGAAGGCGCCGCGCTCATGGCCGAACAGTTCGCTTTCGACCAGCGAATCGGTGAGCGATCCGCAGTTGACCGGAACGAAGGGTTTGTCGGATCGCGCGCTGAGATAGTGGATCGCGCGCGCCGCCAGTTCCTTGCCCGTCCCCGTTTCCCCTGCGATCAAGACGGTCGCGTCCAGCTTCGCCAACCGGTGGATCTGGTCGATGATCTTGCGGAATTGCGGCGACGAACCGACAAGGTTGAAGCGCGAATGATCTTCCATGAGTCCCCCCGGACCTTGTGATCATCATCGTGGATACCGGCGTTCCCTGCTGCGACGCATCGGGCGGAGATCGATCGAGCCGATCAAGCCCCGACGCGAGGTTCGGGTTTCAACGACGGTCTTGTTTTGAGCGGTCTTGTCACGAAACTGGCGCACGCGCTGGAATCTTTCGTAGCGCGGCTCCGCATCGATGCTCGATGGCACAGCCCGCCTCTACCGCTTCCCCATTGTTCCGCTACCTGCGATCCCATCGATTCCGATCTGAAGCCCCATCGGTACGCTTGCACGTAGCCTTTCATGTACGCACAAACCCGTGCGCTTCGGCCAGTGCGTAATATTTAACAAATGGTGAGAATCGCTGCTTTTTCTTCCGAAGAACGTCAGTGCGCACGATAAAGGCAGCCAAGGACAGCGATACTGATCATAGTATCGTCAGTATTGCTGGCTGATCAGCGTCGCTATACGTCGCAGCGTTTGGATGGCCGAAGATTCGCGACGAAAGAAGCGTATCGCCGAGCGGATCAAAAATCCGCTCAGGTCGCCAGATTGATCCAGGTCGCCTTGACTTCGGTGTATTTCTCGAAGGCGTGCAGGGATTTGTCGCGGCCGTTGCCGGATTGCTTGTAGCCGCCGAACGGCGCGGTCATGTCGCCGCCGTCCCAGTAGTTCACCCAGACGCTGCCGGCGCGGAGCTTGCGCGCGACGCGATGGGCGCGGCCGATGTCGCGGGTCCAGACGCCGGCGGCCAGGCCGTACTCGGTATCGTTGGCCATACGCAGCGCGTCGGCTTCGCCGTCGAAGGCGATCACCGACAGCACCGGGCCGAAGATTTCCTCGCGGGCGATGGTGTGACCGTGCTCGACGCCATCGAACACCGTCGGTTCGATGTAGCAGCCGCCGGCGACGATGTCTGCACGTTTGCCGCCCAGCAGCAGGCGTCCGCCGTCGGCCTGGCCTTTCGCGATGTAATCAAGCACCCGTGCGGTCTGGCCCTCGTCGACCATCGCGCCCATCGGCGCGCCCGGCTCCAGCGGATGCCGCGGGTACATACTTCTGCCGGCCTCGACCACCGCGGCCACGAATTCGTCCTTGATCGAGCGCTCGACCAGCAGCCGCGACGCCGCGGTGCAGACTTCGCCCTGGTTGTAGAAGATGCCGCCGGCCGCGGCTTTCGCGGCCGCGGCCAGATCCGGCGCGTCGGCGAAGACGATGTTCGGACTCTTGCCGCCGCATTCCATGTACGCGCGCTTCATGTTCGAGCGACCCGCGCACTGCAGCAGGTGCTTGCCCACGGCGGTGGAGCCCGTGAACACCAGACCGTCGACATCCATATGCAGCGCCAGCGGTTCGCCAGCGCCCTTGCCGAAGCCCGGCACCACATTCAGCACGCCGGCGGGAATGCCCGCCTCCATCGCGATCTCGGCCAGCCGGATCGCGGTCAGCGGCGACTTCTCCGACGGCTTCAGCACCACCGAATTGCCGGTCGCCAGCGCGGGCGCGATCTTCCACGCCGCCATCAGCATCGGGAAATTCCACGGCACGATCGCGCCGACCACGCCCAGCGGCTCGCGGGTGATCAGGCCCAGTTCGTCGGGGCCGGTCGAAGCGACTTCGCCATACACCTTGTCCAGCGCCTCGCCGGTCCAGGCCATGCAGCGGATGGTCGCGCCCACGTCGACGGCGCGCGCATCGCTGACCGGCTTGCCCATGTCCAGCGATTCGAGCAGCGCCAGTTCGTCGCCGTACTGCTCGATGAGTTGCGCGAACCGGATGAGGACTTTCTTGCGGTGCGTGGGCTTGGCGTTCGCCCAGACGCCGGCTTCGAAACTGCGTCGCGCGGCGGCCACCGCGCGTTCGATGTCCTCGGCCTCACCCTCGGCGACCTTGCCCAACACCCGCCCGTCGATCGGGCTGATGCAATCGAAGGTCTTGCCGCTGGCGGCATCGACATGGCGGCCGTCGATGAAGGCCTGGGTGCGGATGCGCAGGCCGTCGGCAAGCGCCTGCCAGGTGTCGCGGGTACGGGGAGCGGTCATGGGGGGAAATTCCGGAGAGACTCAGGGAAAAGGGTCAGAACGTGGCCGGGGTGTTGGCGCTGACGAGGATCGCGTCGTCCTCGCCGATGTTGCGGAAGCGGTGCGGGATGCGGCTCTCGAAGTAATAGGCCTCGCCCGGGCCCAGGATGCGGACCCGGTCGCCCACGGTCACTTCGACCTGGCCCTGGACGATCACCCCGCCCTCCTCGCCTTCGTGCGCCAGCATGCTTTCGCCGGTGTCGGTGCCGGGCGGCATGACTTCGCGGAGGATGCACATCTGCCGCTGCGGCCGGCGCTGGCCGACCAGATAATAATGAATGTCGTTGTTGCCGACGTCCGGCTGCTCGCCGCGCTCGTAGAACGGGCTGTCGACCGGGCCGGTATCGAGGTCGAGGGTGAAGAAGTCGGCAAGCGAGATCGGGATCCCGTCCAGCACCTTCTTCAGCGAGCTGACCGAGGGGCTGACCTTGTTCTGTTCGATCAGGGAAATGGTGCTGTTGGTGACGCCGACCCGCTTGGCCAACTCGCGTTGGCTGAGGCCCTTGGTTTTGCGGACGAGTTGCAGGCGTGCGCCGATATCCATCGGAATCCGTCGACTTTGCTGTTGCCGGATACTTTACACGGATGCGCAACACGGGCGTCGCATGCGGTTTTCAGCATCGGTTGTAAAGTTTTTTCAACGCGTTAAGCTTCGCAGACCGACCTGCCGGCACCTGGACGCCGGCTTGAACGGCCTGCCCAAACCGCCTGCTCGAACCGCCCGCACCGCCCGCCCGCACCGCCGACCTGGAGCCTGTTCATGAGCGACGATCGTCCCGCCCTGCCCGCCGCCGGCTACGGCGATCACTACCTCCGGCAGGCGACCAGCCCACCCGAAGCCATGGACGCGTTCTGGATGCCGTTCTCGGCCAATCGCCAGTTCAAGGCGGCGCCGCGGCTGATGGCCAGTGCCTCGGGCATGTTCTACACATCGGTCGACGGCCGCGAGATCCTCGACGGCACCGGCGGCCTGTGGTGCTGCAATGCCGGCCACGCCCGTCCGCGCATCGTCGAAGCGGTGCAGCAGCAGATCGCCACCCTCGATTTCGCGCCCACCTTCCAGATGGGTCATCCGCTGCCGTTCGCGCTGGCCGAGCGTCTGGTCGCGATCACCCCAGACCATCTCAATCATGTGTTCTTCACCAATTCCGGCTCCGAAGCGGTGGACACCGCGCTGAAGGTCGCCCTCGCCTATCACCGCGCCCGCGGCGAAGGCCAGCGCACCCGCCTGATCGGCCGCGAGAAGGGCTATCACGGCGTCGGTTTCGGCGGCATTTCGGTGGGCGGCCTGCCCAATAACCGCAAATGGTTCGGCAGCCTGCTGCCGGGCGTGGACCATCTGCGCCACACCCTCGACATCGAACGCAACGCGTTCAGCCGCGGCCTGCCTGAGCACGGCGCGGAACTGGCCGAAGATCTGGAACGTCTGGTCCTGCTGCATGACGCCAGCACGATCGCGGCGGTCATCATCGAACCGGTCGCCGGCTCGGCGGGCGTGGTGCTGCCGCCGAAGGGCTATCTGGAACGCATCCGCGCGATCTGCGACAAGCACGGCATCCTGCTGATCTTCGATGAGGTGATCACCGGTTTCGGCCGCGTCGGCAAGGCGTTTGCGGCGCAGCGTTTCGACGTGCAGCCGGACATGATCACCGCCGCCAAAGGATTGACCAACGGCTGCGTGCCGATGGGCGCGGTCTTCGTTTCAGACGGCATCCACGACGCCTTCATGCACGGCCCGGAAAACCTCATCGAGCTGTTCCACGGCTATACCTATTCCGGTCATCCGCTGGCCTGCGCCGCCGCGCTGGCGACGCTGGACACCTACGCCGAGGAAAACCTGTTCGAAAAAGCCATCGAACTGGAGACGTACTGGGCCGATGCCATCCACGCCCTCCGCGCCCTGCCGAACGTCGTCGACATCCGCAATATCGGCCTGATCGGCGCGATCGAACTGGCGTCGCGTCCGGGCGCGCCCGGCGCCCGCGCCTACGACGTGTTTACCCGCTGTTTCCATGAGGAAAACCTGCTGATCCGGGTGACCGGCGACGTGATTGCGCTGTCGCCGCCGTTGATCCTGAGCCGCGGGCATATCGATAGACTTTTCCAGACCCTTGCGCATGTGATCGGGCAGACCGCCTAATGCGCGCCATCCAACCCATCCACGGTATCCAGTCATGCTGATCGGTGTCCCCAAGGAAATCAAAAACCACGAGTACCGCATCGGCCTGACCCCGGCCGGCGCACGCGAACTCGTCGGCCACGGCCACAAGGTGATGGTGCAGCACGATGGCGGAAAATCCATCGGCCTGACGAACGAGATGTATCAGAAGGCCGGCGCCGAAATCGTCGATACCGCCGAGGAAATCTTCCGCCGCGCCGAGATGATCATCAAGGTCAAGGAACCGCAGCCGGTCGAGTACGCGATGCTGCGCGAAGGCCAGGTGCTGTACACCTATCTGCACCTCGCGCCCGATCCGGCGCAGACCGAAGGACTGATCAAATCCGGCTGCACCGCGATCGCCTACGAAACCGTTACCGATCGCAAGGGCGGCCTGCCGCTGCTGGCGCCGATGAGCGAAGTGGCCGGACGCATGTCGATCCAGGCCGGCGCGCACGCGCTGGAAAAAGCGCAGGGCGGCTCCGGCGTGCTGCTGGGCGGCGTGCCCGGCGTGAAGCCGGCGGAAGTGCTGGTGATCGGCGGCGGCGTGGTCGGCATCAACGCCGCGCGCATGGCGATGGGCCTGAACGCGCACGTCACCATCCTCGACCGTTCGCTGGATCGCCTCAAATATCTCGATGAGGTCTACGGCCACCAGTTGACCACGATCTACTCGACCCACGACGCCATCGAAGAGCGTCTGCCCGACACCGACCTGGTGATCGGCGCAGTGCTGATCCCGGGCGCCGCGGCGCCGAAGCTGATCTCGCGCGAACAACTGCAGCTCATGCGTCCCGGTTCGGTGCTGGTGGACGTCGCCATCGATCAGGGCGGCTGCTTCGAGACATCGAAAGCCACCACGCATCAGAACCCGACCTACGAAGTGGACGGCGTGATCCATTACTGCGTCGCGAACATGCCCGGCGGCGTCGCCCGCACCTCCACCTTCGCCCTCACCAACGCCACCCTGCCCTTCGCCGTGCAGTTGGCGAACAAGGGCGCGAAGAAGGCGATGCTGGACGATGAGCATCTGCTCAACGGTCTCAACGTGCACGCCGGCAAGATCACCTACAAGGCGGTTGCGGAAGATCTCGGTTACGAGTACGTGCCTGCGGCGCTGGCGTTGGCGTGAGATGGATTTCCGTTCTCTCCCCTTCGCGCAGAGCAACGTCAGGTAGAGCGGCCTTGTAGAGCGGCCTTCAGGCCGCTGCCCGACACACGAAACAGCAGCGGCCTGAAGGCCGCTCTACCAGAGAGACTGAAACATGAAGACGGTCCCGCACCATATTGACGGTCACGCAATCGATGACGCGGGCCGCTACGCGGAGATCTTCGATCCCGCCACCGGTGCGGTCACGAAGCGCGTCCCACTCGCGTCCGCCGACGATGTCCATGCCGCCGTCGATGCCGCAGCCGCCGCATTCCCCGCCTGGGCCGACACCACGCCGCTCAACCGCGCGCGGGTGATGTTCAAGTTCAAGGAACTCCTGGAACGTCACGCCGGCGATCTCGCTGCGATCATCACCTCCGAGCACGGCAAAGTGCTCTCGGACGCCAAAGGCGAAGTCACCCGCGGCCTGGAAGTGGTCGAATTCGCCTGCGGCATTCCGCATCTGCTCAAGGGCGAGCATTCGATGAACGTCGGCCGCGATGTCGACAGCTGGAGCGAATACGCGCCGCTGGGCGTGGTCGCCGGCATCACCCCGTTCAATTTCCCGGCGATGGTGCCGCTGTGGATGTTCCCGGTCGCCATCGCCTGCGGCAACACCTTCATTCTCAAACCGTCCGAGCGCGACCCGTCGGCGTCGCTGTTCATGGCCGATCTGCTGAAGCAGGCGGGCCTGCCCGACGGCGTGTTCAACGTCGTCCACGGCGACAAGGTCGCGGTGGATGCGCTACTGGACGAACCGCGGGTGCAGGCAATCAGCTTCGTGGGCTCCACGCCCATCGCCGAATACATCTATGCCCGCGGCAGCGCCAACGGCAAGCGCGTGCAGGCGCTGGGTGGCGCGAAGAATCACATGGTCGTGCTTCCGGATGCGGATCTCGACAGCGCGGTGTCGGCGCTGCTCGGCGCCGGCTACGGTTCCGCAGGCGAACGCTGCATGGCGATCTCCGTTGCGGTCTGCGTCGGCGACGCAACCGCCGATGCGCTGGTCGCGAAGCTCGCGCCGAAAGTCGCGGCGCTGAAGATCGGCCCCGGCTGTCTGGACCTCGAGATGGGCCCGCTGGTCACCGGTGCGCATCGCGACAAGGTGATCGGCTATGTCGATGCCGGCGTTACCGAGGGCGCGACGCTGGTGGTCGACGGCCGCAATCACAAGGTCGACGGTCACGACGACGGTTTCTTCCTCGGCGGCTGTCTGTTCGATCGCGTCAGCGCCGACATGCGGATCTATCGCGAGGAAATCTTCGGCCCGGTGCTGTGCGTGATGCGGGTCGCCGACTTCGACGCCGCGCTGGAACTCGTCAATGCGCACGAATACGGCAACGGCACCGCGATCTTCACCCGCGACGGCGGCGCCGCGCGCGAATTCGCGCATCGCGTGCAGGCCGGAATGGTCGGCGTGAACGTGCCGATCCCGGTGCCGATGGCCTTCCACAGTTTCGGCGGCTGGAAGCGCTCGATATTCGGCCCACTGCATGTCCACGGTCCCGACGGCGTGCGTTTCTACACGCGCCTGAAGACGATCACCGCGCGCTGGCCGGACAACGTCCGGCATATGGAATCGAAGCCGGCGGAATTCGTGATGCCGACGATGAAGTAATCTCGATCACCGGTCACGCGCGTCCCGGCGAACGACGAGCGGTCTGTCTCAGGTGATGTCATGAGCCAACCGGACACAACAACAAGCGTCGCAGCCGATCGTATCGATCAGGCCTTCACCCGCACTTCGCCCTACGGCACGCATGCCGAACCCACCTATTCCGGCGCGCTGAGTTTCCTGCGCCGCAGATACACCAAAGACCTTGCCGGCGTCGATGTCGCCGTCGTCGGCGTTCCATTCGACCTCGCCACCACCAATCGCCCGGGCACGCGCCTCGGCCCGCGCGCGATCCGCGCGGCGTCGGCGTCGCTGGCGTGGTGCGCGCCGTATGCGTGGGACTTCGATCCCTGCGAGCGGTTGAACGTGATCGACTGGGGCGACGCGCACTTCGACCACGGCCGCCCGGAACGCGTGCCGGACACGCTTCGCGAAACCTTCCACGCATTCGCATCGGCTGGCGTCGCAACCCTTGCGCTCGGCGGCGATCATTTCATCAGCTATCCCATTCTGCAGGCGCTGCATGAAACCCACGGCCCGCTCGCGTTGATCCATTTCGATGCGCACAGCGACACCTGGGAAGATCACGACGACAGCCGCATCGACCACGGCACGATGTTCTGGCATGCGGCCAGGACCGGGATCGTCGATGTCGCCCACTCGATCCAGATCGGCATGCGCACGCGCAATCCGGACGATCACGGCTTTCGCGTGCTCGACGCACGCTGGCTGCACGCGCACGGCGCGGACGCATGCATCGCGGCGATCCACGAACGTGTGGGCGACCGCAAGTGCTACGTCAGCTTCGACATCGATTTCCTCGATCCCGCATTCGCCCCTGGCACCGGCACGCCGGTCGTCGGCGGTTTCTCCACGCACGATGCGCTGCGGCTCATCCGCGGACTCGCTGGATTGAACATCATGGGCATGGACGTGGTGGAAGTCTCGCCGCCCTACGATCACAGCGAACTCACCGCGCTTGCGGGTGCGTCCATCGCCCAGGAATTGCTGGCGGCATATGCCAGCCGGTTTCCGGATCGGGCCTGATCCGGTCGCCGCGCGGCCTCCGCGGTTTTCCTGCAGAATCCGGCAAGACGGAAATAACGCACATACAGGCACGAGAAGACCATGGAACAGTCCCACGACGACACCCGCACCGCGCACCGGATCTGCCCGTTCTGCGAAGCCGCCTGCGGTCTGAGCGTACAACTGCGCGGCGACGAGGTGTTCGCCGTCCGCGGCGACAAGGACGATGTCTTCAGCCGTGGTTACCTCTGCCCCAAGGGCGTGGCGCTGAAGGATCTGCACGACGATCCCGACCGCCTGCGCATGCCGATGATCCGCCGCGGCCACGGCGCGGACGCGCGCTGGGAAGCCTGCGGCTGGGAAGACGCGTTCGCGGAGATCGAACGCCGGCTGTTGCCGCTGCTCGACACGCACGGCCGCAGCGCGCTGGCACTGAGTTTGGGCAATCCGATCGTGCACAAGCTCGGACTGCAGCTGTACGTGCCGCGCCTGGCGCGCGCTGCGGGCACGCCGAACGTCTTCAGCGCCTCGACGCTGGACCAGATGCCCAAGCATGTCGCCTGCGGGCTGATGTACGGACACTGGTTGAGCATCCCCGTACCCGACATCGAACGCACCGATCTGCTGATCGTGCTGGGCGCCAATCCGATCGCCAGCAACGGCAGCCTGTGGACCGTCCCGGATTTCCGCAGCAAGGCGCGCGCGCTGCGCGAGCGCGGCGGTCGCATGATCGTCATCGATCCGCGCCGCAGCGAAACCGCCGACGTGGCCGACGAACACCACGCGATCCGCCCCGGCGGCGACGTCTTCCTGCTGCTCGGCATGCTGCAGCATTTACTCGCAAGCGGATCGCCTCGCCTCGGCGCCGCCGAAGGCCACGTGACCGGTCTGGACGAATTGCAGGCGGCGGTGATCGCATTCACGCCCGAGCGCATGGCCGCGGCCGCGGGCCTCGACGCACCGACCATCCGCCATCTCGCCGACGCGCTGCGCGAGGCCCCGCGTGCCGCGCTGTATGGCCGCATCGGCACCTGCACGCAGCCCTACGGCACGCTCTGCAGTTGGCTGATCGAAGTGTTGAACCTCGTCACCGGTCGTATCGACGCCGAAGGCGGCATGCGCTGGCCGCTGGCGCCCGCGTTCCAGGCCAACAGCACCGGCGCAGGCGGGCGCGGACGCGGCGTGGTGATGGGCCGCAGACGTTCGCGGGTGAGCGGCGCGCCGGAAGTGATGGGCGAATTCCCGATGGGCTGTCTCGCCGAGGAAATCGATACGCCCGACAGCGAAGCCGGGCCGAAGGTGCGCGCCCTGATCACCGTCGCCAGCAACCCGGTGCTGTCCGCGCCGAACGGTGGACGCCTCGCCGCTGCGCTCGACGGCTTGGACTTCATGCTCAGCCTCGATATCTATCTGAACGAAACCACGCGGCACGCCGACGTGATCCTGCCGGCGCTGTCGCCGCTGCAGGAACCGCATTACGACGTCGCGTTCTCGCAGCTGGCGTGGACGCATGCCGCGCGTTTCAGCCCGTCGGTGCTGCCGATTCCCGAAGATGGGTGGCCCGAATGGCGGATCCTGATGCGGCTTGCGGCGATGCTGGAAGGCCATGATGCCGCGGCCGATGTCGATGCCCGCGATGAGGATGCGTTGAAGAAGGATCTGCAGGGCATGCTCGCTGCCGCAGGCGTGCCGGTCGAGCAGCAGCCCGATCAGGTCGCTGCCCTGCTCCGCGCCAGCGCGCATCTCTCCGGCCCGGAACGTCAGCTCGATCTGGGTCTGCGCGCAGGCCCTTGGGGCGATCGTTTCGGTGCGCGTCCCGAAGGATTGTCGCTGGAGAAGTTGGGCGCATCGCCGCACGGGATCGATCTGGGCCCGCTGCAGGCACGATTGCCCGGTGTGCTGCGCACGCCCGATGGTCTCATCCATGCCGCGCCGCCGGCGTTGCTGGCCGATCTGGCGCGCGTTGAAGCAGCGTTGTCGCAATCAGACGCGCAAGCGCCCGGCGAAGGTCATCCGCTGATCGTGATCGGTCGGCGCGACGTGCGTTCCAACAACAGCTGGATGCACAACCTGCCGACGCTGGCCAAGGGCCCGGAGCGTTGTCTGGCGTTGCTGCACCCGCTGGACGCCGCTGCGGCCGGTATCGCCGACGGCGCGCTGGCGCGGCTGCAGGGCGCAGGGGGGCGTGAGATTGTGGTCCGCGTGAAATACAGCGAGGACATGCGTCGGGGTGTGATCAGTTTGCCGCACGGCTGGGGGCACGATCTGCCGGGCACCACGCAAAGGCTGGCGAGCGAGCGGCCCGGTGCGAATCTCAATGCGCTGCTGGATGAGGGGTTGCGGGATCCGCTTTCGGGGACTTCGGTGTTGAGCGGAGTGCCTGTGCGATTACTTTCGATATCTGCTCAAGCGGAGTGACTGCGTCTTGAGGCTATGTCACCTAGAGCCTGGAACCTTTTCCGCGCTGGGGCCTTTGGCGCAAGGCTAGTAGGGTGGGGTGAGCGCAGCGATGCCCACCCGAACCACCCGCCAATCTCGAATGCATATGCGATGCTGTTATAGCCTCGTTCGATCCCTGCTTGGTTTCGACAGCGCTTCTTCCACCGCCGGGTCCGATAGGTCATACCACTGCTGCAGTACGTGAACGCCACTCATGGTCTGCAGGTTTTTTTTTACAGTCTGTGAGCTCCGCGTCAATCCTGCCCGAACGCTCCGCTCCGCCAGCTCTGGACCACCCCTTCATCGCACCACTGACGCAGCAGTCCAATGGCCACGCCCGGCACCGCTTCGGGCGGATGCGTTTCCAACAGCAGCTCGCAGGCGCCCGAGAAATCGCCGCCGTGCAGGAAGTTTCGCAAGGCCTTGGATTCGTCGAACGCCATCGAGCGAAAGCGGGTGATGCGTTCATCGTCGCGCCACAGCAGCCAAGCGCTGGTTTCCCGCGCCGCAGTGGGCGGCACGTCATCATGTTTCAAAGCGTTCCAGATCTCGATGCTGTTCCACGCATACTGCAGCCACTGCACGCTGGGTTGGAAGCGCAAACGCAAGCCTGGCCAATCGGTGTCCGGCATGGCCAGCAACTGCTGCCAATCAGCCCGGCCGGCATCGGCAGCGTCGAAACAATCGAGCAGCCGGCGCTCCAGCCGCGCCACTTCCGCCAACTGCAGTGAAGCGGAAAACGGTTCGACACTCGCCAGAAATTCCGGCAGGGATTCGCCGAAATGGCGCAGCGACCGCACCCGCGATGGATGCGCGGCGATGTAGCCGTCGCACATCCGCGCCCAGAGGGCATCGCCGAGATACCGGCCCAGCACCGTGTGGTCGTTCTCCAGTGCCTCGCGCAGGCGGGCTGTGTAGGCGTTGCGATAGATCGCGAGACCGGTCGTTGCGGGGATTCCACCGTCGCTCGCGAGGTATGCCATCGCTGCATCCGGTGCAACGCCGCGCATGTCGGCGAGGAAAGCGCGCTGCAGTTCGGCCAGCCCGGCGCTCATGCGCGTACCTCGGCGCGTGCGAGGCATGTCTGCGCGAAGCAGTTCCGCGCGATGTCCAGTTCCTGCAGCAGTTCGCAGATCGGCGGGATGTGATCGTCGCGTTCGATCATCGTACTCACCGGGCCGAAACGTTCGATCGCCGCTTCGTACAGCCGCCATACTTCGGCGGGAACGTCGTGATCGTGCGTATCGATCGCATAATCGCCGTAGTCGCTGTGTCCGGACAGATGGATCTGCCACACCCTGTCGCCGGGAATGCCGGCGAGGTAGTCCAGCGGGTCGAAGCCGTGATTGCGCGCGCTGACCTGGATGTTGTTCACGTCCAGCAGCAACCGGCAGCCGCTGCGGCGGGCGATCTCGGCGACGAACTGCCATTCCGGCATCCGCGAGCCGGAGAATTCGACGTAGGAGCTGAGATTTTCGAGCAGGATTTCCCGGCCCAGAAAATCCTGTACCTGGCCGACCCGGCTGCACAGGTGAGCGATGGCCTCTTCGGTGTACGGCAGCGGCAGCAGGTCGTGACTGTTCACACCGCCTACGCCGGTCCAGCACAGATGATCGGACACCCACACCGGTTCGACGCGCTGCGCCAACGCCTTCACGGCGCGCAGATAGTCCATGTCCAGCGGGTCGGTGCTGCCGATCGACAAGGACACGCCGTGCATCGCGACCGGGTAGCGTTCGCGGACGTGTTCGAGATGATGCAGCGGCTTGCCGCCCGCGACCATGAAGTTCTCGGAGGTGATCTCGAACCAGTCCACGCGCGGCGGCTCGGCCAGGATCTCCGCGAAATGTTCGACCCGCAGCCCCAGACCGAACCCCAGGAACGGACGCGACTCCAGTGTTCGCACACCGGAGCCCGTCGCCGTCATGTTCGACAGCGATGACATGTCAGCCCGCTTTGCCGCCGATGTTCGTACAGGTGGACGCAGGCAGCGCGATGAAACCCTGCCCCTTGCAGCTACCTTTGCCCTTGCAGGCATTGCTGGCGGTCTTGCAGTCGTTGTGGCCCTTGCAGACGTTCGCGCCCATGCAGTGGACGAAGTCTTTCGAGGACGCGGTGAAGTTGATCTTCGGATCGACGCGGCGGCCGCCCATGTCGGCGCAGGCATCTGCCGGCGCAGCGACGAAGCCCTGGCCCTTGCAACTGCCGTTGCCGGCACAGGCATTGCTGGCGGTCTTGCAGTCGTTGTGGCCCTTGCAGCTGTTGACGCCTGCGCAGTGGACCATCGCCACTTTGCCGGCGGCGGGCTTGGCTTTGGCGGCCTGCGCGCCCGGGGACGCGGCCAGGCCGGCGGCCAGCATCGCGAGGGAGGCGCCGGACAGCATCGAAAGCGGGGTCGTATTCATTGGTCAATGACTCCAGAAGGTGGGTGGGAGCAAACAGCCGTGCGTTCCGTGGGCAGTGGGGATCGTCGACTCGCCATAAAGAGACGCGCCGGAGCCGAAACGGTGCGCGGCCGGGAAACATCGTTCCGATGCGGGCTTCGCGGAGCGTTTCCCTTGATTCGCCCGCCGCGCGTCTCCAAGCTATGCCGTCTCGCGCCGGTCACTACGCCGCCCCTCCTTCGATCCAGAGGCTTCATGAGCACTTCCAAGCACACCCAGCTGGTCATCCTCGGCTCCGGCCCCGCCGGCTGGACCGCCGCCGTCTATGCGGCGCGCGCCAACCTCAAGCCGGTGGTGATCACCGGGCTGCAGATGGGCGGCCAACTGATGACCACCACCGAGGTGGACAACTGGCCGGGCGACGCCCACGGCCTGATGGGCCCGGACCTGATGAACCGGATGCAGGCGCACGCCGAGCGGTTCGAAACCGAAGTGATCTTCGACCACATCCACACTGCCGATCTGTCGCAGCGGCCGTTCCGGCTGAAGGGCGACAGCGGCGAGTACACCTGCGACGCGCTGATCATCGCCACCGGCGCCACCGCGAAGTATCTCGGCATTCCGTCGGAAGAGAAGTTCAAGGGCCGCGGCGTATCCGCCTGCGCCACCTGCGACGGCTTCTTCTACAAGGATCAGGATGTGGCGGTGATCGGCGGCGGTAACACCGCGGTCGAGGAAGCACTGTATCTGTCGAACATCGCCCGCAAGGTCTATCTGGTCCATCGCCGCGACACACTGCGCGCCGAAAAGATCATGCAGGACAAGCTGTTCGCCAAGGTGCAGGCCGGCAAGATCGAAACCGTGTGGCACCACACCGTCGACGAGGTGCTGGGCGACGACAGCGGCGTCACCGGCATGCGCGTGAAGTCGATGCTGGACGGCAGCACCCGCGACATCGCCGTCAACGGTTTCTTCGTCGCCATCGGCCACACCCCGAACACCACGCTGTTCGAAGGCCAGTTGGCGATGAAGAACGGTTATCTCACCATCCAGACCGGCCTCGACGGCAACGCCACCCAGACCTCGGTCCCGGGCGTGTACGCCGCCGGCGATGTCGCCGATCAGGTCTATCGCCAGGCCATCACCTCGGCCGGCTTCGGCTGCATGGCGGCGCTGGACGCCGAGAAGTTTCTCGACAAGGAACATTGACTGGGCCTCGTCAATAATCGATTCGAAGGACCGATATCGCGATGAAGACCAATTATGTCCTGATCGACTACGAGAACGTGCAGCCGAAGAATCTTTCGCTGCTTGCGGCGGAGCATTTCAACGTCAAGGTCTTCGTCGGCCAGGCCCAAACCAGAATACCCATCGAACTGGTCTCGGCGATGCAGGCATTGGGGACGCGAGGGGAATACATCGTCATCGCAGGCAATGGCAAAGATGCGCTCGATTTCCACATTGCTTACTACATTGGCCGAATTGCGTCCTCGGACAGCGATGCTTTTTTCCATATCATCTCCAAAGATACCGGCTTTGACCCTCTGATCGCGCATCTCAAAACAAAGGGCATCCTGTCCAAGCGTTCGGCGTCCATCGATGGAATCCCGATCCTGCGAAGTCTCACCGAAGCGCCGAAAGACGAGCAGGTTGATGCTGTCGTCTCAAAATTGCTGGGCATGGCCAAGAACAAGCCGCAGAAAGACAAGACGCTGCGCGCAATGATTTCCGCGTGGTTCGGCACCAAGCTCGAACCCAAGGATTTGGAACGTATCGTTTCCAGCATGCTTCAACGCAAGTTGATCGCAATCGAAGACAGCCGCGTGCGCTATTTCCTGCCTGCGGCCTGACGACAGCAGTCGCATGCGCATTGTCATCCTTGACTCGATCGGAGATATCGAAACAGCGCAGTGGGACGCCCTCCACGACGGCCGCAATCCGTTCGTGTCGTACGCCTTTCTTGCTGGCCTGGAAGCGCATGGCTGCCTGCGCGAGCAATGGGGCTGGACGCCGCGTCATCCCACGCTGTGGGACGGCGACAACCTGATCGCCGCCGCGCCGGGTTATCTCAAGGACAATTCGCATGGCGAATTCGTGTTCGACCACGCCTGGGCCCGTGCCTACGCGCAGTACGGGCGCGAGTATTACCCGAAGTGGCTGTGCGCAGTGCCCTACTCGCCGGTGACCGGGCCGCGCCTGCTGGCTCGCGACGCGTCCGCTGGTCGCGAGCTGCTCGCGGCCATTGTGGCGATGACACGGGACGCCGGCTGGTCGTCGGCGCACGTGAATTTCCTCGATGCCGGCGATGACGCGGTATTCGACACGACGCCATCCGACGCGCGCGCAGGCTGGCTGCAACGCATCGATGTGCAATACCACTGGCACAACGCCGCCGGCTGGACATGCTTCGACGAGTTCCTCGCCGCGATGAACCACAAGCACCGCAAGAACATCCGCCAGGAGCGCGCCAAGGTCGCGCGCAGCGGCGCCACGTTCCGGGTCGTGCACGGCGACGAAGCCAGCGACGATGATCTGACGGCGATGCACGGCTTCTATCTGCAGACCTTCGCCGATTACGGCAATTCGCCGGCGTTGACGCTGGAGTTCCTGCGCCACCTGGCGCGGACGCTGCCGCGGCAACTGGTGCTGATCCTCGCCGACCATGCGGGCGAGGCCATCGCCGGCGCGCTGTGCCTGCGCGGCGGCGACACGCTGTTCGGCCGCTATTGGGGCGCGCACCGCACCCTGCCCGGTCTGCACTTCGAGACCTGCTACTACCAGGGCATCGATTACTGCCTGCGCGAAGGCCTGACCCGCTTCGAGCCCGGCGCGCAGGGCGAGCACAAGATCGACCGCGGCTTCCTGCCGGCGCTCGTGCGCAGCCGGCACTGGATCGCAGATCCCGATTTCGCGGAACCGCTGGCGCGCTGGTGCGAAGAGGAAGCGATCGCAGTGCGGCGTTACGCCGCGCAGCTTTCGGCGCATTCGCCATTTCGCGCGAATGCAGAAGATCGCGAGTGAGTCTGCGCCTACCCTGGCTGTCGCCCGATCCTCATGCGCCTTTCCCTCCGGTCGAGCGCGCGCTGCGCGATCCGGACGGGCTGTTGGCGGCCGGCGGCGATCTCAGCCCCGGGCGTCTGCTCAACGCCTACCGCCACGGCATCTTCCCGTGGTTTTCCGAAGGCGAGCCGATCCTGTGGTGGTCGCCGGACCCGCGCATCGTGTTCCGCACCGAGGGCGTGCATCTGTCGCGCCGGTTCCTGCGCCAGCTGCGCAGCAGCGGCTGGGTCGCGCGGGCCGATACCGCCTTCGTCGACGTGATGACCGCCTGCGCCTCGACGCCGCGTGCGGGGCAAGGCGGAACCTGGATCACTGCCGACATGCGGCATGCCTATGCCGAGCTTCACCGGCTCGGACACGCGCACAGCGTGGAAGTCTTCGATGACGGCGGCCAGCTGGTCGGCGGCATTTACGGCGTCGCAGTCGGCCGGATGTTCTTCGGCGAGAGCATGGTCAGCCTGGCGTCCGGCGGTTCCAAGGCCGCGCTGGCGGCCCTTGCCTTTCGGCTGCAGGAATGGGGCTGGCCGCTGATCGACGCCCAGGTCGAAAACCCGCACCTGCTGCGGATGGGCGGCGAAACCCGGCCGAGGACGCGCTTTTTGGCGGAGATCGAGCCGTTGACCGCCGCGCCCGGCCGAATCGGATCTTGGCGCGACGCGTTCGGAACCCTGCCGCTGAGCGATGTTCCGCACGATGCATTGGGCGATCCGCCCTCCGGCTAACACTTCCTTTGCGATCGAGGCCGTTGCGTGGCAGAATGCGCGGCTTCGTTGGGCCCTTGTGCCCGACCTCAACGGCAGCCCAAGGCGCATGGCGAAAGACGACGTCATAGAATTTGAAGGTACGGTCTCGGAGACCCTCCCGAACACGATGTTCCGGGTGAAACTCGAGAACGGCCACGAGATCATTGCCCATATCTCCGGGCGCATGCGCAAGAACTACATCCGCATCCTCACCGGCGACAAGGTCAAGGTCGAAATGACCCCCTACGATCTGACCAAGGGTCGGATCACGTACCGCATGAAGTGATCTTCATCAGCTGTTCTTCATGAACTCCTGAGCGTGACGTATCGATGAAAAAGGCGGCCATTGGCCGCCTTTATCGTTTCGCCGACCGGTCAGGCGGCGATCACACCGTCACCGGCAGCAGCTTTTCGGGTTCTGCCTGGGACTCGACAACCAGCTGATTATCGCGCACATCGATCGAAACCCGTCCGCCGCCGGCCAGTTTGCCGAACAGCAGTTCGTCCGCCAGCGGGCGCTTGACCTTGTCCTGGATCACCCGCGCCATCGGCCGGGCGCCCATCAGCGGATCGAAACCGTGCTCGGCCAGCCAGTCGCGCGCGGCCGGCGTGGCCGACATCGAGACGTTCTTTTCGTGCAGCAGGGTTTCCAGCTCGATCAGGAACTTGTCGACCACGCGCAGGATGTGGTCGAAGCCCAGCGCCTGGAATTGCACCACCGCATCCAGCCGGTTGCGGAATTCCGGACTGAAGCTGCGGCGGATGATCTCCATCGCGTCGGTGCTGTGGTCCTGCTTGGTGAAACCAATGGAACGGCGGGCTGCCTGCGACGCGCCGGCATTGGTGGTCATCACGATGATCGCGTTGCGGAAATTCGCCTCGCGGCCGTTGGTGTCAGTCAGCACACCGCGGTCCATGACCTGCAGCAGGATATTGAAGATATCCGGATGCGCCTTCTCCACCTCGTCCAGCAGCAGCACGCAGTGCGGGGTCTTCACGACCTTTTCGGTCAGCAGGCCGCCCTGGTCGAAGCCCACATAACCCGGAGGCGCGCCGATGAGGCGGCTCACCGAATGCGGCTCCATGTATTCGCTCATGTCGAAACGCACCAGTTCGATGCCGAGCTGCAGCGCGAGCTGACGGGTGACTTCGGTCTTGCCCACGCCGGTGGGGCCGGCGAACAGGAAGCTGCCGATCGGCTTGTCCGGGTTGGCCAGGCCGGAGCGCGCGAGCTTGATCGCCGAGGTCAGCGTCTCAATGGCCGGATTCTGGCCGAAGATCACCATCTTGAGATTGCGTTCGAGGTGCTGCAGCACGTCCTTGTCAGAGGCACTGACCTGTTTGGCCGGGATCCGCGCCATCTTGGCGACGATGATCTCGACTTCCTCGACGTCGATGCGACTCTTGCGCAGTTCGGGCGGCAACAGCTGCTGGCGCGCGCCGGCTTCGTCGATCACATCGATCGCCTTGTCCGGCAGCAGACGATCGTTGATGTGCTTCACCGACAGATCCACCGCCGCCTGGATCGCGTCGTCGGCGTAGGTGACGTGGTGGTGCGCCTCGTACTTCGGGCGCAGGCCGCGCAGGATCTCCACGGCCTCACCTATGGTCGGTTCGACCACGTCGATCTTCTGGAAGCGCCGGGCCAGCGCGCGATCCTTCTCGAAGATGCCGCGGTATTCCTGAAAGGTGGTCGAGCCGATGCAGCGCATCTCGCCGGAAGCCAGCGCCGGCTTGATCAGGTTGCTGGCGTCCATCGTCCCGCCGCTGGCGGAACCGGCACCGATGATGGTGTGGATCTCGTCGATGAACAGCACCGCCTGCGGGATCTTCTTCAGCGCCGCGAGCACGGACTTCAGCCGCTTCTCGAAATCGCCGCGGTACTTGGTGCCGGCGACCAGCGCGCCGAGATCCAGCGAGAAGATGGTGGCGTCGGACAGCACGTCCGGCACCTCGCCGTCGACGATCCGCCGCGCCAGCCCTTCGGCCAGCGCGGTCTTGCCGACACCGGCTTCGCCGACGTACAGCGGGTTGTTCTTGCGCCGACGGCACAACACCTGGATGGTGCGCTCGACTTCTTCGACGCGACCGACCAGCGGATCGATCTTGCCCTCGCGGGCCAGGGCGTTGAGGTTGACCGCGAACTCGGCCAGCGGGTCGTTCTTGCCTTCGCCCGCCTCGCTCTCGCTGTTCTGTTCGATCGGATCCTGCCCCTGCGACTCGGCGCCGTCGCCGGTCTTGGCGATGCCGTGGGAGAGGTAGTTGACGACATCCAACCGGGTGATGCCCTGCTGGTTGAGGTAATAGACGGCGTACGAGTCTTTCTCGCCGAAGATAGCGACCAGCACGTTCGCGCCGGTGACCTCGTTCTTGCCGGAGGACTGCACGTGATAGACCGCGCGCTGAAGGACACGCTGGAAACCGAGCGTGGCCTGGGTATCGCGGGCATCGTCTTCGGCCAGCGTGGCCACCGATGTCGAGATGGCGTGTTCCAGATCGCTGCGCAGGCGCAGGAAGTCGGCGCTGCAGGCTTTGAGCACGGTTTCGGCGGATGGGTTGTCGAGCAGCGCCAGGAGCAGGTGCTCGACGGTCATGTACTCGTGCCGCGCCTCGCGGGCGTGCTTGTAGCACTGTCCGATGGCGTATTCGAGGTCTTTGCTGAACATGGTCGCACATCCTCCGAGAAGTTCTGCCGGTGGGGCCGACTGTGCCCGGTTGGGTCACATCGGGCCTCAGGGTTTCAGGATGGGAGCGCCATCCCGAAGCGGAATACCGAAGATCTGGAACACTGCGTCGTAATAAACGATCTCCACCTTCGTCGATCACATCGTGCAAGGCGATCCATGCCGCATGACGATGCACTCAATGTACGGTCGGACGCAAGTACAAGATTCACATGCTGGTTCCGCGCCATTCGCGCGGCCATGCCATTCCGATAGCGGAGACTGTGGGGGCAAGTTCAGGCTTTTTCCATGGTGCACAGCAGGGGATGCTGATGCATGCGCGCGTATTCGTTCACCTGGGCGACCTTGGATTCGGCGATCTCGCGGGTGAACACACCGCAAACGCCGCGTCCGCGGGTATGCACATGCAACATGACCTGGGTCGCCTTCTCGAGGTTCATGCTGAAGAAGCGCATCAGCACTTCGACCACGAAGTCCATCGGGGTGTAGTCGTCGTTCAAGACCATCACCGAATACAGCGGCGGCCGCGCAAGCTCGGGCTTGCTGGTTTCGACGGCGACGCCGTGGTCGCGCTCATGTTCGTGGTCGTTGTGATTGGCCATCCGGCAATTATAACGGCGGTGTCCATCCCGGGGATGCCCGCAACGATGTCTCTCCACGATCGGCCGCGACCTGCGTCGCAAACGGCGAGCGCCCCGCCCGGCACATGCCGTTGTGCCGCACCGGTCGAGCCGCGCACCATGGACGACGGTCGGCCCGCCGGAACACAATGCGACACCGCAGCGGCCATTCCGACCGCTCGACCAGGGGAGTCGCCCATGTCGTCATCCGTCCGTGCCGTGCTTATCGCCTCGCTGCTGTCCGGCAGCCTCCTCGCCCCGGTCGCGCACGCCGAAGATGCCTCTGTGAAGACCCGCCTCGATGCCCGCGGCGTCAAATACGAGCTGGACGACGACGGCGATTTCAAGGTCACATACAACTATTCGAAGGAAAAGCGCAGCCAGCTGGTATTCGTCAGCGGTGCCACCCAGAGCGTCGGCGGATTCAAGATCCGCGAGATCTTCTCGCCCGCGGCGCGCATCGAGAAGGACGGCATCAACGGCGCCAAGGCGCTCGAACTGTTGGCCGAAAGCCGGAAGAACAAGGTCGGCAGTTGGGAAACGAGCGGCGACGTGCTGTATTTCGTGATCAAGCTGCCGGACAGCCTCGACGCGGCGCAGCTGGAATCGGCGATGGATATCGCCGCCGAGACCGCGGACGACATGGAAATCGAGTTCAGCGGCGATCGGGACGACCTGTGACCCAGGCGTTCCAGACGTCGGGCCAATACGCATGACCTATCGCGAACGGCGTTTCTGGCAGCCGGATGTGACGGTGGCCACCGTAGTGGTCGCGGACGGCCGCCTGTTATGCGTCGAGGAGCGGGTGAACGGCCGTCTGGTGATCAACCAGCCGGCCGGCCATCTCGAACCGGACGAAAGCCTGCTGGAAGCCGCCCTGCGCGAAACCCGGGAAGAAACCGGCTGGGACGTGCGCCTGACCGCTTTTCTGGGCGCCTATCAGTGGAAAGCGCCGGAAAGCGAACGTCACTACCTCCGCTTCGCCTTCGCCGCCGAGCCCGAGCGTCACGATCCGGCGCGTCCGCTAGACGACGGCATCGTCCAGGCGCTATGGCTGACTCCGGACGAACTGCTGGCGCAGCGCGAACGTCACCGCAGCCCGCTGGTCTGGCAGGTGGTCGCCGATCACCTCGCCGGCCACCGTTCGCCGCTGTCGGTGCTGCAGCATCTGCCCTAGCGCGGCGACGCCATGACGACTCCCCGCATCATCGTCGGCATGTCCGGCGGCGTCGATTCCTCGGTGGCGGCCCTGCTGCTGCGCGATGACGCCCTGACCCACCCGGACCGCAGGGTGGCCGGGCTGTTCATGCGCAACTGGGCCGACGACGGCAGAGGCGACTGCCGCGCCGAGGACGACCGCCGCGACGCGGTCGCGGTCAGCGGCCGGCTGGGCCTGCCGATCCATTTCCGCGATTTCTCCAACGAATACTGGTCCGGCGTGTTCGAGCATTTCCTCGCCGAATACGCCGCCGGCCGCACGCCGAACCCCGACGTGCTGTGCAACCGCGAGATCAAGTTCAAGCATTTCCTCGACGCCGCCCGCGAACTGGGCGCCGACTTCATCGCCACCGGCCATTACGCCCGGGTGCGCGAAGGCGACGGCGCATGGCAGCTGCTGCGCGCCGCCGACCGCAGCAAGGATCAAAGCTATTTCCTGCACCAGCTCGGCCAGTCGCAGCTGGCGGCGACCTTGTTTCCGCTGGGCGAACTCATCAAGACCGACGTGCGCCGCATGGCCGCCGACGCCGGCCTGCCGACTGCCGCGAAGAAGGACTCGACCGGCATCTGTTTCATCGGCGAGCGCGACTTCCGCGAATTCCTGTCGCAGTACCTGCCGGCCAAACCCGGGCCGATGGTGACGCCCGACGGCCGCCAGGTCGGCAAGCATCCGGGCGTGTTCTATTTCACCCTCGGCCAGCGCGAAGGCCTGCAGATCGGCGGCGTGCGCGGCTTCGCCGCGGCGCCGTGGTTCGTGGTGGGCAAGCGCGTGCACGACAACACCCTGATCGTCGATCAGGGCAGCGATTCGCCCTATCTGTTGTCGACGCGGCTATGGTCCGAAACGGCGCACTGGATTTCCGGCGCGCCGCCGGCCGCCCGCTTCGCCTGCACCGCACAGACCCGCTACCGCCAACAGGACGAAGCCTGCGACGTGGAAGTATTGGGCGACGGCAGTCTGGCGGTCGTATTCGAGCGTCCGCAGCGCGCGGTCACACCGGGGCAATCGCTAGTGCTGTACAAAGAAGAGGTGTGTCTCGGCGGCGCGGTGATCGCAGCCACCGATGCGCCGTTGGAACGGCGCGACGCCGGCCCCACATCATGGCTTCATGCAGACCGCACAAACATCGCGGCTGGCTTTCAACAGCCGGATGGCTGGTCAACCGCTCCTACAAAGAACTGATCGATCATGACCATGGACGTACGTTCCCGCGTTATCGCGCTCGCCGGCATGCTGCAGGCGCTGAAACTGGTGCGGCAGATCGCCGACACCGGGCATGCCGACGCCACTTCGGAGCGCGCGGCGCTCGACAGTGTGTTCCGGATCGACGCCGCGTCGGCCGAGGCGGTCTACGGCAGCGCGCGCTCGGTGCGCAGCGGTCTACTGCTGCTGCGCGATTATCTGGGCAACACCAATGCCGATCCCGCGTTGCCGCCACTGGCCCGGGCGGTGCTGCAGATCGAACGCCGCTTCGTCGCCGACGAGACATTGGCGGGCCAGGTTCAGAGCGGTATCCGCGCGCTGGAAAGCATCGCCGAACGTCAGGGCAGCATCCATCCCGACGCGATCGCCCGCCTCGGCCAGCTGTACGCCGACACCATCAGCCATCTGCGGCCGAAGGTCATCGTCCAGGGCAATCCGCACTACCTGCAGCAGCCGGAGGTGGTGGCCGAGATCCGCGCCCTGCTGCTGTCCGCGCTGCGCTCGGCGGTGCTGTGGCGGCAGATGGGCGGCTCGCTGTGGGATTTCGTGTTCCTGCGCCGCGCGATGATGCAGGCGATCGAGGCGGAGCTGGATTGATCCCGCTTCCGTAGAGCGGCCTTCAGGCCGCTGCGGTTTCGGTGCAAAGAAGCCCGGCTTTCGCCGGGCTTCTTGTTTTTTCCGTTCCGTAGAGCGGGCTTCAGCCCGCTGCAGCGTATCCGTGAATTCCAAGCGGCCTGAAGGCCGCTCTACGGACGGGCGTCGTCTTTACGCCGTGACCGTATCCGCCACGTCCTTGTAATCGGCGATCTGGTCGAAGTTCATGTAACGGTAGATCTCCGCGCCCTGCGCGTCGAGCACGCCCATGTCGGCCATGTATTCGGCCTTGGTCGGGATGCGGCCGAGCCGCGAGCAGATCGCCGCAAGCTCCGCCGAACCCAGATACACGTTGGCGTTCTTGCCCAGACGGTTCGGGAAGTTGCGGGTGCTGGTGGAGAACACGGTCGCGCCCTCGCGCACCTGCGCCTGATTGCCCATGCACAGCGAGCAGCCGGGCATTTCCATGCGTGCGCCCGCGGTGCCGAAGGTGCCGTAGTGGCCTTCCTTCGTGAGTTCCGAGGCGTCCATCTTGGTCGGCGGGGCCACCCACAGGCGGGTCGGAATGTCGCGCTTGCCTTCCAGCAGCTTGGCGGCGGCGCGGAAGTGGCCGATGTTGGTCATGCACGAGCCGATGAACACTTCGTCGATGACCGCGCCGGACACGTCCGACAGCGTCTTCACGTCGTCCGGATCGTTCGGGCAGGCCAGGATCGGCTCATGCACGTCGGCCAGATCGATCTCGATCACCGCCGCGTATTCGGCGTCGGCATCGGGTTCGAGCAGCTGCGGGTCGGCGATCCACGCTTCCATCTTCTTGATCCGGCGGGCGATCGAGCGGGCATCGGCGTAGCCCTCGGCGATCATCCACTTCAGCATCGTGATGTTGCTGTTGAGATACTCGATGATCGGTTCCTTGTTCAGGCGCACGGTGCAGCCGGCGGCGGACCGTTCGGCCGAGGCGTCGGACAGCTCGAACGCCTGCTCCGCCTTGAGGTTCGGCAGGCCTTCGATTTCAAGGATTCGGCCGGAGAAGATGTTCTTCTTGCCCTGCTTGGCGACCGTGAGCAGACCCTGCTTGATCGCGTACAGCGGAATGGCGTTGACCAGATCGCGCAGGGTCACGCCCGGCTGCATCTCGCCCTTGAAGCGCACCAGCACCGATTCCGGCATGTCCAGCGGCATGACGCCGGTCGCCGCGGCGAAGGCGACCAGACCCGAGCCCGCCGGGAAGGAAATGCCGACCGGGAAGCGGGTGTGCGAGTCGCCGCCGGTGCCGACGGTGTCCGGCAGCAGCATGCGGTTGAGCCAGCTGTGGATGATGCCGTCGCCCGGGCGCAGCGAAATGCCGCCGCGGTTGGCGATGAATTCCGGCAACGTGTGGTGGGTCTTCACGTCGACCGGCTTGGGGTATGCGGCGGTGTGGCAGAACGACTGCATGACCAGATCGGCCGAGAAGCCGAGGCAGGCCAGATCCTTCAGCTCGTCGCGGGTCATCGGGCCGGTGGTGTCCTGCGAGCCCACCGAGGTCATCTTCGGCTCGCAGTAGGCGCCAGGGCGGATGCCGGGCTGCACGCCGTCCACTTCGGGCAGGCCGCAGGCGCGACCGACCATCTTCTGCGCCAGCGAATAGCCCTTGCCGGTATCGGCGGGCTGCTGCGGCAGGCGGAACAGGGTCGAAACCGGCAGCCCCAGCGATTCGCGCGCCTTCGCGGTCAGGCCGCGACCGACGATCAGCGGGATGCGGCCACCGGCGCGGACTTCGTCGAACAGCACTTCGGACTTGATCTTGAACTCGGCGATGACCTGCCCGTCCTTCAGCGCCTTGCCGGCGTAGGGCAGCAGTTCGATCACGTCGCCCTGGTGCATCTGCGACACGTCGAGTTCGATCGGCAGCGCGCCGGCGTCCTCCATCGTGTTGTAGAAGATCGGCGCGATCTTGTTGCCCAGGCAGACGCCACCGAAACGCTTGTTCGGGATATAGGGAATGTCTTCGCCGGTCCACCACAGCACCGAATTGGTCGCGGACTTGCGGCTGGAACCGGTGCCGACCACGTCGCCGACGTAGGCGACCAGATGGCCCTTGGCCTTCAGGTCCTGGATCGCCTGGATCGGGCCGCGCTTGCCGTCCTCTTCCGGCACGAACGGCGCATCGTCGCGCCTGTTCTTCAGCATCGCCAGCGCGTGCATCGGGATGTCGGGACGGGTGGTCGCGTCGGGCGCCGGCGACAGGTCGTCGGTATTGGTTTCGCCCGGCACCTTGAACACGGTAATGGTCAGGTTGTGCGGCACTTCCGGCTTGCTGGTGAACCATTCGGCGTCAGCCCAGCTCTGCAGCACTGCCTTGGCGTTGGCATTGCCGGTCCTGGCTTTCTCTTCGACGTCGTGGAAGGCGTCGAACATCAGCAGAGTGTGCTTCAGCGCCTCCGCTGCGATCGTTCCGACGCTGGCGTCGTCGAGCAACTGGATCAGCGGATGGATGTTGTAACCGCCCAGCATGGTGCCGAGCAGTTCGGTGGCGCGCTCGCGCGTGATCAGCGCGCAGACTTCGTTGCCGAACGCGACGGCGGCGAGGTACGACGCCTTCACCTTCGCCGCGTCGTCGACGCCGGCGGGGACGCGGTGGGCGATCAGCTCGACCAGCGTGGCTTCCTCGCCGGCCGGAGGCGCTTTCAGCAGCTCGATGACCTCGGCGGTCTGCTGCGCGGTGAGCGGCAGCGGCGGGATGCCGAGCGCAGCGCGTTCGGCGACATGATGGCGGTAGGCTGCGAGCATCTGATGACTCCTAGTGTCGGTCGTACTTGGAAATGTGGAATAGCTTAGAAGGTATGGCAGCGGCTTCAGACTGTCGGAACGATCAGCTTGAGGCCTTTGAAATAGTCGCGGAAGAAGCGGTCGTCGCGGGTGATCAGACCATTGCACTGGAGCATGGCATGGGCGCCGATCAGGAAATCCGGCGCGGCGCGGCGCGTGCTGTTTTGCGGCAGGTCGTCGTTGCGCTGCCGATAGCGGCGCTGCATCTCGCCCGCGCGCAGCGCCGACTTGGCTTCCAGCGGGCTGAAACGGATGCTCATGTCTTCCAGCACCGCCAGCGCCTCGGCGCCGTCGCGCAGCGCGCCGCAGATCTCGGCCAGCGCCACATCGCAGACCACCACCGGGCCGGCGCTCAGGCACTGGCGCAGACAGGCTTCGGCGGCATCGGCGTGCGGGCCGTCGGCCAGCAGATCGATCAGGACGGGGGAATCGATCGCGATCATGTCGAGGATGCGGAACCGTCGTCGTCGGCAGCGAACCCACGGCCGGCCTGCCCACGCACCGCCTGTATCGCTGCATCGGTGGAGTCGAAACCGTCGAGCTTGAAGCGGCCGCGGGCGCGGGAAATGGCGTCGTCGACGCTTTTGCGCAATACGATCCGGCTGCCTTCCAGCTCGACTTTCAGTACGCTGCCCTTGGTCAGCCCGAGCGCGTCGCGGACGGCTTTGGGCAGGGTGATCTGGCCACGCTCGGCGACTGTCGCTTCCATCGGGGCGATCCTCTTGCGGTATGCGGCGATGATACATACTTATCCACGCATACTCTACCGTCGATGCGATTCGCCGCCTTGATGCGCGCCCCGTCGGAGACGCCAGCAGCGTCGGTCGGTGGATAATCGCGACAACCCGGCTGTTGAAGACAGCCTGCTTGCGCAGCCAAGAATGGCTGCGACATGAAAAGCGCACACAATGTGGCGTTTTTCACAATGCCGCTTTCAACATGCTGCCAGCCCCCTCCCCCAGGAGCACCGCCATGCACGATTCCTTCGCCACCCGCAGCCGCCTCGACGTCGACGGGCGTTCCTTGCTTTATTACAGCCTTCCGAAACTCGCCGAACGCTTCGCGTCCGACGCCGACTCCGGCACCACGCTGGATCTGGCGAAGCTGCCCTATGCCATGAAGGTCCTGCTGGAAAATCTGCTGCGGCATGAGGACGGCATCAGTGTGCTGCCCGCGCATATCGAAGCGGTCGCCCGCGGGGACGCCGCGGAGGACCCGGACACCGAAATCGCGTTCATGCCGGCGCGGGTGGTGCTGCAGGATTTCACCGGCGTGCCCTGCGTGGTCGACCTGGCGGCGATGCGCGACGCAGTCGAAGCGCTGGGCGGCAATCCGGGCCAGATCAATCCGCTGATTCCGTCGGAACTGGTCATCGACCATTCGGTGCAGGTCGACGTGTTCGGCAAGCGCGAAGCGCTGGATCTCAACGGCCAGATCGAGTTTTCGCGCAACAAGGAACGTTACAGCTTTCTGCGCTGGGGCCAGAAGGCCTTCGCCAACTTCGATGTGGTGCCGCCGAATACCGGCATCGTCCATCAGGTGAATCTGGAATATCTAGCACGCGTGGTCATGGAGCGTGAGGTTGATGGCGAAGTGTTCGCATTCCCCGATACCGTCTTCGGTACCGACAGCCACACCACCATGATCAACGGCATCGGTGTGCTCGGCTGGGGCGTGGGCGGCATCGAAGCCGAGGCGGCGATGCTGGGCCAGCCGTCGTCGATGCTGATTCCGCAGGTGGTGGGTTTCAGGCTCACGGGCAAAATGCCGGAAGGCGCCACCGCCACCGATCTGGTGCTCACCGTCACCCAGATGCTGCGCAAGCTCGGCGTGGTCGGCAAGTTCGTGGAATTCTTCGGCGACGGCCTGCAGCACCTGCCGTTGGCCGACCGCGCCACCATCGCCAACATGGCGCCCGAATATGGCGCAACCTGCGGGATTTTCCCCATCGACGCCGAATCACTGACCTATCTGCGCCTGTCCGGCCGCAGCGAAGCCCAGATCGCGCTGGTCGAGGCCTACGCCAAGGCGCAGGGCATGTGGCACGACGCCAACACCCCGGCCGCGACCTACTCGGCCACGCTCGAATTGGATCTCGCCACGGTCAAGCCCTCGCTGGCCGGGCCGAAGCGCCCGCAGGATCGCGTGCTGCTGGAGGCGGTACAGGCGGATTTCCACGCCAATCTGGTCGGCCTGATCGCCTCGCGCAAACCGCCGCGCGAGGAAACCACGCGCATGGATGCCGAGGGCGCCGCGCAGCCGCAGGCGGAACACCTCGCGGCCAAGCCGAGAACGAAGATCCGTATCCGCGACACCGATTGCGAGCTCACCGACGGTTCGGTGGTGATCGCCGCGATCACCTCCTGCACCAATACCTCCAACCCGGCGGTGATGCTGGGTGCCGGCCTGCTCGCGCGCAATGCGGTCGCGAAAGGCCTGAAATCCATGCCATGGGTGAAAACCTCGCTCGGCCCGGGCTCGCTGGTGGTCACCGATTATCTGAAGAAAGCCGGCGTGCTCGCGGACCTGGAGGCGCTGGGCTTCTTCGTGGTCGGTTATGGCTGCACCACCTGCATCGGCAATTCCGGTCCGCTGCCGGACGAAGTATCGAAGGCCATCGCCGAGGGCGACCTGGCCGTCGCCTCGGTATTGTCGGGCAACCGCAACTTCGAGGGCCGCATCCATTCCGAAGTGAAGATGAACTATCTGGCCTCGCCGCCGCTGGTGGTGGCTTACGCGCTGGCGGGCACGGTCGATATCGACATGACCAAAGAACCGCTGGGGTTCGGCACCGATGGCCAGCCGGTGTTCCTGCGCGATATCTGGCCCAGTAACAAGGAGATCGGCGACATGATCGCCGCCACCGTCGGCCCTGAGATGTTCGCGAAGAACTACGCCGATGTATTCAAGGGCGACAGCCGCTGGAACCTGATCGAATCGCCCGATGGCGAGTCCTACCGCTGGGACGAAACCTCCACCTACATCAAGCACCCGCCCTATTTCGAAGGCATGACGATGCACGTCGGCACCATCGACGACGTCCACGGCGCGCGCATCCTGGGTCTGTTCGGCGATTCGATCACCACCGATCACATCTCCCCCGCCGGCAACATCAAGGCCGACTCGCCGGCCGGCGCATTCCTGCAATCCCGCGGCGTGGCGCCCGCCGATTTCAACAGCTACGGCTCGCGCCGCGGTAACGACGATGTCATGGTGCGAGGCACTTTCGCTAACATCCGGATCAAGAACCTGATGCTGGGCGGCGAGGAAGGCGGCAACACCCTGCACTACCCGGCCGACGCCGGCAACGCCCCCGAAAAGCTGCCGATCTACGACGCCGCGATGCGCTACAAGGCCGATGGCGTGCCGCTGGTGGTGATGGCCGGCAAGGAATACGGCACCGGCTCCAGCCGCGACTGGGCGGCAAAAGGTACCAATCTGCTCGGTGTGAAAGCGGTGATCGCCGAGAGCTTCGAGCGCATCCATCGCTCCAACCTGGTGGGCATGGGCGTGCTGCCGCTGCAGTTCGAGGAAGGCGAGAACGCGCGGACGCTCGGCTTCGACGGCTCCGAAACCATCGATATCACCGGTCTGGAGGATGGCGCGGGCAGGATAGCGACCGTCGTCGCCCGCCGCTCGGACGGCCAGGAGCGCCAATTCCGCGCGCGGATCCTGCTGCTCACGCCCAAAGAGGTCGAATACTTCAGGCACGGCGGCATCCTGCACTACGTACTGCGGCAATTGGCCTCTAAGAAAGCCGGCTGACGGGATGTCCACGGTCAAGGCGACGGGCGACTTCCTCCCCGTTGCATACGGTGGCGTCTTGCGGCTCCCTAGAGCCTATGCTCCAATCAAGGAAGACAACACAAAGCCGCAATCCAGCGGCCTAACAGGTGGAGGGGCCTAATGAATCTCGATCGTCCGTGGCTTGCGAGCTATCCCGCAGGTGTACCTCAACAGATCGACCCGGACGAGTTCGCCTCGATCGTGGCGGTGCTGCAATCGTCGCTCGAAAAATATCGCGACCGCCCTGCGTTCTCGAACATGGGACGCACGATCACCTATGCGGAGGTCGACGAGTACAGCAAGCAGTTCGCCGCCTATCTGCTGGGCGAACTGAAGCTCAAGAAGGGCGATCGGGTCGCGATCATGATGCCGAACTGCCTGCAGTATCCGATCGCCACATTCGGCATCCTGCGCGCCGGCCTCGCGGTGGTGAACACCAATCCGATGTACACCCCGCGCGAGTTGAAGCACCAGCTGGTCGACTCCGGCGCCAGCGCGATCGTCGTGCTCGACAACTTCGGCAAGACCGTGCAGGAAGTGGTCGCCGATACGCCGGTGAAGAAAGTCATCACCACCGGGCTCGGCGACATGCTGTCGTTCCCGAAAGGCGCCATCGTCAACTTCATGCTGAAGTACGTGAAGAAGATGATTCCGGATTACGACATCCCCGGCGCGATCCGCTTCAAAAACACGTTGACGCTCGGCCAGATGCACACGCTTCCGGCAGTGGATATCGCATCGGACGACATCGCCTTCCTGCAGTACACCGGCGGCACCACCGGCGTGTCGAAGGGCGCGATGCTGACGCATCGCAATCTGGTTGCGAACATGCAGCAGGCCTCGGCCTGGATCGGCACCAACGTCCAGCTGGGCAAAGAGATCATCGTGACCGCGTTGCCGCTGTACCACATCTTCGCGTTGACCGCGAACGGTCTGGTCTTCATGAAATTCGGCGGGCTGAACTATCTGATCACGAACCCGCGCGACATGCCGGGATTCGTCAAAGAGCTGAGCAGCATTCCCTTCACTGCCATCACCGGCGTCAATACGCTGTTCAACGGCCTGCTGAACACGCCCGGTTTCGACAAGATCGATTTCTCGCGCCTGCATCTGACCCTGGGCGGCGGCATGGCGGTGCAGCGGGTGGTCGCGGAGCGCTGGAAACAGGTGACCGGTTGTACCATGATCGAAGCCTACGGTCTGACCGAAACCTCGCCGGCGGCGTGCATGAATCCGATGACTCTCGCCGAATACAACGGCGCCATCGGCCTGCCGATTTCGTCCACCGACGCCTGCGTGAAGGACGACGACGGCAATACCCTCAATCACGGCGAAATCGGCGAACTCTGCATCAGGGGACCGCAGGTCATGAAGGGGTATTGGCAGCGTCCGGAAGAAACCGCCAAGGCGATCAATGCCGAGGGCTGGTTCCTTACCGGCGATGTCGCGCGGATGGATGAAAACGGATTCTTCTTCATCGTCGACCGGAAGAAGGACATGATCCTGGTGTCGGGATTCAACGTGTATCCGAACGAGGTCGAGGACGTGATCGCGATGATGCCCGGTGTGCTGGAAGTGGCGGCGGTCGGCGTTCCCGACGAAAAATCGGGCGAAGCGGTCAAGGTCGTCATCGTCAAGAAAGATCCCAACCTCACCGCGGAACAGGTGAAAGCGCACGCGCGCGAGAATCTGACCGGCTACAAACAGCCTAGATTAGTGGAGTTCCGGGCCGAATTGCCGAAGACCAACGTCGGCAAGATCCTGCGTCGGGAACTACGGGATCCGCCCCCCGCAGCATAAGGCGACGCTGGTCGCAATTCCCCTTTGTGGACAGGTTAGCGTCACTGCTAACCTGTCCGGCTTAGCGGGTTTATCTGGCTTGAAGTTTCCAAATTTTCGGCGCATACAAGTGGCAACCGGGCCTTACGAACCCACCGCCACGCACCGGGCCGCCCGGCCGGTGCTCCGCCTAAATCCACTGGGGAACTTCAATGAGCAACGTCGAACAACTGCACCGCGACCACACCTTCTCGGCCATTCGCATCGAAGAAGATCACGATAGCGGCGCTCATTGGTGCCGCATGCATGCGCAGCAGGCATATTCGGATCCCGATTATCGCGCATGCTTCTCGCCGAAGCTGCTTCGTGATCTGCGTCTATTCGCCCAACAGACGATCGAAAGCATTAATCGTTCCGTCGAGAAAAACGATACGCACCTCGCCCATATCGTGCTGGCGTCCGATGCCAACGTTTTCAATCTGGGCGGCGACCTTCAATTGTTCATACAACTGATTCGAGGCCGCGATGAAAAGGGCTTGCTCCGCTACGCGCACGAATGCGTGGACAGCATCCATCTCCTGCATACACGCCTGCACCAGAACGCCCATACGGTGGCCTTGATCGAAGGCGATGCGCTGGGCGGGGGCTTCGAGCTTGCGCTTGCATGTCAAACCATCGTCGCCGAAAAAGGCGTGCAGATGGGCTTCCCGGAAGTGTTGTTCGGGCTTTTCCCGGGCATGGGCGCCTATTCGTTCCTGGCGCGGCGCGTGTCGCCGAGACTAGCCGAACAGATGATGCTCAATGGCGTGATGTACAGCAGCGAACAACTGCACGAAATGGGCATCGTTGACGTTCTTGTTCCCAAGGGCGACGGCGCGCGCGCGGTGCATGAGGTGATCCGCCAGAACCGCCGTATCGCCACTGCGCGCCTTGCTGTGCACAAGGCGCGGGAGATCGTGAACCCGGTAACGCTGCAGGAGCTCAACGAAATCACCAAGGTCTGGGTGGAAGCCGCCCTGAAACTGAACGAGAAACAGCTGAAAGTGATGGAACGTCTGGCCCGTGCGCAACTGCGTCGTCCGAAGACTCTTCTGGAGCAGGTCACCGCGGTATAACGACGGGCCGCCTGTCACCGGCACGACGTCTGTCGTGCCGGCCATCGCCTTCAGTTCTTCTCGCTGTCGAATTCCGGAACTACAAGATCGCCTCGTTCGCGCAGTGCGTTCAAAGCGTCTTTGAGTTGCTCGCGCATCGTATCCAACAGTTTTGGCCATTCTTTCTTCAGTCGCAAATGCGGCATGTCCATGCCCTCGGACGCGGATGCGGCGAGACGGAGCGCTCCCATGTTGCCCGCAGCGCCTTTCAGGGCATGGCAACTGTCGCGGAATGGCTCCCAGCGCGCGTTCTGGCCGTGTACGGCCAGGTCGGCAATGCACTTGCGCACATCGCGTGCGCATTCTGCGACGAATTTCTGGATGAATTGCTCACCGAGCCCCATATCCCGCATCTCAGTGAGAATACCGTGACAGACATCGCCGGCCGAAGACTCGCCTTGAGCAAGCGGAGCGGCAGCGGAAGCTTCCGGCTTGCCGGTCGCGATGGCCGATGCACCGTCGGCTATCTCCGCGAGCTTGTCCAGTAATTTGTCGATCGCGAGCGGTTTGGTGAGGAATGCATAGGCACCAGCCCGCTCGCACTCATCGCGCGCATCGACCGTGGCATCCGCAGTCAGGACGACGAAAGGAGTGCGTTTGCGACCGGTTTCGATGAATCGAGCCTGTTTGATCACTTCCAGACCACTCAGGCCGGGCATGTGCAGATCAATGATGGCAACGTCGATGGCCTGCGCCTCCACCATCGTCAAGACGTCATCGCCGCTGTTCACGATGACCGGTTTGTGTCCTGCCTTTTCGAGCAGACGACGCATCACCATCAAATTAGCCGACTGATCGTCCGCGACCAGGACGCGCATTTGCCTCACCCGCGCACGGTGGCGCACGAACGGATCGGAAAACACGATGACGTTGTTCGGAAGTCTGTCGTCGGCCAAGCGACGCGAGACCACCTGCAACGGGACTTCCACATCGAATCTGGAACCGGAGTCGACGCGACTGTCGACGCGGATCGTGCCACCCATGAATTCGGTCAAGGCTTTGGCGATGGTGGTGCCCAAGCCGGTGCCGCCGTATCTGCGGCTACGCCCCGAATCGACCTGTTCGAATGCGTCGAAAATGCTGCGGATCTTGTTTTCCGGGATACCGATTCCGGTATCGGCAATCGAAAACTGGATTGTCGCGATATCGGCCTCGATCGAGAGGAGCGATACCGAGAAGGAGACGTTTCCGGTTTCGGTGAATTTGATCGCATTGGACAGCAGATTCAACAGGATCTGGCGAAGGTGCCCGGAATCTCCGTAAAGCGAATCGGGCACGGCCTGATCGATGTTGACTTCCAGTGACAGTCCTTTGCTCTGGGCTGCCGGATGGAGCATGGTATTGATCGTACCGATGAAATCCGAAAGATAAAACTCGGTCTCGTTCTTGGTCATCTTGCCGGCTTCGATCGCCGAGATGTCGAGAATATCGTCGACCAGAAGCTGCAGCGCCTTCGCGGAGGTCTGGATGACGTTGGCGCTCTCCCTCTGCTCATCCGAAAGCGATGTCGACATCAGCAATTCCGACATGCCGACGATACCGTTCAACGGCGTTCGCAGCTCATGACTCATGTTCGCCAAGAAACGTGTTTTGGCGTTGCTGGATGCTTTCGCCGCCGCTGTCGCCTTTACCAGCGCCTTGAGCAGAGACGACAGATAGAGCGGAATGGCCACCAATCCGACGAGCAGCGCACCGGTCAGCCAACGGTTTTCGTCCCAGAATGGCGCGCCTATGATCGCCGAGAAGAACGTCGTCGTCGCGAAAGCGATGCCTGCATACAGGTATTTCGGCCCGAACCGAATACCGTTGCCAATCGTGACCCACAGAATGATGACGTAAAGCGGTGCGCTAACCTCGCCCAACACATGCAGACCCACACCCATCAGACTGTAGTCCATCACCATGCCGAGTACTCGGCGCGGATGATGGATGCCCGGAACGATCAGTATCCAGGCACAGATGCCGAAGGCGAAAAGAATTTCGACGAATAGGTATTGAAGCGAAAGCTGGATGGGCTCCGAGAGTGCGGGCTGGATGTTCCGTACGATCGTGAGGTAAACCAGCAGGATCAGGAGCATGCTGATCCGCACGAACGCCTGCCCGTGCTCGCTGTCCGGCCGGTTGCTCAGCCTGGCGCGAACCCAGTTCGCGGCGGCGGGTAGCGGGATCACTCCAGCCCTGGGCGCTGCGAACTGGTGGAATAGCGTTCGCAGATGTTCTCGAGCCTGGGCCGGTTCTGGACCAGCGCCTGGACACACAGCGGGTCGAACAGCTTGCCACTCTGTTCGATCAGGAAATCGAGGGCGTTGTCGAAGCTCCACGGCGCCTTGTAGGGACGCGGCGAAATCAGCGCGTCGAAGACATCGGCGACCGCGACGATCCTCGCTTCGATCGGGATATCGGCGCCGACCAGGCCGTCGGGATAGCCGCTGCCGTCGTAGCGCTCGTGGTGACGCAGCGCGATGGTCGCGCCGGCTTGGATGAAGCGGTTCTGGCTGCCGCTCAGCAGCTCATGGCCGATCTTGGGATGCCGGCGCATGATCGCAAGCTGGTGTTCGTCCAGCGGGCCGGGTTTCAGCAGCACGTCGTCGGGGATGGCGATCTTGCCCATGTCGTGCAGCGGCGCGGCCAGCTCGATCAGCCGCACCTCCTCCTCGGACATGCCCAGCCCTTCGGCGATGAGCCCGGCAATATGGGCCATGCGTTCGAGATAGGCGCTGGTGCCGATGTCGCGGTATTCGATGGCCCGCGCCAGCCGCGACAGGGTCTCGCGTTCGCGCTCTTCGACCTCATGCATGCTGGAGAGCAGCCGCTGTTCCAGCGACAGCGCGCGCTGCTTGATCGATTCTGACTGCTGGCGGAGCTGCAGCAGATTGCGGCAGCGGGCGCGGAGTTCGCGCGGGCGTACCGGCTTGACCAGGAAGTCGATCACGCCGGCGTCGAGCGCCGCCTGCCGGATCGGTTCATCGCCCACCACCGTCACCAGCACGATCGGGACATCGCGGTTGCTCAGCGAGCGACGGAAGCGGCGCGCGAACTCCAGACCGTCGATGGCGGGCATGCGGTAATCGAGCAACAGCAGGTCCGGGCGGTTGTTCTCCGACCAGCGCAGCGCTTCCTCGGAGTCGCCGAAGTCGAACACTTCCAACTCGGGACTGATGTCCTCAAGGATGTGCCGCAGCATCGTGCGTGCGGAGGTCTGGTCATCGACGATGACGATTTTCACGGAGTTGCCCCACATGCGAATACCGTGCGTCCTTGATTTTTTGGTGGATTGATCGGCGCTTGTACGACCATGAATTTATAGCAATTTCCGTGCCTTGTCTCGTATGGCGACATCTCGATCCTATTCTAGTCCAGCGCGGCTTCGACAGTCCCGACCGCTCGATGGATGCGGGATCGGCCGGAGATTCAAGGCCGGAGCGGCATGCGCGGCGCCGGCAGCGCATGATGAGAAGACAGGTTCCGGCCGAACCCTACCTGTCATATCTCACAGTGCGGTCTCACCGGCCAGTGCGCGCTCGTCGGCCAATTTCTAGAGTTCAGGACGCATGTACGGAAAGAGTAGGACATCGCGGATCGAGGTGGATCCGGTCAGCAACATGACCAGGCGGTCGATGCCCACGCCCAGGCCGCCGGTGGGCGGCAGACCGACTTCCAGTGCGCGGATGTAATCGGCGTCGTAGTGCATGGCCTCGTCGTCGCCGCCCTCCTTCGCTTCGACCTGGGCGCGGAACCGTGCGGCTTGATCCTCGGAGTCGTTCAGCTCCGAAAAACCGTTCGCGATTTCCTTGCCGCCGATGAACAGCTCGAAGCGGTCGGTGATGCCCGGCTCGGTATCGGATTCCCGGGCCAGCGGCGAGACTTCGACCGGGTAATGGGTGATGAAGGTCGGCTGGATCAGATCGGCCTCGACCGTCTTCTCGAAGATTTCCAGCAGCAGCTTGCCCCAGCCGTAGCCCGGCTTCACGTGCACTTTCAGTCTGGCGCAGTGCTGCGCCAGCGCGTCGCGGTTGCGGCAATCGGCGACCGAGATCTCCGGGTTGCGCTCGCGCACCGCTTCTTCCAGCTTCCAGCGGCGGAACGGTGCAGCAAGGCCGATGAGATTGCCTTCCCACTCCACTTCATCGATGCCCAGCGTGTCGAGGGCGATATCGCGGATCATGCCTTCGGTCAGGTCCATGACTTCGGTGTACGTGGCGTAGGCCTCGTACAGTTCCAGCATGGTGAACTCGGGATTGTGGCGGGTGCTGACGCCCTCGTTGCGGAAATTGCGGTTGATCTCGTACACCCGCTCGATGCCGCCGACAACCAGCCGCTTGAGATACAGCTCCGGCGCCACGCGCAGATAGAGTTCGAGATCGAGCGCGTTGTGATGGGTGACGAACGGCCGCGCGGCCGCGCCGCCGGCGATGTAATGCATCATCGGCGTTTCGACTTCGAGGAAGTTGCGGCCGTCGAGCCAGCGCCGGATCGCGGTCACGATCTGCGAACGCTTGACGAACACCGCACGGGAATCGGGATTCACGATCAGGTCGACGTAACGCTGACGGTAACGCTGTTCGACATCGCTCAGGCCGTGCCACTTGTCCGGCAGCGGGCGCAGCGACTTGGTAAGCAGGCGCAGGGTGCCGGCCTTGACCGACAGCTCGCCGGTCTTGGTGCGCATCAACGTGCCTTCCGCACCGACGATGTCGCCGACGTCCCAGCCCTTGAAGGCGTCGTAGGTGTCGCCAAGCGCGTTCGACTGCAGGAACAACTGGATGCCGCCGGTCATGTCCTGGATCTGCGCGAACGCGGCCTTGCCCATGACCCGCTTGGCCATCAGCCGGCCGGCGACCGCGACGCGGCGGCCTTCGGCCTCCAGCGCTTCGCCGGTCCAGCGCTCGGCATCCTCGTACGCGTCCTGCAGGTCGCGGGCGACATGCTCGCGCTTGAAGTCGTTCGGGTATGCGATGCCCTGCCCGCGCAGCGCCGCGAGTTTGCCGCGCCGTTCGGCGATCAGGGCGTTCTCGTCGTGCTGCGGGGTCTGCTCGTCGGTCATGTCGGTGTCTTCGGTTGCTGCATTGGTGTGTGCGCTGTGGGAGCGGCGCGAGTCGCGATGGATCCAGCTCGAAGCATCGCGGCTCCCGCCGCTCCCACAGGTAGGGAAATCAGACGGCGTCGGTGCGTTTCGAGCCCGCTTCAAGGCCCGACTTGAGACTGGCCTCGATGAATTCGTCGAGGTCGCCGTCCAGCACTTTCTGGGTGTCGGTACGTTCGACGCCGGTGCGCAGATCCTTGATCCGCGACTGGTCCAGCACGTAGTTGCGAATCTGGCTGCCCCAGCCGATGTCGGACTTGGTGGCTTCCAGCGCGTCGCGCTCGGCGTTGCGCTTCTGGACTTCCAGCTCATACAGCTTCGCCTTCAGCATCTGCATCGCCATGTCGCGGTTCTGATGCTGGCTTCGGCCGTTCTGGCAGGCCGCCACGGTATTGGTCGGAATATGGGTGATGCGGACCGCGGATTCGGTCTTGTTGACGTGCTGGCCGCCGGCGCCGGACGAACGATAGACGTCGGTGCGCAGATCCGCCGGATTGATTTCGATGTCGATGTCGTCGTCGACTTCCGGCGACACGAACACCGACGTGAACGAGGTGTGGCGGCGGTTGTCGGAATCGAACGGCGACTTGCGCACCAGCCGGTGGACGCCGATCTCGGTCTTCAGCCAGCCGAAGGCGTAATCGCCCTCGACCTTGAACGTGGCCGACTTGATCCCGGCCACATCGCCGGCGCTGACTTCCATCAGCTCGGTCTTCCAGCCGCGCGTTTCGCACCAGCGCAGGTACATGCGCAGCAGCATTTCCGCCCAGTCCTGGGCCTCAGTGCCGCCGGCGCCGGCCTGGATGTCGACGAACGCACTGGCCGCGTCCAGCTTGCCGGAGAACATGCGCTGGAATTCGAGCTGATCGACGCCGCGCGCGTAGCGCTCCACGTCGGCCTGGATGGCCAGCGCGGTGTCGTCGTCCTCTTCCATTTCGACCAGTTCCAGCAGCTCTTCGGCGCCGGCCAGGCCGTCCTTCAGGTCGCGGATGCCGTTGACGGTCTTGTCGAGCCGCGAGCGCTCGCGGCCCAGGGCCTGCGCGCGTTCGGAGTCGTTCCAGATATCCGGGTTTTCGAGTTCGCGATTGACTTCTTCCAGACGCTCGACTTTGGCGTCGTAGTCAAAGATACCCCCTCAGCGAATCGAGCCGACCGAGAAGGTCGTCGATGCGCTGGCGGATCGGATTGAGTTCGATCATGGCGTTGATGTGCGGTTGCAGCAAAGACCGCGGATTCTAGCAGGCCGCGGCTCCGACAGGACGCCGCGCCGGCCAGGCGCGGTCCTTCCGGGCGGGCCTGTTCAAGGCGGACGCGTTCAAGCCGCCCCGGCGCGGGCGCGCAGCGCGTCCCGATAGCGGCGGCTGCACGGCAGCGCCTGTCCGTCGTGCAGATGCAGGCGCGCGTCGCCGGTATCGAGCGGCTCGATCGACGCGACCCGGCCCAGATTGACGATATAGCTGCGGTGGATGCGGGCGAAGCGCCCCGGGTCGAGTCTCGCCTCGATGCCCGCGATGGTGCTGCGCAGCGGGTAGTCGTGACCGCGGACCCGCAGATTGACGTAGTTGCCCGAGGCCTGCAGCCATTCGATGTCGTGGGCGGCGATCAGGAACTCGCGGCCGAGCTTGCGGACCAGGAAACGCTCCGGGCGGTCCACGGGTTCGACCGGTTCGCCCTCGTCCGGTTGGCCGAGCAGACTGGCTTCGCCCTGCAGACGGCGGACGATGAAACGATAACCTTCCATGATCGACACGATCATCGCGTAACCGCGGACATCCTTCAGGTATTCGTAGACCAGTTCTCTCGGCCATGCGCCGAAATCGTAGTCGCCGCCCTGCGTGGCGTAGGCCAGCTTGCGCAGGGCGACCATGCCCAGCACATGGGCCAGCGAAAAGACGACGCTGCCGAGGACGTGCATGGGTAGCGTCCGCCGCAAGGTGTCCCAATGCAGCGGATAGCGCCGGGTGAACCACGCGACGGCCGGGATGAGGAGCAGGATCGTCACCCCGCTGGACCACTCCCACACCGCCGGCTCCCAATCGGCGAAATCCAGCCCCATCCGGCGGATGTCCATCAGCACGGTGATGCTGTTGGCGATGCCGTTGACGAGGGTGAGCGTCACCCAGAACCCGATCTCCAGCGGCCGCTGCCAGCGATGGAGGATCGCCGGCGCGGCGTCGACGGTTGCCTGGGTGGGCGCTGGATCCGGGGCTGCGGTCATCCGCGCATTGTAGGCAAGGCGGCGGGCGTTACGTCCCGGGCTCGTCCCTCGCACCTGTCAATTCGTCCCCGAAGTCCCGCCGACAGGCACTTCGCGGTGGCCTGCGGCGTCCGCGACCGGACACTGGCGACTTTCCGAACGGGGACGCCAATGGAACGTCGATACGATCTGGACTGGGTGCGGGTGGCCGCCTTCTTTCTGCTGGTGCTGTACCACGTGGGCATGTACTACGTGAGTTGGGGCTGGCATGTGAAGAGCCCCTACGCCAGCGAAGCCCTTGAACCGGTCATGCTGCTGACCGCCCCGTGGCGGCTGTCGCTGCTGTTCCTGATCTCCGGGGTCGCCACCGCCTTTGTGTTCCGCAAGGCGCCGTCGGGGTTCGTTGGTCAACGTTCCTGGCGACTGCTGGTGCCGCTGATCTTCGGCATGCTGGTGGTGGTCACGCCGCAAGCGTATTACGAAGTCGTCGAGAATCTGCCCGGCGGCTACCGCGACGGCTATCTCGCCTTCTGGGGGCGCTATCTGCAGGGCGACGGCACGTTCTGCCACGATGGCGACTGTCTGATCCTGCCGACCTGGAACCATCTCTGGTTCGTTGCCTATCTCTGGGTGTACACGCTCGCGATCTGGGTCCTGCTGCGCTTCGCACCGCGCGCCATCGACGCGGTCAGGGCATGGCTGGAACGCCGGCTCTCCGGACCCGGCGTCCTGCTGTGGCCGGTCGCGTGGCTCGCGGTCGCGCGGATACTGCTGGTCGAACGCTTCGAATCGACTCACGCCCTCGTCGACGATTGGTACAACCACGCCCAGTACCTGCCGATCTTCGCGCTGGGCGCGCTGGTCGCGACCCGCGGCGGGATATGGGACGCATTGCAGCGGATGCGCTGGACCTCCGCAGGTCTGGCTATCGCCGGTTACGCCTTCATCGTCTGGTATTTTTACGCCAGCGGCTATGGCGACGAGCATCCGCCACCGGACGCGCTGCGGATGCTGCAGCGTGCGATCTGGGCACTATTCCAGTGGACCGCGATCGCCGCGATCCTGGGCTTCGTCCGCGGCATCGCCTTCCGCAACAGCGCGGCCCTGCGCTATCTGCGCGAAGCGGTGTTCCCGATCTACATCCTGCACCAGACGATCATCGTGATACTGGCCCACAACGCGCAGCCGCTGGGCCTGCGTCCGCTGGTCGAAGGCCCGCTGCTGGTGCTGGTGACGTTCGGGTTGAGCTTCACCGGTTACGAACTGGTGCGGCGGGTGCGCTGGCTACGGCCATTGTTCGGGTTGAAAGCCAGCGTAGCGCGGCAAGCCGTCGAGGCCAATGACGCCCCTCTGCAGGCTCAGCCCCCCCGCTGACGACGATCCGGTGGGCGGCTTTCGCCGCGCATCGGATGCCCGAAGATCACTTCACGTCGAACTCGCCCACGTACACGGTTTCGCTGCGGCCGCTCAGCCGCAGCGTCACGGTCTGGTCGTTCTGGCGCTTGGTGCCCCAGCCGGTGCTGAACATCATGCTCAGCGTGGTCGCGCCGGTGACGATCTGCTGGCGGTCGCCGAAGAAATTGGCTTCGACCTTGTACTTGCCGGGCCTGGCGTCCTTCAGCACGAATTCCTCGGGGCCGTAGCCGCCGGTGAAGTCGTCGGACAGCAGCCCGCCCTGGTAGGTGTTTTTGTTGCCGTAATAGCAGCGCTCGCCGTTGGGATCGGTCACCCACAGGTCCATGTCGCTGTTGTCGCTGTCCCAGGCCAGCACCACGCGCAGATCCAGCGGCATGTTGCGCAGCAGGCGGCGATCAATGAAGGCGGTATCGAGCCGCTGCGGCGCGGTGGCGACGATCGCGTTGAGTTCGTTCAGCGCGACCAGCTCCACTTCCGAGAAGCGGCTGTCCCACGGGCGCGCCGCGACTTCGTACAGACGCTGGATGCCTTCCTGGCGCTGGCCGGACGCTGCCAGCGCCAGACCGAGATCGCGATGGCTCTGCGGTTCCTCGTCGGCGAGGCGCAGCACTTCGCGGAAGACTTCGACCGCGCGGGCATAGTCCTTCGCCTGCATCAGCCGGTAGCCGAGCACGCGCAGCACGTGGCGGTTCTCCAGCTTGAGTTCGGCCAGGTTCGACAGTACCCGCAACGCTTCGGCGCGACGGCCTTTCTGCAGCAGCAGATCGGCGACATCGAGATAGAACGCGGTGCTGTCGGCGTGGCTGTCGCGCTCATCGAGATACAAGGCGTAGAGGTCTTCGGCCTTGGCGCCGCGCAGACGGCGGGCGTAGGGCGAATCCGGTGCCCAGGCCTGAAGCTGGATGGAGACGCCCTGCCCGGCAGCGGCATTCCCATCGATGCCTTCACGGCTGATTGACGTCACTGGCGATGCGTTCGCTGCTTCCGCACGCGGAATCCGCGAACCTGTCACCACGATCGAATCGAGTTCACTATCGGCCTCGCGCTGGCGTGCATCGTCACTGAAACGATCGGCAGCAGCAGCGGCTTCGGCCGGCATCGGCGCGGGCGGCGGCGGCGGCGGCGGCGGCGGCGGAGCTTGCATCGCAACGCCACCGGTGGGTGCTTCTTCACGCGCCAATCGTCCGCGGCTCGAACGCGCCATGTCGGTTTTGGGCGCTGGCGGCGCGGTTTTCGGGAAGTCGCGTCCCCACCAGGTGACGCGTTCGGCGAAACGGCTGGCGACATCTTCCAATCGTTGGCTGCGCGACTGCTCTTTTTCCTGGATCTGCGTGCGACGCAGCGCAGCAACCTGTTCGCTCAAGGCCGGCGGTGCGGGAATGTCGTAGCGCACATAGTCTTCGGGCGCTTCCAGCACCAGCAGCGACGTGCCCGGCGTGACGATGCCGAAACGCTGGCCGAGGCGCGCGATTTCGGCGCGATGACGTTCGGGTTCGGCCGCACGGGCGGCGACCTGCCAACCAGCCCACAGCGCACCGACACGGGTGCTCTGCGGCGTATCGGTGCCGATCATTTGTTCGAAGCTGCGGGTCTTGCCCGCTTCGCTCACGGTGACGCGCACGGTGGCGGTCGGTTCGGTCAGGCGGCCGGCCACGCGCAACAGGCCACCCTCGACGTACCAGGCCTGCGGCCGCAGGTCTTCGATCCCCTCGCCTTCCAGCGCCACGATGCGGGTCGCAGCGCCGAGCAACGCATCGGCGGCGGCGTCGAGACCGGCACGACCCTGCCACTGCACCAGACGGCCGCCGCGCGCTTCGGCCAGCGCCGACAAGCGCGCGCCATCCGCGTCCGCACCGGCGGAATTCAGCGCATACAGCGATTGTCCGTCGCGCAGCGTCGGAAACGCATGGTCGCCGTAGTTCTGCAGACCGTCGCTGACCAGCAAGTATTCGCCGATGCCGGCGACCGGCGTCCAGTCGGCGAGATCGCTGGCCCCGTCGTACACCGCCGTCTCCAGCACTTTACGCAGCGCGCTCCAATCGCCGCCGCGAATCTCGAAACGGCCGCCGTCCTCGCCTATGTCGCGGAGCAACCGCAGCGCGACGCTGCCGTCGCCCATCGCCTTGAAATAGCGGTCGAGCAGCGCGAACTCGGTCTGCCGGTCGCGCTTGCGCGCCGAGCCCGACGCATCCCACAGCAGGCCGACCGATCCAGGCAATGCGCGTCGAGCCATCACGTTCGCGGTCGCCGGTACCGGGATTTCGACCAGCGCGAAGCGGTCGTCGCCGTACGACTGCGGGCCGTATGACTGCCGGCCGTATGACTGCATGTAGCTCTGCGCGGTGTTGTCGGCCGGGAAACGCAGCGACAGACCATTCGCAGGCCGGAAGGCCTTGCGCTCGACGGTCGCGGCATAGCCGCGGCCGATGCGTTCGAAGCTCAAGCCATCGAAAGCGCCCACCACCTGCGGCGGCTTGCGCAGCCCCTGGGCGCGCAACTTCAGCGAGAACGCTTCTGCGCCGCCGAGCAGATGCACCGGCACATCGAGACGCCAGCCATCCGCGTCGCGGCGCATGGCTTCATCGATCACCAGCCGCACCTGGCGCGTGCCGCGGGCGGGAATCGGATACACGCGCAGACGGAAATGATTGCCGGCAGTCTGCTCGAGCACGCCCGGGTCGACGTTGCGGCGTTCGATGCTCTCGAACACCTGCTGCGCTTTTTGCTTCGGCACCGGCACCGCGTCGCGCAGCACGCCGCCGACATCCAATGCGAACGCGCTGACCTGCTGGCCCGGCTGCAGCGGGAATTCCAGCGTGCCTTCCAGCAGCCGGTCGTTGGGGTTGTAGAGCGTCAGCAGCAGGGTCGTGCGGGCCAGACTGCCGTCGGTCTCGACCTGCATCGACGCTGCGCGCACGCCCACGGGAATCTCGGCGCCAGACGCATTGATCAACGGCGGTGCGGTCAGCGCGGGCGCGACCATGTGGTCCGACGCCCGCTGCGCCTGCGCCACTGTGCTCATCGAGTGGATGAGCAATATCACCGTGAACGATGCGATGACAGCGGAGATTGCGAGATTGCGTTGCATGAGCGTGCCCCTGCGAATGGTGACGACTGAACGGCCCGTCTAAGCGAACGGGGTTAGCGGCATGCCGGATCGTAACCGGAAAAAAGCACGCCCCCAAAACGATTCTGCGACCGAAGGCGCGACCGGCAGATTCACTCCATTGACCCGCATCAGCCGGTCGCAAAACTGACGCGCGCCATCGCGGCCGTCACCCTCTGTTGCGCCTCTTCAAGCGTTGCGCCGCGCGCGACGATGAAGCCTTGGCGCGAATCCGACGACTTCGGCGGCCCGACCGCATCGCCGATACCGACATCGCAGACGACATGTTCGACGCCGGGCATCGCCGCCGCATCGTCCAAGCCGGAAATGCCCGCGATCACCACATCGCTCAGCGTGAAGAAGCGAATCGCCATGGCGGCCGGTGCGCGCGACAGATCCACTGAAGCCAGTGGCGTCTTACCGCCGATGCTGGCCAGCGTCTCCCGCACCAGGTCGACGCCGCATGCGCCCTCGACCAGTACAGGCAGGAAATCCCCGCCTGGACGGGTATGGGTTTCGATGATCCTATAGCCCTGCGCCGTGAGGCGAAGCTCGGTATGCGATGGTCCCAGGCGATGACCGATGGCATCCAGCAGCGCGAACACGGTCGCCTCGATCCGCTCCCGATCGCCGTCGGCGAGCGAGGCCGGCATCTGATGGCCGTTCTCGATAAAATAAGGCGCATCGCTGGTGAGTTTTTCGGTCACCATGATCATCCGATGCATGCCATCGACGCTGAGCGCTTCGACGCTGTATTCCGGGCCGTCGAAAAATTCCTCGGCCAACACGCCCAGCGCGGCGTCGGGCCCGATCCTCGCCCAGGCTTCGTCGACGCGCTCCGGCGCCTCCACCAGACACACACCAGCACTGCCGCTGCCGGACACCGGTTTGAGGATCACTGGCGCGTCCAACTCGCGGCAGAAGTCGCGCGCTTCTTCCGCATACATGCATTTTCGGAAGCGCACCTCAGGCATGCCGCGCGCGCACATCAGTTCACGCATCGCATGCTTGTCGCGACTGAGCCGCACCGCCTCGGGCGGATTCCCCGCAATCCCCAATTGCGCGCAGATCGCCGCCGCGACTTCGACGCCGCTTTCGGTAAAAGAGATCGCCACGTCGATCGGATGCTGCGCATGCAACCAGCGGGCCAGCGATACGGATTCTTCCCGCTGTTCGTAATCGAACACATAGAGCCGCGACGACAGTGCAGGCGTCTCCGGACGCACCAGCGCTGCATGCTGGAACATGCTGATTTCGATGCCCAGCCCGGATACGTCGCGGATCGTCGGCCCCATTCCACCCACTATCAATACATGAGGCATACGAACTCCTTATCGAAAATCACTGTTGTCGATGTTTTGTATCGGCACTGACCGTGATGGCGCGCATCACCGGCGACATCCGACCCGGACCCGCGCGGCGCAGCAAGCACCGTGCGGGACGGCTATTCCAACACAAGACGATGCTGATCGGATACCTTAGCAGCGGCCGAAAATACGATCTTCGTCGACCACCCGCAAAGCCACCGCACCGTGAATGCGGGGCCAGGTGCGCAAACAAGATGCAATCGCGCCGATTGCGATGTCGCTCGGCATCCCCCTAGACGAAGCCGCGCCGTCCCGTCGCGTGGCATCCAGTATGGAAACAACGTGTCCACACTTACACCGATCAAATTCGGGCTTGTCGACCCGATCCGCACGTCGACGTCGTTTTACGAAGAGCTCACCGCACGCGGCATCGCCTTCGCCAGCATCGAAAGCGGCAACGTCGGCGCACTCGACAAGGCGCCGGGCGAAGTATTGCGTGCGACCGCCACGATCGGCGAGATGGCGGACCAGGTCCGACGTGCGGGCATCACCCATATCGTCGGCTGCGTCGATCCCTCGATCGTCTACGCCGACGCCTTGTGCGCGCATGTGGGATTGCCTTTCAACGGCCTGCACAAATCCGAAGCGCGCCGCGACAAGGCCCGGATGGCCCGGATGGTAGCCGACGCCGGCTTGCGCGTGCCATTGCAACTCGAGTCCGACGATTTGGAAGCGATACAGGCATGGGCCTGCGACAACGGCTTTCCGGTGGTGGTCAAGCCGGTCGAATCCGGCGGCAGCGACAACGTGCATCTCTGCAACAATGCGGATGCTGTGACGGCGGCATTCGCGGCGATCTGCGGCCAGCGCAATCTGATGGGAGCGATGAACCGGTCGGCACTGGTACAGGAATATGTCGACGGCGATGAATACGTGGTCGACTTCGTTTCCTACGCCGGCAAGCACGTACCCATCGACTGCTTCCGCTACCAGAAAGGTCCGCACAACGGGCGGGCTTTCATCTACGAGAAAGAGTTCTACCTGCCCGCGACCGATCCCATCGCGCGACGCGCGTTCGATTTCACTTCGCAGGCGCTGGATGCGCTCGACTTCCGGATCGGCGCTTCGCACACCGAGCTGAAGATCAACACGCGCGGCGAGATCGTTTTCATCGAGGTAGGGCCGCGTCTGAGCGGCGGCGACACCCACAAGCTGGTTCGCGATCTGCGCGCCGATGGTCGTAGCCAGGTCGAATGCACTGTCGATGCCTTCCTCTCGGCGCCGCCGCCGCCGGTCGACTTCGTGTCGCATGCGCACGCCATCCGCGTGTACCTGATCGCAGAACGCGAAGGCGTGTTGACCGCACTGCGCAATCTGGACGCGATCGAACGCCTGCCGTCCTTCCGCCGCATCAGCCTGCACGTCGAAGTCGGCCAGAAAGTGAAGCTTACCCACGACCTTTCGGGCGACGCCGGCTGGATCGATCTGGTGAACAGCGACCTGGAAGCCCTGCGCCGCGACGAATTGGCGCTGGATCGGATCAAGGGCGAGGTGCTCGACTTCGACTGAACCGGAGCCGGAATCTGGACCGGCGCTGCGGCCGGTTCAGAACGCCCAGCTGGCTTTGGCGAACACTTCCCAACGGCGTTCGTCCGCCGCGGCGCGCCGTTCGGCCGCAGTGCAACCCACATACAGCGTGGAACCGAAGCGTCGCGTATGCGCGTATACCAGCGACAATTCTTCGCTGCCTCCACGCGCGTCGACCGGAATCGGATAGGCATCCGGATTGCGACGGATGGCATCGCGCTGCCAGATCGCACGCAGCGTGTCGCGCGCGCTGAAGTGCACGATCGACGTCCATGAGAAGGTGTCCTCGGCATAGATCCGATCGGACGATCCGTCGCGCGCATCGACCCAGAAACGGCTGTATTCCTGCTCCATCTCGAAGCGATCGAACGGCCGCCAGCGGGCGAATACGCTGACCAGACCACCGCGACCGAGTCTGCCGTTCTCGTAATCCACCTGATCGCCCAGTTCCGCGTCGACCACGACGCGGTTCAACCACGCGTTGGGCGCGATGTCGATCGCGACGCGGGCATAACCCCGCCGCAGCAAGGGCGCATCCGGCGCCAGCGCGATGCGCTCGTCCGGCCGCCACTCGACATTCAGGCCGATGCCGCGTGGACCGGCCAGATAGACGCCAGGATTCACGCTCTGCGACACGGTGTGACCCTTGCGATCCTGGACACGCCCCATGTTGAGATAAGGACTGATCTCGCGCCAGGCACCCTCCCGGTAATAACGACGCGTTGCCTCAAGATCGAGCGCACGTACGCCGGACTGGGTGAAGAAGCCGTTATCGGCGCGGAACCCGTTGCCGATATCGCGGTAACGCCCGTAATAGCGCCACTCGCCGACGTCGCGACTGATGTCGAAGTAGGCAGCGATGCCGTCGCGACGCGCACCTTCGCGCAGTTCGCCATCGGCATCAACGACAGCGGTGGTCGACGACATCAACACTTGCGCGCGCATCCGCGTATCAGCGCCGATCTGCCACACGGCATCCGGGCCGATCACACGGTTATAACCGCGGCTGCCGGACAGGCTGCGGTCGGTCAGCACACCGCCCCAGGTGAACCCTGCGCGCGTCGTTGTCGCACGCAGCACCGTCGCCTGCGAGCTGAAATCCTGTGCGACCACGTCGTTCCCGTAGGCGCCGGGCACGATCACGCTGCCGCCGCCCTGGTCGCGCGCAGTCAGCAACGCCAGATTCAAGCTGTCGTTTCGATACGTGGTACGCGCGCCCCAGCCGGGATCGGTGATCGAACGCGTATGCATGACGTTGAATGGCGACACCAACAGGTCTGCACCTTCGAGGAAGAATGGACGCTTCTCAGGCAGCAGCACCGAGAAACGGCTGTTGCCCGAAAGAACCGGCAGATCGCTCTCGACCTGGGAGAAATCTGGATTCAGCGTGAGATCGACCACGGTGCGCGGGTTGAGCCGGATCTTCGCATCCAGCGAAGCTTGCAGTTCGGTGCGGTCGCGGGCTTCGTCCGATCGCAGGATGGCAGTGAGCTGCGGGGTGAGCCGCCACTCCAGTCCGACCGGTAGATCGCGCAGACCGCGCAGCGCGGGGCTATGGCAGAGCAGACAGTTGTTGTCGCGCGGCAGCCGGGCATTGGCGTAGCGGATGCGATCGGTACGCGGCATATTGCGCAACACCAGCATGGTCCAGTCGCGGCCCGAGCCGTCGTAGCCGAGCGAAGCGAAAGGGATGCGCAGTTCCGCGCTCCAGCCGTCGTCGCGGCGATGCGCGGCGGCATCGAAAGGAAAGTCCGGCGAGAAATCCTCCCCTTCCGATTCGGTATAGACACCGTCGCCGATCGCGCCGCGCGGATTGACCCGGATGAACTGCGCCGACTTGCGCTCACCGCTGGCGTCGATGAACAACTGGAACATGTCCTGCTCGGCGAACACCTTATCGCGGCGCGCGAACGGCGCGCGGATATCGTCGGCAACAGGATCGCGCGCCGACAGCGCTACATACAGATACGTCTCGTCGAAGGAAACCCTGACCGAAGTCGCCAACAAGGCATCGCGATCGTCGCGCGGACTGAACTCGTAGAACTCGGTCTGCGCCGGAACACCCTGCCACGCCGCGTCGTCGAGCCGCCCGTCGAGCACGATGCGATCCCCCGCAGCGAGCGGATGGGCGACGATATCGCCTGCAGCGGCCGGGCCGGCCAGCGAGCAGGCGATCGAGCAGACAATCGCGATCGGCGCGAGCAGGCGCATGCGCGCGACGCTCATCGGACGCCGCCGTCGAGACCATGCGCCCTTGCGTACTCGCGAATGGTTGCCGAGTGGTAATAGTCGCCGCGCACATAGACCATGCCGTCGAAGGTCGTGATCTTCTCGGCATTTTCAGTGGCCTGGCGGATGACGCGCTCGTAGTCGTCCAGCGGCATGATGCGGAAATCGATGCTCGAACGGGTCGTGTCCTCGATGTTCTCGGCGGTGCCGTGGATCTTGATCGGATCGAACATGACCAGCTCATTCGCTTCGGACCGCATGGGCGACACCCTCTCCTTCACGAAGCGATACGCGTCTTCGTCGTCGCGCATCCATTCGAAGAACCGGGCGCGGGATTCCGCGAAATCATGCGGCGCAAGGCCCAGGGAATCGACGAAGCGATCGACGATCCTGCAACTGTCGGCGAGGCTGGCCACCTGCAGCCCGCTGCTGTCGCGGCAACGTGTGATCGAGAGCCAGCAATTGAATTGCTCCGCGTACTCGCCGAACATCATATCGTTGTGGTAACAGGCCATCTCTCCGTTTGCGAGCCGGAAGTGACTCGGCATCCGCTGCGGAAAATGCAGGCGCAGGAAGGGCTTGGACTCGAACACCAGATCGCTGCCGAGTACTTCGTACGAAATATGCAGCAATACGCGGATGTAGTCGCGATAAAGAGCCGCGTCCTCCGCCTCCTGGATCAGGTGCGTGCAGGCGTTGATGTTGACGTCGTTGGGCGTCTGCATGTCGACGGGGATATGACGATGGAAATCTTCCACCGCCACACCGGTCAGATCCACGCCGGTCACCCGTTCGCAGTACTCGCGGGAATGGACGCTGAAATCCATGGCGAGCGACGTCAGATCGATACGTCGCAGATCGAATTCCTCGCGTGCGCGACCGAAGCGCCAGCGCATCGGGTCCATGCCGTCTGCAGCGCTCTGCGCACCATTGGTGCCGTTGTCCAGATTCATCACGTGTTGTCCCTCGTCATCGATGCCGATTCCGTTCTCTTTCAGGCCGCTTCCATGCCGGATGGCAGCATGGCCTCCTGTTGGCGCAGCAAGGCCAGTTCGCGCATCCGCGCGAACATGCCCATGAACATCCGCCAGCCGTCTTCGCAGGCGCTCTTGGCGTCGGCGGGATGGCTGAAGCAGTAGTTCTTGATGATCTTCGAGCCGACATCCGCATGCCCGCCGTCCAATTCGCCGTGCACGCCCACGTAATCGGCGATTTCGGTCTTGCCGGCGCTGGACTCCGCCATGACTTGCGAGAACACGTCTCCCGCCGTCTCCATGACCATATGCACAAGGATCAGCTTGGCCTCGTCGGATCGCGTGTACATCTGGTTGAGGAACCACCCGAAATACGCTTCCAGCTGCGCATCCCAGCGGTATTCGTACTGGGACAGCAGCGCATCGTGACCGAATTCGTCGTGCAGATGTTCCCGGAAGATTTCGGAAAGCGATTTGCAGTGGGTATTGGCCTGCCGCAGAAACAGCAGATTCTGGAATACGCCCGACCAGCGACCGATGTAACCGTACAGACTGGCGTTGTAGATATCGCCGTGGCTGCTGATGTCGGCGCTCAAGGATGCGCACAGCGCGGCGAAAGACTGTTTCCAATTGCGATTGCAGGCGAGTATCGAATCGTAATGGCTGATGTCGCCGAACTTGACCAGGCTGCGCTCGCTGTCCTCATACAGACCGCGCCCTTCGAACTGGATCGACAGGCACTCCAGCCGGCTGTCTGCCGCGGCCTGGAAACCATGCAGGGCGTTGCTGCGTACATAGACGATGTCGCCGGCACCGAGTTCGGCATCGTATTCGCCGAAGTAGCGGCCAGCGCCCTCGCACACCAGGATCATGCTGTCGACGGGATGTTTGTGCGCCGCCAACGTCTGCCCGGGCTTGAGCGTGGTCCACGCGAACGACGTGGTCGAGGCATTGGACGTCATGCAGGCGCGCAGCGCATCGTGGCGGCTGAAATCGCGCAGTTCGCCGATATCCACCTTGCGATCATCCACGTCCACATGGGTCAGGGCGGGCAGCGAATCGCGCTTTACGATGATGATTTTGTCTTGCATCGGTCACTCCTTTGAGTACTGGATATCGATGGAAGCGGCAATGCCGTCCATCAACGTTGTCGCATCGATCGCGAGATCCTGTCTGACGATCAGATAGAGGGGGACTTCGCCCGCGTTGTGCGTGATGTCCGCGCCAAGCGTTTCGTCTGCGCCGATGGCGGTTTCGCTGACGATCCGCGCGCGCTCCGGGTAATCGAAACGCACGGTGCAGCGGCTGCCGGCGTGCGGATGACCGGGGACGATGTAGAAGCCGTAGCGCTCGTCGGTGGCCCTGCATGCGTACGCGGGCGGTTCCATCCCGGCCTGAGTGGCGATATCGGCGGCCACAAGATCGATGTCCCAGCGCAGGCGCATCACATCGTTGATGCCTCCGCCACCGACGCGCGGCGCGATCTCCAGGAAGCACAACCCGGCCTCTGTCTGGATCATTTCGAGGTGGAAGGCACCGTCCGCGATGCCGCAGGCACGCACATAGCCGGCGGCGGTCTCCGCCAGCGCATGATCGTCGAACTGCAGCGAGCCGAGCGATTCGCCGCGAGCGTAGCCCAGACATGTGCCGTGATAGCGACTCGGCTGGATCAGCACGATCTCGCCTTCGCGGGCGAAGCCATCGAAATGCAGGATCGGGCCTTCGACGAACTCCTCGACCTGCATCGACTCCGCCGCGGGCTGCTCGGGAATGTCGCCCCGCTCCGCCGCAGCCAGCAGCTTCTGCGGACTCGCAAAAACCGAGACATTGCGGCTGGCCGTTTCGCAGCGCGGCTTGAGCACCGTCTTCGCCGTCCACGGACAATCCTGTGCCTCAAGAAACTGCGGATAAGGCATGAACGCCGGTGCCCGCAGGCCCAGAGCGCGGATGCGGGCTTTCATGACCACCTTGTCGTCGACCGCGTCGAACGCATCGACGCGCATGCCGGGGCAATCGATGACTTGGCGGATGCGCGCTGCATCGCGCAATGTGTATTGCGATGCGGACACCACGCGTTGAACGCCGCGGAACGCGTCGATCGACCGCTCGACATGGGTGGCATGGTCCTGTCCGGGCAGCAGCGGGATGCGGACAGCGCGCAAATCGGGCGGCAAGTCGCCGAGCCGGTCTTCCGCACCGAGATAGATCACCTCATGCGCCGCGTGATCGATCAATTGGTCGTAGTGCAGGACCGCGAACGGTACCCGATGCAGGATCAGTATCTTCATGAGTTTGACTCGTGGGGGTGCATCTCGTGTGTCCGCGTCGCGTCCATGGTGGTTCGAGCCGCGACGCCTGCGGGCGTCGAAGCGCCACCCGCGGCATTGTCGAGCGTCACGCAGCGGTCGAAGTAATCGCGCAGGCGCACATTGTGGGTCACCATCAGTACGGTGCGGCCAGCCGTGAGTCGCAGCAGACTGCGGGCGAAATCGTGCGATTGCGGCTCGTCGAGCGCCGCAGTGGGCTCATCGAGCACCACCACAGGCGCCGGACTCGCCACGATCGAAGCCAGTTTGAGCCGGGCGACATCCACTGCGTGCAAAGCGGTGCCGGTGGGCCGATCCAGCGCTGCGACCGTCGCCGCATCGACATCAGCGAGCGCACAGGCGCTGCGGATAGCGGCCGCATCGAGATCAACGGGGAAAAATGAATCGCGCATGCGACCGGGCAGAGAGACCGGTTCCTGCGGCAGGATCTGGAACACCCGGCCGAAATCGGCGGCACGCAGCTCCGATGGCGCGATGCCGGCGACGCGGATGCTGCCCGCGCTGGGCGCGAGCACGCCCGACAACAGTTTCAGCAGCGTCGATTTGCCGGCACCGGTACGACCGACCACCGCCACGCTTTCGCCGGGAGCGATCGATAAAGCGTCGATCTGCAACACGTTGCGGCCGGCATTTCCGTAGGCGAATCGTAGACCGTCGACGACGATGGGCGCACTGCGATCGATCTGCGCGCTGTTTTCTTCAGCGATATCGGCCATCTTCGGGGCGATCACCGCATCGTCGATGAGCCCCAGACTGCCGCGCAGCCAGACCAGGTCGTGGTCGAACGCGGCCAGCGTCTTGACGAGGCGTCCGCTGGCCGTGATCGCAGCTGCGATGCTGACCAGAATCAATCCGTCGACGATCGGCGATCCAGCACCGGCAAGCCCGAACCACAGCGCAACGCCCAGGAAGATCAGGCTGCTGATCAGCTCGCTGGACAAGCTGAACCAGCGCTCTGCGCACTCGCTGGCTTTCGTCGCTGCGTCCAGCCTCGCCAACTCGGGAATCACACGGCGGCGCAGCCAATCGTCGATCGCGCCTTCGCGCATGCGCAGGCTTTCGCGGCCGTCCATGAATTCGATCACCGATGCCATCGCGCTGCCGCTGATCGAGCCTTGCGCGGACGCGAGCACCGCGATGGTGGCGCGATAGCGACGGCCAAGCCAGAACATCACCACGTATGCGATCAGAAACAGCGGAATCGTCATCGGCACCAGCAGCGCCACGAACAGCGACGTGACCGCGAGCAGCGCCGCGGTGCCGAGCAACGCGATCAAGCGCGGCCCCAGAGAGCGGTCGAGCACGCTCTGGCCGTGGATACCCGCGGAGAGATAGCGGTCGAGGGCCTCCAAACGATCCAGCCTGCGATAGAGGGTGGATCGCATCAACATCGCGAACACGCGGTCGGTGGCCAGAATCACTGTATCGAGCACCTTGCGCACCAGCAGAGCCGTGATCAGTGCAGCCAATGCGATCAGGCTGGTGGCGAATACGATCTGGCCGGCGATGGACGCGCCCGAGGCCATGGTCAATACGTACTGCGAGGCCAGCAGCAAGGCGTCGCGGAACAGCGCCACCATTGCGATGACGGCAGCGAACTGCAACAGGCGACGCCGCCCGAACATGCGCGACAGACCGACAACGGTATCGGGCACCGGCGCAACCGATTCGACGTCGCCGGCGACCGGCGGCACGCTGTCCGCATCGACAGGCTCCGCTGCGGCAAGCGTCGCGACGTCACGGCGCCGGGATGCGATCTCATGCAGGACTGCGCCGTGCTGCGCATCGAAGACGAGCCGGTATTGTGCGTAATCCAGCACTGCAGGGTCGCGGTCGATCAGCAGCAGCGTGCGTCCCGACCAGGCCCGATCGATGCAGGCATCGAGTACATGCCGACGGGTATGCTCGTCGAGGGCCGAAAACGCGTGATGGGCGACGATGGTCGGGGTGTCGTCGCAAATCGCACGCGCGATCGTCACGCGCTGGCGTTGGCCGCCCGAAAGATTGGCGCCGCCCGGCTGCAGCACCGTGTCCAGGCCGCTCGCCAATTGCAGCATATCGGCATCCAGGGCCGAATCGGCGAGCGCCTGTCGAAACCGGTCTGACGCGACCCGACGACCGTGCAGGATGTTCTCGCGCAATGTGCCGGTGTAGACCCAGGGCCGGTCGGATAGATAGTGCGTATCGCCGCAAACCCGCAGCGTCTGCAGAAAGCGACCGATCGCGGCGGCATCATCAATGTCGACATGCACGACGCGCCCGCGCGCCCGGCGCAGGCAGGACGCGAGGGACCGCGCCGATGACGGCGCCTGCTCGGCCATGTCCACGTCCGCATCGAAGCCCACGTCCGCGACAGGAAGCGGAGCATCACGCAGCGCGTGCAATCCCATGCTCAGGCCGTCGATCAGATCGGGCAGCGAACCCATCGCCGAGCGCAGGGTGCCCAGCATCAGCAGCGACGGAAACACCACCGATACATCGATACCCTGCGCGTCGATGAGGCCCGGCAGAATGACCGCGAACGCGAGGCACACCGGCACCATCTGCAGGAACAGGTTCAGCCAGGTCAACGCGATCGTGCGCTTGCGCAGAATCGCGACTTCATCCTTGCGTAGCGCAGCGATCACAGTAGCGGCATTGCCGATCAGACCCGCCTGGATGATCGTCCGCACGGTCTTGAACAGCACCGCTGTGGTTTCCGCGCGCGTTTGTGTACTGCGGTTGAGCTGTTGCGAAAGTTCGGCGTTGCGCCGCGCCAATGCCTGGGTGATCAGCGTGGTCGCCAGCAGCGCGACGATCGCCACCCAGCCAAGCGAACCGTTGAAACGGATCAGTAGCGCCGAAGAAACGATGGTGATGCCGAGATTGAGCGCCAGCAGCGGCATCACCGACACCGCGGATTCGATCTTCTCCAACTCTTGGCCGAAAAACGAGACCAGCCGCATCGATGGCGCATCGCTACTGCGCGCCATCGCCAGGGCCGCACTCGCGCCGAAATGACGGCGCGCTTCGATCCCCAACCAGAACGCCATCGCGAACACGCCATTCAACGATACATACGAAGCCGCGAGCAACGCGAAGAGTCCAAGCGCGCCGTCGCGCGCATTGCGGCCGGCAGCCAGATCGGCGAGAAAATCCTGGAACGCGATCGGGATATGGAACGTCAGTGCGATCGACGCGGCAATCAGCAGCAGCGTCGCCGCCAATATCGCCGCATGCCCGAACATGCGTGCGGGCGTGCGCGCATCGACGACGCCTGTCGCCAGCGCGTGCGCGTAGCGCATGCGCGTACGCGTCGCGCACGTGCCGGCATCGAGGCGGGCGACATCCACCCTGCCCCCGCCATCCAGCGCGCCGTCGAGGCGCAACCCGCGCCAATGCAGGCGCAGGCGCCGCCAAGCGTCTCCGGCCCTCATGCGCGGTGGCAGGCAGTCGAAGCTGGCGACGAGTCGCTCAAGCCGCGGAGGCCACGGGTGCGGCATCGGCAGCGCGGGAAAGCGCTGCACGCAAAGAACGCTCGTCTGCAGCACCGATCACGATCACCCCGTAGCGATCGTCGGAATCGTTGACCGGGCGCGGCGCATTATCGTCATCGTCCAGCAGGCATCGCTCGATCGACACGCCTTCGAGCGCTGCGCGCACATCCGCTTCGCGCTGCGGCACGAAGAAAAAAAGCGACGCGGCGGTGGCGTGACGGGCGATTCCCGCACGGGCCGACGCGTCGGGTTTACCCTCGAACGCATAGGCCAATGTTTCGCGGAACATGTCCACGCCACGCGTCAGCCAGACCAGTTCCCAGATGAAATCGCCGCCGGCGCGATTGTTGATTTCGATCAGGCGCACTTCGCCGCCATCCACCTTGAACTCGATATGACAGGGTCCGTGGCGATACCCGAGCGCATCCAGCACGCCGGTCGCGAGCGCATGGATGCCCGCGACCAGATCCGTAGCGAGCCCGCTTGCCGGAAACACATGCTGCTCCTCGACCAGAGTATCGCCGCGCAGACGCTTCTCGGTAATGCCCAGCACTTCGTGTCGACCGCGGATGGTCAGCGTCTCGACGCTGTATTCCTGACCGCCGATGTATTCCTCAAGCAGAATGCGGTCGATCTGATTGATCAACGCGGTCCAGCACGCCTCCACTTCGACGGCCGTATGCGCGATCGCGACATGGCGACTGCCCGCACCGCGCGGATCCTTCAGCACGACGCCGCGCGGATGCGCCGCGAAGAATGCCAGCGCCTCGTCGAGCGCAGTACAGGTCGCCGAATTGATACGGAACGGGGTGTGCTCGAAACGCGCCCGCATGACCGGCTTGTCGATGCAGGCCAGACAGGCGTCGTAATCGATGCCCTCGATTCCGAGTTCGCGTGCGACGGCCGCAGCCGGCAACAGGCCGTCTTCGGTGAACGAGAACACCAGATCGACCGGATCGACGGCATGGATGCTGCGAGCGCGCTCGACGACTACCGCGGTTTCGAGTGCGGGGACGACTTCGATCCGTTCGAGCAGGGCCCTCTGGGCGTCGCCGATGCTCGACTCCAACTGGATCGCGCTGAAGCGGTAGGGCAGACCGGCGAAGCGCGCGAAGGTTTCATCGTGGCCGCCGACGAGGAGCAGGTGTTTCATTGGATATTCCCGGATGATTCGAGCGTGGAAAGCGCGCGATCGACGCGCGCATGGTGTTGGTCGGCGAGGATCATCTGCTTGAGCAGATGCCGCGCCTTGACCGCATGGGAGTCGCTGCGCACGGAGACATCGACCGGCTCGACGCCTGCCGCGAGCAGGCGCTCGACCTCCTCGACCGCCGCGACGTCTTCGTCGATGATCTTGCGATAGGCGCGAGATCGGCGGTACCGATGGTCGAACCGTGCAGGAAACCCACTTGACTGAGATCGAGCAGGTTGTCGTGGAGCAGCTGGTAACGCGCAGCGACGTGCGAGTAGACCTTGACGTCGGACTCCCAGTTGGCGGTATCGGTCAGTCCTAGCGCGATATGGTCGGGCACATCGCGCACATCGGCGAGCTGCGGGTCGCCCATCCAGATCCAGACCCAGTTCCATAATTCGTGCACGGGATACGACGCGACGCGCATCTTCGATGGGATGTGCTCTTGGCTGGTAATGTGCACGCACGCGCCGCTCGCATCGAAGCGCATGCCGTGATAACCGCATTCGATGGTGCTTCCGCAGAGCCGACTCTTTGCGAGCGGAAAGCCGCGATGAGGGCAACGACCGTCCAGCGCGACCACACGACCGGTGCTGTCCCGATACACGACCAGAGGACGATTCAGTATCCAGCGTTCGATCGGTTGGTCGGTGACATCCTCGTCCCAACATGCGACATACCAGCGGCTTTCCGTGGCGAACAAATCCTTCCGGAACGGATACATGCGAATCCCTGCTTCATTGGTACGTCTGCGTACTGTGCGGCGAAAACATCGCCAGCATCCAGCGTTCTTCAATATATTGTCGAGATGCATCCAGCGCGCGGGATGCATGCGTGACGACCGGATCAAGCCGACCCGGATGAATCGGGGCGAGGAGAATAGCACGGCCGATAATCGTCACGCGAACATTCCACGACATTATCCACGACACTTCGGAATATCGAAAGACATTCGTGATGCGCGTCGCCAGCGCCAGTGGCGGCCCTATGAATCGCGAAAGCTTTGACGCTGCGGCGGTCGCCTGCAATAATCCCGGAACCTCGAAGCAGCGCGAACGGCATCGGCCCGACACGACGATCCGTTCGACACGGTATGGACGCGGATCGCAACACGATGCGAATGCATTCCCGCCCACGCCAGAATGGAATCTCAGGAGACGCTTTGGATCTGCCAGCATCGAGCGCAATACCGGACGTTTGCATATCGTTCGCAAGCGTTGCGCGCATAAACACAGACGTATACGCACAGAAAGCGCGGAATACCCCACGTTTTTCGGCCAAAACACGCCCGTCCTCCACTCGCGAATCGCGCGAATCGCACTGATTCGGACGGACACGCCTCGCGTCGCATGCGACGTACGCGCTCAATACTTCACACACGTCAACGGGAGACCTCACTTGACATCCAGCTACAGCCTGCTCGGCCGTTCGGGCTCCCGCGATTATCTGCGTTTTCTGTCACATGCCGCGATCTTCGCCGATGTGATCAATGCATCGCTCGAAACGGGCCTTCTCCAAAGCCTGGACGATACGCCACGCAGGGCCGAGTACATCGCTGCAATGCTCGGTCTCGATGCGGACGCCGTCGAGCGCGTGCTCAATGTGCTCTCGGGACTCTCGTTGTCGACCGCCACCGAGCATGGACACGTAGCGACTGTCGAAGGTCGGCTGCTGGTGGACGAATCGCCTGCGGGCATGGGGCATCAGATGCGTTTGTTCAGCGGCCCGGAATTCCGCCGTGCCTGGCAACACCTGCCCGACAGTCTGCGCAGCGGGCGCACCGGCTTCGGCATGGCGCACGGTCGCGAACTCTTCGATCATCTCGACAAAGACCCGGATGCGTCGCTGCGCTTCAATCGCGGCTGGCAGTCCGTAACCGCACAAGTCGGCCACGAACTCGCCGCGCATTACGATTTTTCAGGTATCTCGCATCTTCTCGATGTCGGCGGCAACCGCGGCGTGATCCTCGCTCCCGTGCTGCGCGCGCATCCGCATCTTCGCGCCACTCTTTTCGACCTCCCCGCATCGATGGTCGGCGCAGACGCCGATCTGAGCGCTGCGGGCGTGCGCGACCGGATCGATATCGTCGAAGGCGATGCGACTCTCGCGGTCCCGGTACGGGCCGACTGCGCGATGCTCAAGAGCGTCATCCACGTATGCAACGATGCGATGGCCACCGCGATCATGACCCAGGTCGCGACAACGCTGGAGTCGGGATCGAAAGCGATCCTGATCGAACGCGTATTGCTGGACACGCCCGATTTCGACTGGAGCAAGGTGGTCGACCTGACCATGCTCGTCATCACCGGCGGGAAAGAGCGCACCATCGCCCATTACGCGCAACTGTTCGACGCTACCGGTTTCGAATACGAGGAGTGCCGGCCGCTACCTTCGGGCTTCAGTCTGATCATCGGCAGGAGGCGCTGAGATGCATGTCCAAGGCGACGCGGGCTTCCGTGCGGGAGCATGCTGATGGAGCGCGCGAGTTTCGAGGCTCTGGAAGGCGTTATCTGGCACAACGGCGAGATGATGGAATGGAGTCGGGCGCGGCTGCATGTGCTCAGCCACAGCCTGCACTACGGCGGCGCCGTGTTTGAGGGTATCCGTTCCTACCGCGGACGGATCCTCAAGGGGCGCGAACATTTCGAGCGCTTTCTGCGTTCGGCCGAGCTCATGCAGTACCGTATCCCCTATGGCGTTCAAGCGCTGGAAGCGGCGACTCATGACGCATTGGTGGCGAACGGCCTCAGCGGCGACGCGTACATCCGTCCCGTGGCTTGGCGCGGCGCCGATTTCATTGGTATTGGCTCTCCGAATCCACAAATCAACGTGTCGATCGCCGCATTCGCGTGGAACAAACCGTATACGCCCGAAAAACGCGAAAACGGCGTCCGCTTGTGCATCAGCGAATGGCGACGCGCGCCGCCAAGCGTATTCCCGCCCCAGGCGAAATCCTCGCCAAACTACGCGATCGGCACGATGTCCTGGAACAGCGCGGTGGCGCGCGGCTTCGACGATGCCATGCTGCTCGACATGAACGGCGATATCGCCGAATCGACCGGCGCGAATATTTTTTTCGCGATCGATGGCGTACTGCGCACCCCCGCACCCGACTGCTTTCTGGCCGGCATCACCCGCGCGACGGTGCTGGAGATCGCAGAATCGCTGGGCATACGCAGCATCATCGGCAAAATCACGGTGGCCGAAGCGTTGCGCGCGGACGAGGTCTTTCTGTGCGGCACCGCATACGAAATATTGCCGGTCGCCGCGATCGAAGAGCGCTGCTACGCCAGTGGCCCGATCACCGCACGGATCCGCGCCGCATACCAGGCACTGGTGGACATCTGAACCATTCCGAAAGCGAATCGCTTTCGGTTTTTCAGCAGAGGCGTCGGACTATTCCCGCAAGTTCATGCGGACGCGGGTTGCCGATGCATCACCACCAGCTGCACCGCATCGCCGCCGCGCCAGTCGTCCGGCTGCAGCCGGTAGGCGATGCGCGAACGCGCTGCCGGCGCTTCGCCGGTCCAGCCACCGAAGTGGATCGCATTGAGGCGTTGGCCGGCGACGCCCGGTCTCGTCAGTTCCAACTTCAGGTGTTGCTCGCCCAGGATCTTCCACCCGACGACCTCGAAGACATCGTCGAACAGCGGCTCCGCGAAGCCCTGCCCCCACGGCCCGCCATCGCGCAGCGCCAGTGCGGTCTCGATACCGCAGGCCTCGGGCGGCATGGTGCCGTCGCTGAGGATCACGTCCTGCAGCAGTTCCGGCGACAGCATCGCCGCGGCGCAATGTTCGAACGCCGCCTGGAAACGCGGCAGTTGGGTCAGTCTCAAGCTCAGGCCGGCGGCCATCGCATGGCCGCCGAATTTCTCTATCAGCCCGGGATGTTGCGCATCCACCGCCGCCAGCGCATCGCGGATATGGAAACCGGCGATCGAACGCGCCGAACCGCGCAGCAGATCGCTGCCGGCATCGCTGGGCGCGAACGCGATCGCCGGGCGATGCACGCGTTCCTTGACCTTCGATGCGACCAGGCCGACGACGCCCGGATGCCAGTCTTCGCGATACAGGCACACGGTGGCGCGGCCGGAATCGATGTCGAACGAAAGGCCGGCCAATGCGGCCTCGGCATCGCCGACCATCTGCTGCTGCACGCCGCGGCGCTCGGCGTTGATGCCGTCGAGAATCTCGGCGAGTTCGCGCGCGCGACGCGCATCGTCGCAGAGCAGGCATTCGATGCCGACGGCCATGTCTTCGAGCCTGCCAGCGGCGTTGATGCGCGGCGCCATCGAGAAACCGATATCGCTCGCGGTCAGCGTCGCCGCCTGTTTGCGCGACACCTCGATCAGCGCCCGCAGGCCGGCGCAGCCGTGGCCGGCGCGCAGGCGACGCAGGCCGGCCGCCACCAGGATGCGGTTGTTCGCATCCAGCGGTACCAGATCGGCGACGGTACCCACCGCGACCAGATCCAGCAGCACCGACAGATCCGGCGGGTCGCCATCGAACGCGTCCGCTTCCCGCAGCGCGCGACGCAGCGCCAGCAACACGTAGAACATCACGCCGACGCCGGCCAGCGCCTTGCTGGGAAAACCGTCGTCCGGAAGATTCGGATCGACGATGACATCGGCCTGCGGAAGCCGTTCGCCGGGAAGATGGTGATCGGTCACCAACACCTGCCAGCCGTGCGCTTTCGCCGCCGCGATGCCGGCATGGCAGGCGATTCCATGATCGACGGTCACCAGCACATCGGGACGCATGCCGATCAGGTCTTCGACCAGCGCCGGCGACAGGCCGTAACCGTGGACCATGCGATTGGGCACCGCATACGACACCTGCTTAGCGCCCAGCAGGCGCAGGCCGCGCACCGCGACCGCGCAGGCGGTGGCGCCGTCGCAGTCGAAATCGCCGACGACCACGATATGACGGCCGGCATCCATCGCCTGGGCCAGCAGACGCGCCGCAGCATCGATGCCGAGCAGCGTATCCGGCGGCAGCAGTTGCGGCAGGCGCGGCTGCGCCAGCGCATAGGTGTACGCGCCGCGCGCGGCGTAGATGCGCCGCAGCAGCGGCGACAGCTGCGCCGGCCATTCGCCCTGGGGATCGAGCATGTCCTCAGCATCGCGGCGCCGGATCGTGCGGGTCATTCCTGGCCCTGCGGTCGCGATGGCGCCGGCAGCGTCCACGCGCCCCGCCAGAAGCGCCACCGCTGTCCGCGCGCGAGTCGCAGTTGCGTGCCGTCCGACGCGTCGATGGCGAGCGCATCGAGTGCACCTGAATGCACCGCCGACACCGCCGGCAGCAGCCAGTCGCGCTGAAGTGCCGCGAAATCGCGGAAGCGGCGCAGGTCGTAGAGCGCGACGTCGTTCGGGGTCGACGTTGCGCTGCCGAAATCCCGCGGCAGCGGCTGCGCCGTGCCGCCCGCGAGCTGGATCGACGCCCTCAGAAGATCGTCGTCGCTGCACGCATGCCCAGCGTCGGCGACGATCCGGTCCGGCAGCACGCCGCCGCCCCAGACCCACAGCGCATTGATCGACACCAACCCGCGCCCGGCGCGCTGCGCGTTCCACGGATGGTTGTGCAGCACGATCTGCACCTCGTTGAGCAATGCGCGCCAGCGGCGACTTTCGGGGCCGTCGGGCTGATGCTCGAACAGGTCGGCGCCCAGCGCGTCGTCCGGGGCGCTGAACTGCGGAAATTTCGCTTCACGCAGCAGACGCAGGTACCAGCGAGACGGCGTGGGCGCATCCAGGGCGAAACCGCTGTCGCCGAAGACAGGCTTCAGCGCCGGCAGCAGCGCATCCACATCGGCCTGCGACAGCGACAGCCGCTCGCCGATGCCCAGCAGGCGGGCACCGGTCATTTCCGGCCGCACATGCGCGGGATCGGCGCGAAGCCACGCTGAGCCGGCGGCATCGCCGGCATCGGTCTGGCGGGTGATCGCGGCCGGCGCCCATCGTGCGGGCGTCGCGCTGAAATGACGGATCAGCTGCGCATCGATGCCGCTGTCGCCGGGCGCGGCGGCATCCGCGCGGCCGAAGGCTTTCGCCAGCTCCGGCGAAACCCCCTGACGACCGAAACCCGACCACGCGGGCAGCAGGAAGATGGCGCGCGCCATCGTTGCGCCCCGGTCAGCCTTCGTATGCGACCTGGATCAGTTCGAACTCGCGGCGGCCGGCCGGCGCGTCGATCTCGACCACGTCGCCCTCGTGCTTGCCGATGAGCGCCCGTGCGATGGGCGAGGAGATCGCGATCAGCCCGAGTTTGATGTCGGCCTCGAGGTCGCCGACGATCTGGTAGCGCTTCTCGTCCTCGCTCTCCACGTCGGCCAGGGTCACGGTGGCGCCGAACACCACGCGGCTTCCGGCGTTGAGCGTGGAGATGTCAATGACCTGCGCATGCGACAGCTCGGCTTCGAGCTGTTTGATGCGACCTTCGATGAAACCCTGCTGCTCGCGCGCAGCGTGGTACTCGGCGTTTTCCTTGAGGTCGCCATGGGCGCGGGCTTCGGAGATGGCGTTGATCACCGCCGGGCGCTGCACGCTCTTCAGCTGTTCCAGCTCGCTACGCAGGCGCTGCGCGCCTTTCGATGTCAGGGGGGCTCGGCTCATGACGGATCCAGTTCCTTGTGCAGTTCCTGCAGCGCCCAGACCGGGCCGCTGTCGCGGAAATCGAGAGAATGCAGCAAGGCTTTCGCGCCCGCAATCGTGGTCGAGTACGTCACCCGGTGCTGCAGGGCCTCGCGACGGATCGAGAACGAGTCGGCGATGGCCTGTTTGCCTTCGGTGGTGTTGACGATATAGGTGATTTCGCCGTTCTTGATCAGATCGACGACATGCGGCCGGCCTTCGACGACCTTGTTGATGGTGTCGCAGGCCACGTTCTGCGAACGCAGCCACGCGCCGGTGCCGCGCGTGGCCACCAGCGAGAAGCCGCGGCGGATCAGTTCTTCGGCCACCGCCAGCACGCGCTGCTTGTCCGGGTCGCGCACCGAGATGAAGGCCTTGCCAACCGGCGGCGCCTTGATGCCCGCGGCTTCCTGCGCGCGCGCGAACGCGGCGCCGAAATTGAGGCCCACGCCCATCACTTCGCCAGTTGAGCGCATTTCCGGGCCCAGGATGGGATCGACATTCTGGAATTTCGCGAACGGGAAGATCGCTTCCTTCACCGAGTAGTAGTGCGGCACGATTTCCTTCAGCGCGCCCTGCTCGGCCAGGGTCTTGCCGGCCATGCAGCGCGCGGCGATCTTCGCCAGCGGCATGCCGGTGGCCTTGGACACGAACGGCACGGTGCGCGAGGCGCGCGGATTCACTTCCAGCAGGAAGATGGTGTCGGTGCCGTCGCCGCCGTCATCCGGCATGGCGGTCTGCACCGCGAACTGGGTGTTCATCAGGCCGATCACGTTCAGCGCCTTGGCCAGCGCCACCACCTGATCGCGCAGCTTCGCCTGCGTCTCGGCGGACAGCGAATACGGCGGCAGCGAACACGACGAGTCGCCGGAATGCACGCCGGCCTCCTCGATGTGCTGCATCACCCCGCCGATCAGCACGTTGCCGTCCTTGTCGGCGATGACGTCGACATCGACCTCGACCGCGTGGTCGAGGAAGCGGTCCAGCAGTACCGGCGAATCGTTGGAGACCTTCACCGCATCGCGGATGTAGCGCGACAGGTCGGCGTCGGAATAGACCACTTCCATCGCGCGACCGCCCAGCACGTAGCTCGGGCGCACCACCAGCGGATAGCCGATCTCGCGCGCCAGCGCCAGCGCCTCGTCGGCGTTGCGCGCGGTGCGATTGGCCGGCTGCAGCAGGCCGAGTTTTTCGACCAGTTGCTGGAAACGTTCGCGGTCTTCGGCCAGATCGATCGAGTCCGGCGAGGTGCCGATCACCGGCACGCCGTTGGCTTCGAGCGCCTGCGCGAGCTTCAGCGGCGTCTGGCCGCCGTACTGCACGATCACGCCCTTCGGCTGCTCCAGCTCGACGATCTCCAGCACGTCTTCCAGCGTCAGCGATTCGAAATACAGACGATCCGACGTGTCGTAGTCGGTGGACACGGTTTCCGGGTTGCAGTTGACCATGATGGTCTCGTACCCGTCTTCGCGCAGCGCCAGCGCCGCATGCACGCAGCAATAGTCGAACTCGATGCCCTGCCCGATACGGTTCGGTCCGCCGCCCAGCACGATGATCTTGTCGCGCGAACTCGGCGCGGCTTCGCATTCGTCCTCGTAGGTCGAATACAGATAGGCGGTGTTGGTGGCGAACTCGGCCGCGCAGGAATCCACGCGCTTGTAGACCGGGCGCACGCCAAAGGCCTTGCGCAGCGCGCGCACCGCGGTTTCGTTGGTGCCGGCGAGCTGGGCCAGACGGGCGTCGGAGAAACCGCGGCGCTTGAGCGCACGCAGACGTTTCGCGTCCAGACCTTCGAGACCGGCAGCAGCGACGTCGCGCTCGCAGGCGATCAATTCCTCGATCTGATCGAGGAACCAGGGATCGACGAACGACAGCGCGTGCACGTCTTCCACCGACATGCCGGCGCGGAAGGCGTCGGCGAGATAGAACATGCGTTCGGGGCCGGCTTCCTTCACCTCGCGGCGCAGGCGGGCCATGCCTTCGTCGGTGCTGAGGTCGAGATCGGTCGGGTCCAGGCCGACCTTGCCGGTTTCCAGACCTCGCAGCGCCTTCTGCAGCGATTCCTGGAACGTGCGGCCGATCGCCATCACTTCGCCCACGGACTTCATCTGCGTGGTCAGGCGCGCGTCGGCGGCCGGAAATTTCTCGAACGCGAAGCGCGGAATCTTGGTGACGACGTAATCGATGCTGGGCTCGAACGACGCCGGCGTGAGGCCGCCGGTGATCTCGTTCTTCAGTTCGTCCAGCGTGTAGCCGATCGCGAGCTTGGCCGCGACCTTGGCGATCGGGAAGCCGGTGGCCTTGGAGGCCAGCGCCGCCGACCGCGACCCCCGCGCATTCATCCCGCGGACCCCGACGCGGCCCTCCGGGGCATTGATGCCGAACTGCACGTTCGAGCCGCCGGTATCCACGCCGATCTTGCGCAGCACCGCGATGCTGGCGTCGCGCAGACGCTGGTATTCCTTGTCGGTGAGCGTCTGCGCCGGGGCGACGGTGATGCTGTCGCCGGTATGCACGCCCATCGGATCGAAGTTCTCGATCGAGCAGACAATGATGCAGTTGTCCGCGGTGTCGCGGACCACCTCCATCTCGAATTCCTTCCAGCCCAGCACCGATTCCTCGACCAGCACTTCGGTGGTCGGCGAAAGATCCAGACCGCGCTTGACGATGTCGATCAATTCTTCGCGGTTGTAGGCGATGCCGCCGCCGCTGCCGCCGAGCGTGAAGCTGGGGCGGATGATCGTGGGATAGCCGACTCGCGACTGGATATCCAGCGCCTGTTCCAGCGTGCGCGCGATCTCGGCCTTTGGGCATTCCAGTCCGATCTCCTTCATCGCGATCCGGAACAGCTCGCGGTCTTCGGCCATGCGGATCGCATCGCGCTTGGCGCCGATCAGTTCGACGCCGTATTTTTCCAGCACGCCGTTGTCGGCGAGGTCGAGTGCGCAATTGAGTGCGGTCTGGCCGCCCATCGTCGGCAGCAGCGCGTCGGGCTTTTCCTTGGCGATGATCTTTTCGACCGTGCGCCAGTTGATCGGCTCGATGTACACCGCGTCGGCCATGCCCGGGTCGGTCATGATCGTGGCGGGATTGCTGTTGACCAGCACCACGCGATAGCCCTCGTCGCGCAGCGCCTTGCAGGCCTGTGCGCCGGAATAATCGAATTCGCAGGCTTGGCCGATCACGATCGGGCCGGCGCCGATGATCAGGACGGTCTGGATGTCGGTGCGCTTGGGCATTTCTTCACTCTATGGACGACGTGGGACGCGATGCGGCCGCATGCAGCGGCCGCGGATCGCGGTGGAGATTCGTATTTATTCTTCGAACAGGACCGAGGTCGGAACCTCGCAGGTCGACATCGCCTTCAGCATGACCTGCAGGGTGATGGTCGAACCGAGCTGTTCGCCGGCGGATTCGTTTTCGCTGGCCGACTTGCCCGGGCTGATCGCATCGCCCAGTCCGGAAAGTTTCCGCAGCTCGGCGTGATTCGGATCGCCGAAGAAACTCATGAACGACATCATCTGTTCCGGCGAGGCGTTCTTCAGCACCGTTTCCGGATTGGCCTGCACGCCGCTGCGCTCGCTGTCGGCGCCGGCCAGGACCAGCTTGCCGAACAGTTCGGCCGCGCCCTGTTCCAGCAGCGCGATCTCGGAGGCCGCGCGCGAGGTATTCGCGGCCAGATACGCTTCGACCTGCGCCTGCTTGTAACGGCGATAACCGGGCGTCGACAGCTCGCCGCGCAGACATCCCAATTGCGTGGGCGTGACCGCATCGGGGTTTTCCTGCATGGGCCACTTCGGGTCGGCCTTCGCCAGCATGTCGAAGATCGCGCCGAAGGGCATCATCTTCACCTGCAGGTCGGTCATGCGCTGGACATCAGATTTTACAGCTGCGGAATCTACAACCACGGACAAAGCAGCCGCGGACTTCGCAGGCGGCTTTTCGGCGGCGTGCACGGCAGAAACAACGCCGAACAGCAGCGATACGACGAGGACAGCGAGGTTGCGGCTTGACGGGACGGCTTTCATCGTTCGAGTTCCGGGTGTGGTTCGTGGTGCGGTGGTCGGCGAGTGCGGATGGATCAGTAGAAGCGTTCCCGCCACCGGCCGGGCGGCAACCAGGTGATGCGATCCGGATCCGACATTCCGATCCCACCGCCCTTCACCGCTGCCAGCACGCCGGCCTGCATCTCGCTCCAAGTCTCGGCATCGGCACCGATGCGGGCGCCGAGCCGGTTGTTGTGCGCATCCATGGCGCGTGCCGCATCGCAGCGTCCGCCGTCTTCCATCACCGCGGTGACCCAATCCACCCAGCGCGACGAGCCGGTGTACGCCACGGTCGCACTGGCGAGACTATGGCGGTAGGCGTCGGAGGGACCATGGCGTCCGCCGGGCAGATCGGCCGACAGCCAGTGCGCGTAGGTGGTGCCCAATACGAAGGCCGGGTAAACAGCGACCAACAGTGCAAAAGACAGCGGCCAACGTAGTCGCTTCAGCAACTGGCGCGGCGCGGCCATCTTCACAGCTTGTCCAAGGTCACGCCGCACTCCTGTTCGGCACGCGCCTGCAGCATCTTCTCCATGCCGGGCGGAAACTCCACGTCCGGAAAGCCCTTTTTCATCACGCCCGCGGCCGGACTTTCCATGAACGCGACGATGTCCGCCTTTTCGGCGTCGCCCAGGGCGCCGAAGATCCCGGCCATGTCGGGTTCGGGGTCGCCGTTGATCTTGAACAGCACGGCCTTGCGCATGCCGTCGATGAACACCCTGCCGCCGGGCGTGAGCGAAAACGCCTTCCAGCTCGCCAGCACATCGCTGTCGCCGAACAGCTCGATGAACGCATCGTCGAACAATCCGTGGAACGCAGGCGACGCCATTTCCAGCAGACACCCGCGCTGCGTCGGCGTCAGCGTCTGGTACTGGGACTGTTCCTTGAACGCTTCTTCGATGATCTTCGGGATCGCCGCATCGAAACCGAACAGTGCCTGTGCCTCGCGCGCCTGCGCGACCGTCAGAAGAGCCGGTGCGGCAGCAACCGCGGATTCGGCGAAGGCCGGCATCGCGAAACCCAGCGCCAGCGCGAACGCTGCGACCCGGGCAAGATGAGCAACCCGGCGCGTCATGCTGCGTGCGCCATCATCGCCACGAAACGGTCGAACAGCGGCGCGACATCGTGCGGGCCGGGGCTGGCTTCGGGATGCCCCTGGAAGCTGAAGGCCGGCGCATCGCTGAGGGCAATGCCCTGGTTGCTGCCGTCGAACAGCGAACGATGGGTCACGCGCACGTTCGCCGGCAGCGTGGCTTCGTCGATGGCGAAACCGTGATTCTGCGAGGTGATCATCACCCGGCCGCTGTCGATGTCGATCACCGGATGATTCGCGCCGTGGTGGCCGAACTTCATCTTCAGCGTCTGCGCGCCGGAGGCGAGCCCCAGCAGCTGATGACCGAGGCAGATGCCGAAGGTCGGAATCTTCTGCGCGATGAATGTGCGGATCGCGGCGATGGCGTAATCGCAGGGCGCCGGATCGCCGGGGCCGTTGGACAGGAACACGCCGTCCGGCTTCAGCGCCAGCACGTCGGCGGCAGAGGTCTGCGCCGGCACCACGGTCACATCGCAGCCGCGTTCGGCCAGCATGCGCAGGATGTTCAGCTTCACGCCGAAGTCGTAGGCGACGACCCGGAATTTCGGTTCTGCGGAAACGAAGGCATTGCGGTCGAGATCGAGCTGCCCTTCGGTCCACGGATAGCGTTCGCCGGTGCTGACCACTTTCGCCAGATCCATGCCTTTGAGGCCCGGGAACTTGCGTGCGGCTTCCAGCGCCGTGTCGACGTTCACATCGCCCGCCATCAGCGCGCCGTTCTGGGCGCCGCGATCGCGGAGCAGACGGGTGAGCTTGCGGGTATCGATCTCGGAAATCGCGACGATGCCGCGGGCTTTCAGCCATTCCGGCAATGCGACCTGATTGCGCCAGTTGCTGGGGCGTCGCGGCACGTTGCGGACGATCAGGCCGGAGGCCCAGACCTGCTGCGCTTCGTCGTCGAGCGCGGTGCAGCCGGTGTTGCCGATGTGCGGATAGGTCAGGGTCACCAGCTGACGGGCGTAGGACGGGTCGGTCAGGATTTCCTGATAGCCGGTCATGGCGGTATTGAACACCACCTCGCCCACGGACAGGCCGGGCGCGCCCACGGATTCGCCCTCGAATACGGTGCCGTCTTCGAGGACAAGGATTGCGGTATCGCTCACTGGAGTTCGCCTCGTTTTGCCGGCGGCAGGTTGCACGAAGCCTCGGACACGGTGCGGAACCGGTCCAGGGCAAGGGGGTATTCAGGCGAGCGGGAATTGTACCGGCGCACCCCCACCTCCGCCAGCGAATTTTTCGCCCGTCTCGGGCATCCCTGAACAGAAAGACCCCGGCCGAAGCCGGGGTCCAGGGCGATACATAACGCTGTCTGGCGATTAGGGGGTCGCGTTGAGCGTCTTGAGCGCGTCAATGATGCCGGTTCCGATTAGCTGCGGCGGCGCGACGCCAAAGGGCTTCTTGTTGGCCTTGATGATGGCCTCGCAGGTTGCGGGCAGGCAGTCCGCACTCGGCTTGGAGTGCATCAACGCCACAAGGCCGGCGACGTGCGGCGACGCCATCGAGGTGCCGCTGTAATAAACATAGTTGTCGGCGCCTGGCACTGTGGTTCCGGCGTTCAGGGTGGACGCGATGCTCACGCCCGGCGCCGAAACATCCACGCCCGCGCCGTAGCTCGAGAAGCCGGCCTTGGCACCCGCAGAATCGGTCGCGCCCACCACGATCAGGCCGTTCGTGGTGGTGGTGGGGTCAGGGCCAGGACATCCCGCCGGCGTGAAACCGGCCACGTTGGCGTTGCTGTTGCCGGCCGCCACTACCACCGTGGTACCACGGCTGATCGCGCCATTGATCGCGACATTCATCGCCGATGTTGCCGAGCACCCACCGCCGCCGCCCAAACTCATGTTGATGACGCTGGCCTTGTTGACGCCGACCGCTGGCACGCCGGCCACGGTGCCGCCCGACGACCAGGTCACCGCGTCGGCGATATCGGCCAGCGTCCCCCCGCAACGACCGAGCGCACGGACCGCCAGCACCTTGGCGTTGAACGCCATGCCGGCCACGCCGGCCGCGTTGTTGGTCACCGCCGCCACCGTACCGGCCACATGAGTGCCGTGCCAGCTGGAATTGCTTGCCGGGGAACCCGCGTAGCACTGGCCAGCGGTGCTCCAATCGCCCGGGTCCAGCGCGCTGGCGTCGCGACCGTTGCCGTCGTTGGCAGTGGCGACGTTGCTGATGAAGTCGTAGCCGTTGATGATGTTGGCGTTCAGATCAACGTGCGGACGATAGCCGGTGTCGATCACGGCCACGATCTTGCCAGCTCCGAGAAAGCCCAGATTCCAGGCCTGATCGGCATTGCTGCCGCCGACGCCGCTCTGGAAGCCGTACTGCAGGTTGAAGAAGCTGTCGTTCGGGGTGAGGGTGGGATAGAGGCGGATATTCGGCTCGATGTATTCGACATCGGGATTGACCGCGATCTGGCGCATCAGGGTTTCCGCATCGACGCGGTCCAGCGCGCGGTTGGCCACCACCAGCTCCGAACCGATGCCGAGGGTGCGCTCGCGCTTGAGGGTGAGCGGCTTGGTACGCCCGAAGACCCTGGATGCCGCCTGGTTGAGCGCGCGCTGCTGGTTGAGGGCGTTGGCCTTGCTGGCGCTGCCCTCGCGGTAGGTGACGATGAAACCGTCGACCGGTTCGTTGTTGCTCAGACCGGTGACGTTCACGCGATCGCCCGCGAATGCGGCGCCCGACAAAACCAGCGAGGACAATGCGACGACGAGCGCCCGACGGCGCAGATACGAGTATTTGGACGACATTCTGAAATCTCCATATTTCATTCGAATGGATGCCGCTTCAACGGCATGAGTGTTCCTCAGCCTGGAATACAGCAACGACCTTGACGACTTCCTGCATCCCAGGCCAAGCAACGCGATGGGCATGTCTTATGCCCGCGGCGACGATGCGCCGCGGGCAAGGTACAGTCAAGTGCACAGAGCCCTGTCAGATCTGAGGTGTCGATGCACAATGAACCCATCGATGCAGGGGGATTCAGAGCAGATCGCGAAGGCGGTAATTGCCCGGCGGGCGGGCGACGATCCTTGATGCGGCATGCAGCGCCCCGCGGGCGAAGATGTCCCGGTTGGTGGCGCGATGGATCAGTTCGATCCGCTCGCCGGCAGCCGCGAACTGGACCATGTGTTCGCCGACGATGTCGCCGGCGCGCAGGCTTGCATAGCGCGGATTAGCGCCGCCACGTTGGGCGGCGGCGCCGAGCGCGAGAGCGGTGCCCGACGGCGCGTCCAGCTTGCGCGTGTGGTGGGCTTCGACGATGTCGCAATCCCAGCCGGACAACGCCGCAGCCGCGCGTTCGACCAGTTCGTCCAGAATGGCCACGCCAAGACTGAAATTGGCCGACCACAGCACCGGAATCTGTTGCGCTGCGGCCAGCAGATCCGCGCGCTGCTGCGATGCGAGCCCGGTGGTGCCCGACACGAAGGCGGCACCACGGCTGGCGCACAGCGCCAACAGGGGATCGAAGGCGACCGGCAGACTGAAATCCACTGCGACATCGAACTCAGGAACATGTTCGATATCGGCGGACGGATGGAACGGCGAGCCCAGCAGTCCGGCTTCGGCGGCGTGCGGCGCCACCGCCGCGACCACGCGCAGGTCGTCGCCCTCGGCGACCAGCCGCAGCAAAGTCTGGCCCATGCGTCCGCTGGCGCCGTGGATCAGCAGTCGATAAGGATGTTGTGGGGGAAATTGATGGGATTCGGACATACACGCAGGGTAACCGCCGACCTGCCCGCGCTCAACCGTCGCTCGACCTCAGTTCGTCGCCGTATCGATGCCGTCGATCACGCGACCGATGCCGCTGGAATCGATCTCGCGGCACGCCTGCGCCAACGCCGCAGTGGCCGGACCGGAATCGAAACCGATGCGGAAATGCACTTCGCCCGCGGGCGTGCGCGAGGAATGGATCGACGACAGGCTGATGCCGTGACGCTCGAACACATCCAGCAGCGTCCTCAGCGAACCGGCGCGATCCTCGGGCAGATGCACGCTCATCGACGGACTGTCGACCAGATCGGCGAGCAGATAACCGACGCGTTCGAACGTGTAATTGCCGTCGGCCAGCGTGCGCGCATCGAACGCATCGCGGTTCTGCCGCAGGAAACGCTCGCGGAAGGCGCGGCGCGCGTTCTCGTCGCCCTGCCCGACCAGATCGCGCAGCGCCTGCAGCTCGCCGAGCAGACGATCCAACATGTCCAGCGCATGCGGATTGCCGAACTGGATGTCCTCGTAAATCTGCGGATTGAGCGACAGGATGCGGCTCATCATCGCGACATCGAGTTCGAAAGAAGCCGAACGCAGCGGCAGCAGCGCCGCAGGCGGGCCGAGCGCCGGCGCGTACCCGCGCAGCACGCCGGCCTGCGCAAGATGCGTCGCATGCACCATCGCCTGAACCAGCGCCATCGCCCGGTCATGGTGCTCCGGCGACACCCGCACGCACTCGGCCTGCAGCGCATCGAGCATCTGTGCGAGCCATGGCCGCCAGGTGTCCAGACGGGCTTCGCAGACCGCCAGCACCCTGCCCTTCAGCGTCGGCGCCTTGGGCGGCGCGGTCATCGGATGCAGTCCCACGACTTCGGCCTGCGATCGCAGCATCGCCGCGATCGGCGCCTGTTTGATCGAGGTGATGTCCAGCCATAATCGACCGCGTTCGCGTCCTGCAGAACGCGCGGCCCAGGCATCGATGGTCTGTACGGTCAGACGGATGGGCGCGGCGAACAACAGCACGTCGGCATCGTCCAGTACACGTTCGACGACATCGGAATGGGGATCGGCCGGATCGTACCCGAGCACCCGCAGCGCCATCCGGGTCTCGAAAAAAAGCCGCAGCCAGCGGCCATATGCGCCTGCGCTGCCGACAATGCCGACTGTGGGCCGTATGTGCATCGAACCTGTCCATACTTCGGGATTCATGCATTCTGAAGGCATTGCGAATATCGGTAAAATTTCTCAGCGATCCGATAAAAATGGCGCATGCGTCATATGCGATTTGAGCAGTGACGCACATTTCGACGCTCCCGATTGGGGGTACGCTGCCGACGTAGATTACGTTGGGCGTCTGGGCGGGGGGCCTCATGACCGCAGAATTGATCGCACGTCGTTTCACCGCTTCAATGCCCACCGACATTCCACGCGACTGGTTGCCGTCGTCGCCTGCCGTCGCCGCCGCACTCGATACGTACAGCGTTCTGGTTCCCGCGAACGAGGCGTTCTACATGCGCACGATCAACGCCAGCCTGCCGCTGATCGCCGATCCAGCGCTACGCAAAGCCGCAGCGACCTTCATCCATCAGGAAGCCGAGCACGGCGTCGCCCATAAGCGCTATTGGCAAACGCTGGATCGACAAGGCTACCGGTTCCATGGCTTCGAGCGCGCGGTCGACCGTTTGACCTTCCGCATGGTCGAACGCATCGCACCGCTGTCGATACGCCTGTCGATGGTGAGTTGCGTCGAGCACATCAATGCGTACATGGGGCATGAGTTCCTGTCGCAGCAGATTCTCGCCGACGCCCATCCCGAAGTGCGCGCGCTGCTGGAATGGCATTTCGCCGAAGAGATCGAGCACAAACAGGTATCTTTCGACATTCTGCAGGCAATCGCGCCGAGTCATGCGATACGACTGCTTGGTCTGGCGCTGACCGTGCCATTGTTCTACACGATAACGACCTTCGGCATGCTGCGATTCCTCGCCCAGAACAGAGGGCTGTGGCGGTCGTCGACCTGGAGCGGACTGCTGCATCACCTGTGCGGTGGCCACCATATGCTGGGGCGCACGCTCAAACATCTGTGGGCCTATGCGCGGCCCTCGTTCCATCCGTCCCAGCTCGACGATGCGGCGCTGGCGAAAGCGGTGATCGACCGCTATTCCACGACCGGCGCGGACTGGTTGAAGCCGGCCAAACGCGGTGGAAAAAAATCCCGGGTACCCATGGCCGCGTAAGACATGGTCGCGCAAGCCGCCACCGCACAAACTGTCATCAATACGTTCGGCATCGGTCCGCCACGCTCACGAGACGGTCCTATGGGAGCCTGTTCGAAACCCCAGCGCTCTTGCGATGGCAACCACGGAAAAATTCCGCTGTAGAGCCTTCAGGGCGGCCCAGGACGAAACCGGAATGCGGTGGCAGCTGAGGCCGCGCCTGCGGCTGATGCAAGTGAGCTGATACGGGTTTGAACGCTGTTGCCACCGGCGAAAGCAGCAGCCTCAAGCCCGCTCTACGAAGTCATCCGCTCCCAGAAGCTCTTCACGCCGTCGATGAAGGTGCTGGAGCGCGGCGAGTGGCGACGCGCGCCCTCGCCCACGAAGGTCTCTTCGAACTGTTTCAGCAGATCACGCTGTTGCGGGGTGAGATTGACCGGGGTTTCGACCACGACGCGGCAGTACAGATCCCCGGTGCTGCGGCTGCGCACCGATTTCACGCCCTTGTCGCGCAGCCGGAAGACTTTGCCGGTCTGGGTTTCGGTCGGCACCTTGATCTCGGCTTCGCCGCCCAGCGTGGGCACGCGGATGGTGTCGCCCAGCGCGGCCTGCGAGAACCGGATCGGCACTTCGCAGTGCAGGTCGTCGCCGTCGCGCTGGAAAATGGCGTGTTCGCGCACGCGGATTTCGACGTAGAGATCGCCTGCGGGGGCGCCGGCCGGGCCGGCCTCGCCCTCGCCCGACAGACGGATGCGGTCGCCATTGTCCACGCCGGCCGGAATCTTCACCGACAGGATTTTCTCTTCTTCCACCCGACCCGCGCCATGACAGGCTTTGCAGGGATTGACGATGCGCTTGCCGTTGCCGCCGCAGTGCGGGCACGGCTGCTGCATCGAGAAGATGCCGCGCTGGAAACGCACCTGACCACGTCCCTGGCAGGTGGCGCAGGTGTCCACCTTGCCGTCTTCCGAACCCTTGCCCTTGCAGGGCTTGCACTCGGCCATCGTCGGGATTTCGATCTGTTTGTCGACCCCGCCGACGGCGTCCTCCAGATCGAGTTCGATCACGTATCCGACATCAGCGCCGCGGCGCGGGCCGCGCGCGCCGCCGCCTCCACCGAAGATATTGCCGAAGATGTCGCCGAAGATATCGTTGATGTCGGCCTGGCCCTGGCCGCCTCCGCCGCCCGTACCGTGCTCGAACGCCGCGTGGCCGTGCGCGTCGTAGGCGCGCCGCTTGTTTGCGTCGGACAGCATTTCATAGGCTTCCTTCGCTTCCTTGAAGGCGGCCTCGGCGCCGGCATCGTCCGGATTGCGGTCAGGGTGATGCTTCATCGCCAACCGGCGATAGGCCTTTTTCAGCTCTTCTTCGTTGGCGTTTCGGGCGACGCCCAGGACTTCGTAATAGTCGCGCTTGTTCATGGGCGGGAATCACACATCGGGAGTGGAAAATCGTTCAAGGCAACATCCAGGCGGAAGATGCGGATCGAATCGAAACAATCAAGTCGGGGCAATCGGGTCGAAGCAGCGGAACCGTAAACGACGGAAGAGCCGAGGCATGCCGCGGCTCTTCCGGTTTTCGACCTGCACGGCCAGGATCGGATCAGGGCTTGGTGTCGTCCTTCACCTCGGTGAATTCGGCGTCCACCACATCGTCCTGCTTCGAAGATGCGGACGGACCTGGATCGCCCCCGCCGGGCTGCTGGCCTGCGCCAGCGGCGCCCATCAGCGCCTGGGCCACTTCTTCCAGCGCCTTCGACTTCGCCTCGATCTGGGCCTTGTCGTCGCCCTTCATCGCGGTCTCGACTTCGGCGATGGCGCCTTCGGCGCGACCGATCAGTTCGCCCGGGAGTTTGTCGCCGTTGTCCTTGATCGCGGTGCGGGTGGCGTGGATCAGCGCGTCGGCCTGATTGCGGGCCTGCACCAGTTCATGGAAGCGCTTGTCGTCCTCGCGATGCGATTCGGCGTCCTGCACCATCCGCTGGATCTCATCGTCCGACAGGCCCGAACCGGCCTTGATCTCGACCTTCTGTTCCTTGCCGGTTTTCTTGTCCTTCGCGCTGACGTGCAGGATGCCGTTGGCGTCGATATCGAAAGTAACCTCGATCTGCGGCTCACCGCGACGCGCCGGATCGATGCCGGCCAGATCGAAGCGGGCCAGCGACTTGTTGTACATCGCCTGCGCGCGCTCGCCCTGCAGCACGTGCACGGTCACTGCGGTCTGGTTGTCGGCGGCGGTCGAATACGTCTGGGTCGCCTTGGTCGGGATGGTGGTGTTCTTCTCGATCACCTTGTTGAACTCGCCGCCCATCACTTCGATGCCCAGCGACAGCGGGGTCACGTCAAGCAGCAGCACATCCTTGACGTCGCCAGCCAGCACGCCGCCCTGGATCGCGGCGCCGATCGCGACCGCCTCGTCCGGGTTGACGTCCTTGCGCGGTTCCTTGCCGAAGAATTCGGACACCGCCGCCTGCACTTTCGGCATGCGGGTCTGGCCGCCGACCAGGATCACTTCGCTGATGTCGCTGGCGCGAAGGCCGGCGTCGTTCAGCGCGGTGCGGCACGGCTCGATCGTGCGCTTCACGAGTTCTTCGACCAGCGCTTCGAGCTTGGCGCGGGTGAGCTTGATGTTGAGATGCTTCGGACCGGATGCATCGGCGGTGATGTACGGCAGATTCACTTCGGTCTGCTGCGACGACGACAGCTCGATCTTGGCGCGCTCGGCCGAATCCTTCAGGCGCTGCAGGGCCAGCGGATCCTTGCGCAGGTCGATGCCCTGGTCCTTGTTGAATTCTTCGACCAAATAATCGATGACGCGCTTGTCGAAGTCTTCGCCGCCGAGGAAGGTATCGCCGTTGGTGGCCAGCACTTCGAACTGCTTCTCGCCGTCGACGTTGGCGATCTCGATGATCGACACGTCGAAGGTGCCGCCGCCGAGGTCGTACACCGCGATCTTGCGGTCCTTGCCGCCTTCGCCCTTGTCCAGGCCATAGGCCAGCGCGGCCGCGGTCGGCTCGTTGATGATGCGCTTGACGTCCAGACCGGCGATCTTGCCGGCGTCCTTGGTGGCCTGGCGCTGGCTGTCGTTGAAATAGGCCGGCACGGTGATCACCGCTTCCGTCACCGTCTCGCCCAGATAGGCTTCGGCGGTCTTCTTCATCTTTTCGAGGATGCGCGCGGACACTTCCTGGGCCGACAGTTTCTTGCCGTCGCTGGTCGCGACCCAGGCGTCGCCGTTGTTGTGTTCGACGATGGCGTACGACACCAGGTCGAGATCCTTCTTCACTTCGGCGTCGGTGAATTTGCGGCCGATCAGGCGCTTCACCGCGTAGAAGGTGTTCTTGGGATTGGTGACGGCCTGGCGCTTGGCGCTGGCGCCCACCAGGACTTCGCCATCCTTGGTGTAGGCCACGATCGACGGCGTGGTGCGGTCGCCTTCGCTGTTCTCGATGACCTTGGCCTTGCCGCCTTCCATGATCGCGACGCACGAATTGGTCGTGCCCAGATCGATGCCGATGATCTTGCCCATGATGATGTCCTCTGGAACGTTGGAGATTGGTGGCGGCTCGCGGCCGCCGATGGTCTGTTTGTGGGGGTCGGCGCCGGGGTTTCAAGCGCTACCCGGCCGAAGATTCACGTAGGAGCGGCGGAAGCCGCGACAGGCTTCGGGTTTTCAACAGCCGAATGGCTGGTCAAGACTTCCCGCAATCCGTCGCGACTTCCGTCGCTCCTACAGAGAAGCCGTACTGCGCTCAGTCCTGCTTCGCCACCACCACCAGCGCCGGCCGCAGCAGGCGCTCGTTGAGCAGATAACCTTTCTGGAATGTCTGGAAGATCGCGCCAGGGGCCACGCCGGGGGCATCGATCATGCTCATCGCCTGATGGCGCTCCGGGTCGAAGGCATCGCCCGCGACCGGCGCCACTTCCAGCAGACCGTTGGCTTCGGCAATGCGGTGCAACTGACGCAGGGTCAGCTCCATGCCGGCACGCAGCGGGTCGCCTTCGGCCGCGGCGGCCAGGCCGGCTTCCATGCTGTCGAAGAGCGGCAGCAGATCGCCCAGCAGACGCTCGTTGGCGAATTTGCGGGCCATTTCGACCTCGCGCGCCAACCGTTTACGCTGGTTGTCCAGATCGGCGCGTTCGCGCAGGGATTCAGCGCGGAGCTGCTCCATTTCCGCCTTCAGGACTTCGATGATGGCGTCCGGGCTGTTGTCGGCCTCGATATCGGCCTGGGCGATGCCGCCTTGAACAGTGGTTTGATCGTCCTGCGGGGTGTGTTCCTGATTCATACGCTTGATTCGTACTCGGTCCGGAGGCGGGACATAGGGAGGAGAACCCGCCGACCGCCCAGCAATGGGGCCGTGTGTCGGAGAATCAAGAGGGCCCACGCAGCACCGGGCTGACAACGACGTCAAAGCCGTGCCCACGGCCGATGGAAACGAAACGATCGCGTTTCGCCATCGAGCCTGAAGGCCCTCCTACAGCGTACGGTCTTCCGGCCCCAGCGCCTGCGTCAGCGCCTCGGCAGCCGCCTGCACCACCGGAATCACCCGGTCGTAGGCCATCCGGGTGGGGCCTATCACGCCAAGCACGCCCAGCGTCCGCCCGCCCACGCCGTAGGGCGCGGTGACCAGCGACACCCCGTCCAGCGGCGCCATCCCGCTTTCCTCGCCGATGAAGATCCGCACCCCCGGCGCGTGCAGGGTGCGTTCCAGCACCTGCAGGATCTCGCGCTTGCTGGCGAAGGCCTCGAACAGCTCGCGCAGGCGGTCGAGGTTGGACAGGTCCTGCACTCCGATCAGCCGGGTCTGCCCGGCCACCAGCATGTCCTCGGCGTCGCTGGCCAGCGCCTGGTCGGCCAGTTCCAGCGCCTGCGCCATCAGCGTTTCCATTTCCTGCTTGGCGCTGCGCAGTTCGGTCAGCAGCATCGCCCTCGCCTCCGCCAGCGGCCGGCCGGCGTAGTGGGTGTTCAAGTGCTGGGCGATGCGCTCCAGCTCGCCGGGTTCGTAGCAGCGACGGGCGTGGAGGATCCGGTTCTGCACATCGTTGTCGGCGAACACCAGGATCGCCAGCACCCGCTGGCCGTCCAGCGGCACGAAATCCACGTGCTTGAACGCGAACTGCTCGCGCTTGGGCACGCTGACCACGCCGACGAAATGGGTCATCGCCGAGACCAGTTCCGATGCGCTGCCCAGCAGGCTCTGGGTGCCGGCGCCCGGCGCCAGCTCCGAGCGCAGCCGCGACACCTCGCCGTCGGCCAGCGGCTGGATCTGCAGCAGGCTGTCGACGAACACCCGGTAGCCCTGCGAGGTGGGCACGCGCCCGGCCGACGTATGCGGCGCCGACAGCAGGCCCACGTCCTCCAGCTCGGCGAGGATGTTGCGGATCGTGGCCGGGCTGACATCCAGCCCCGCGTGACGGGCCAGGGTCTGCGACCCGACGGGCTCGCCGTCGCGGATGTAGCGCGAGATCAGCGACCGCAGCAGCAGCCGCGCGCGAGGATCGAGAAGGGAGTCGGTGGGACGATGCATGCGCATTGATATAGGCCCAGTCGTAGACGGGCGCAAGAGCGCGTGCGCAGTCTCGATCGGTGAGACGGGGTCGCGCTGAAGTGCCGCGCCGCACGCGACAATGCACCCGCTTCCTTCCCCGCACGCTCGCCGGGCGTCGGAACGACAGACTTTGAGGCACAATTCCGCCCCATGCTGACCCACCTCTCCATTCGCGATTTCGCCGTCGTCTCCTCCACCGAGCTGGAATTCGGCTCCGGCATGACCGTGATCTCGGGCGAAACCGGCGCCGGAAAATCGCTGCTGGTCGACGCCCTGGGCTTCCTGTCCGGCCTGCGCGCCGACAGCGGCATGGTCCGCCACGGCGCCGAACGCGCCGAGCTGAACGCCGAATTCGATCTTTCCGATCGCCCCGAAGCGCTGGCCTGGCTGCGGGAACAGGAAATGCTGGACGAAGGCCGCGACGACGAAGCCGCCTGCCAGCTGCGGCGCACCCTGCGCTCCGACGGCGGTTCGCGGGCCTGGATCAACGGTCGGCCGGTGACGGCGACCCAACTGGCGCAACTGGCCGGGATGCTGGTCGAGATCCACGGCCAGCACGAACATCAGGCGTTGTTGTCGCGCGCCAGCCAGCTCGATCTGCTCGACGCCTTCGGCCGTCACCAGCCGGCGCTGGCCGCTGTGCGCGAAGCCGCGGCCAGTTGGTCCTCGCTGCTGCGCGAACGCGATGCGCTGTCGAAGACCGGCGATGTCTCCGACCGGATCGAACTGCTGGAACACCAGTGGCGGGAGCTCGATCGCGAGACCCTGGAACCCGCATCCATCGCCGGCCTGTTCGCCGACCACCGCCGCCACGCCAACGCCGCCGGGCTGATCGAGACCTGCGAGCGCGGCCTCGAGCGGCTGGGCGGCGACGAAACCCCGTCGCTGCTGCAGACCCTGCTGCAACTGCGCGGCGACATCGCTCGCGCTCGCAACGATGAGCCGCGGCTGGGCGAGGTGGACGGCATGCTCGACGCCGCTGCGATCCAGATCGACGAGGCCACCCGCCTGCTGCAGCGCATCCGCGACGATCTCGACCTCGACCCGGACCAGTTCGAGACGCTGGAGCAACGGCTGGGCCGCCTGCACGAACTCGGCCGCAAGCACCGCGTCGCCCCGGAAACATTATTCGAAGTCCGCGACCGGCTCGCGACCGAACTCGATGCCCTGCGCAACGCCGGCACCCGCCTGGCCACGCTGGACGGCGAGATCGCCAAGGCCACGGCGGGCTGGCGCGAGGCCGCCAGCGCGTTGACCACCACTCGCCGCGCCTCCGCGGCGGTGCTGTCGCAGGCCACCACCGACCTGATCGCCGAACTGGGCATGGGCGGCGGGCGGTTCGAGATCGCGCTGGAACTCAACGAGGCCGAACGCCCCGACCCGCTGGGCGCGGAACGGGTGGAATTCCTGGTCTCGGCGAACGCCGGGCAGCCGCCGCGCTCGCTGCGCAAGGTCGCCTCCGGCGGCGAACTGTCGCGGGTGTCGCTGGCGATCGAAGTCGCCGCGCTGGGCCTGGACGCCGTGCCGACGATGGTGTTCGACGAAGTGGACTCCGGCATCGGCGGCGCGGTCGCCGAGATCGTCGGCCAGAAACTGCGGGCGTTGGGCGAAAAGCGTCAGGTGCTGTGCGTCACCCATCAGCCGCAGGTGGCCGCCCAGGGCCACGCCCACTACCGCGTCAGCAAGGCCGAAGCGGCCGGCATGACCCAGAGCGCCGTGCAGCGGCTGGGGCCGAAGGAACGTCAGGAAGAACTCGCCCGGATGCTGGGCGGCGTGGAAGTCAGCAAGGAAGCGCGCGCCGCGGCGAAGCGGTTGCTGGAAAACGTGGTTTAAGCGGCCAGCAATGCAGGTAAGACGACCGTAGAGCGGCCTTCAGGCCGCTGCTTTTCTTGAAAACCAGATCAGCGGCCTGAAGGCCGCTCTATGCCGCTCTACAAAATTTGCATCATTTCTTCTTGCGAACGTACAGCACCAGCGCGTGCTCTTCGATGTCGTAGCCGTATTCTGCTGCGATCTTGCGCTGCAACTCCTCGATTTCCGGGCTTTCGAACTCGATGATCTTGCCGCTCTCGATATCGACCATGTGGTCGTGGTGATCGCCGCGATCCAGCTCGTAGACGGCGTGGCCGCCCTCGAAATTGTGCTTCAGCACCAGTCCGGCGGCCTCGAACTGGGTCAAGACCCGGTATACCGTGGCCAAGCCGATCTCGTCGCCGTCGTCCACCAGCTTGCGGTAGATGTCCTCGGCGGTCATGTGCCGCGGCCGGGTGTTCTCCAGCAACTCCAGCACCCGCATCCGCGGGTGGGTCACCTTGAGGCCGAGCTTGCGGAGGTCTCTGGTTTCCATGAATGCGTTCCGTGAGTGTTGAACGAGGGGGCATCCAACCCGCGATGAACGACGACGCACTGCCGGGCTGCCGACTGTGCCGGGCGCCAGTGTATCATCGCCGGGCGCGACACCTCCCTCCAGCCGGCTGCCTCATGCTTAACATCACCCGCCGTTCGCTCCGTACTCCACTGCTCGTTCTCGCCGTCGCGCTTGCGACCAGCGGCTGCGGCATCCTCTACAAGCAGCCGATCTATCAGGGCAATCTGATCGAGAAAACCGCAGCCGACCAACTGCAGGCCGGCATGAGCAAACAGGACGTGATCTCGCTGATCGGCACGCCGGCGATCTCCGACCCGTTCAACCAGAATCGCTGGGATTACACCGCCACGCAGCGCACCGACCGTCAGGGCACCACCGAGGTCAAGAACTTCACGGTGTTTTTCGAGAACGACGTGGTGAGCAAGTGGGAAGGCGAATATTTCGCCGAGCAGGACAACGAACTCGCCGCGAACGCGCGTCGCCAGTTCGGCCCGAACCTCGCCAAAGACAAGAAAAAGCGCCGCCGCTGAGCGGGCGTCACTTCCCGGCGCGACGCCGCCGGGCTTCCTTCGGATCCACCAGCAGCGGCCGCAGCAGCTCCACGCGGTCGCCATCCCGTAGCGGCTGATCCATCGCGACCGTTTCGCCATGAATCGCTACTGCGGCAGGCGTTTCCTGCTGCGGGAACGCTGCCGCAGCCAAGGCATCGGCAACGGTCGCCCCTTCGGGCAACGTAAGAATTATGGCTTCATGCCGACGCGGCCAGGCCCGGATCACTTCGATACGCATCATCTTTGCGGATCGCTCAATCTTCCCCGCGATCGGCCACGCGCACGAAATCGTCGACCATCCGATCGGCAAGGCTCTGGAAACCCAGCGCGAACGCCGGTCCCAGCAGTTTGTTGCTCGATTCGAAATCCAGGGTCAACGTGACCTTGCAGGCGCACTCGTCCAGCGCGTGGAATTGCCAGCGCCCGTTCAGCTTCCGGAACGGCCCGTCGCGCAGCACCATGTCGATGTGATGCGGCGGCGAGAGCGTGTTTTCGGTGGTGAACCAGGTGCTCAGCGCCCCCAGCCCCAGATCCAACCGCGCCACCACCCGCGCATCGTCCGCCTCCATCACTTCAGCCGCCTCGCACCATTCGAAACGGCGCGGATACGCGGCGATGTCGTTGACCAGCGCGAACATCTTCGCGGCGGAATGTTCGAGCAGGGCGGAGCGTTGGATGACCGGCATGGGGCGTTCGACTCGCAGGCTGATTCGCTGATGGCTCGCCCCGACTCGCCAGCCCGCCCCGCTTCAGGGACAATGCCGCAATGAGCAAGCAGAAATTCGGAAAGGATAAGGCAAAGGCGGGCGACAAGGCAGGCAAGGCCGCGCCGGTCACCAAGACCATCGCCTTGAACAAGCGTGCCAGGCACGAATACCACCTGGAGCAGCGCCACGAGGCAGGCCTCGCCCTGCAGGGCTGGGAGCTGAAGTCGATCCGCGCCGGTCGCGCCAACATCATCGACGGCTACGCCCTGGTCCAGCACGGCGAGCTGTTCCTGATCGGCGCCCAGTTCACCCCGCTGATCCAGGCCTCGACGCACGTCGTCGCCAACGACCGCCGCACCCGCAAGCTGCTGCTGCACCGGCGCGAGATCGACCAGTTGATCGGCAAGGTGCAGCGCGAGGGCTACACCATCGTCCCCACCGCGCTGTACTGGAAAGGCAACAAGGTCAAACTGGAAATCGCCCTGGCCAAGGGCAAACAGGATCACGACAAGCGCGACGCCGCCAAGGACCGCGACTGGGCGCGCGAGAAACAGCGCACGATGCGACGGCACAACCGCGACGCCTGAACACGCTGCCACGGGCGCGCTTGCCCCCGCTCGTTCACGCCCCCATACTTGCCCGGTCAGTGGTATGACTTCCCCGGGGGTGCACAGGCTTCGACGGGAGTAGCAACGTCCACTGGTGCATGCCGAGGGGGTAGCTTTCCTCGTTAATCCAGCTGCAAAACTTAGTTGCCAACGACGACAACTACGCTCTCGCCGCTTAAGGCGTAAGCCTCGAACCCACTTGTGCCCGTGCTCGTGGATGTAGGGTCATTATCACGGAACAGCTGCCGGCGGCGACCCGCCAACCGGTAGTGAACTTAGCGGGTGTGGACGACGGTGTGCCTCGCACGTTGTGTTGCCGTCGTACGAGAATCAACAACGAGCTAAGCATGTAGTACCGGAGATCGCGCGCTTTCGGACGGGGGTTCGATTCCCCCCACCTCCACCATTTCAAGCTCCAAAGCAGTCCCAGAAAGGCCGGAATCCCCAATACATCAGGGTTTCGGCCTTTTTGTTTGCTGGGATTTCCCGAAGGGTCGATCGCGATCCGGTGTCATGCGGGGGCAACTTTGGGGGGCATCGGCCTTATTCGAGGAGAGCGATGCCCCCGAATCCTCCTGACAGGATGTCTTACTACGCAAGGCAGAGCCCACCGACAGAAAAGAGTGAATCGTTTCGGGTACTCAGCACGCCCGCGCGGAGTGTATCGACAGGTGTTGATGGCGACAGCAATGATCTGCCGTGGTCGCTGCTCCAGATATGCAGCCCGCGCTGCGCACTCTCGGCGCGTACCTGCGAGGGCTTGTGCCGCATAGCGCGACCATGCAGACACCGTCTCCGGCGCTGTCGTCAGGGCGGCAGCTCAGGCGAAACGACACGCCCGCCGGATGCCGAGTCGATCGCCGCTTGCATGACCGCCATGACCCGGATGGCCTCGTCCGGCGGAACCGGATTGGAGCCGTGCCCCGCGATGGCATCCGCGAGTTCGACATAGAACCGGGATTGATCGCCCGACAGGGCTGGCCGCGTCCGAATCGGGCCGTCATCGCATCGCCATTGCAGCGGGTCCGGATCGGTCCCCCATTGCGGGTCGCCGGGCCGCAGTCCTTCAACCAACTGCTGCTCCTGACGATCGGGCCGTGCCTTGACCAGCGACCCTCGCGTGCCATGCACGACGAATCGTGGCCCGGGGATCGCAGCGAGCATTCCCGCGTGCAGGACGGCTCTGATCGGGCCGAAACCCAGCACGAGGTGTGCCCAGTCTTCCGTCGTGGCGGCGCTGCGTTGTTGCGCGAAATTCGCCTGCACGGTGTCGGGCCATCCGAACAGCGCCAGCGCCTGGTCCACCAGATGAGGCCCGAGATCCCACCACAACCCCGTCGCTGGCCCGGGTCGCTCGCGCCAGCGATCACGCACCTGCGGACGGAACCGTTCGATGCGCGATTCGAAATGACGCACATCGCCGATGAGCCCTTCGCGCAGGGCCTGACACACCGACAGGAAATCGCTGTCCAAACGACGGTTGTGGAACACCGAAAGACATCGGCCATGAGCCAGCGCGGTCGCCCTCAGTTCGCAGGCTTCCGACAGACTGGGCGTCATCGGCTTGTCGACGACCACGTGCTTGCCCGCGCGGAGCGCCGCTTGCGCGAGCGGGAAATGCGTGTCGTTGGGTGTGGCGATCACCACCAGATCCACGCCGGGGTCGACGACCGCCCGCATGGGATCGCCTTCGACCGCGATGCCGGGCAACTCGGCCCGCACCCGCTCGGGCCTGCTTGAGGCAATCAGCACCAACGATAGGCGGGGCACAGCTTGGATCAGCGGTGCGTGGAACGTTTGGGCGGCGTAGCCGTAGCCGATCAGAGCGACGCGGGTTGGAGTTGGAATGTCGGTCATGCCGGGAAGCATAAGCGCTGCGCTGAGGACCCGACAGGCGATGCAGATCGCATGGCGTCCGGCGAAATGCATCCCGCACAGCGTCGCGGTTGGCTGCCGATCCGGGATACGGCAAACGACCTGTTGGATCTGCATGCGGTATCGGTGAATGGCACGCTTGTTGCTGTTTTCTCCTGATCAGCGGCCATCGACCGCTAACGGGAATCACGAGGATGGCGATGACAATGCAGGATTGGGTGGGCTGGATCGCGTCGGCCGTTCTGTTGTTCACACTGATCAGTCAAGTGCGCACGCAATGGAGAGAGCGATCAGCGAAGGGCGTGTCCGCCGGACTGTTCTCAGGCCAGATCGCCGCCAGCATCGGTTTCATCGCTTACAGCGCGATGGTGGGCGACCGGGTCTTCGTGTTCACCAATAGCGCGATTCTGGCGACATCGCTGGTAGGACAGGTGATCTATCTGCGCAATGCGAAACGCGAGAAAACCAATGGGAACGGCAAAGTGCCCGACGCCTCTCAACCGGGCAATTGTTCCGCCTCCGCAAGCAAACAAAGCGAGGCAGACGCATGATGGAATCGCAACGGTGATGCCTGATTCGCAAGTACCTGACGCCCGCCCAAGGACCGCATGATGAAATCGAAGACCTGCAAACTGACCGGGGGTTTCCGGATCGCATTCGATCATGCAGGTTTGCAGGCCGCCGAGATGGCGATCGCTCCGGGCGAAAAGGAAGGCGGCCCGGACAATCGACATCACGGCGCGGACCAATGGCTCTTCGTGATATCCGGCACCAGCTTGGCCATCGTGGAAGGCTACCGGCGGATATTGCGCAAGGGTAGTCTTTTGCTGGTGGAACGCGGCGAACGCCATGAAATCCGCAATACCGGTCGGACGCTGCTGAAGACCATCAATTTCTATTCGCCGACGGCTTACGTCATAAGCGTTGTTGGCCGCAATCCGGTTCTGTAGGCTCCGGCGAGATTAAAACAGGGAGCAGTACGAGTCTTTAGAGCGCCGCCGCGTGCGCCAATCCCGTCACCACGCCCAGCGACGCGTTGCCCTCGACCAGTTCCGCATTCGGGAAGATCTCCCTGACGAGTTGCGGCACATAGGGCGAGCGCGACATGCCGCCGGTGAGATAGACCGTCTCGGGCAGCTGCGTCATCTCGGCCCTGGCGCTCTCCATCAGCGTGCGCACGTGACGGAGGAACGGTGACGCGGCATCGCCGAGGCGTGCGGAGTCGACGGTCCCGGCCAAGCCCGGTTCGATGAAATCGAGCTCCAGCGTTACGCAGTCGGCTTGGCTCAATTGGATCTTGGCGCGCTCGACGGCACGGTTCAGGCGAACGGTGTGGCCCGATGCCCTCAGCGTTTCCAGGCGCTGGCCGTAGGGCGCTTCGACATTCGCGAACGAAGCCTCGCGGAACCGTGCCTGACGCTGCAGGTCCTGCACGGCGGACGCTTCGTAGAAGCGGTGCACCGGCGTATTGGTGACGCCTTTGCCGAACAGCGGCATGACCGAGCGCATGCTCAGCTCGATGTCCACATCGGTTCCGCCCACCGGCTCGCCCCATGAGCCATGCACGACCGGTGCGCTTTCCGCACCGCCGACATCGGCGATGGCGATGTCCGTCGTTCCACCGCCGATGTCGAGGATCAGCGTCCTCCGGGGGTGTTCGTTGCGCTGGTGATAGCCGTACGCAGCCGCTGCCGGTTCTTCGAGGAACTCCACCTCTTCGAAGCCCGCGGCATACGCCGCGTCGGTCAGGATTTCGAGCGCCTGCACGCCGCCTGCCTCTTTCATCGAGCTTCGGAATCGCACCGGGCGACCCAGGAGAGCCGCCCTTACGTCGCAACCGAGCTGCGCGCTCGCCGTGAGCCGGATGTGCCGCAGCAACTGCGTGGCGATACCCAACAGTGTGTCGCGCGCATGAGCCTCCAGCCGATAGCCCAGCATGGACTTCGGAGAGACCACCAACTGGCCAGCGCTTCCCTCGACGAAGGCATCGACCGCCTCTTCGCCATAAAGCGCGTGCTGCAGATCCACGCGCTCGAGCATGGCCATGCGCATCTCCTGCGCCGCCCAGCGACGACGCACGAGCGCGCGGGCGTAGCGCTCCAGTTCCGGCTCGCTTCGAACGCGCGGCGAGGGAATCATGCCCAGCTCGCGCGACCGCTGGGGTTCGGAGCGCTGCATTGCCTGCTCGCGGCGTGCACGAAGGTTCGCATGCAGCATGGTCTGATCGCGCCGGAACTCTCCCATCAGCCTCCGGATCTCGTCGTGCATGTCGTCGGTGAGTACGAAGTCGGACAGGTCCGGCAGCCGCTGCGGAAAGTAAACAGTGGTACGGAACTGCAGATCGTCGCCAAACCGGATCAGCTGCAACTCGCCATCGACAACAGCGCCGGCGGCCGAATAGCTGGTACCGAAGTCGATTCCTATGCGCATGCAATTCCCGAAAAGCAATGATGAGGCATGCCATTTTGCCGCAAACAGTGTCGCTTGGTGGCCGTTGGATCGATCGAGCCTGCTGTGTATGACTCAAGTTCTACGCGTCCCGCGCCGCAGACCAATCCGATGACTGAAATTGACGGGATATCCGGCCCGTTCACGCGCGACGATGGCGTACTTCATTTGGACTCCAGGGCAGAGAACGCGGTCGCTTTATTCAAGATGTCCCGCTCCATCTTGAGCGTGGCGTTTTCGGCCCGGAGCCGGGCGAGTTCGCCTTCCAGCTCACTGACGGGCTTGGCAGGCTGCTGAAATACCTGCGGCAGCAGGTTTTCAGTGGCCTGTTAACGCAGCCATGGATGGCTGCGCCGGCGAAGCAAGCGCGTAAGCGATTGATTCGCCGTGAGCACGTCCGGACATGTGCCGGACGTGCGAACT
>JANLVT010000012.1:0-1277 GCA_031364125.1 Lysobacterales bacterium | reverse complement strand
CACAGCTTTATCCTCGTCGGCATCCGTCCCGCCTAACAAGTCGTTCAAGCCGACCCCACATCGTGGCGTCAACAGCGTGCTTTACGCTACGCTGCACGCTGTTGCCACCCCGCTGTGGGGCGGCTTAACTCCGGCGTTAGGCGCCGTAAAACATTTTTTCGTTGTGTTGTTCGCGCTTCAGATTTGCGGGTTTTGTTTGCAGTGCTCTTCGGCGAGTTTCTCGGCGCGTTGTTCTTCGGTTGCAGTTCTGTGCGCGCTCAGGCCTGGCTTGCGTGACGGGGCAATAGCGTGTGCGGGTGTGGGGGCTGCTCACTTCAGGCTGCACGGAACGTGTTTGGGGCGCGCCCGGTTTTCCCTGCTTCGGTTTTCGGCAACATCGTCTGGGTGTTGTTGTTCTGGGGTTCCCACGCGCCTAACAATTCGTTCAAGCCGACCCCGCATCGTGGCGTCGGCCACGTGCCTGCGCTACGCTAGCACGCGTCCGCCGCCCCGCTGCGGGGCGGCTTAACTCAGGCGTTAGGCCGCATGAAAGACATATTTGACCGTCAAATGTTGCTTCTTTCGCTTCAACGGGCGTTACTCGGCGAGGTTCATCCGGTACTCCGTCAGGCTTCGATCGAAGCTGATCCTGAAATGCGAATTGTCAGCTTGCGCTTTGAGTACGACGGCAATCCGTCCACTGATGTAAGAGAAAGCTGCTCCTGTGCTGCAACTGAAGTAATTTCTGACTTCCCAGATCCGTGGCAAATTGATGAGCAGCACTGTGCGGTCCCAATGCCAGCCATGTTGTCGCCTCTCGCCCACATTGCATACCTGCGCGCAGAGCCTCGGGCTGCGGCCTAACAATTCGTTCAAGCCGACCCCGCATCGTGGCATCGGCCACGTGCCTGCGCTACGCTAGCACGCGTCCGCCGCCCCGCTGCGGGGCGGCTTAACTCAGGCGTTGGGCTGCAAAAAGCATCTGTAGCTGACGCGCTGGCAATCGTCTTGTTCGCGGTCTCGCTCAGCTTTTCTTCTTCCGCTCGTTTCGGTCGTCGCTTCGGTCATTTCAGCTGGCCTCTTGCGGGAGTGCGCTCATAGCGCTCCGTGCTTTGCTTCGGTTGCGTGTGCGGGGATGCGCGCATGCATGCACGGGTGTCTATGCGTCACGTGCGGGCGCTCGCGGGGCCGGGCTTCGGATTGTCGGCAGTTCGTCGGGGTACGCGTTGAGGATTCGGCTTTCGGGCCGTTATTCGGGTCGGGCTGCTGTTGTTCACCCTGCCCTGCTTCGGCCAGGG
>JANLVT010000011.1:0-1696 GCA_031364125.1 Lysobacterales bacterium | reverse complement strand
CCCTGCCCTGCTTCGGCCAGGGCGTGCGCCCAACAATTCGTTCAAGCCGACCCCGTGTCGTGGCGTCAGCCATGTGCTTTACGCTACGCTTGCACATGTCCGCCGCCCCGCCACGGGTCGGCTTAACTCAGGCGTTAGGCGGCAAAAAGCATTCGGCAGTTGCATTGTCAGCGCTGCAACATGTCGGCTTCGGTCAGCATTGCTCTTCGGATTGTTCGTGGCACGTTGCTTCTTCGGTGACATCGCTGTGCGCGCTCACACTTCACATACGGTGCGTTGGCCGGCTTCGGAGGCGGCGATCGTCATCTGCGGGTTTGCCGCGTCTGATACGCGGCTTCGGACACGGCCGGCTGTAGGTTCGCGAGGCGCGCTCAATCGTCCGGGCTTCGGCTTTCGGTCTGCTCGTCCGCAGCCCAGTGTCGCGGGCTTCCGTTCCGCCTAACAAGTCGTTCAAGCCGACCCCGTGTCGTGGCGTCGGCCATGTGCTTTACGCTACGCTTGCACATGTCTGCCGCCCCGCCACAGGGCGGCTTAACTCCGGCGTTAGGCGTCATAGGGAGATTTACTCATGCCTCAAAAAGAATGGACAGCCCAAGTAAAAGGCCATGACATACGGGTCGTTAACACTTGGACCGGCGGCATTAGGCTCTACATAAATGGTGACTGCCGAGACACGAACCAGGGCTTTTTTGCGCTCACCTGGTCTCGCTGGCTATCTGCCCGACTTATTCAAAATGACGCAAATAGCGACCTCATTGAGGTCTATGTTGTCGCTTTGTTTAAGGTTAAAGCGCAGATCTGCGTCAACGGGAAATACCTCGCCGGTGAAAAAGTGTAACTCGGTGACGCCTAACAATTCGTTCAAGCCGACCCCGCATCGTGGCGTCGGCCACGTGCCTACGCTACGCTAGCACGCGTCCGCCACCCCGCTGCGGGGCGGCTTAACTCAGGCGTTAGGCTGCTATGGATGCTCAGCAATTGAATCGAGAATTGGATGCTCGTTTGTCCTCGTTCGGCGTCGTGGACAGACATATCTTTCTGCAACTCAGTGATGCGCACGGATATGGCGCAGCAAGCAGCGTCGGATGGGTAGATGCCAAGTTGCGTGTACTCCAAACCCGACTTCGTGGCGGGCTCGGGCTGGAACTTTACATGCCGAGTCTCAAAGACACGTCACCTGTGACTACGCAAGAAGAATTCACGCGCTGGGTTAGTCAGCATTTTCCAGATGCATCCTTGTAGAGCCCCGGGGCGCAGCCTAACAATTCGTTCAAGCCGACCCCGCATCGTGGCATCGGCCACGTGCCTGCGCTACGCTAGCACGCGTCCGCCGCCCCGCTTCGGGGCGGCTTAACTCAGGCGTTGGGCTGCAAAAAGCATCTGTAGCTGATGCGCTGGCAATCGTCTTGTTCGCGGTCTCGCTCAGCTTTTCTTCTTCCGCTCGTTTCGGTCGTCGCTTCGGTCATTTCAGTTGGCCTGTTGCGGGAGTGCGCTCATGGCGCTGCGTGCTTTGCTTCGGTTGAGTGCGCGGGGATGCGCGCATGCATGCACGTGCGTCTATGCGTCACGTGCGGGCGCTCGCGGGGCCGGGCTTCGGATTGTCGGCAGTTCGTCGGGGTACGCGTTGAGGATTCGGCTTTCGGGCCGTTATTCGGGTCGGGCTGCTGTTGTTCACCCTGCCCTGCTTCGGCCAGGG
>JANLVT010000006.1:0-94100 GCA_031364125.1 Lysobacterales bacterium | reverse complement strand
TGGTTAGCGGCGATGTTTTGCGCTAGCGGTACTTTGCCCGTTAATCTCCGGCAGTCATTTCCTGCTTGCGCGTTTATTTTTTACTTCTTATTAGGAAAATAACGTGTCTTTTGAAAATCTGAATCTGCATCCCCTTATCCTTAAAGCCATAGTCGACTCCGGTTACACTGAGCCGACTCCGATCCAGGAACAAGCCATTCCAGAATTGCTGGCGGGGCACGACATCATGGCCTCAGCTCAGACCGGTACCGGCAAGACCGCCGCGTTCATGCTGCCGGCACTGCATCGTCTTGCCACACCTTCCAAAGTGCACAGCCGCGGCCCGCGCGTACTGGTGCTGACCCCGACGCGCGAACTCGCGCTGCAGGTATCGGAAGCTGCCGCCAAATACGGCAAGCATCTACCCCGCGTCAAGGTGGTGAGCATACTCGGCGGCATGCCTTATCCGCTGCAAAACAAACTGTTATCGCAACCGGTTGATATTCTGGTGGCAACACCCGGACGCCTGATCGATCATATCCAGCGTGGACGCATCGATTTCTCGCGCCTGGAAATGATGGTGCTGGACGAAGCCGACCGCATGCTCGACATGGGCTTTATCGATGATGTGGAAAGAATTGCTGCGGCCACGCCTGCCACCCGCCAAACCTTGTTGTTCTCGGCTACCCTGGATAGCGCAATCGACAAGGTTGCAGCGCGTCTGCTGAAAACACCCAAGCGTATCCAGATTGCGGCACAGCAGGCAAGGCTCGATAACATCGAACAACGGCTGCATTATGTGGATGATCTTTCACACAAGAACCGGCTGCTGGATCATCTGCTGCGCGATATGGCATTGAAGCAGGCCATCGTTTTCACCGCCACCAAGCGCGATGCCGATACACTGGCAGACAATCTCTCTGCCCAGGGGCATGAAGCTGCTGCGTTGCACGGCGACATGAGCCAGCGTGATCGCACCCGCACCCTGACCAAACTGCGTCATGGCGGATTGCGGGTACTGGTAGCCACCGACGTGGCGGCACGGGGTATCGATGTAGCCGGCATTACCCATGTCATCAACTTCGATCTGCCAAAATTTGCTGAAGACTACGTGCATCGCATCGGCCGCACCGGCCGTGCTGGCGCAGCGGGCATCGCGGTGTCATTCGCTTCCGGCAAGGATGGCATCAATTTGAAAAAAATAGAACGCTTCACCGGCCAGCAGATTGCCTTGCATGTGGTGCCGGGCCTGGAGCCGCGCTTCAAGCCGCGTCCTGGTGCCGGTGGCGCGTCCAGAGGTGCGCCCAATGTCGCCCACAAGCGCAGCCGCACATGGTCAAACGATACCGGCGGGCGCAATGCCAACAGCGCCAACGGCAACCGGGACAACAGCCGTGACCGTTCGTTTAACAGCGACAATCGTGGTAACTCGTTCCGGGGCAGCAGCAATCCCAGCCCTTACGCCAGAACCAAGTAGGGTCTGAGCAAGAACCAGAAAAATGGCCCGGCGAGTCCGGGCCATTTTTTCGTGTTCATATTTTCTCTGGCAGCGGCCCGCGTTTCTGCAGCATGCGCAAGATCCAGTAAACGGCCAGCGCAGCAAGCAGATGCTTTAGCGTATGGCCGCTGATCACCTGCCCGACAGCATAAATTTCCCGATCCGCCAGTTCTGCCAGCTTGGCAAGACCATACCATGCGATCACCCCGTAGATATCCGTCCCGTGGCTATATCTGGGCGGAAAAAAAGTGACCAGAAACAGGATGAGCAGCAGAGAACAAAACTGCACGACAAGATAGAAATTCAGATTCCCGGCACCCGCCTGCTCACTCCAATGCCAGTGCAACACGCTGCCGATCCCGGCCGCAACCAGAAAAGGCAACAGCCGCAAACCCATTTTTGGATTGATGCGCTCGGCCAACATAGCAGCAAGCAATGCCATGAAGCCCGTCGCCATCGGCAGCCGGTCCCAAACCAGCCGTTCGTTGTCTGGCAACCAATGATAGTAGGCCGAGCCGAAACCTGCCGCCAGCACGCTCAGAAACAGGATCAAATAAGGCCAGCGTTCGGGCAATGTGACAAATGATCTGCTGGCAAGTGATCCGTGCGGCTGTAGCAGAAATGCCAAACCTGCGACGCCCATGAACAGGAAAACAATATTGGAAATGACGTCGAAGAAATTCGGGATACCGAAATAACTGCGCCGGTCAGCGAACTGGTGATATTCAACCGGTTGGGAAATCGGCGGCATGATTGCCGCCATCAGCAGCATTGCTGCTGCAAGTATGCCTAGCAGCCACAGCCGGGTTCGATGATTCATGCGAACTGTTTCAACTCTGGTCAGCGCTTCAGCGCATTTTTGCAACCGCTTCTTCCAATCGTTCCACCGCGATGATCTCGATGCCGGGAATCGACTGCTTGGGCTTGTTGGCCTTGGGAATGATCGCCGAGGTAAAGCCCAGCTTGGCAGCTTCTTTCAGCCGTTCCTGACCGCGCTGAACCGGCCGCACTTCACCCGCCAGTCCGACTTCACCAAACACTACCATTTTCTCTGCCAATGGCTTGTTTTTAAGAGAAGAAACGATGGCAAGCAACACTGCCAGATCGGCTCCCGGCTCGGTGATTTTCACCCCACCGACAGCGTTGACGAACACATCCTGATCAAAACAGGGGATACCCGCATGACGGTGCAGCACCGCCAGCAGCATCGCCAGCCGGTTCTGCTCCAGGCCCACCGCGACCCGGCGCGGATTGGACAGCGGCGAGGAATCCACCAGCGCCTGCACTTCCACCAGCAACGGGCGTGTGCCTTCGCGGGTGACCATCACGCAGCTGCCCGGCTGCGGCGTGCTGCCGCCGGAGAGGAAGATCGCCGAGGGATTCGGCACTTCGCGCAGGCCCTTGTCGCTCATCGCGAACACGCCCAACTCGTTGACCGCGCCGAAGCGGTTCTTGAACGCGCGCAGCACCCGGAAACGGCTGCCGCTGTCGCCTTCGAAATACAGCACCGCGTCGACCATGTGTTCGAGCACGCGCGGGCCGGCGATGCCGCCTTCCTTGGTGACGTGGCCGACGAGGAAGATCGCGGTACCGGTCTCCTTCGCGTAGCGGACGAGGCGCGCGGCGCTCTCACGCACCTGGCTGACCGAGCCCGGCGCCGCGGTCAGCGATTCGGTCCACAGCGTCTGCACCGAGTCGGCAACCAGCAGCTTCGGCCGCATCTGCGACGCCTGTTCGAGGATGCGCTCGACGCCGGTTTCGGCCAGCGCGCTCAGGCCATCCAACGGCAGCCCGAGCCGCGACGCGCGGCCGGCCACCTGCGCCAGCGATTCCTCGCCGGTGACGTACAGCGCCGGCAACCGCCCGGCCATGCTCGCCAGCGCCTGCAGCAACAATGTGGATTTACCGATGCCCGGATCGCCGCCGATCAGGATGACGGCACCTTCGACCAGACCGCCGCCGAGCACGCGGTCGAACTCGCTGATCCCGGTGCTGGTGCGCGCGTCCTCGTGATGCAGTACGTCCTTCAGCGGCGTGACCTTGGGCGGATCGACCTTGCCGGCCCAACTGCTGCGGCGCGCGGCAGGCGATGCCGCCGACGCCGCGGACTCCAGCACGATCTGGGTGAGCGAATTCCACGCCCCGCATTCGCCGCACTGCCCCTGCCATTTGTTGGACTCGGCGCCGCATTCGCCGCAGACGAACGCGGTGCGGGCTTTGGGGGAGGCTTTGCTCATCGGGATGCTCGTGCGGTGCGAGCGCGTACTGTAGCCGCCCGCGGTCGCAGGCGGCGAGACGGGCGATGCGTCGTGTCGCGACACAACGGTCGCGCGATGCGCTGCTGGGCCGGAAACCCCATGGTCAGTCGACAGCTCGCGGGCGGTTCGACCGATACGAAGATCTGGAAGCGCCTTGACTAAAACTGCAGCGGGAAACTTTGGTCGATGGGCCGGATGGAGCCTGAAGCTCAGCGGCCGGGAACGTGGCGGCTATCAACCACAGCAATCGCTTGAGCGCAGCGTCGGGCCGCACATTCAGGCGCAATCGATGCAGGGTCCCGATCCGTTCCAGAGAGCCGGATGGCGTAACGGACGCTCCGGATTGATTCCAAAACAAAAGCCCCGGATATCGGGGCTTTTGCATGTGGCTGGCGAGCAAGGCGAAAAACCCTGCCTTTCAAGACTCCCCCTCGTGACGACTCGTTGATCGACGTCGAATGAGTATGTGCAGCACCACAATGCAGCGCCCAAGCCGTTTATCTGGAGCAAGAGTGCGCGGGACATCTGGCAGAAAGTGATTCGAGCGCATTCAAAGTTAAGTTCCAAACAGAACGAAACACCACACTAGAAATCGCGGATATCCGCCAACCCGGTCAACGGGCCGGCGACACCTGGATGATCACCGCGACGCGACGATTGGGCAGCAGGCATTCGCGCAGCGCCTCTGGATTGCGCACGCTGGCGCAGTCCTGCACCTGTTCGGCGTCGCCCTTGTAGCTGTAACGGATCGATGCGGCCGGCACGCCGCGTTCGATCAGCAGCGAGCGCACCGTTTCGGCGCGACGCTTGGACAGGTCGATGTTGTACTGCGCGCCGCGGCCCTGCAGGCGGTCGGCATGGCCTTCCAGTTCCACCGAATCGATGCGCAGCCCTTCGTCGCGGATGCGCGCGAATGCACGGTCCAGGCTCTGCAGCGCGTATCCGCGGATATCGCCACGGCTGTCGCGGTCGAACTCGAACAGGATGTTGGCGGTGAAGTCCATGTTCTGCGCGTTGGGGACGATCCGCATCGCCTGCTCGGGCACGGCCGCGCCGCAGGTCCGGGCCAGCGCCTCTGCGTCGCCGACCAGGTCTTCGGCGATCTGGATGTAGGGCTTGGCGTGGCGCCATTGCTGCTGGTTCAGTTCGTTGCCGGCGTGCACCAGTTCGACTTCACCGCAGGCCACGGCCTGCTGCGCGCAGGCGAAGCCGGGCGTGCCGTGGATCGCGCCCAGGCGCTTCCACAGGTCTTCGCGGACGCGCGCGGCATTGTTCACCAGCGGCGTGTCTGTCGGCAGCGGCGAGGCGCCCTGCTCCATCAGCCCGATGAGCCGCACGGACTGATCCAGCGCGGCCTGCGGGAAGGCGCTGCGGTCGTTGCGCGAGTATTCGTGGAACGAAACGTCGAGCCAACACTGCGCCTTGGCGAGGTGGTAATCGCGCACGGGGCGACCCGCGTCGTTGAGCGCGCGAATGCGGTCCTGCGTGCCCTCGTAGGTCGAATGGTCGCGATAGATCGCTTCGTCGGTGATGCGCTCGGCCGGTGGCGCCAGGACCGGCGTCTGTGCCCGGGCGGCCGGCAGCAGTGCCACAAGAAGAGGAAGGGTGTAGGTAAGAATTGGTTTCATCGTCATGCTCCGTCAGCGCACCGGGTCGCGGTAGCGCACGTCATCCCGCCGGAAAAGATCTTCGTCGAATTTGAAGCGGAGGCGCAGGTAGACGCCGTCCCTGGTGTATTCGTAGCCATTGAGGTCCGGGTCGCCTTCGAAGCCGGCCCAGTTGTAACCGGCCGACAGCCAGAGGTTCTGCCGCAGCAGGCGGCCGACCTCGATGCCATAGGCGTATTGATTCGCGCCGAAGTCGCCGCGGAAGGTCACGCCCATCAGCCCGACGTCCCAGTGTTCGGTCACGTCGTACACGACGCGCCCGGACAACAGCACGCCGCGGAAGCTGCTTTCGACCGTGCTGCCATCGGCATAGGCGAAGCGATCCTCCTGCCACTTGCCCGCCACCCGGCCGGTGAGCCACCACGGGCGGCTCGGATGCCAGTCGGCGTGCGCGGACACGATGTGCGCGCGCAGTTCCAGGTCGTCGCCGGCCTGCAACGAGCCGGCGCCGCTCTCGTCGCGTTCGAGCTTGTATTCGTAGCGCGCGAGGGCGTTGACGCGGTTGCGGTCCGTGTCCCGGTAGGCCACGCCGACCTGGAAGCGATCCTGCAGCACGTCGCCGCGCGCGGCGTAGTCGGTGCGCAGCAGGTAATTCCGCAGCAGCAGCGTCCAGTCGCGGCTCATCTTGCGCGCCGCCATGAACTGCAGCAGCGTCGTGTCGAAGGACTCGTCGCCCGCGGTGCGCTCGATATCGCCTGACATCCGGTGCTCCACGCGGACCGCTCCGCGCCACAGCGGACTGGCGCTGTAGTCCAGGCCGAAGGCGAGACCTGTGGCGTCGCCCGTCGCGCCGTCGAACACGTTCACGTGCTCGACCGAACTGGTCAGGCGGACGCCCTCGGCGATGTCCCACGTGTTGCGTATGCCGGACGCAGCCTGCAGGTCGCGGCCGGCGATGGCGTCGCGCATGCGGTACTCGGTGAACGCCTGGGTGTCCTTGAGGAAGGTGGTGTCGACGCCCAGCACCAGTGCGTCGGCCTCGCGGCCCCGGGTGGTCACGCCGAACGCGCTGGTCAGGCCGGTCTGGCGCTCGTAGCGGCCGTACAGGCGGCTGCGCTCGCGCCACTGGTAGTCCACGCCGAGGGCGATCCGGTTGCGATCTTCGCCGCTCACGTCCTGCTCGATCTCGCCGCCCACCACCAGGCGCTCGCCGGCCCGGTAGCCCGCACCGATGCGCACCGTGTCGCTGGACAGTTCGGTGCCCACCGGCAGATCGCTGGTGGGAACGGTACCGCCGCTGCGGATGATCGGCAGGCCGGTCAAGGGATCGAGCGGCTGCTGTCCGTAACCGAGCGCACCGCCGCCCGCGCCGCTGGCGAGGGAGCCGCCCAGCCCGAGCGTGTCGCCGAACGGCGATCCGCTGGACCACGGCGAATACGCGCCGACCGTCTCGCGGATGGCCCGGTAACCGAAGTCCAGGCGCAGGCGCTCGGTGGCCTGCACCTTGACGCCCGCGGCCGCCGCGTCGCGTTCGCCGCCGTTCGGGTTGCGGTCTTCGCTGCGGATCGCCTCGGCGTACAGCTCGACGCGTTCGACCGGCCGCCAGCCGAGTTCGACGTTGTATTCGCCGCGCCCGCCGTACAGCGGCGAGGCGGCGTTGTTGAACGCGGGATCGGTGCGCGCCGCGAAGATGCTGGCGTCGAAGCGCTGGCCGTCATGGCCGAACTCGACGCGCCAGGCGTCGCCTTCGGCTTCGCCGCTGAAGCCCTGCAGCGCCGGCGTGGCGTACTGGTTGACCGGATTGGTGTTGACCTCGCTGCGCGTGCGCGCGAACTCGGCGGCCAGGAACGTGTTCGGGCCGAAGCGCAGGCCGGCGTTGACGCTGCCCATCTCGAAGCCGGCGAACGGGTTGCGGTCATCAACATAGGCGCCGCCGATCTCGAAGCGCTCGCCCAGCTTCATCTGCGCGTCGGCGCCCAGCACGAGGAATTTCTCGGTACCTTGGTCCACCTCGTAGGTGATGCGCAGCGACACCGGATTGAGGTCGCTGTCAAACCCCGGCAGGAAGGTGTTGAGCAGGATCCGGCCGGAAAACGGCTCGAAGCTGTAGTCGACGAGGCGGCCGAGCGCCCGCACCGAGACGATGCGGGACGGCTGGTTGCGGTCGCGCACGACCACTTCCACGCGCTCGCTGCCTTCCAGGACCGCGTTGTTGCGCAATCCGTACGGCCCACTGCCCTGGCTGGGAAACTCTTCGACCACCTGGCGCAGCGAATCCTCGATGGCGAACGCATTGCCGCGCACGCGCTCGTTCTCGAAATGCCAGCCCAGCCCGGTCGCGGTGCGGTTGTACACACCCAGGCTGCGCTGCGGCACCGGACCGCGCGCGCCGACGCCGGTCGCGGTGGCGAGCGTGTCGCCGGTCTGGAAATCGCCGTACAGGAGGTAGCTGCGGCCCTTGTCCACGCGCACGTACAGGCGTTCGGCCGAGCGCGCGTCGAAGCCGGTAAGCGAACTGTCGCCGTAGACCGGATAGAACTCGTCCGGACGGATGTCGCGCAGCAGGCGCTCGCGGGTGTCCTTGTCGGAATCGTAGGCGGCGGTGAGCAGGTATTCGCCCTTGATGCGGCCCTTGACGAAGAACGCCGTGCGCGCGGAGGCATTGGCCTTGCCGTTGTTGAACTGCCGCTCCCAGCGCCGCAGGTCGCGTTCGAAGCCGTCGTCGCGGCGTACGGGATCGATCACGCTCGCGCCGCTTCCGCTGCGGAAATTGACGATGCCCTCGATCAGGCCGGTGGCGATCAGTTCGCGCATTTCCGGCACGAAGCTCACGACGCCTTCCACCGTCTCGGCCCCAGCGGTGATGCGCACGGTGACGTCCTGCGCATCGTGCGGCGCAAGCAGGTCGAACGCGGCCACGCCGTCGCGCAGCGGAAGCTGCACGCCCGGCGTGGCGCGGTCGGCATCCAGACGCGCCGGGCCGAACTCGTCGGTGCCCGCGCCCTGGAGGCGGATGCGCCCGCCGCTGTGTTCCAGCGTGGCGTAGGCCTCGCCCGCGACCGGCCGTCCGGCGGCGTCGAGCAGGCGCACGCGGACATGCACGGGGGTCTGGCCATCGGCCGGCGCCGCATCGCGGTCGAGTTCGACCTCGATGCGATCGACGACACCGTTGGCGGCGTAGTCCACCGCGCCCGAACGCACCGGCGTGACCTGCGGCGGCAGATCACGGCTGGATGCGGTGGCGGGATGCAGCGGATCGGCCGCGCCCAGCACCGGGGTGAAGCGGCGGCTGTCCGCCACGTCCTGGGCCAGCGCCGGCAGCGCCAGCGCCAGGGCGAATGCGAGCGCAGTGGCCCGCGGCAGCGGAAGGGCGCGCGTGCGCTCGGCGGCGCGGCTCATGTTCAAGCGGCTCATGGCCGGCCCTCCTCGTTCGCCGCATCCCGGGGCGTTATCGGCCTCGGGTCGACAATGGGCTGCTGATTGGCGGAATCGGTGCCCTGGCGCGGACTGCGCGCGGGCTTGCTTTCGAGGCGCAGGGGACGCGTACCGGTCTCGGTTTCCGGCGCGCTCACCTCGCCCTGCGTGCGCCGGGCCTTGACCTGCTCGATCACCGGGTTGGAACAGCTGCCCTCGACGAAATCGGCGCGATGCAGCTCGCCGTTCTTCAGGTCGAGGAACAGGCTGTCGGCATCGCCCAGGTTGCGGTTGCTGCTGGTGGTCAGGCGCGAACCGATCGGCAGCGTGGCCGCATCGACTTTCAGCGTGTGGCTCATCGGCGGCAGACCCGCGTAGCTGTACTTGCCTTCCGAGTCGCTGATCATCCAGGTGCCGTCGCTGAAGTAGAGGCGCACGCCGGGGATGCCCAGTTCCTCGCGGTCCTGCACGTGATTGACGTTGCAGTCGACGAAGATCTTGCCCAGCACCAGCGTCTCGTCGGAGAACACGCCGCCGGTGACCCGCACGCGGTACTCCGCGCGGTTGGACGGGACGACCGAGGGCCGCGGCTGCAGCGTCGCCGGGTCGATGCAGCCGCCGATGATTGAGCAGCCGAAGGCCTGGGCGCGATTGATGCCGTCGCCCTGCTGGCTGCCCACGCCCACGCGGACCCGGTAGGTCAGCAGGGTCTGGCCGCCGACCGCCAGCGGACCGGCGTCGAAGGACAGGGTCGGACCCGGCTGGCCCAGCGGGTCGGCGATGGCATTGCCGTTGGCCCGCGCGGTGCCGGCGATGTAGGTGAAACCCGGCGGCAGGCGGTCGAGCACATTGACGGTCTGCACGGCGGCGCCCGCGGTCTGGCGGATGGTGATGGTGTAAAGCACGGTGTCGCCCACTTCCGCGACGCGGCGGTCGCCGGTCTTGGTGATCGCCAGTCCCGGCGCGATCGCCGGATCCAGCGGGATGTGGTTGTGGACTACGCCCGCGGTGCCCGACCCGACGCTCAGGGTGAGGTAATAGGTGGTGCCCGTGCCCACCGGCGCGGTCGGGGCGGTCGGGTTCGGCTGCACCTGGAAGGTCGTACCGGGCGCACCGGGCGGCGACAGCGTGCCGGGCTCGACCGGGATCAGCGTCGAGCGGAACGTGTAGCCCGCCGGGGGCGTGACCGCGAGCAGGAACTCGCAGCGGCTCGGCGCGCTGGGCGCGAACAGGAACTGATAGAGGCCCTGGCTGCCCACGGTCATCGAGATGGACGTGCCGTTGAGCGTATAGCCGCCGCCGGTGGCATTGAGGATGCCGGTGGCCGGGTCGTAGCCGGCGCATGTACCGACCGGCGTCAGGGTCACGATCGAACCTGGAACCGGGTCACGGGTGACCGCGTCGTAGACCACGCCGCTCGGATCCACCGGCAGGCTCTGCTGCGGCAGTTCCTGGCCGGGCGCGAGCACGATTTCGAGCTGGGTCAGATTGCCGTTGGTGATGCGGCAGCTGCTCTGGGTGCCGCCCGCGATCGCCGCGGCGGCGTCGCAGGGCGCGGCCGGGCCCGAGGCGGTCTCGCCGCTCACGGGCAGGCCCCAGACCGCGCGCGCGTCAGGATCGCGGAAACGGATGATCCAGCGCACGCCGGGCACCACGTCCGCGAAGCGATAGCGGCCGTCGGCGGCAGTGGTGGTGGTCCTGACCACGGCGCCGGTGGCCGGGTCGACCAGTTCCACGGTCCACCCGTCGAGGCGGCGGTCGGCGCCGTCCAGCAGCGTGTCGTCGCCGCCGATGTCGTACCACACGGTGCCCGACACCGCGGCCGCGACCTGCACCTGCGTCGGCAGGCGGCAGGCGTTCTGGGTGATCGCGGGGTCGCAGACCGGCAGCGCGGCGACATCGCCCTCGAACGCGTCGCGTTCCACGGCGGTGGGACGGTGCGCGGCGTCTTCTCCGCCACCCTCGACCAGCACGGCGTTCTGGATCGGCCCGTTCGCGCCGGCAGTCGCGCCGACCAGCACCCACACGTCGATGCGGTCGGCGTGCGTGGCGCCGCTGGCGATCACGACCGCGCTGGTGCAGGCGAAGCGGTTGGCGCCGACGGCGCCGGTGCAGGCCCAGCCCGTTCCGGTCGGCGTCGCGGCCAGGGTGACGCCCGGCGGCAGACGGTCTTCGACGGTGTAGTCGCCGGCGGTGGCCTTCGGACCGATATTGCGCACCGTGATGGTGTAGCGCGCCGCGTTGTTGGCGGTGAAGCGCGTCGGGTCGGCGGTCTTGCCGACGACGAGGTCCGGCGAATCGGCGACCTCGCCGAAGTTGTTGTCGATCGACTGCACGCCCGCAGGCAGCACGATGCCGCTGATGGCCGAAGGCGTGGTGCCCTGCGGCGTGGCGGTGCCGGTGGAGGCGCCGCCGATCGTGCCCGGCGTGGTGATGCCATCGGTGCTGCCCGGCGGCTGGGTCGGCTCGGTGACGACGTAGGTGCCGGGACGCAGCGTCGGGAACGCGTAGCGGCCGTCGGCGTCGGTGGTGACGGTCAGGTTGACCGCGGCGCCCAGATCGTCCGTGCCGGTCAGCACGACGGTCACGTTCGGGATGCCGGTTTCGTTGGCGTCGATCACGCCGTCGCCGTCGTTGTCGAAATACACGCGACCGCTGATCGCGCTGGACGCCTGCACCGGAGTCTGGATGCGGCAGGCGTTCTGGGTGATTGCCTGGTCGCATACCGGCAGGCCGCCGACGTTGCCGCCGAAATCGGATTCTTCCGGAGGCGTGGGCCGGCGCGCCGGGGACTCGCCGCCGCCGCGCACGATCACCGCATTGATGAGCGGCGAGGCGGCGGCAGCCGCCGCAGTGACGTTCACGCGCACATCGATGTCGCCCGGGTGGGTTTCGCCCGGGGCCAGCACCTGGGAGCTGGCGCACTGGAAGCTGGCCGCGCCAGCGGCGCCGGTGCAGGCCCAGCCGGTGCCGGTCGGCGTGGCGGCGAGCACGACGCCCACGGGCAGACGGTCGTCGACCGTGTATGCGCCGACCGTGGCCGCGTTGCCGGCGTTGCGCACGCGCACCGTGTAGCGGCTCTCGGTGCCGACGGTGAAGGTGCCGGGCGTGGCCGCCTTGCTCACGAACAGGTCGGGCGAATCTGCGATCTCGCCGAAGTTGTTGTCGATGGACGACTGGCCCGCCGGCAGCACGATACCGCTGATCGCGGACGGCAGCGTGCCCCGCGGCGTTGCGGTGCCGCTGGTCGCGCCGCCCACGGTGCCCGCCGTGGTGAGGCCGTTGGACGTGGCCGGCGGCTGCGTCGGCTCGGTCACGGTGTAGGTGCCGGGGCGCAGGCCGGTGAAGACATAGGTGCCGTCGGCGTCGGTGGTGGTGGTGAGGCTGACCATGGCGCCATCGGCGTCGGTGCCGGTCAGGGTGACGGTGACGCCCGCAATGCCGGTCTCGCCGCTGTCGATCGCGCCGTCGTCGTCGTTGTCGAAATACACGCGGCCGCTGAGGCTCGCGGGCGGGATCTCGCCGAAGTTGTAGCCCGTCGCCGCCTGGTTGACGCCCAGCGCGATCGCGGTGATCGCCGACGGTGTCACCGACGGCACGGTCGCGGTACCGCCGACGCTGCCCGCCACCGTGCGGCCATTGAGCGTGCCGGCCGGCTGGTTCGGCTCGGTCACCACGTAGCTGCCCGGCAGCAAGCCGGTGAAGCTGTAGGAACCGTCGGCCGCCGTGGTCGTGGTGCGATTGACCGGATTGCCGTCCTGGTCGATGCCGGTGAGGGTGATCGTCACCCCGGCGATGCCGGCCTCGCTGGCGTCGATGACGCCGTCGTTGTCGAGGTCCAGCCATACGCGGCCCGCCAGAGAGGAGCCGCTCGGCGTCTCGCCGAAGTTGAACTCGGTGCCGCTGGCGCCGGTGCCCAGATCGATCTGCGAAATCCGGTCGGTGGTGGCGGCGTCCGGGGAAACGCCGGTGCCGGGCGTACAGCCCGCGGCACAGGCGGCACCATCGATCAGGCCGGGATTCACCGCCGTCGGACGGTTGAGGTAATTGCCTGCCGGCAGCGGCTCGCGCAGCGTGTAGACGATCGTCGGATCGAGATCGCTGAACTGGTAGAAACCATTCGCATCGGTGGTGGCGGTGGCGATCACGGTCCCGGTCGCGGCATCGAGCAGCTCGACGGGAGTGCCGGCGATCGGGCTGTCCGTGCCGGCGTTGCGCACGTTGTCGAAATTGTTGTCGACATAGACGAAGCCCGACAGGCTCGCGCGCAGCAGTTCGGGGAAGTTGTAGCGCACGCCGTCGTCGTCGGCGCCGACCACGATCCCGGTGTAAACCGAATTCGGCGCGCCTGCGGCATAGCTGCCGCCCAGCGACGGCGCGTCCGGACCCGCGACGGGCGGATCGACCGGGCCGTTGTTGTAACCGGCCGGCTGCGACTGGGTGATGGTGTAGCCGGCGGCGTCGGACGGCGCCAGGTCGTCGAAACGGTAATTGCCGTCGGCGTCGGTGGTGGCGGTCAGGTTGACCGGGTTGCCGTAGGCGTCGACGCCGGTCAGCGCGATGCCCACACCGGCCAGACGCGGCTCTGCCGCTGCGGCCTGCGGCGTGCCGCCGTTGGCGCCCGCGCGGTCGCGGTCGTTGAACACGGTGCCGGCAAGCGATGAGCCCGTGACCGCCAGCGGCACGGTGACCGTGTTGTTGTTCGGATCTTCCTCGACCTGCTGGGTCGTGATCGTGGCGGTGTTGTTCGCCGTTCCGCCGGCCGGGACCACGTCCCAGCGCGACGGCACCAGCACGCGTACGCGGCCGAGGTCGCCCGGCACGAAAGTCAGGTCGCCCAGGTTGCAGGTCACAGCGCTGCCCGCCAGCGAACAGGCGCCGGTGCCGTTGGGCACCTCATCGCCGCCCAGACTGGGGCCGACCTTCTGCCAGGTGATCGGACCGGTCACCACCAGACCCGCGGGCAGCGTATCGACGATCACCGTACCGGTGCCGTTGAGCGGATTGGAACCGGAGCGATCGAGCGAGAGGCTTGACCCCGGCCCGGCGTTGGCGCCCTCCACCACGTACACGAACGGCTGGCGCACGGTGACCGTGGCGATGTCGGCCGGCAGCGCGACGGTGGGATCGTTGCTCGGTGCGGGGGTCGCCAGCACGATGCGCTTGGCGATTCGCAGATCGGAACGCGAGCGGATCGTGGTCGATTCGCCCTCTTCGTTGTTGGCCGGATTGGTGTCCGACTCCAACGAAGACGCCACCGCGGTGTTCTGCAGCGTGTCGCCCGCCGCGCCCGGCGGCGTCTCGTACTGATAGCGCAGGAACAGACTGCCGGTCGCGCCCGCAGCGATCACGCCTTCCACATTGGTGGCGAAACCCGCACCCGGGACCGGACACACCACGGTCAGCGGCGCGCCGACCGTCGGGTTGGTCCCGGCGGTGATGGTGCAGCCGACGATGGCGAACGGACCGCCCGGCACAGCGGAGACGCCGAGGAAGCGCACGGTGCGGCCGGCCGGCGGCGTCAGCGTGTCGGTGATATCCACGCCGTTGGCGACCGACGGACCGTTGTTGGTGACCCGCACCCGGTAGGTGATGGCGTTGCGGCTCAGATCAGTCGGATCGTAACCGAGCGGATCGATGCCGCCGGCGAAGCCCGTATCGACCTTGTTGGTCAGCAGGTCGACGGCGTTGCCCGAGAAGGTCAGCGTGGCCGACCTCTGGTCGTCGGCGGCCGTCGCGACCGCGTTGTACTCGAAGTCGCCCGAAGCGTCGGTGCCGCTGCTCGGCCCCGAAAACGCGAAATCGGCGATGTTGGTGAACTGCCGGCCCACGCTGCCGCCGGGATTGTTGTTCGGCCGGATGACCAGGTTGAGGCTCTGGGTGCTGCCGTTGGCCAGATTGAGCGCCGGACAGGTCACCGTCACGGTGCCGCTGGCACCGGTGGTGAAGTAGGACGTGCCGCCGGCGGCCGGCGCGGTGCTCACGCCCGCATCGGCGACGGTGGCGCATGCGGTGGCGCCGGGCGTGCGCGTCGCGGAGATCAGCACGAAGCCGGCATCGTTCGCCGGAAGCGTGATGACGTCGCGGAAAATGACGCCGCTGGCCGCGGACGGGCCCGCGTTGCGGTAATCGATGCGATAGGTCGAGTTCACGCCTTCCTGGCCGATGGCACCGGACGTGATGGCCTTGGTCGTGGTCTGCACGTTGGCCACGCGCGGAATCCGCACGAAATCCTGGGCGCTGTTGTTGGTGGCGTTGATCTCGCCGACCGAACCGGCGACCGCGGCGTCCACGCCCACGCCCGCCGTGTTGCAGCGCGCACCGGTGCGGATCGCCCCGTTGCAGTTCGGGTTCTGGCCCACGCTGTCGGACAGCGGCCCGGTGACATCGATGGTGATGGTCTCGCTGGCGCCCGCGGCGAGTGCGTTGGCGCCCGAGCGACAGGTCACGCTGCCGCCGCCGGTGACGCCGCAGGTCCAGCCCGCAGGCCCGGACACGGTGGCGCTGGAGCGCCCGTTGATCCAGCCGGGGATGGCCGGGTCGTTGACGACCACACCGGCCGTCGCATCGGGGCCGGCGTTGGAGACGACCAGCGTGTAGCTCATCGTCGTGTACGTCGTCGGCAGGGTGTTGTCGGCCTCGCCCGGGCCATTGGTCTGTTTCGTGATCGACAGATCGGCGCGCGCGTCGGTGGTGCGCGCACCGGCGCCGGCGCAGTCGTTGGAGGGGTTGGGATCGATGTCCAGACCGCCGCCGGTCAGCGGTTCGCGCGAGCCGCCGGAGCCGCCCGTGCAGGCGCTGTTGGTCAGCGTGCCGGCAACGCGGGCCCGGGTCACCAGAGTGAGCGGCGGCGCATTGGCGCCCGCAGCCAGCGGCAGCGACCCGGCATTGAGCGAGCACGTCACGATCTGCTGCGCAGGCGGGGCGCCGTAGACGGTCGCCGAACAGGTCCAGGGGCCGGAGGCGCTGACGAACTCCTCGCCCGGCGCCAGGGTGTCGACGATGTCCACCTGCCCGGTCGCGGGACGCGGACCGATGTTGCGCAGGTTGATGGTCGAGGTCATGCGGCTGTCGGCGTCGGAACCGATACCGCTCCACACCGCAACCACGCCAGGCGTCTTGCTCTTGCCGCTGAGCTGCAGATCGGCACCGTCGGTGAGCACGGTGAACGTCGCGCTGCCGGAGTTGTTCGCCGGGTTCGGGTCGGCGGTGGTCGAGGTGATGGTTGCCGTATTGGTCTGGTTGCCGCTGCTGCCGGGGCCGCTGGCCGGCACCAGGGCCTGCACGGTGAAGGTATCGATGGCGCCGCTTGGGTAGTTCGCCGCGCGGCTGCAGGTGATGACGGTGTCGCCGGAGGTGACCACGCAGGTCCAGCCGGCCGGCGCGGTTTGCCCGGTGATCAGGAAGCCCGCCGGCATCGTGTCCGAGAAACTGACGTTGGCCGCCGCGCTCGGACCGTTGTTGCGCGTGGTGATGGTGAAGGTGATCGGCTGGCCGGAGATCGCCGGGGCGGGCGCCGCCGTCTTGGCGATGTCCAGATCCGCGCCCGGGACGACAGCCGTGCCGACGTCGTCGGTGTTATCGCCCGGAATCGGGTCGGGGGTGCCGACCGCATTGACGGTCGCGCTGTTGACCAGCGTGCCGCCGGTGGCGGTCACGCGCGCGCGGAAGGTGTAGGTGGCCGTGGCGTTGACCGCCAGCGTGCCCGCGAACGTGCCGTTGGCGCCGGAGAAGGTCCAGCCGGCGCCCGCGGCGCTTCCGGCCACGAATGCCGCGCCCGACGGCAGCGTATCGACGACGTTGAAGTTGGTCGAGGCCGATGGCCCGTTGTTGCGCACCTGGATCGTGTAGGTGATCTCGGCGCCTGCGACCACGGGATCTGGGGTCGCGGTCTTGGCGAGCGACAGATTGCCCGCGTTGGTCAACGTGGTGACCTGTGCCGCGCTGTTGTTCGCGGCATTGGTGTCGCCAGCGAAGAACGGATCGGCCGGGGTCAGGCCCGCGAGCGGCGTGGACGCCGGCGGCACCGGCGCGCGGCCGATGGCGCTGCGCACCGTGATCACGGCCGGGCTCAGGCCCACTGTCGAGACCTGCAACTGGAAGCTCACCGGCGCGCCGCCGCCGAGCGTGCCGACGAGCGTGCCGACGTTGCACTGGATGCGCGTCGGCGTACCGATGTCGGCCGCGCAGAAGGCGGGCAGGTTCACCGCGGTCGCGCCCGCGGGAATGTCGAACAGCGTGATGACGTTCGTCGCGGTATCGGCTGCGCCGTTCTGGATCGTGTAGTCGTAGGTGACGATGCCGCCCGCGGGCGTGGGATCGGACGCGCCGTCGGAGAGATCCGTTATCTGCAGATCGATCGCGAGCGCGGCGGGCGCCCAGCCGGCGAGCATCAACGTCAGCATCGCGCAGGCGACGCGCATCGCACCACCCGACCTTCGCGCGGAGTGCGGCGAGAATTCGCCTTCCTGGTTGCGACCGGCATCGTTGCTAGCCACACGTTCCGCGCCATTACGGCGCGACCACATCGTCCACTTCATGATTCGAATCCCCAATCCGCCTGCCGACCGCAGGCCCGTCGTTAACACATTCCGTTGGCGCGAATACAAACACGCTGCAGCGCATGCGCGGGTACGGCATTGGGCCGAATTCCGCGCATCGATATCCGATATCGTCCGGTTCGCGACGCACAGCGCGATGCGATGTGCAGCATCGAGTGGCGACACCCTAATGGCCGATCGAATTCATCTCAATGACCGATCTTCAAGAAAACTTTCACATCCTCACGCCGGAGCGGATGCCATTTCGTCTTCGGTGGAAAACACGAAGCCCCCGCGGTAGATTGCGCGCACGGGAAGGCGCAGCCGCCTGTTAGACAATTTTTTCCGCAACCGGTGTACGAGTACGTCCAGACGATGGGGATCGAAATCCGACGCACCATCCGACAGGCGTTCGATCAGCGCATCGCGTGCGATCGCCTCGCCCGGCCGTTCCATGAGGCTTTCCATCACGGCCCTCTCGCTGCCCGTGAGTTCGAACAACTGCCCATCGGGCGCACGCAGCGACCAGCCGCCGTCGACGAGTCGCCATGCCTGCGTCGGCACCGCATTCCGCATGCGTCGCAGCACGCTGCGCAAAGTCGCCGCAAGCACGATCAGGTCCGTGGGCTTGGTGAGATACGCGTCGGCGCCACTGCGCAGGCCGAGCGCCTGCTCGGCCGGCAGCGCGCGCGCGGTCAGCATCACCTTGCCGATGTCCATGCGATCGCTCAGTCGCCGCAGGACGGAATAACCGTCTTCGCCGGGAAGCCCGACATCCAGCACCACAACATCGAATTCCATCTGCGCGCTGGCGCGCCAGAACGCTTCGGCGCTGGGACATGCGATGACGCGAAACCCCTGCTCTTCCAGTCCGGCCGCAAGTTCTTCCAGCAGGTCCGGATCGTCTTCCACTACCGCCACACGCTCCCGCAGCCCGCTCCCTTCGATCCATTGCGCCATACCACTCCTCCTGCGTGTGCGCGGAGATTATACGGGTCTCAATGGCGGGAGACCGCCGCCGCACGCGCGGCATTGCATTGTGCGAAAGGTCACAGATGATGCGGCTCGCGGTCATGAAGTTCATATCGTGCCTGCTCATCGCGCTTGCGGTCCCGGCGTGCGCACACATTCCGCACGACACGATCAATGCCCACGTCGACCTGTCGGCGGACGCCGTCTATCTCTACGATCCGACCGGCGATTTCGACATCGAAACGGTACGCCGGCTCTCGCGCGCCGACTTCGGTGCGGCGCGCGGCTTCAGTGCGACACGATCCGCTGCGCGCGACGGCGCGGCATGGATCCGCCTCGATGTCCCGCGTCAGATCGCAGGCGGCGAGTGGTGGCTTTCGGTGGGGCCAGCGACGGTCACGTCCGTCACCCTGTACGCATCGGATGCATCGGGCCGTCTGACGATGCGCGAACTCGGCGCGTCCACGCCGTTCTTGGATCGCCCGGTGCGTTTCCGGCTGCCGGTGTTCCCGTTGCGGCTCGGAGCGGCGGCGGACGGCCGCACGCTTTATCTCCGCGTCTCCGGGCAAAGCACCACCCACGAAGTGGAGCCGGTGCTATGGCGGCCATCGGCGTTCGTGGACATGGCCGAGCGCGAGTACGCACTCTGGGGCGCGTACTTCGGCATCCTTGTGCTGTTGCTCACGTTCACCTTGTTTTTCTGGCTGGAATTGCGCTCCGCTGCCTATCTCCGCTACTCGCTCTATCTCGGCGCTTTCTTCGCGATGGTGTGGCTGTTGGAAGGCTTCGGCGCGCAATGGTTGTTGCCCGGTTCGCCGGAGACGGCGATCTACCTGACCCGGGCGTTCGCGCTCGTCGCGATGGGCTATACCCTGTGGTTCAGCCTGAGGCTGCTGGAACTGGAGCGCAGATTTCCGCTTCTCCACCAGATCGCGGCCACGCTGTCGCTGATGCAGGCCGGTGGCGCGCTCGCCATCCTGTTCGTGAGCGACGGCGTGGTGCTCCGGGCGGCGCTGATCGCGACGCTCGCATGGCAGCCGGTTTTCTTCGCATTGCTCAGCTACCAATGGCATCGCCGGCCCGACCTGCGGCCGGTGACCATCGCGTTCGCGCCGCAGATGCTGGGCTTGGCGATCGCGGTGCTGCGGCATATCGGTGCGGTGCCCGCCGGCTTCTGGTCGTCGCATGCGCTGTTGGCGGCGGGCATCGTACACATGATAGCCCTGAGCCTGGCGCTCATGCGCCGCATGCGCGACTCTGAGCGGCGTGCGCTGCTGCTCTCCAGGGAATCGGAAGAACGTCTGGATCGCAAGGTCGGCGAACGCACCTCGGAACTGGCCGAGGCCAATCATCGTCTGATGTCGGAAATCGCCGAGCGCCGGGCCGCACAGACGGAACTGGCCAGTTCGCTGGAGTCCGAACGGAAGATGCTGGACGCACAGCGCGATTTCGTCGCGATGGTGTCGCACGAGTTCCGCACGCCGCTGGCGGTGATCAAGACCGTGGCGCAGCGGCTGCGGTCGCATGCGGCGCTGCAGAACGCCGATCTGCAGCAACGCCTCGGGCGCGTGGATCGCGCGACGACGCGGATGACGGCGATGATGGAGACGTATCTGGCGGACGACCGGATGCGCGCGCCCGAGCGAGCGCGTCAGACCACCCGATTCAACGCGGCAGCGCTCGTGGCGGCAGCCGTCGAACATCACGGCGGCAGCACGGATCCGCGCATCAGGCTCGAGATATCCGATGCCGCACCCGACATCGATGGCGATCTGGGCCTGCTCACGGTGGCGCTGGCGAATCTGATCGACAACGGCCTCAAGTATTCGATCGCCCCCGCACCGATCGTGATCGCCACGACGTGGGAAACGGATATGGTGCGCTTCCGCGTCACCGACGAGGGCGCGGGCGTGACCGGGCCCGAACGGGAGCGCATCTTTCAGCGTTATGTCCGCGGTTCGGCCAGCAGCGGCCGGGGCGGCGCCGGACTGGGCCTGCATCTGGCGCAGGAGATCGCCAGGCTCCACGGTGGCGACATCGTGATCGAACAGACGAACCCTGCCGGGTCGACATTCGCCTTGACGGTGCCGACAGCGCCCGTTGTGGGCGACGTCGAGCCGGCACGCAATGCCGCGACGACGGATCAACAAGAGGGACAGGAATGGGCGTGAGGAATATCGGAGCCGCCTGGCGGCGTGCATTGCTGCTCATGGCGTTTGCATGCGCCGTATCCGGCTATGCGTCGGCCGCGGACTGGGTCTACCGGGTGCGGCCCGGCGACAATCTGTGGGACCTGGCGACGACCCATCTGAAGGCCGATGTGCCATGGTCGCGCCTGCAGGCATACAACCGCGTGCCGGACCCGAAGCATCTTCCCCCCGGGCAGCGGTTGCGTTTCCCTGTCGAATGGCTGCGGGTGCAACCCGAGCGCGCGCGCATCGTCGCGGTGCGCGGCGCGGTCCGCATCGCGGTGGACGGCCGCACGGAGGCGCGCGCAGGAGCGGCGGACATGCGGATCGCCACGAACGGATGGGTCGAAACCGGCGAGGACGCCAGCGCTACGGTGGAGTTCGCCGACGGTTCGCGATTGCTGCTCGCCAGCCGCAGCCGCGTCGTGTTCGACCGGCTCAGCAGCTTTGGGAAAACGGGCATGGTCGACAGCGAAGTCAGGCTGCAGCGCGGCCGGGCGACGCACCGGGTCGCGCCGCAGAAGGGTCCGGCCGCGCGTTACGACGTTTCGACGCCCTCGGCGACGTCGAGCGTGCGCGGCACCCGGTTCCGCGTTGCGTACGAGGACGGGCGGGAAACGACGGAAGTCGTCGAAGGCCATGTCGGCGTCGATGGCGGAACGGGCGCTGCGGAGCTTCGCGCAGGCTACGGCAGCCGCAACGACGGCGGCGTGCGCACGCGCGCCCTGCTGCCCGCGCCCAGTCTGTCCGCCGCCGCCTTCGACAGTCTGCCGATCCTGCTCGAATGGCCGCTGGTGCCGGGCGCGAGCGGCTATCAGATCGACGTGGTCCGCGCCGATGCGCCAGAAGTACAACTGTTCGAAGCGGTAGCGTCGTCGCCGAACATCGGCATCGGCACGCTGCCGGCCGGCCAACATCTCATCCGCGTGCGCGCCGTCGACGCCGAAGGCATCGCGGGCCTGGATGCGAACCTGCCGATCGAGATTCCCGAAGGGCCGGCGCCGCCGCTGACGATCCGTCCGGCGAATGCCGAGGTGTCATACCTTCCGAAGCCGCGATTCGAATGGTCGCGCAGCGAAGGGGCCGCGGGCGCGCGCGTCCAGATCGCGCGCGACGCAGCGATGGGCGACCTCGTGCATCAGTTCGATTCCGCGTCGACTCGCGCGCGCGCGCCGGTGTCGTTGTCTCCAGGCGCGTACTGGTGGCGCGTCGCCGCCCGCGATGCGCAGGGGCGTCACGGATTGTTCGGCAGCGCGCTGCCGTTCGAAGTACAGCCGATGCCGCCCGATGCGCAGCTCGCAGCGCCCTCGGTGAAGAAAGGCGAACTGGTGCTGCGCTGGCGCAGCGTGCCCGAGATCCCGAGCTACCGCGTCGAGGTGTCCCGCCACGCCGACCTGCGCGATCCGGTGATCGATACGACCGTCGAAACGCCGGAACTGCTCATGAAGAAACCGCGGGGCGGCCGTTGGTACGTGCGCGTCCACGCGCTGACCGAGGACGGCGATGCCATGGAACTGGGAAGCATCCAGGAGATCCGCCTGCCCTGCATGCTGTGCTACGCGGGAGGCGCAGCGTCGGTCGCGCTTCTGCTGCTGGCGCTATGAAGCGCCTTGCGCCCTGGCGGCGTCGGTGGGCGGCCGCGTTGATCGCCGGCCTGGGCGCCGCAATGCTGAGCGCATCCGGCGCGATGGCGCCGGTCGACGATGCCCTCTACGCCGCGCACGTCCGCAACGCGCCCTTGGCGCGCGACGGCGGGACCGTCCTGATCGCCATCGACGATCGCAGCCTGCAGGCGCTGGGACAATGGCCGTGGCCGCGGCGCATTCACGGGCGTCTGGTGGAGCACCTCGATGCGGCCGGCGCGCGCAGCGTCGCGCTCGACGTACTGATGTCCGAACGCGACCGGAATATCGGCAGCGACGACGCGCTCGCCCAGGCGATGCGGGCGAGCGGGCGCGTGGTGCTGCCGATCAATGCCGGCATCGCGGCGGCCGGCGCCCCGGCGGAGGAGCTGGTGCCGGTCGCGCCGCTGGGCGACGCGGCGCGGACGCTGGGCCACAGCGACCTGGAATCCGGCCAGGGATCGGCGTCGGCGCTGTACCTCTGGGCCGGCGTAGGGACGCCCCGATGGCCTGCCCTGCCGCTTGCGCTGCTGGGCGTCGAGCGCAACGACCGCACCGCGCCCCCGACGCCCGGGCAAAACGCCTCGCGGGCATGGGAACGGGCGGATCGCGTGCTCTTGCGTTTCGCGGGCCCGGCCGGCACGTATCCGCAGTATTCCTATGTCGACGTACTCGACGGCCGCGTTCCGGACGATGCGTTCCGTGGCCGTCGCATCATCGTCGGCGCGACGGCGGCGGGATTGGGCCACGTGATCGACACGCCGATGCCCGGCATCCGGATGTCGACGCTCGAGTATGTGGCGAATGCGACCGAGACCCTCGCGCAGCGCGCCGAAGTTCGGGCGCTGGATCCTGCAACGTGCGCACTGCTCGCCTTCCTCGTCGCGACGCTGGCGACGGGTCTGTCGCTTCTACCGGAACTGCGTGCGCGCATCATGGCCAACGCATTCGTAGTCGCAGCCTTGGTCGCAGTGAGCCTGATCGCCGTATCGGCCTTCCAGGCGTGGTGGGGCCCGTCGGCCGCGGTCGCAGCGGTCTTGTTGCTGGGTGCAGTCTCCGTTGTCGTCGACCTGCGCCGCAGCGCCGACCGCGCGCACCTCGACGGAGTCACCGGCCTGCTGTCGCGCCGACGCTTCCTGCGTCGTCTCCGCGGCGCCATCGCGCATGCGGCCGACACCAGCGAGCCATTGGCCGTGGTCAGTCTGGAAGTCTCCGACTTCGAGCGATATCGCACGCACTCTGGAGAACTTGAAGCCGCCGTGCTGCTGGCACGTCTCGCAAAACTGATGCTCGCCGAGTTGGACGGCGCCCGCGATTTCGCGGGCCGGACGTCGGATGCCGGCTTGGCCGGCGTCGTGCTCGGCCGATCGGACACGGCCATGGACTCGATCGTCGACCGCGTTCGGACCCAAGCCGAAGATGTGGTGCGCAATGCCAATGGAGACAAGAGCATCGCGGCGTTGCAGGTGCATGTTGGCGGCGCGCGCGCTTCGGAATACGTGCCCGAAGCCTGGATGCCTTTTCTGCGCCGCGCAGCGGCGAACGGACGCGATCAGGCCGCGCGCGACTGATCGCTGTCAATAGCGCTTAGATATGCCGCAGCGCGTGCACGCCATAGAGGGCTTCATACACAGCCCTTTCAAGATCTTTCCCGCCGAGCGTTCGCAGCACACGGGCCGTCGAGGCGTGTGCTTGGGCTCTGCGACTGTCCACGTAGGGTTTTTCGATCTTCACTTTCGGGCCGTGCTTACCGATCCGGATCTGCTCCGAAAGGAGTTGCCCTGAATGGAAAAGGGCCGGAGCGGCTTCCCGTCCAACCCTTCGTTTTACCGTGGAAAACTGTGGTGCCGGAAATAGGAATCGAACCTACGACCTACGCATTACGAATGCGCCGCTCTACCAACTGAGCTATTCCGGCGATTGAAGCCTGCGTCCCGGGCCATGGGTCCGGGGCGGGAGGTGAATTCTAGGTTTCGCGGGGGTGGCGGTCAATCGATCCGTCAATCGACCAGTTGCAGGCGCAGTTCCTTGGGCAGCGCGAAGATCATGTCTTCGGGCTTGCCGTCCAGCTCACGCAGCTCGCCGGCGCCCAGTTCGCGCAGGCGGGCGATCACGCCGCGCACCAGCACGTCGGGGGCCGAGGCGCCAGCGGTGACGCCGATGTGGCGGCGGCCTTCGACCCAGCGCGGGTCGATCTCGTCGGCGCCGTCGATCAGATAGGCCTCCACCCCTTCCCGCTCGGCCAGTTCGCGCAGGCGGTTGGAGTTGGAGCTGTTGGGCGAGCCCACCACCAGCAGCAGGTCGCACTGCTCGGACAGCTCGCGCACGGCGTCCTGGCGGTTCTGGGTGGCGTAGCAGATGTCGTCGTTGCGCGGGCCCTGCATCTCGGGATAGCGCTCGCGGAGGGCCTGGATGATGCCGCGGGTGTCGTCCACGGACAGCGTGGTCTGGGTGGTGTAGGCCAGATTGGCGGGCTGGGTGACTTCCAGCCGCGACACGTCGTCGATGTCCTCGACCAGATAGATGCGGCCGGTGCCGGCCTCGGAGAGCCACTGGCCCATGGTGCCCTCGACCTCGGGATGGCCGGCGTGGCCGATCAGCACCACGTCGCGGCCGGCGCGGCAGTGGCGGGCCACTTCCAGATGGACCTTGGTCACCAGCGGACAGGTGGCGTCGAACACCTTCAGGCCACGGCGGGTGGCCTCGGCGCGCACCGCCTGCGAGACGCCGTGGGCGCTGAAGATGACGGTGGCGTTGTCCGGCACTTCGTCCAGTTCTTCCACGAACACCGCGCCGCGCTGACGCAGGTCTTCGACCACGAAGCGGTTGTGGACCACTTCGTGGCGGACGTAGATCGGGGCGCCGAGGGTCTCGATGGCGCGTTTGACGATCTCGATGGCGCGGTCGACGCCGGCACAGAAGCCGCGGGGGTTGGCGAGGATGATTTCCATGGCGGGATTATCCCCCTTCCGCTGGGGTCTTGCCGCGCCCGCTGAACACCCCGAACACCACCAGGGCGATGGCGCCGCCGACGATGGCCGAATCGGCGATGTTGAACGACGGGTAGTAGTAGACCTCTTTCCAGTGCCACTGGATGAAATCGATGACGTGGCCGTGCAGCAGCCGGTCGATCAGGTTGCCCAGCGCCCCGCCGATGACCAGCGAGAACGGCAGCGCCTCGCGCCAGTGGCCGCGCGCGGTGCGCGAGAGCCAGTAGACCAGCACACCGCTGATGAGCAGCGCCAGCGCGGAGAAGAAGTATTTCTGCCAGCCGCCGGCGTCGGCGAGGAAGCTGAACGCGGCGCCGGGGTTGTAGGTGCGATACCAGTTCCAGTAGCCCTCGATCACGGGCACCGGCTGGAACTCGGGCAGGCTGGTCAGCACCCACTGCTTGGACCACTGGTCGAGGCCGATCACCACCGCGGACAGCAGCAGCCAGATCAGGGCGTTGGGTTTGGGGGATTGGGTCATTCCGACATTCTGCTCTTGTAGAGCGGGCTTCAGCCCGCTGGATGTTGCGCCGCGCGGATCAGCGGCCTGAAGGCCGCTCTACGGAATCAAAACCAATGGCGCTCTTCGCCCGGGCCGTCGACGTTGCTCACGCACCGGCCACAGATCTCGGGATGGTCGGGATGGGCGCCGACATCTTCGCGGTGATGCCAACAGCGGATGCACTTCGGCTTGGCGCTGACGACCGCGGACACCCCATCGCCGCCCAGCACCACCGTCACGTCGCCGCTGATGAAGTAGAACCGCAGCTCATCGGCGATCGGCGACAGCCACGCGAACGCTTCCGCGCCGCAATGAAGGGTGATCTCGGCATCCAGCGCCGCGCCGATCTCGCCGCTGGCGCGCATCGGCTCCAGCGTCTTCGCGACCTGTTCGCGCAGCGCGAGCAAACGGTCGAAACGTTCGCGATCGAGTACGACATCGTTCGACGCCGCGCCCTTCGACGCCGTATCGTCCAACAGCGCATTGATGGTCAACGGCGCCAGGCCGTCGTACCACGTCGCGAACAGCACGTTCTCCTCGCGCCCGCCTGGCAGGTGCTGCCACATCTCGTCGGCGGTGAAACTGAGGATCGGCGCGATCCAGCGCACGAAGGCTTCGCTGATCCGGTACATCGCGCTCTGCGCGCTGCGCCGGCCGCGCGAATCCTCGCGCATCGTGTACAGGCGGTCCTTGGTCACGTCGAGATACAGCGAGCCCAGATCGACGCTGCAGAAATTGATCAGCGCCTGCACGATTTCGGCGAAGTTGTAGCGGGTGTAGGCGTTGGCGATCTGGTGCTGCAGCGCGTCGGCGCGGTGCACGATCCAGCGGTCGAGCGCCAGCATGTCCTCGTGCGCCAGCAGGTGCACAGCCGGGTCGAAGCCGTGCAGGTTGCCCAGCAGGAAGCGCGCGGTGTTGCGCAGGCGGCGGTAAACGTCGGCGTTGCGCTTGAGGATTTCCTGCGACAGCGTCATCTCGTTGGTGTAGTCGGCGGACGCGATCCACAGGCGCAGGATGTCGGCGCCGAGCGTCTTCATGATGTCCTGCGGATCGATGCCGTTGCCGAGCGACTTCGACATCTTGCGGCCGTGTTGATCGACCGTGAACCCGTGGGTGAGGCACTGCCGGTACGGCGCGGCCTTGTCGATCGCGACGCCGGTCAGCAGCGCGCTCTGGAACCAGCCGCGATGCTGGTCGGAGCCTTCCAGATACAGATCGGCCGGCTTGCGCAGGCCGTCCTCCGGCCGCTGCGCGAGCACGCAGTCGTGGGTGACGCCGGAGTCGAACCACACGTCGAGGATGTCGGTGACCTTGTCGTAGTCGCCCGCCAGTTCGCCGAGCAACTCGGCGGCGTCCAGCGCGTACCACGCATCGACGCCTTCGCGTTCGACGCGCTCGGCGACCTGGCGCATCAGCGACGGCGAATTGGGATGCGGCTCGCCGGTTTCGCGATGCACGAACAGCGCGATCGGCACGCCCCAGGTGCGCTGGCGCGAGATCGTCCAGTCCGGGCGGCCTTCGATCATGCCGGCGATGCGCGCTTCGCCCCAGCCGGGGAACCATTCGACCTGCTTGATCGCGTCCAGCGCGTCGGCGCACAGATTCGCCTGGGTCATCGAGATGAACCACTGCGGCGTGGCGCGGAACGCCACCGGTTTGTGATGGCGCCAGCAGTGCGGATAGCTGTGGTTGATGTCGTGATGCGCGAGCAGCACGCCGATGCCGCGCAGCGCCTCGACGATGACCTCGTTGGCTTTCCAGATGTGCAGGCCGGCCAGCACGATGTCGCCGAGCGGCGGTGTCGACGGCAGGTACACGCCACGACCGTCGACCGGATTCAGCTGCGCCGCGGTGTATTGCTCGATCAGACCGTATTTCAGGCCGACCGCGAAGTCTTCCTGGCCGTGGCCGGGCGCGGTGTGCACGGCGCCGGTGCCGTCTTCGGCGGACACGTGATCGCCGAGGATCAGGGGGATGTCGCGTTCGGCATAGGCATTCCCATCAACAGCAAATGGATGCGCGAGGAGGATGCCTTCCAGGGCGGCGCCCTGCGCACGGCCCAGCAGCTTCGCTTCTTCGATGCCGTAACGCTTGGTCGCTTTCTCCACCAGGGCTTCGGCCAGCACCAGCAGTTGACGCTTGCCGCTGCGCGCCGGGCCTTCCACCAGCGCGTATTCCAGATCCGGGCCCAGCGATACCGCCAGCGAAGCCGGCAGCGTCCACGGCGTGGTGGTCCAGATCGGCACCGCGACCGATGTGTCGTCGTCGATGCCGACGCCGAACTTCGCCGCCAGCGCATGCGGGTCGCGCGCGGCATAGGCCACGTCCACCGCAGGCGACTGTTTGTTCTCGTATTCGATCTCGGCCTCGGCCAGCGCCGAGCCGCAGTCGAAGCACCAGTACACCGGCTTCACGCCGCGCAGCAGGTGACCGTTCTCGATCACTTTCGCCAGCGCGCGCATCTCGTTGGCTTCGAAGCTGAAATCGAGCGTGCGGTAGGGGTTTTCCCAGTCGCCGAGCACGCCCAGACGCTTGAAGTCGCGACGCTGGATATCGATCTGCTCGTTGGCGAATTCGCGGCATTTGGCGCGGAACTGCGCGGCGTCGAGTTTCACCCCGACCTTGCCGTGCTTCTTCTCGACCGCCAGTTCGATCGGCAGGCCATGGCAGTCCCAGCCCGGCACGTAAGGCGCATCGAAGCCGGCCATCGTCTTCGACTTGACGATGATGTCCTTGAGAATCTTGTTGACCGCATGGCCGAGGTGGATCGAACCGTTGGCGTACGGCGGGCCGTCGTGCAGCACGAACGTCGGCCGGCCCTTGGCCTTCGCGCGGATGCGCGCGTACAGGCCGTCGGCTTCCCAGCGCGCCAGCGTATCCGGCTCGCGTTTGGGCAGGTCGCCGCGCATCGGGAAATCCGTCGCGGGCAGATGGATAGTGGATTTGTAACGCTGGTTGTCCAACTTGCTGTCCAGCTTGCCGTCTTGTTGCTTGTCTTGGTCGCTCACGCGGGGGCTCGTTCTGTCGTCTGTATCGATTGCGGCGACCCCAGCAGGCGGCGCGCCTGTTCGGCATCGCGGTCCATCTGCACGACCAGGGTCGGCAGGTCGGGGAATTTTTCCTCGTCGCGCAGGCGGGCGACGAATTCGACTTCGATATGGCGGCCGTAGAGATCGCCGTCGAAGTCGAACAGATGCGCTTCCAGCAGCGGCTCCTTGCCGTCCACGGTGGGACGGGTGCCGAAGCTGGACACCGACGGCCAAGGCGCGTCGGCGACGCCGTGCACGCGGGTGGCGTAGATGCCGCGCAGCGCCGGGGTCTTGCCGCCGAAGCGCAGGTTGGCGGTGGGATAGCCCAGCGTGCGGCCCAGTTGCTTGCCGCGCACCACCCGTCCGGCGATGGAATAGGGCTGACCGAGTAGGCGCGCGGCGCTGGCGAAATCGCCGACCTGCAGCGCCGTGCGGATGCGGGTGCTGGAGACCGAGATGCCGCCCAGTTCGACCGGCGCGATGGTTTTCGCCGCGAAACCAAGCTCGGCGCCCATCTGCTGCAGCAGCGCGAGATTGCCGGCGCGGGCGCGGCCGAAGCGGAAGTCCGGGCCGACCCAGACTTCGCGCGCATGCAGACGTGCGACCAGCAGGCGTTGGACGAAATCCTCCGGCGACAGGCTGGCGAGCGCGGCGTTGAAACGCAGCAGGCCAACGCGGTCGATGCCCAGCGCCGCGAATCCGCGCAGCTTCATCCGCGGCAGTTGCAGCCGCGGCGGCGGCGAACCGCCAGCGAAGAATTCGCGCGGCAGCGGCTCGAAACTCAAGGCGACCGCAGGCACGCCGAGTTCGCGCGCGCGCGTCACCGCATGGCCCACCAGCGCCCTATGGCCGATGTGCAGGCCGTCGAAGGCACCGATGCAAACCACGCTGCCGTCCGGGCACAGCGGCCCGCCGTCGAGGTCGCGGAACAATTTAGGGCCTGTTAACACGATTGGGATAGGTCACGTTGCTTGCCTCTGGCCGTCAGGTGGTTGTGCGTGGCGCTGCGACAGGCTGGCGGCCTGTTCAAGCCACGCACGGCCGCATGGCGGCCAGAGGCAAGCAACCCGAAGGGCCGCGATTGAGTGCGCACAGTACTGCGTCATCACTCGGGCATGTATCGACATACATTTCCTCATTCTTCCTTGTCCCGCACGCACTCAATCGCGGCGTGACCTATCCCAATCGTGTTAACAGGCCCTGATCATTCGGGTCCGGGCTGTCCGGCCATGGCGCCGGGACAAACAAAGTTCAATCAATTCCGAAGTATAGCGAGCGCGGCCGATTCTGGGCTCAATGATCAGGGCTGCGGTTGCCGACGCATCAATGACGCAGGTCGCGCGGTCGCAATCCCAGCGCCATTAGGGCCACGCCGTACGCCCCCGCCCCGGCCGCCACCACCGCCAGCAGCCAGCCGACGCGATGCCACGGGTTGGCGATCGCGGTCCAGTCGCCGACCCACTGCGAAATCGCCAGCACCACGGCGGTCATCGCCACGCAGCCCAGCGCGATCCGCAGCAGATGCTTGCCCCAGCCCGGCTGCGGGCGCAGCAGGCCATCGCGACGCAGATAACGCCACAGCAGCCAGGCATTGAAGATGCCGGCCAGCCCTGTCGCCAGCGCGATACCACCGTGGGCGCCATCGATATCGTTCAGCCACAGCGGCAGGGTGAACGCGATGGTCATCAGCACATTCGCGATGACCGTGTAAATCGCCGCGCGCATCGGAGTTTTGGCGTCCTGGCGGGCGAAGAAGGCCGGCGACAGCACCTTGCTGAGCATGAACGCGGGGATGCCGATGCTCATCGCGCTGAGGCTGATCGCCGCCATCCGGGTGTCGTGCGGCGTGAATTTGCCGCCCTGGTAGACGACCGAGGTCAGCGGTTCGGCCAGCAACAGCAGCCCCAGCGCCGCCGGCACCCCGGCCAGCAGTGCCAGCCGCAGACCCCAGTCCAGCGCCGTCGAATAGCCGTCGGCATCGGCCGCGGCGTGGCGGCGCGACAGATGCGGCAGGATCACCGTGCCGATCGCCACGCCGAACAGCCCCAGCGGGAATTCGACCAGCCGGTCGGACAGATACAGCCAGGTCTGACTGCCGGTGACCAGCACCGAGGCGAACATCGTGCCCACCAGCAGGTTGAGCTGGGCCACCGAGGACGAGAACAGCGTCGGCACCATCAATTTGGCGACCCGACGCACGTCGGGATGGCCGAAACCGGGCTTGAAGGTCGGCCGGATGCCCAGCCGCCCCAGCGCCGGCCACAGCACCAGCAACTGCAGGATGCCCGCGGCCAGAACGCCCCAGGCCAGCGCCTTGGCGGGCTCGTCGAAACGCGGCGCAAGCCACACCATCGCTGCGATCATCACCAGGTTGTGCAGCACCGGCGTGACCGCCGGCAGCGCGAACTTGCCGAAACTGTTCAGCACCGAGGCGACCAACGCCATCAGCGAGATGAACAGCAGATACGGGAATGTGATCCGCAGCATCTGCACGATCAGGCCGAATTTTTCCGGTTCGTCGACCGAACCGGGCGCGAACAGCCCGGCGATCAGCGGCGCGGCCAGCATGCCGATGCCCGAGACCACGAACACCACCGAGAACAGCGCCCCGGCCATGCGGTCGACGAATTCCCTGAGCGCCGCATCGTCGCCGCGCTCGCGGATCTCGTTCAGCACCGGCACGAAGGCCATCTGCATCGAGCCCTCGGCGAAGATCCGCCGCAGGTAGTTGGGAATGCGGTAAGCGATGACGAAGGCATCCATCGCCGCAGAACTGCCGAAAAACCTTGCCTGCAGGGCATCGCGGGCGAAGCCGGCGATCCGCGACAGCAGGGTCATGGCGCTGAAGATCGAGGTGGAGCGCAGCAGCCCGCCGCGGGCCGCCGGTTTGGGGTTGGTACCGCTCACGGCGCCGTCCTCTGTGCTTCCCAGTTGACCCAACCCACTGAATCCCCCATAATTTTCTGTCTAGCTGTCCGCATAGCGGCGGCCTGCCCTCTCAATTCATACGATCGGGCAATCAAGGAACCTCCGGGTTCCAAACCTCCCGACCCAACCGATAACCCCAGGATTCCACCGTGGCCAACATCAAGTCCGCCAAGAAGCGCGCCAAGCAGACCGTCGTGCGCAATGCGCGCAACACCGCCCAGCGCTCCATGCTCCGCACCGCCGTCAAGAAAGTGTTGAAGGCGCTTGACGCCAACGACGCCGCCGGCGCCGAAGCCGCTTTCGCTGTCGCTCAGCCGATCCTCGACCGCTTCAGCGCGCGCGGCCTGATCCACAAGAACAAGGCTGCCCGCCACAAGAGCCGCCTCACCGCCCGCATCAAGGCCATCAAAGCGGCCGCCTGATCGCGTCGATGAAGCTGCAGCCAAAAACCCGGCCTCGGCCGGGTTTTTAGTTATGTTCTGACACCCGGCATTGGCCGGGTTTTTAGTTATGTTCTGACACCCGGCCTTGGCCGGGTTTTTTGTTGTCGGCAAGTCGCTGCTCAAAACCGAAACTGCAGAGCGGCCTTCAGGCCGCTGGATGATGAAACAGCGGCCTGAAGGCCGCTCTACGTGTATCGGCTCAGCCCGCATCGATCGAGGTGCCCGCCGCAGCGGCTTCGGCATCGGCTTCCAACTGGTCTTCACGCAGACGGTCGAAGAAATGCTGGATTTCCAGCATGATCGGCCAGGTGCCTTCGCGCGACAGCGCCGACACCAGGAACCACGGCTGGGTCCAGCCCAGCTCGGCCACGATCTCTTCGGCCAGCGCGCGCGCCTCGTCCTCGAACATCAGATCGGCCTTGTTCAACACCAGCCAGCGCGGCTTTTCCAGCATCGCCGGGTCGTATTTGCGCAGCTCGTGCTCGATCGCACGCACCTGCTCGGCGGGCGTCGCTTCCACCCCACCCTCCATCGGCACCATGTCGACGAGATGCAGCAGCAACCGGGTGCGCTGCACGTGGCGCAGGAACAGGCTGCCGAGCCCGGCGCCATCGGCGGCGCCTTCGATCAGGCCCGGGATATCGGCGATCACGAAACTGCGGTGCGGTTCGACGCTGACCACGCCCAGATTCGGATACAGCGTGGTGAACGGATAATCCGCGACCTTCGGCGTCGCCGCCGAGACCGCGCGGATGAAGGTGCTCTTGCCGGCGTTCGGGAAGCCGAGCAGGCCGACATCGGCCAGCAGCTTCAGCTCGAATTTCAGCGTGCGCTCTTCGCCCGGCAGGCCCGGCAGCGCCTTGCGGGGCGAGCGGTTCACCGAACTCTTGAAGTGCATGTTGCCCAGACCGCCCTTGCCGCCGCGCGCCACCAGCAGGCGCTCGCCGTGGCGGGTCAGGTCGCCGATGGTCTCGTCGGTCTGGACGTTGATGATGACGGTGCCGACCGGCACGGTGATGGTCAGGTCTTCGCCGCCCTTGCCGTAGCGCTGGGCGCCCATGCCGTTCTCGCCGCGCTGGGCGCGGAACGAACGCTGGTGGCGGAAATCGACAAGGGTATTGAGGTTTTCGTCGGCTTCGACCCAGACGCTGCCGCCGTCGCCGCCGTCGCCGCCGTCCGGGCCGCCCAGCGGGATGAATTTTTCGCGTCGGAAACCGACGCAGCCGTTGCCGCCGTTACCGGCAGTGACGTTGATTTCGGCTTCGTCGACGAGCTTCATGGGATAAACGACTTCTGTAGGAGCGGCCTGGGCCGCGAACGAATTCTGCGACGAGCAGAATAGACCACTCTGGTTTTTGCCGCTGATTGCCGATCACTCACGCCATAAACGAAAAGCCCCGCCGAAGCGGGGCCTCTCGCGAACCAGGCTTCCTGGAAGCAGGCAGAGCGGATCAGACGACGCTGACCGTACGACGCTTCTTCAGGCCCTTGACCGAGAACTCGACCTTGCCGTCGACCAGCGCGAACAAGGTGTGGTCGCGGCCGAGGCCGACGCCCGGACCGGGATGGAACTGGGTGCCGCGCTGACGCACGATGATGTTGCCGGCGTCGACGGCCTGACCGCCGAACAGCTTCACGCCGAGATATTTCGGGTTGGAGTCGCGGCCGTTGCGCGAGGAACCTACGCCCTTTTTATGTGCCATGGCGGCTTCTCCTTATTTCTTGTCGCCACCGGCGATGCCGGTGATCTGGATTTCGGTGTAGTGCTGACGATGGCCCATCTGCTTGCGATGGTGCTTACGACGGCGGAATTTGACGATACGGATCTTGTCGGCGCGGCCGTGGCCGATCACCGTGGCAGAAACGATGGCGCCCTTGAGTGCATCACCCAAGGTGACACCTTCGCCGTCGCCCAGCATCAGGACGGTGTCGAATTTGATCTCGCTACCGGCTTCGACTTCCAACAGCTCGACGCGAAGCGTCTCGCCTTGCATCACGCGGTATTGTTTACCGCCTGTGACCATTACTGCGTACATAAACGGGATTCCTCTGTAGTTATTTGGATGCAGCGTGCCTCACCAACAACCATCCATGCGGACGGCAAAGAGACGAAATTCTAATGACTCGAGGGCCTTATCGCAAGCCGCCGACCGCTTCAGCGGGTGGAGCCAGAAGCCAATCGCCGCCTGCATCGGGCTGTTAGGCCTACCCCTGCCTCAAGCCGCAGGCGAAGAAATCATCATCGAACCCGCCTCGCCGGAGCCACGGGCCATTCATCGGCGGGCACCGCAAAGGGGGCACTTGTCACACACTTGTGGTGAGGATAGCCTCCGTTCAGTTTAAAGCAGGGATTCGGCGACACGGAGGGTGTTGTCGCCGTTGATGCAATGCAGCACGCCGTAGAGCTTGGCGTTCGTCATTCCATCAATCGCAGCCAATTATTCAAGGAGCTTCAATTTCGATGTATTCAAGCACTTCCAAAGCTTGCCTAGCTTTGAACCAGTATGGTCTCCAGACCGAACATCCCGCGCGCAGACAACGTGCGCCTCGCGCATGTTGGGATGTGCCATGACTGCCGACCACAGGCCGCGCGCCCAGTATCCAGCCTCGCTTTGACCCAATTCGCGACATTGGCCTCCACCGATGCGCACTCCTGTCTGTCCCACGGTCGGAAGTGATCGCCACCGGAGGCGGTTTTACCGCCATCGGAATATCGCCGGCTCGTCCAGAAAGTCCGCTGCGACAACGTCTGTCTAAATCGCGCGAACACCATGCATGAAGGAACTGTGCAACATGATTCGATCCCAGAAACAGAGCGCGATGACCGGGGAACGCGGTATGCCCGCTATCACCCTTTGCGGCCGCGTACTAGCCTGGTCGCTCATCGTCACCGTTGCCGTCATCGCAAGCGCCTGCCAGCGATCGCCGCCGGCTGCGCCTGCCGAAGCCCCCGCCGCCGCGCGCGCGCAGTTCGACGCCATGCTCAGCGTGGTCAACAACAGCAATACGATCCGTTTCGATGGCACTGTCGACGGCACCACGACGAAGTCGCGGATCGAGCAGGCACTGCTCGCGACCTATGGCGCGGGCCGCGCCGCCGGCGATATCGCGGTGGATAGTGCCGCACGCCCGGCAGCATGGGTCGAAGGCCTGAGTGCTTTCCTGGAAGTATTCGAACCCTTGGCAGGCGCCGCACTGCGCTTCGAGGGCGATCGTATCGTACTGAGCGGCAAAGTCGATCTTGAACAACGTCGCAGCCTGCGCGCTGCGGCCGAAAACGCATTTCCGGGTGCGCGCCTGGAAGGGCTGTTCACCCTGCCGACCGGCGGCGACACCGTGGTTTCGGGAAAGTCCATCGCCCCCGAAGTCGTGGCGAAAACGCTGAATCAGATGCCGCTCAAATTCGAGAACGGCGGCGGCAATGTCAGCACCGACAGCCTCGACTTGGTCGCGCAAGCCGCAGACACCATCCGCGCTGCGCCTCCGGGGACACGTCTGTTGGTTGTCGGCCCGGTGGTCGCCACCGCCGATACCGGCAACGACATTTTCCTGTCCAAGCAGCGCGCCGAAGCGCTGAAAGTGCAGCTGATTCTGAACGGCGTCAGCCCAGCGGTGATCGACACCCGTGGTTGGGGCCAGAACCCGGACGGTACGGCCATCGAAGGCGCCACCCCACCGCCGGAAGGCGCGGCGATGCGGTTCGAACTTGCGCGCTGAATCGTCCAATCGCCCTAAGCGAACGATGCTTCATCCCACGCACAATCAACGTCAGGCATTCGTGCCGTCGTAGACGCAATCCCGGCATCAGCAGGACGCCGGCTTCACCACGCAGCGTATTCCGCTGCATCAAGGAGCTATCACAAAATGACTGGTTTCAAACGAAAAAACGCATTCAAGCTCACAGCGCTCGCGATCGCCGCAGCGGCAGTCGTGGCGCCTGTCGCTTGGTCCGGCAGCGATGGAATCGTTGTCGACAAGTCGACGACATTCACCACCGGCACCGCCGCAGAACCGGAAACCTACGACCGCTTTATCATCACCCGCCGGGACGACAACAATCAGACGGCGGCGGCCCGCACTGGCGACACGCTCAGCGCCACCTCGAGCAAACTCGGCATGACGCTGCAGGCCGTGCGCACGCTGTCCACCGGCGCCGAACTGATCATCAGCGACAGGGCGCTCGACCTGGTCGAGAGCAAAGCCCTGATGGCCGAAATCATCAAGAATGATCCCAGCGTCCTGACGGTCGAACCCGATATCCGTCTGGTCACGCAATTCGTGCCGAACGACCCGTTCTACGCTTCCCAGTGGGGCTACAAGAACGGCCCCGGCGGCGCCAATCTCGAACCCGCATGGGACATCACCCGCGGCGACGGCGTCATTGTCGGCGTGATCGACACCGGCATCACCAACCACAGCGAATTCGCAGGACAGCTGGTCCCGGGTTACGACTTCATCGCGGACATTGCGACCGCCAACGACGGCAACGGTCGCGATGCGGACCCGAGCGATCCGGGCGACTGGACGACCGGCCAATGCGGCGCATCCACGTTCAGCAGCTGGCATGGCACCCATGTCTCCGGCACCATCGCAGCACTCACCAACAACGGTGTTGGCGTCGCTGGCGTCGCGCCGAATGCCAAAGTCATGCCGCTGCGTGCACTCGGCCAGTGCGGTGGCTTCCTCTCCGACGTCGTCGATGCCATCACCTGGGGCTCGGGCGGCACCGTCACAGGCATCCCGGCCAATGCCAATCCGGCTGAAGTCCTTAACCTCAGCCTAGGCGGCAGCGGTGCCTGCAGCGCGGCCTTCCAGACCGCGATCAACGGCGCAGTGGGCCGCGGCACCACCGTGGTGGTGGCAGCGGGCAACTCCGGCGCGGACGCGGCGAACCAGCAGCCGGCCAGCTGCAACAATGTGATCTCAGTAGCCGCGGTCGGACCGACCGGCAACAAAGCCGGCTACTCCAGCTTCGGTCCCGTGGTCGACGTCGCGGCACCCGGCGGCGCCAACAACGGCAGCTTCAGCGACAACATCATTTCCACCATGAATCTCGGCTCGACCACGCCCAGCACCAATGAAGGCTATGCCTACCGGGCCGGCACTTCGATGGCGTCTCCCCACGTGGCCGGCATCGCCGCGCTGATCCAGTCGGCGTCCGCAACGCCGAAAACGCCGGCGCAGGTCAAGCAGATCATCGAAAACACGGCTTACGCCAACGGCGGCTTTCCGGGTGGCTGCAACTTCGCTGTACCGTGCGGCGCCGGCATCGTCGACGCCTCCGCTGCGGTCAACGTGGCCAGTGGCGCTGCACCGCTGCCGGCGAACCCGCCCGGCCCGCCGCCGCCGCCGCCGAGCATCGAGCTGCAGAATGGCGTGACACTGGCCGGGATCCAGGTGCTGCGCAACGGCACGATCCGCTACACGCTGATCGTGCCCAATGGTGCCAGCAATCTGTTCTTCGGCATGTTCGGCGGTACCGGCGACGGCGATATCTATGTGCGTCACAGTGCGGAGCCCACCAACACGCTGTTCGACTGCCGTCCCTTCCGCGGCGGCAACGACGAGACCTGCTTCTTCCCGAACGCCAAACCGGGTGTCTGGTACGTGCAGATCCGCGGCTTCAGCAATGCGGCCGGTATTTCGCTGTACACCAGCTTCGTCGATCAGAACTTCCCCTACAAACAAACAGCCACCGCAACCCAGCTCGAAAATCACCGCACCAGCGTGAAACTGAACTGGGAACACGGCGCCAGAGAAGTCGATATCTACCGCAACGGCGCGATCTACAGCACCCGTCGCAACAAGTTCACCTTCACCGACACTTTCCGCATCGTCGGCACCGGTGTCGTGACCTACAAAGTATGCAACTTCGGCACCCAGCAGTGCTCGGATGAGGTTTCGGCCGGGTACACCAGCCAACCGTAATCGTCCGATCGCAATGGCAACAAACTCGACGGGGGCCGCACCGGTCCCCGTCGAGTCAGCGGTTTCGCCGGCCTGCTGGGATACATGTACAGCCTGAGGGCGTACTCGGTTGGCCCACCGACGCTGCGGCCGACCGCCGGATTCCCATGAGCGGGCTTGGCCTGTTGGATTTGCCCTGCACCCAGCGTCTGGTTACGCTTGTGGATTGCTTTTTGCGTTGCCCGACACCATGTCCGGGGGCGCAGTGGCATTCCCTCATGCCAGGACTTCCCCCCGCACCATGGCCATGGACACCATCCGCATCCGCGGAGCGCGTACCCACAACCTCAAGAACATCGATCTCGATCTGCCTCGCGACAAGCTGATCGTGATCACCGGCCTGTCCGGATCGGGCAAGTCGTCGCTGGCGTTCGACACCATCTATGCCGAAGGCCAGCGCCGCTACGTCGAATCGCTGTCGGCTTACGCGCGCCAATTCCTGAGCGTGATGGAGAAGCCCGATGTCGATCACATCGAGGGCCTGAGCCCGGCGATCTCGATCGAACAGAAATCGACTTCGCACAACCCGCGCTCCACGGTCGGCACTATCACCGAGATCTACGACTACCTGCGCCTGCTCTACGCACGCGTCGGTTCGCCGCGCTGCCCTGACCATCACTTTCCGCTCGAAGCGCAGACCGTCAGCCAGATGGTCGATCAGGTGTTGGCGCTGGAGCAGGATCCGAAGACCGCAGAGCAGCGCTACATGCTGCTGGCGCCGGTGATCCGCGAACGCAAGGGCGAGCACGCGCAGGTGTTCGAGCAACTGCGCGCGCAGGGCTACGTGCGCGTGCGCGTGGACGGCGTGCTGCACGAGATCGACGCGGTGCCGGCGCTGACCCTGCGTCAGAAACACACCATCGAAGCGGTGATCGACCGCTTCAAGTCCCGCGCGGACATCAAGCAGCGGCTCGCCGAATCCTTCGAGACCGCGCTGAAGCTCGGCGACGGCATGGCGCTGGTGCAGTCGATTGACGACGCCGATGCCGCACCGCTGCTGTTCTCGTCGAAATACAGCTGCCCGGTCTGCGATTACTCGCTGCCGGAGCTGGAACCGCGGCTGTTCTCGTTCAACTCGCCGGTGGGCGCCTGCCCGAGCTGCGACGGCCTGGGTGTCAGCCAGTTCTTCGATCCTGTGCGGGTGGTCGTGCATCCGGAACTGTCGATGGCGGCCGGCGCGGTGCGCGGCTGGGATCGCCGCAACGTCTATTACTTCCAGTTGATCCAATCGCTGGCGAAGCACTACGGTTTCAGCGTGGACACGCACTGGAACGAGCTGGATCCGGCCACCCAGCACGCCGTGCTGCACGGCAGCGGCGGCGAATTGATCGCCTTCACCTATCTCACCGACACCGGCGGCCGCAGCCAGCGCAAGCACAAGTTCGAGGGCATCATCCCGAACCTCGAGCGCCGCTACCGCGAAACCGAATCGGCGGCGGTGCGCGAGGAGCTGGCGAAATACATCAGCGAACGCCCCTGCCCCGACTGCGGCGGCGCGCGCCTCAACCGCGCGGCGCGCAATGTATTCGTGGCCGACCGCGCGTTGCCCTCGATCGTGGTGCTGCCGATCGACGAAGCCCTGGATTTCTTCGGCAATCTCGCGCTCAGCGGCTGGCGCGGCGAGATCGCGACCAAGATCGTCAAGGAGATCCGCGAACGCCTGAACTTCCTGGTCGATGTCGGCCTCGATTACCTCACCCTCGAACGCAAGGCCGACACGCTCTCCGGCGGCGAAGCGCAGCGCATCCGCCTGGCGTCGCAGATCGGCGCCGGCCTGGTCGGCGTGATGTACGTGCTGGACGAACCGTCCATCGGCCTGCACCAGCGCGACAACGAGCGTCTGCTCGGCACCCTCACCCGCCTGCGCGACCTCGGCAACACCGTGATCGTGGTCGAACACGACGAGGACGCGATCCGCTTGGCCGATCACGTGGTCGACATCGGCCCCGGCGCCGGCATCCACGGCGGCGAAGTCGTGGCCCAGGGCAGCTTCGACGATCTGCTGAAGGCGCCGCGCTCGATCACCGGCCAATATCTCAGCGGCAAGCGCCGGATCGAGATTCCGGCGCATCGCCACAAACCCAATCCGAAGATGAAGCTCACGCTGCGCGGCGCGTCGGGCAACAATCTGAAGAATGTCGATCTGACCCTGCATGCGGGCCTGTTCACAGCAGTGACCGGCGTCTCCGGTTCCGGCAAATCGACACTCATCAACGACACCCTGTACGCGCTGGCCGCCAACGAGATCAACGGCGCTTCGCACAAGCCGGCACCGTATAAAGAAGTGAAGGGGCTGGATCTGTTCGACAAGGTCGTCGACATCGACCAGTCGCCGATCGGACGCACGCCGCGCAGCAACCCGGCGACCTACACCGGCCTGTTCACGCCGCTGCGCGAGCTGTACGCACAGGTGCCGGAATCGCGCGCGCGCGGCTATTCGCCGGGACGTTTCAGTTTCAACGTCCGCGGCGGCCGCTGCGAGGCCTGCCAGGGCGACGGCCTGATCAAGGTCGAGATGCACTTCCTGCCCGACGTGTACGTGCCCTGCGATGTCTGCCACGGCAAACGCTACAACCGCGAGACGCTGGAAATCCTCTACAAGGGCTACAGCATCCACGACGTGCTGGACATGACCGTCGAGGACGCGCTGAAACTGTTCGAGCCGGTACCGTCGATCGCACGCAAGCTGGAAACGCTGATCGATGTCGGCTTGAGCTACATCCGTCTGGGCCAGCCGGCGACCACGCTGTCGGGCGGCGAAGCGCAGCGCGTCAAACTGTCGAAGGAGTTGTCCAGAAGGGATACCGGACGCACGCTGTTCATCCTCGACGAACCGACCACCGGCCTGCATTTCCACGACATCGAACATCTGCTCGCGGTGCTGCACAAGCTGCGCGACGACGGCAATACGATCGTGGTGATCGAACACAACCTCGACGTGATCAAGACCGCCGACTGGGTGATCGATCTCGGCCCCGAGGGCGGCCATCGCGGCGGCGGCATCATCGCCGAGGGCACGCCCGAGGAACTGGTCGCGGTGGCGGAATCGCATACCGGCCGCTTCCTCGCGCACGTGCTGGACCCGTCGCTCGCAGCGCGCAAATCGACCTCGTCGAAAGCATCGATGACGTCGAAGGCCGAACGCGCGCTGCCGCCGAGGTCGGACAAGGCCACCAAGGCCGCGGCCAAGAAAGCGGCTGCCAAACCTGCCGGCAAGGCGCCGGCCAAAACCGCCATCAAGACCAAACCCCGGAAGACTCCGGCATGACCGATCGCATCTCAGTTTCGAACCAGGACGCATCCGCGATGCTGTTCCGCATGCCCGTCGATCTGCGCTGGCGCGATCTGGACGCGTTCAACCACGTCAACAACGCCAATTTCATGACCTACGTGGAAGAGGCGCGGATCCGCTGGTTCGAGAGCGCGGGCAACGACTGGCTGTCGAACGGGCGCATCCCGCTGCTGGCCGCGGTGCAGATGAATTACCGGCTGCCGATTCCCTACCCGGCTCGCGTCTTCGTCGAATTGCTGACCGAACGCGTCGGCAACAGCAGCCTGACCCTGGGCCATCGCATCGTCGGCGAAGACGATCGCCTGTACGCCGATGGTCACTCGGTGCTGGTGTGGATCGAAATGGCCAGCGGCCGGCCGGTGCCGCTGCCGGATGCGGTACGCGCGGCGGCAGAGGTGATTTCCGGCGACTCGCTGTAGAGCGTGCTTCAGCGCGCTGCTCCGAATCCTCCAGGCGACATCGTTCAACACAGGCAACACATGTGCCGGGATCAGTGAATTGAACGGCGCCAACAAATAAAGCAGCGCACTGAAGCACGCTCTACGCGGCAACAGAACCGCATTCTCAAAGCTCCGGCTTGCGCACCTCGAACTCGCCCAAGAGCGTGCCACCGCCAGCGAGTTCGAATTCGACCACGATCCTGCTGCCCGGCGAGATGAAGCGTGCGCTAGGTCGAGTCAACATCAGATGCATGCCGCCGGGCTTGAGCACCGCGGCGCCATCGGGCGCAAGGCGCAGCTGCGGCACCGGGCGCATCCTGCTCACGCCATCGACGATCCGGGTCTCATGCAGTTCGACGCTGCCGAACGACGGGCTGCTCGCGGAGACGATGGTGGCCGGCGTCGGGCAGCGATTCACGATGCGGCCGAAGCCGGCCATCATCGGCATCTTGTTCGGCGGCATCCGCACCCAGCCATCCAGTAACTGCGGGCGGCACTCGCGCGCCGCGACCGGCGCGGACAGGACGAAAACGAAGGCGACGGCGGCGGCGAGGCGGTAGGCAATGGCGTGCATGCGAATATGATAGCCCCTCTCCCCAAGGAAGCATCGACGCGATGACCGCACCCCTCGAAACGCCTCTGATCCGCTCCCGGGATTTCGGCGTGATCCGTTGTCTTGAGCTGGCGCGCCCGCCGGTGAATGCCCTCGACCCCGACCTGTGCCGCGCATTGATCTTTGCCCTAGAAAACGCCTACAGCGACGGCGTGCTGGGCGTGGTGCTCGCCGGCAGCCCGAAAATCTTCTCCGCCGGTCTGGACGTGCCGTATCTGCTATCGCTCGGCGACGACCGCCGCGGCGTGCTGGAATGCTGGCAGGCCTTTTTCGGCGTCGCCCGCCTGCTCGCGGAATCGCGGGTGCCGGTGGTCGCGGCGATGACCGGTCACGCGCCGGCCGGCGGCTGCGTGCTGGCGCTGTGCTGCGACTACCGGGTGATGGCGCGCAGCGTCGACGGCGAACGACCGTTCGCGATCGGACTGAACGAAACCCAGGTCGGCTTGGTGGTTCCCGACGGCATCCAGCGTCTGCTGCGCCGGGTGGTCGGCGAATACCGCGCCGAAAGACTGGTGGTCGCCGGCGAAATGGTGACTGCCGAACGCGCGCTGGAGCTCGGTCTGGTCGACGAACTGGCCGATGTCGACCATGTCGTGCCGCGCGCCGTAACCTGGCTGGAAAGCCTGTTGAAGCTGCCGCATCAGCCGATGCTGCAGACTCGCGCCCTCGCCCGCCGGGCCGTGGTCGAAGCCCTGTCGCCGGACGTCATCCATCTGGAGGCCTTCGTCGAACAGTGGTGGGAACCGGAAACGCAGACGGCGTTGAACGCGCTGGTGGCGAAGCTCAAGAAATAACGGGGAAGACGCCGTTCCTGTAGGAGGGCCTTCAGGCCGGCCCAGACGGCACGTGACGGGCGAACCCAATGAGGCCGTGCCAACGGCTGAAGGATTTCAACATCCCTGAAAGCCCTTCTCCAGAATCAGAGCGTCAGAGACGGCAGCAGCTCAAGCACGCGTTCCGGCGGCCTACACAGGCGCGTGCCCATCGGCGCGATCACGAACGGCCGATTGATCAGGATCGGGTGGGCGGCCATCGCGTCGAGCAGCGCCTCGTTGGACACGCCGGGTTCCGCGAGGCCCAGCTCGACGAACAGCGCGTCCTTTTCGCGGATCGCTTCGCGCACGCTCAAGCCCGCAGCAGCGACAACCTCGGCGATGCGTGCTTTCGACAGCGAAGCCGTGGCGTATTCCACGATCCGCGGCTGGATGCCGACATCGCGGATCAGCGCAAGGGCATTACGCGACTGACTGCAGTGCGGGTTGTGCCAGATTTCGACCGGCATGGTTTCGGCGGACATGCAAAGTGTGTCGCGGACGATCAGACAGTCGCGATCGGACGCGACGGATCTTCGATCCAGCCGCTCCACGAGCCGGTGAACAGGCGCGCGCCGGACAGGCCGGCATGGCTCATCGCCAACAGATGGTGGCAGGCGGTCACGCCGGAGCCGCACATCGCGATGACCTGTTGCGGCGAATGATCGCCAAGCAGCGCGGCGAATTCCTCCGCAAGTTGCGCGGCGGGCTTGAATCGGCCCGCATCGAGATTCATCGCATACGGACGATTGATCGCGCCGGGAACATATCCGGCGACACGATCGATGGGTTCGATTTCGCCGCGATAACGCTCGCCGGCGCGCGCGTCGACCAACGCATCGCCGGCCTCCAGTCGCGCGGCGATCCCGTCGGCATCGAACAGCAGGCTGCGATCAAACCCGCCGGAATACGTCGTGGCCTGGATCGCCAGCACCTCGGCATCGGTCGGCAGTCCAAGCGCAGTCCAGCGTGCCCAACCGCCGTCTAGCACCGCGACGCGGCGATGCCCGAACGCGCGCAGCAGGAACCACAGACGCGCGGCATACGCGCCGTCGCCGCCGTCGTAGGCGACCACCTGCGTTTCGGGCGTCACCCCGCAGCGGCCGAGCCATGCGCCGAAGGCTTCGGCCCCGGGCCAGGGATGGCGTCCGGCACCATGACGATGCGGGCCGGACAGGTCGTGATCCAGGTGCGCGTACTGCGCGCCCGGCAGATGCGCCTCGCGCCAGGCGGCTTCGCCGGCACCAGCGTCGCTCAGCGCGAAGCGGCAATCGAACAGACGCAGATCCGCGGCACCGAGCCGGGCGGCCAGCGCCTCCACATCGACCAGCGTTGTCCAATCACCGAGGACGGTTACGGTCGTCATGGCAGCTCCGCTCGCGCGAGACGTTCGCGCAGATTGAACAGAATGGAGGCGGTCACGCCCCAGATGCGCTGCTGCGGCGCCTGCGGCGGACTGCGAAACTGCAGCACGTGGCGGGAGCGTCCGCGATAGTCGATGTCGACATGTTCCAGATTGTCCGGATGCATCAGAAAATCGAGATCGACCTCGAACACTTCGGCGACTTCGCCCGGGTCGGGCACCGCGACGAATCGGGGATCGATCCGCGCCACTACCGGCAATACGCGGAAACCGGTGATCGTGATCAGCGGGTCCAGGAAGCCCAGCGGCGTGGCGAGATCCAGGCCGAGGCCGATTTCCTCCCGCGCCTCGCGCAGCGCAGCGGACACGACATCGAGGTCATCCGCTTCGATCCGGCCGCCGGGGAAACTCACCTGTCCGGCGTGATGGCGCAGGCTGTCGGTGCGCCGCGTGAGCAACACCTGCAGGCCGCTGTCGCGCGGCACCAGACCGACCAGCACCGCGGCGTCCACCGCCGGCGCATCGCCGAGCAGATCGGCCAGTTCGTCGTAATTCCAGGGCGCGCCCGACGGCATCGCCGCAAGCGGATGCAGGGCCCCGTACAGCGCCGGCAACGCGGCGATCATGAGTGTGTGTCTTGCGCGGGCGCGGCCCGGGTCGGCCCGGCCTCTCGTGCGGGCAGCACCACATCCATCATGTGCAGACGCTGGGCGTCGCTCATCGACATCCAACCGGCGATCTCATGGCCGGTGCGCAGGCATCCGTCGCAGTACCCGACAGGGTCGAGCGTGCAGACGCCGATGCAGGGCGTGAGGACAGGGCGGACAGTGGTCATGCGTCGGGGTCTGAAAACATCACGCCGGCAAGCGCCGGCGTGAGGGTGGATCATGTGGAGTGAACCAGTCTGTGCGAAGAACGCACGGAATGGATCAGTTGCGCGGCGGCTGTTGCTGCGGCTGCGGTGCGGCCACGACCGGGCCGACGTTGGTCAGCTTGATGTTGAAGATCACCACCTGGTTGGCCATTTCGCCGGCGCGATCGACCGTGGTGCCGTGGGCGGCACTGCCCGGCAGGGCCACTTCCCAGCGCGCGCCGGTCGGCATCATCTGCAGCGCTTCGCGCAGGCCCGGCAGCGGGATCTCGCTCAGACGCACGGTGACCGGACCGGCCGGCTGGCCTTCGCTCGGCACGCTGGTGTCGGCGATCACGCTACCGTCGGGCAGGGTGCTTTTGAATTCGACCGAAATCTGGTTGGCCTGGGTCGGCTTGGCGCCGTTGCCGGATTCGATCACGCGGTACTGCACGCCGCTTGGAAGCACTTTAACGCCGGACTTGCCCTTGTTCTGGGCCAGGAACGCGTCGCCCTTGGTCTTGTTCTCGGCGGCGCGCTTTTCGAGTTCGGCCTTGGCCTTGGCGACCATGCGACCCTGCAGCGCCTGCATCGCAGGGCCCAGCAGTTCGGGAGACACGGCCGGATCCTTGCGGCCGGTGGCATCCTGGAAGGCCTTCATCACGGTGGCCATGTCCAGTTGTTCGCCGCTGCCGATGACGCGGGCGATATCCAGACCGGCGCGATAGCCGAGGGCATAGCTGACTTTGCCTTTCTCGGACGTGGTGTCCTGGGCCGAGGCCGCACCCGAGGTGAGAGCCAGGGCCGCGAAGGTGGCGGCGGCGAGCAGACGCAACTTCATTCAGTAACTCTCCAAGAGTGGACTTGCCGGGGCTTCCGGCATGGAACGGGGCGGTCAGGCCGCCCCGGTATGGACTGTTCAAACGACAGGCTAGGATACTGTCCGCAGCACTTAACCGCTACTGAGGACAACGGTCCGACCCGTCCCGGTGCGCGCAAGTTCCCGTCCGACCATGCGCTGCGGCCTTTTTTCCAACCGATTTTCTCGACAGATCCTGACATGACCCAAGACTCCGCACCGCCCCCGCCCGCTTCCGTGCTGCTCATCGAAGACCGTCCGGTCGAAGGCCACGGCACGATCCGCCGCATCGCCATCGACCGTCCCGAGCGCCTGAACGCGCTGAATACCGCCACCCTCGACGCCCTGCATGCAGCCTTCGACGCCGCCGCCGCCGACCCCGCGGTGCGGGTGGTCGTGTTGACCGGCAGTGGCCCCAAGGCCTTCGTGGCCGGCGCCGATATCGCCGAAATGAGCCGTTTGAGCCCGGTCGAAGGCCGCGATTTCTCGCTGCGCGGCACCCGGATGATGCGGCGGATGGAAACCATGCCCAAGCCGGTGATCGCGATGATCAACGGCTTCGCGCTCGGCGGTGGTCTGGAACTGGCGATGGCCTGCCACCTGCGCATCGCCGCCGATACCGCCAAGGTCGGCCAGCCCGAGATCAATCTGGGCCTGATCCCGGGCTTCGGCGGCACCCAACGCCTGCTGCGTCTCGCCGGCCGCGCCGCGACCCTGGAACTGTGCCTGCTCGGTGCGCCGATCGATGCCGCGCGCGCGCATGCGCTGGGCATCGTCAACCGCGTGGTGCCGTCCGCCGATCTGGAAGCCGACACCATGAAGATCGCCGAACAGCTGGCCGCCTCCGCCCCGCTGGCCCTGCGCGGCATGCTGGACTGCGTGAACATCGGCGGCGAATGCGGCATCGAGGAAGGCCTCGAATACGAAAGCGCGCAGTTCGGGCTGATCTTCTCGACCCAAGACATGCACGAAGGCACACAGGCGTTCCTGGAACGGCGCAAACCGGTGTTCAGCGGCCGATGAGCGCAGCGGCCTGCCCCGCTTGCGATGACGCCACGCTGCGCGCGATCGCCGATGCGCTGGCGGTGGACGATCTGGACCGGGCGATGACGCTCGGCCTGCTCGACGCGCATCCGGAAAATATCGCCGGGTGCTGCGAGGCGTGCAGCGCATGCGCAGACATCGTGATCGCCGCGCGCGAAGAACGCCTGCGTGCGCTCGCGGCGCGCCAGCGCCATCGCGCGCGGCAGGACAGGCTCGCGGAGCGCGCAGCGGCGCGCGCACGCAAACGCGAAATTTCTGCGCCGCAGACATCCATCGCCGCGCCCTCGCTGCCGGCGGCCGCTGCTGCGGCGCTGGCACGCGCCAAGGCGCGGGTCGGCGCGAAACGGCCGCTGGAGTAACGTCGATGGCGACGAAGAAAAAAACGGTGCGTGCGCTCCGCGGCGGAATGACACCCGCCGACATCCGGACGATGTTCGAGCGCCTGCGGGAACTCAACCCGCACCCAACCACCGAACTCGAATACTCGACGCCGTTCGAACTGCTGGTAGCGGTGATCCTGTCGGCGCAAGCCACCGATGTCGGCGTCAACAAGGCCATGCGGCGGCTGTTTCCGGTCGCGAAGACGCCGCAGGCGATCGCGGCACTCAGCGTGGAAGGCTTGAAACCTTATATCGCCACGATCGGACTGTTCAACACCAAAGCCGCGAACGTGGTCGCCATGTGCCGGCAGCTGCTTGAACAGCACGATGGGGAAGTGCCGCGCGACCGAGCATCGCTAGAAGCCCTGCCCGGCGTCGGCCGCAAGACCGCGAACGTGGTGATGAATACCGCCTTCGGCGAAGCGACGATGGCGGTCGATACGCATATTTTTCGCGTCTCCAACCGCACCGGATTGGCGCCGGGCAAGACCGTGCTGGCGGTGGAACAGGCACTGCTGAAGCGCGTGCCCACGGAGTTCCTGAAGGATGCGCATCATTGGCTGATCCTGCACGGTCGCTACACCTGCAAGGCGCGCAGACCGGAATGCTTGCGCTGCCCGATCCGCGATGTCTGCCGCTTCAAGGACAAGACCGACAACTTCGACGAACGCTGAAAACAGATCGTGCAGGCGGAAGACGCATCAGCCGCGGGCGCGGCCTCAATGCCTCGGCGCGTCGATCTTGTCGCGGGCCGGCTGATCCTGCACGGCCGCTACACCTGCAAAGCGCGCAGACCGGAGTGCTGGCGCTGCCCGATCCGCGATGTCTGTCGCTTCAACGACAAGACCACCGACGGTGAACGATAACGCTAAGCGGCATAGCGGCTTGTAGAGCGGGCTTCAGCCCGCTGTTTTTTCTGCAAAGAGGCAGCGGGCTGAAGCCCGCTCTACGAGAAACAAAAAAAAAGCCCCGGCGAACCGGGGCTAAAGGTGCATCGACTGGGAGAGAGTCGTATTTCGATCGAACTGTGTCGAGCCGGAACGGTTGGATCAGAACGCGAACTGCGTGCGCAGCGCGTACTGGCCGGTCTCGTCGCCGTTGACTTCGTTTTCGCCCTTCGTGTAATTGAACATGAAGCGCAGATTCGGATTGACGTAGTAATTGATGCCGAACAAGGTGCTGTTGACCTCGCGATTGACGATGTCCTTGTTCTCGATGGTGTCGTAGCGCGCGGTGAGTTCCCAGATGCCCTTGTCGCCGACCTTCGGCGAACCGAACACGCCGGTGGCCGACTTGTACGCCTTGTGGCCGCCGTTGAGGATCCAGCTGCCCTGCAGGTACCACGTGGTCAGATCCTGATCGCCGCCGAGCGGACGTTCGAAGGTCGAATTCACGTATTCGCCCTGGAAGAAGGCCGGGCCGAACGAGCCGGCGACTTCCAGACCATAGGCGCTGATGCTGTCGCCGCTGGCGCCGGTGACTGTGCCGATCGTCTGCGACGGACCGCGGCGGCCAGCGTAGTTGGCAACCGCGGTGACATCGGCCGAACCCTTGTTCAGATCTTCGACGCTGACCCAGCCGCCGATGTGCAGCGTGTTCTGCTCGTTGTTGATCGGCGCATAGGTGACGCGGGCCGAAGCACCGACGCCTTCGGCGCGGGCAGTGGCAGCGTTGCGCAGGTTGAAGGCGCTCACGCCGACGGTGTAGTTGGTGCCGGCGCGAAGGTAACCCACGCCCTGCTGGAACTGGCGGGCGTTGAACAGACCGGTGGCCGAGGCGTACGGGCGCTCCATCATCAGGATTTCGTTGGAGCTGGTCAGCTCTTCCATCGAGCGGTAGGGCTTGAACTGGCCGATCGTGACCTTGCCGCCCCACACGTTCTTGGCGATGAACACATCGCGCAGGCCGTCGAGATTGGTGCCCGCGGCGAAATCCTGCTCCATCTTGTATTCCCAGCCCAGCGCCTTGCCCGACAGGGTCAGACGCGCGCGGCGGAATTCGCTGGTGCCGGTGGTGTTGGCGATATCGCGATCGAAGGCGTAGGCGTCGAAATGGACGCGACCGCCGACGGTGGCTTCGAACTTGCCGTCGGCCGACGTCACCTTGATGCCGCCCTTGGTGTCGACCTTGGTGGAGCCGGTGGTGAGCGTGTCGAGCTTCTGGGCGGTGTCGACGTTGACGTCGGACTGCGCGTCGCTGCGCTCTTCGAGCGACTCGACCTTTTCCAGAAGCTGCGCGATCTGAGCTTTGAGCTGCTGGATCTCGTTGTCTCTGGATTGTGCCGCTGCGGAAGCGCTGGTGCCCGCAAGCGCGGCGCCGACAGCAATGGCAAGAATGGCATGACGCATGGTGTTATCCCCGGAGGTTAGTAAGATGCTGATGGTCGGAAACGGACGACGCTGCGCCTGCGAAGGCGAGCGACGGCGCTGTCCGTCAAAGGCGACTGGCCGTTAAGACCATGTAAACGGCCGTTAGCGTGCGACGCCAATCTGACACCCAGATGTTCCGGAGATGACTTTATTGTGACAATGGCGCCCGTGACGCCATAGTGGAACTGTCGCAATCGATACCGATGCAATCTCGCGCGTATCCGAAATCCTGCGCACGCAAGGTTTCGATTTTTCTAGATCCCGCAGCAAACGCGGGAGAATCGCTTGAGGCAGACCATCCCGCTCCGGCGACGCACGGCTGTCATAATTCCGTCACTCCTGAAACACGTCACTGTCATCCGACTCCGCTCCAATGGCCCGCATTCGGACATCCCGAACCGCATCCCAATCAGGAGCACCTCCGTGTTCAAATCGTACAAACTGCAGACAGCCGCGCTAATCCTCGCTGGCGGCGCCATATTCAATGTCCACGCCAACGACGTGACCGGCGCAGGCGCTTCGTTCGTGTATCCGGTGATGACCAAGTGGTCCGCCGACTACGCCAAGAGTTCCGGCAAGCGAGTCAACTATCAGTCGATCGGCTCCGGCGGCGGCATCGCCCAGATCAAGGCGGGCACCGTCGACTTCGGTTCGTCGGACGCTCCGCTGAAGCCCGAGGATCTGAAAGCGTCGGGTCTGGCGCAGTTCCCGTCGGTGATCGGCGGCGTTGTGCCGGTGGTCAACCTGCCGGGCGTTGCCTCCGGCGCGCTGAAGTTCGACGGCCCGCTACTGGCCGACATCTTCCTGGGCAACGTGACGATGTGGAACGACGCCAAGATCGCCGCACTCAATGGTGGCGTGACCCTGCCGGCGATGAAGATCACGGTCGTCCGCCGTTCGGACGGCTCGGGCACGACCTTCAATTTCGTGAACTATCTGTCGAAAGTCAGCCCCGACTGGAAATCGAAAGTCGGCGAAGGCAACTCGGTCAAATGGCCGACCGGCGTGGGCGGTAAGGGCAATGAAGGCGTCGCCGCGTACGTGAAGCAGATCAAGGGCGGCATCGGCTACGTCGAGTTCTCCTATGCCCTGCAGAACAAGCTCACCTATGCGCGCGTCAAGAATGCGGCCGGCACCTTCGTGCTGCCGAGCGACGAAAGCTTCCAGGCCGCCGCAGCCAGCGCCAACTGGGCGTCCTCGAAGGACTTCTACCTGGTGATGACCAACGCCCCGGGCCAGAACGCGTGGCCGATCGCCGCCACCAACTTCATCCTGATGTACAAGAAACCGAAGAACGCCGAAGGCGCCAAGGCCGCAAAGGAATTCTTCCGCTGGGTCTACGCCAACGGCGACGCCCAGGCCAAGTCGCTCGACTACGTGCCGCTGCCGGACGCGCTGGTCAAGCAGATCGAGACCTACTGGTCCAGCACCATGCCGTATTGATCGTTCGCTGCGGCGATCGCTTCTTGAGGGACGGGCCTGCGGGCCCGTTTTTCGTTACGGGTCCGAAAGCACAGCGGGGGCTCGTCGCATCGGCGATTCTTACGAAACGCACCGCTTTGTCATACAACAGTCACACAAAAATCATCTGATAGGCAGCGTCCCGGGGCGACAGCTCCGGGATCTCTTGACCCGCGCACACAACTCCGGATACCGGCCCCGCGATGAGCACCGCCGAACTCGCTCCACCCGCCTCCGCCAGTCGCGACCACAAAGACGCACGCAACGACCGCCTGTTCAAGTGGTCGATCACCGTCGTCGCGATCTTCGTCCTGCTGACCCTCGCCGGCGCGGCGCTGTCGATGCTGTGGGGCGGCCGCAGTGTGCTGGCGACGCAGGGGCTGAATTTCTTCTTCTCCGCCGACTGGAATCCGGTCGAAAACAAATACGGCGCGCTGGTCCCGATCTACGGCACCATCGTCACCGCGCTCATCGCGATGATGATCGCGGTACCGATCAGCTTCGGCATCGCCTTCTTTCTGACCGAAGTCGCGCCGCGCTGGCTGCGGACCCCGGTCGGCACCGCCATCGAACTGCTCGCCGGCGTACCGTCGATCATCTACGGCATGTGGGGCTTCTTCATCCTGATGCCGGTGATGCGCGACAGCATCATTCCCTGGCTCAACGACAACATCGGCCCGCTGCCGATCATCGGCCCGCTGTTCCAGGGCCCGCCCATTGGCGCAGGCATGCTGGTCTCGGGCCTGGTGCTGGCGATCATGGTCATTCCTTTCGTCTCATCGGTGATGCGCGAAGTGTTCCTGACCGTACCCGGACGCTTGAAGGAATCGGCTTACGCCCTCGGTTCCACGCGCTGGGAAGTGGCCTGGGACATCGTGCTGCCGTATACCCGTTCGGCGGTGATCGGCGGCGTCTTCCTCGGACTCGGCCGCGCGTTGGGCGAAACCATGGCCGTCGCCTTCGTCATCGGCAACAACGTTCAGTTCACCAAGTCGTTGCTCGAACCCAGCACCACCATCGCCGCGCTGATCGCCAACGATTTCGGCGAAGCCACCGCCGATTACCGTTCCGCACTGCTGCTGCTCGGCTTTGTTCTGTTCCTGGTCACTTTCGTGGTGCTGGCGATCGCGCGCCTGATGCTGATGCAGCTCGCACGCAAGGAGGGCAACTGATGAGCGTCGTCACAATTCCGCGCGCATCGCAGGCGCTATACCGTCGCCGCAAGTTGATCAACGGGATCGCCATTTCGTTGGCATGCGCGGCCGCGCTGTTCGGCCTCGCGTTTCTCGGCTGGATCCTGTGGACGCTCGTCGCCAAAGGGTTCGCCGGGCTGGACCTCGCGCTGTTCACCCAGGATCAGCCGGCGCCGATGGATATCGGCGGCCTGCGCAACGCATTCGTGGGCAGCATCCTGATGTGCGGCATGGGTCTGTTGATCGGCGCGCCCATGGGCATCGCCGCCGGCACCTGGCTGGCCGAATACGGCAACCACCGCAAGCTCGGCACCGTGGTCCGCTTCGTCAACGACATCCTGCTGTCCGCACCATCGATCGTGCTCGGCCTGTTCGTCTACGCGATCTTCGTCATGAATTTCAGCGGCGGCCGCTTCTCCGCGCTCGCTGGCGCGGTCGCGCTCGCGTTCATCGTGCTACCGGTCGTTGTGCGCACCACCGACGAAATGCTGCGTCTGGTGCCTTCGCAGATGCGCGAAGCCGCGCTGTCGCTCGGTGTGCCGCAGTGGAAAGTCATCATGCAAGTGCTGTACCGCTCGGCGCTGCCCGGCATCGTCACCGGGATACTGCTTGCCCTCGCCCGCATTTCCGGCGAAACCGCACCACTACTGTTCACCGCATTCGGCAACGGTTACCTCAGTTTCGACGTCACCAAGGAAATGTCCGCCGTGCCGCTGGTGATGTATCGCTTCGCCGGCAGCGGTTTCGAGAACTGGGAACAGATCGCATGGGCCGGCGCGATGGTGCTGACCCTGTTCGTGCTCGCGGTCAGCCTGGTCGCACGCACCATCCTGCTGCGCAACAAGATCGCCAATGACTAATCTCTCTCGGGTTCCGTCCATGAACGACACACACGCCACCGCCCAGCGTATCGGCATCTTCACTGCGCATCGCGAAGGAGACGCCGCGCCCGCACCGGTGAAAATCGCCGCACGCGGACTGAACTTCCATTACGACAAATTTCTCGCGCTGAAGAACATCGATCTGGAAATCCCCGAAAAGCGCGTCACCGCGCTGATCGGCCCGTCCGGCTGCGGCAAGTCCACGCTGCTGCGCATCTTCAACCGCATCTACTCGCTGTACCCGAAGATGACGGCCACCGGCGAGGTGATGCTGGACGGCGAGAACATCCTCGACCCGAAGTACCCGATGAACCGGCTGCGCAGCAAGGTCGGCATGGTGTTCCAGAAGCCGGTGCCGTTCCCGATGACAATCTTAGAGAACGTCGCCTACGGCATCCGCCACCATGAGCGCCTGTCGAAGGCCGACATGGCCGTACGCGTCGAAGAAGCCCTGCGCCAGGCGGCGCTGTGGGAAGAAGTGAAGGACAAGCTCGGCCAGAGCGCGCTGGGCCTGTCCGGCGGCCAGCAGCAGCGGCTGTGCATCGCGCGCGCGGTCGCGCTGCGCCCGGACGTACTGCTGCTGGACGAGCCGACCTCGGCGCTGGATCCGATCTCCACCAGCCGCATCGAGCAGCTGATCGAAGAACTGAAGCAGAACTACACCATCGCGATCGTCACCCACAACATGCAGCAGGCGGCGCGCGTGTCCGACTACACCGCATTCATGTATCTCGGCGATCTGATCGAGCACGACGTCACCGAAAAGATCTTCTCCAAGCCCTCGAAGCAGCAGACCGAGGATTACATCACCGGCCGGTTCGGCTGAGCCTGACGATTCACACTCCCGTAGAGCGGCCTTCAGGCGGCCCAGGCAGAACGTGACAGACAACGACATCCGGGCCGTGCCCACGGCCGGTGGCGATGAAACGATCACAAACGGTTTGAAAGCCGCTCTACCGAAAACAACGCACCCACCTTATTCCAGAGCCAGCCCATGAACACCCAACCGCACAACCACATCGTCAAGAGCCACGACGAAGAACGCCGGATCCTGCTGGACGAGATCCTGCGGATGGGCGAAATGGCGGCCGCGCAGCTGGAAGCCGCGCTGGACGTGATCGACCGCCGCGACGGCAAGGCCGCCGAACGCATCGTCGCCAACGACGAAGCCATCGACGCGCTGGAGCTGCAGGTCAGCCACGACGCGATGAAGCTCGCGCTGCGCGGCCCGCTCGCGCGCGATCTGCGCGAGATCCTCGCGGCGCTGCGCATCGCGTCGGACATCGAACGCATCGGCGACTACGCCTCCAACATCGCCAAACGTTCGATGGCGCTGAACCTCTCTCCTCCGCTGCCGCACACCCGCGGCCTGGGCAGCCTCGGTCGTCTGGTGGTGAGCCAGGTCCGCAAGGTGCTGGCCGCCTACCGCGACCGCGATATCGAAGCCGCCCAGCAGGTCCGCGCCGAAGATGCCGAGATCGACACCCAGTACACCGGCCTGTTCCGCGAACTGCTGACCTACATGATGGAAGATCCGCGGGTGATCACCCCCTGCACCCATCTGCTGTTCATGGCCAAGAATCTGGAACGCGTGGGCGACCACGCCACCAACATCGCCGAAAACATCTGGTTCCAGGAATACGGCGAAGGTCCGCTGGCGCCGCGCGAGAAGCGCGACGAGACCAGTTCGACCGGCTGAGCGCGCGCTCGATCGCCCCATGCGTCCTTTCTCCTGTCCCGGGCGCGTCACCCGTCGCCCGACACCGGCCCGCGGGGATTGGCCGCACGCTTTTCCCTAAACGGAACCTGAATCCGAACGCCGCTCAGCCAAATCCGCGCACCGTTCCCCCCACCTCGTAACTCTTTGTGCACAAACGCAAACGCGATGCCGCGTAGATTGCGACCACCAAGGAGAGTGCGGTGCATGATTCAATATTCCAGACTTTGCTGACCGACGCCCGCCGGGGAGATATCCCGGCGCTGGAACTCGTATTGAAGCGTTCCCGTCAGGATCTGCGTCGTTACGCCGAATACCACTGCGCCGTGAACGATGTCGAAGACGCCGTGCAGGAAAGCCTGATCCTGGTGTCGCGAAAACTCTCGACCCTGCGTGAACTCGATGCCTATGCCTCATGGCTGTTCCGCATCGTCAAGCGCGAATGCACGCGCATGAAGCGCGCCGCCCGCCATCTGCTGATGCAGCCTTCGGACCTCGAAGAACTCGACGGCCCGCACTACCCCGCGCCCACCGGGCTGATCCGCGATGTCGCCAACGCGCTCGCCGCGCTGCCGCTGCACTACCGCGACATCATCCTGATGCGTGATCTCGAAGGCCGGTCCATCGCCGAAATCGCGAACGGACTCGGCCTGCACCCGGAAGCCGCCAAAGCCCGCCTGCATCGTGCCCGCAGTCTGGCCCGACAATACCTTTCGCCGGAACCCGTCTCCCCGCTCGCGCTGGCGACCACGGGTTAACATTCGTCCACCCCCCGATCGTCATCCGATCGCTACCCCAACCCACTTCTCAGGAGAGAACCCTCATGTCCAACACCAAGAAGCCCGTCGCGATCGCCGTCTCCGCTGCCTTGGCCGGCGGCTTGCTGCTGTCCGGTTCGGCCTTTGCGTCGACCCATCTCGCCCAGGGCTACCTGCTCGGCGCCGATGCCGCCACCGGCGAAAAGGCCGCCGAGGGAAAATGCGGCGAAGGCAAGTGCGGTGGCGATAAAGCTGCTGAAGGCAAGTGCGGCGAAGGCAAGTGCGGTCTGGCGAAGATGGATACCGACAAGGACGGCAAGCTGTCGCGCGCTGAGTTCGCTGCCGCCCACGGCGGCAAGGACGACAAGTTCGCCGCCCACGACGGCAACAAGGACGGCTTCATCAGCGCAGCCGAAATGAAGGCCCACGAGGGCAAATGCGGCGAAGGCAAGTGCGGTGGCGACAAGGCCACCGAAGCCAAGTGCGGCGCCGACAAGAAGGCCACCGAAGGCAAGTGCGGTGAAGGCAAGTGCGGCGGCGACGCCAAGCCTGCCGCGGCTCCGGCCGAAAAGAAGGCCTCCGAAGGCAAGTGCGGCGAGGGCAAGTGCGGCGGCGCGATGTAATGCGACCCCGTGTCGACGTTTCCCCCCGAAACGTCGACACGCTGTCGACACCCTCCTCCGGGCGGTCGCATTGCGGCCGCCCGGTTCGTTTTGGCGATGTCCACCGCGATCCGACGCCAGCCCCACGCCCATGACTCCGCTTTCCACGCTCCCGCCGAACGCAGCCGGTCTCGGCCTGCGCCGTCCGCTGATGGCACAGATGCGCAACGCGGCCAGCGGCAGCTTCGATTTTCTCGAAACCGCGCCGGAGAACTGGATCGGCGTCGGTGGCGCGCTGGGCGACGGCTTCGCCGATCTTGCGTCGCGTTACCCGGTGGTCTGCCACGGCCTGTCGCTTTCCGTCGGCGGGCCCGCGCCGCTGGACGAGACTTTCCTGTTCAAGGTGCGCAAGTTCATGGAGACGCACCGCTGCCCGCTGTACAGCGAGCACCTCAGCGCCTGCGGCGACAGCCGCGGCCAGCTCTACGACCTGTTGCCGCTGCCATTCAGCGAGGAATCGGCGCATCACGTCGCCGCGCGCATCCGCCGCACCCAGGACATCCTCGGACAGCGGATCGCGATCGAGAACATATCGTATTACGCCGCACTGCCCTTGCCGGGCGCGCAGCAGGCGATGCCCGAAATCGACTTCATCAACGCAGTGCTCGGCGAAGCGGACTGCCTGATGCTGCTCGACGTGAACAACATCATCGTCAACGCCACCAACCACCGCTACGATCCATCCGCATTCCTCGCCGCCCTGCCCGGCGAGCGCGTGGCCTACATTCACGTCGCCGGCCATTACGACGAAGCCGAAGACCTCAAGATCGACACCCACGGCAGCGCGGTCAATGCGCCGGTCTGGGCGTTGCTGGAAGAAGCTTACCGGCGGTTCGGCCCGCGGCCGACCCTGCTGGAGCGCGACTTCAACCTGCCGCCGTTCGCGGATCTGCTGGACGAACTGGGTCAGGTCCGCCGCCGCATCGCCGGAGCGCCCGTGCATGACCAGCGCCGCGCCGCCTGACATGAGCGACACCCTCGCCGCGCAGCAGGACGCGCTGGCCGCGCATATCCGCGACCCGGAACGCGCGCCGCCGCCGCCCGGCATCGAAGAGCGTCGGCTGAAGATCTACCGCGAGTTGTTCTTCAACAATGTCGAAAGCATGCTCGCCGGCAATTTCCCGGTGCTGCGCAGGCTCTACGGCGACGACGGTTGGGCCGCGCTGATCCGCGCCTTCTACCGCGACCACGACTGCCAGACCCCGCTGTTCACCGAACTGGCGCGCGAATTCCTGCGCTATCTGCAAGCGCGCGGCGACGCCGGACACGACGACCCGCCGTGGCTGCAGGAACTGGCGCATTACGAATGGGTCGAGCTGGCGCTGCAGATCAGCGAGGCGCGCAACGATGAACTTGCGCACGATCCCGACGGCGATCTGCTCGTCGGTCGCCCGCTGGTGTCGCCGCTGGCGTGGCCGCTGGCGTATGTCTGGCCGGTGCATCGGATCGGTCCGGACTACCGGCCGGACACGCCGCCCGCAGCGCCGACCCTGCTGATGCTGCGTCGCGAAGCCGAAGGCACGGTGAGCTTCCACGCGCTGACGCCGCTGTCGTTCCGCCTGCTGCAACGCCTGGATGCCGAACCGGGCCTCAGCGGTCTCGACCAATTGCTTGCGCTGGCCGCGGAAGCCGGCGCCGCCGATGCCGAGGCGTTCGTCCGCGAGGGCGCGGCCATGCTCGCGCACATGCGTGCGGAAGGCACCATTCTCGGCATCCGGCAAGACTGATGCGTCGCGGCGGGACTCGCATGGACCATCTGTTACGCTTTCTCGCATGAGCGATGTCACTGCAGCCCCCGTGCACTACAAGAAGATGTCGGAGCGTTTCCGCGGCTACCTGCCGGTCGTGGTCGACGTCGAGACCGGCGGCTTCGACTGGAACCGTCACGCCCTGCTCGAAATCGCCGTACAGCCGGTCGAACTCGACGAGAACGGCCTACTGGTGCCCGGCGAAACCGCCAGCGCGCACCTGATCCCGGCCCCGGGCACCGAAATCGATCCGAAATCGCTGCAGATCACCGGCATCGATCTCGACCATCCGTTCCGCCTCGCCAAGGAAGAGCGCGACGCGCTGGAGCACGTGTTCGTCGCCGTCCGCGCCGCGGTGCGCAAGCACGATTGCCAGCGCGCGATCCTGGTCGGCCACAACGCGCATTTCGACCTGAACTTCCTCAATGCCGCAGTCGCGCGGACCCACAACAAACGCAATCCGTTCCACCCGTTCAGCGTATTCGACACCGTGAGCTTGGCCGGCGTGGCCTACGGTCAGACCGTCCTCGCCCGCGCAGTGCATGCCGCCGGGCTGTCGTGGAACGGCGAGGAAGCGCATTCGGCGGTGTACGACACCGAGCGCACCGCGGAGCTGTTCTGCAAGATCGTGAATGCCTGGCCGCGGATGACGTGAATCATTCCTGCAGGAGGGCCTTCAGGCCGGCCTAGGCAGGTTCTCGGAAACTCGACGATGCCTGCGCCGCGCCCGCGGCCGGTGGCGATGAATGCAGGAGTGCCTGCAATGCCTTCAAGTGAGTTCGGGCCTGAGGCCCTCGTACGAGGCAAGCGCTTCAGTGCACGTGTTTATGCGCGCTGCCGCACCGCCTCGAACAACACCACGCCGCTGGCGACCGAGACGTTGAGGCTTTCCACACCGGGCGACGTCGATGCGATGCCCGGCATCGGAATATTGACCAGTTGATCGCAGTGTTCGCGGGTGAGTCGGCGCAGGCCGTCGGCTTCGCCGCCAAGCGCCAGCGCGACATCGCCGCGCAGATCGAGTTTGTAGAGCGAAGCCGTGGCTTCGCCCGCCAGACCATAGATCCACACCCCGAGCTGCTGGATGTCGCGCATGGTGCGCGCGAGATTGGTCACGCGCACCACCGGGATGCTGTCGGCGGCGCCGGCCGAGGTCTTGCGCACGGTGGCATTGACCTGCACCGCCTTGTCTTTCGGGATCACCACCGCGGTGACGCCCGCCGCCGCTGCGCTGCGCAGGCACGCTCCGAGGTTGTGCGGGTCCTGCACGCCGTCGAGGATCAGCAGCAGCGCCTTGCCGGCGGCGGCTTCGATCAACTCGGGCAGATCGTCTTCGTTGTAGGTCTTGGCCGCGGCGTAGCGCGCGACCACGCCCTGGTGGCGCAGGCCGCCGGCGACGCCGTCCAGCGCATTGGTGGCCACGCGGCGCACATCGATGTCCTTGCGGCGCGCGTTTTCCTCGATTTCGGTCAGGCGCGGGTTCTTGGCGCCGGCTTCGATCAGGACTTCGCGGACATGCTCGGCATCGTGTTCGACCGCGGAAGCCACCGCATTGATGCCGACGATCCAGGGAGATGATTGGTTGCTCATGGCGCTATTGTGCCGGGAACAGCCGGTTTTTGCCTCAATCGATGCGCCTGCGCCGCGCTATCATCCGCCGCCCTGCCCGCGGCACACACCCGGTCCTCATCGATGTCGCAAGCCCTTGCCTCCACCACGGAGATCGCCATCATCGGCGGCGGCCCCGCCGGACTGATGGCAGCCGAGGTCGCGAACGCAGCCGGGCTGACGGTGGATCTGTTCGAGGCGAAGGGCTCGGTCGGACGCAAATTCCTGATCGCGGGCAAAGGCGGTCTGAACCTCACCCACAGCGAGCCGCGACCGGGTTTCGATGCGCGCTATCGCGAACGCACGCACGAGGTCGCGCGCTGGCTCGATGCCTTCGACGGCGAAGCGCTGCGGGCATGGGCGCGGGAATACGGCGTCGAGACCTACGTCGGCAGCTCCGGCCGGGTGTTCCCGATGGATCGCAAGGCCGCGCCGCTGCTGCGCGGCTGGGTGCGGCGGCTGCGCGAACGCGGCGTGCGTTTCCACGTGCAGCATCGCTGGCTCGGCTGGGACAACGACCAACAACTGCGATTCGGCACACCCGACGGCGAACGTCGCGTGCGAGCGAGCGCGTGCGTGTTCGCGCTCGGCGGCGCAAGCTGGCCGCAGCTCGGCTCCGACGGCACCTGGGTGCCGGCGCTGGCCGAACGCGGCATCGATATCGCGCCGCTGCGAGCGTCGAACTGCGGCTTCGACATCGGCTGGAGCGCGCATCTCGCCGGGAAGCATGCCGGCGCGCCGCTGAAACCGGTGATCGCACACTGGCGCGATCCCGGCGGCGCGATGCACGCGCTGCAGGGCGAATGTGTGATCACCACGACCGGCATCGAAGGCAGCGTGATCTATGCGATCTCGGCCGATCTGCGCGAATGCATTCTCCGCGACGGCGAAGCGACGCTGTGGCTGGATCTTGCGCCGGGCCGCGACGCGGAACGTCTGCGCTGCGATCTGGAGAAACCGCGCGGCAAACGCAGCCTCGGCGAACATGTGCGCCGGCAGACCGGGCTGGATGCGGTGAAAGTCGCCATGCTGCATGAAGTGTTGTCGCGCGAAGCCATGACCGACACCGCGCGCGTCGCAGCGACGATCAAGCGTCTGCCACTGACGCTGCGCAGAGCGCGGCCGGTGGCCGAAGCGATCAGCACCGCCGGCGGCGTGCGTCTGGAAGCCCTGTACGACACCCTGCAATCGAAAAACCTGCCCGGCGTGTTCTTCGCCGGCGAAATGCTGGACTGGGAAGCGCCGACCGGCGGCTATCTGCTCACCGCTTGCTTCGCCAGCGGTGCGATTGCCGGGCGCGGGGCGGCGACATACATCGAAGCATCGTTGTAGGGCGGGCCCTGGCCCGCCATTACGAGGTATCCGATCGCTTCGAACGATGATCGAAGCGGCTTTGCTCATCGCAACCTTCAACGGCATTGTCGCAATGGCGGGCCAGGGCCCGCCCTACAACAGCCTCGTCAATACTTTTTCTTCGGGCGCTTCGCCGGCTGTCCGCGCGGCGGCGGCGGCGCGATGCCGCGTTCTTCGGCGAGACGGAAATCGATCTTGCGCTCTTCCAGGCTGGCCTTGAGCACGATGATCGTCACCCGGTCGCCGAGCCGGAACACGCGGCCGGCGCGTTCGCCGCTGAGCGTCTTGCGGATCGGATCGAAGTGATAGAAATCGTTCGGCAACTGCGTGACGTGGATCAGGCCGTTGACCTTGGAGTCGTCCAGTTCCACGAACAGGCCGAAGCAGGTGACGCCGCTGATGATGCCGTCGAACTTGCCACCGATGTGTTTTTCCATCCACGCAGCGCGGTAGCGCTCGTCGACTTCGCGCTCGGCCTCGTCGGCGCGGCGCTCGCGTTCCGAACACTGCAGCGCCAGCGCCGCCATGCCGTTCTGCGAATACGTGAACGTCGCCGGTGTCGCGTCGGTCAGCGCATGCTTGATCGCGCGATGCACCAGCAGATCAGGATAGCGGCGGATCGGCGAAGTGAAATGCGCATACGACTCCAGCGCAAGACCGAAGTGACCGATGTTCCCGGGCGCATACACCGCCAGCGACTGGCTGCGCAGCAACACCGACTCCAGCAGCGCCGCGTCGGGACGCTCGCGGATCTTGGTCAGCAGCGCGGTGAAATCGCGCGGCTCCACGGTGGCCCACGGCGGCATCCGCAGCTTGAATTCCTTGAGGAATTCCAGCAGATCGGTGTACTTCGATTCCGGCGGCTTGTCGTGAATGCGGTACGGCGCCGGCACCTGCTTCTTCAGCAGGAATCGCGCGGCTTCGACGTTCGCGGCGATCATGCATTCTTCGATCAGCTTGTGCGCATCGTTGCGCTGGAGCATGCCGGCCTGCACCACTTCGCCCTGCGGACCCAGCACGAAACGCACTTCCGACGATTCGAATTCGATCGCGCCGCGCGCCTTGCGCGCCTTCGCCAGCACCTGATACAGCTGATGCAGACGCTGCACCTGCGGCAACAGCGAACCGATCTTCGCGATGGCGTCCGCGTCGTTCTCGCCCACCGCCTGCCAGACCTGGGTGTAGGTCAGGCGCGCATGAGAATGCATCACCGCTTCGTAGAACTTGGACTTGCTTACTTCGCCATCGAAGCCGACCTGCATGTCGCAGACGAAACACAAACGGTCGAGTTTCGGGTTCAGCGAACAGATGCCGTTCGACAGCGTTTCCGGCAGCATCGGTACAACGAAACCCGGGAAGTACACCGAGGTCGCGCGTTTCTGCGCTTCGTCGTCGAGCGGCGCGCCCGGACGCACGTAATGCGAGACATCGGCGATCGCGACGATCAGCCGGAAACCAGTCTTGTTCGGTTCGCACCACACCGCATCGTCGAAATCCTTGGCGTCCTCGCCGTCGATGGTGACCAGCGGCAGCTGGCGCAGATCGACGCGGCCGGAGATGTCGCGCTCGGTCACCTGCAGCGGCACCGCGGTGGCTTCGGCGATCACTTCCGGCGGGAACTCATGCGGCAGATCGTGGCCATGGATCGCGGCTTCCACTACCAGCGAAGGCGTGAGCTTGTCGCCGAGCACCGCGAGCACGCGGCCGATCGGCGGGCGGTAGGCGTCGGGCGCATGCACGATCTCGCACACCACCAACTGACCATTCTGGGCATCCAGACGTGCGTCGGCGGGGATCTGCACATTGCGCTGGATGCGCGCGTCGTCGGGTTGCACAAAGCTGATGCCGGCTTCCAGCGTGAACCGGCCGATCAGCCGGCTCAGGCGGCGCTCCAGAACTTCGACGATCACGCCTTCTCGGCGCCCCCGACGGTCGATGCCGGTGACGCTGGCCATCACCCGGTCGCCGTGCAGCACCTTGCGCATTTCCAGCGGCGGCAGGAACAGGTCGTCGCTCTTGCCGGTGCCGCTTTCTGGGCGCAGGAATCCGAATCCGTCGGGATTGGCGATCACGGTCCCGGCGATCAGGTCCATGCGCGCCGCAGGCAGATAACCGCCGCGGCGGTTCTGCAGCAACTGGCCGTCGCGCAGCATCGCACCGAGACGCTTGCCGAGCGCGTCGCGACGTTCGGGCGTGTCGAGGCCGAGGCGTTCGGCCACGTTCTCGGCCATCATCGGGCCGTCGGCTTCGCCAAGCAGCTTAAGGATCGCTTCACGGCTGGGGATGGGATCGGCGTAGCGCGAGGCTTCGCGGGCGGCATGCGGATCGCTGACGGCCGACGACGGGCCTGCGCCCGCCGGACCCGCATACGTTCGCGCCGGCGGCTTCGGGCCGCTCGGCGTCGCAAAGGTATCGGGTAACCAGGGCGCAGCCTTGCCCTGCTTGCCGGAAGGCTTGCCTGCGTCGCGGGAATTTCGGGGATTGCCGGGTTTTGGAGGACCACCGGGCTTCGGTGGTTTGGCCGAAGGCTGCGGCGCCTTCGCTTTAGGTGCCTTGCCCGGCTTGGCCGCCGCGGCTTTGCGCGGTTGGGTGCGGGAGGCGGATTTGGGGGAAGCGCCATCGAGGGCGCGCGTGGCGCGAGGGCCAGTACTCTTCTTGGTGGTTTTTGACATCGGCCGGAAGTATAACCCGCATCCGCAGCCCGCGAGGCCAACCCGTCGCCTTCGTCGAACCCGGGCGCTCCCCTGTCCCCGCCGTTCGATCCCATGAGGAAGGACGAAAATTCCGCCAGACAGACCGTTGACATCGTGCGCGCCGCAACGCAACATACGCGCCCACCTGCCCAGGTGGCGGAATTGGTAGACGCACTAGTTTCAGGTACTAGCGGGTAAAACCGTGGAGGTTCGAGTCCTCTCCTGGGCACCAGATCAGAACGAAGAAACCCTGCAGCAATGCGGGGTTTTTTTGTTGTGTGATCTGCTCACCGGTAAATCCGTCCGCCGCACGCGCCTGCGGCGTCAGAGGCAGGCCGATAGCCATCGAATGGGGACATCGGGGGATCCGGCTGCGGGCATCGCGACGCCATGAATGCGTCGGATGGGCGTGCTGCGCCTGCGAATCGCAAGATAGTCGTCATCACGCCGGTGCAACCCCGAAACCAGCGTACCCTGCACTGCAACAGCTGGACAAGGAGAGTCCGCTTTGGTCCAACATCCAATCGTGGTCGACCTCGATGGCACGCTCGTCCTGACGGACATGATGCATGAGTCGGCGTTGCGCATGTTCCGCGATCGTCCCCTCGATACCCTGCGGATACCGTTCTGGCTGTCTACCGGAAAGGCGACGCTCAAGCGCGAAATCGCGTCGCGGACGGCATTCAACCCCGCAGCGCTGCCCTACAACGCGGAACTCATCGAATGGCTGCGTGCGCGTCGCGCCGAAGGTCGGACGCTGGTGTTGTGCACTGCGAGCGACCAATCGGTCGCCGATACGATCGCCGGTCACCTCGCAATGTTCGATGACGTCATCGGCAGCGACGGGACGCGCAACCTGTCCGGAGGGCACAAGGCCGACATGCTCGAAGCGCGTTACGGACGCGGCGGCTTCGACTATGCAGGCAACACCGCAGCAGACCTCGAAGTCTGGGGACGCGCCCGCCAGGCGATCGTCGTGAATGCGCCCGCCACGGTGCTTCGCGACGCACGCACCCAGGGCAATGTCGAACAGGTGTTTCCTGCGCCAGCCCGTGGATTTTCGGTATGGCGCCGCATGCTCCGCATGCACCAGTGGTCGAAAAACCTGCTGTTGTGCGTACCGATGTTCGCCGGACATGAATTCACCAACCCTTCGGTCTGGTCGGCGCTGATGTTGGCACTGACATCCTTCAGCCTGTGCGCGTCGTCGGTTTACATCGCAAACGACCTGTTCGACATGGAAAGCGACCGGCTGCACCCGCGCAAGCGCCTCCGGCCATTCGCATCCGGCCTGGTGCCCGCGTGGGCAGGGGTCGTGTTGGCGCCCGCGCTGCTTGTGGTGAGCCTTGCGATCGGCAGCTTCGTTGGCAAGGCTTTCCTTGCCTGGTTGATGTGCTACTTCGCAATCACCTGCGCGTATTCGTGGATACTCAAACGCATGGTGCTGGTGGACTGCCTGTCGCTGGCGATGTTGTACACGCTGCGGATCATCGCTGGCGCCGCAGCCGTGGGCCACAGCCTATCGTTCTGGTTGCTCGCGTTCTCGGTTTTCCTGTTCCTCTCGCTTGCGTTCGTGAAACGGTACGCGGAACTGGAGGTTCTACTACTGGGCGGCTACGAAAAGGTGCATGGCCGTGGCTACCGCACCAGCGATGCACCCCTCGTCCAGACGATGGGACTCGTCGCGGGCTACGTGGCGGTCCTCGTGCTTGCCCTGTACATCAACAGCAATGACGTCACCAAGCTCTACCGGACGCCGGAAATCATGTGGGGTACCGTGCCGGTGCTGCTGTTCTGGATCAGCTGGATGTGGATGCAGGCGCACCGCGGGAACATGCACGATGACCCCTTGGTCTTCGCGGTCAAGGACCGCGCAAGCTGGGTCGCCGGAGTGCTGTTCCTGACGGTTCTGGGCGCGGGGGCGACAGGCTGGCGATGGTAAGGGTCAGCGCATGGGGGCGCCTGTCGCACGACGAGCACCAGGTAGTGGCCTTGCATCATGGCGAGGACGCAGCGGTCGCCCTGAGCGGTGAACCCTGCGGCGTCGCGTTCGGCAACGGACGCAGCTATGGCGACGCCTGCCTCAACCCCGGCGGCAGACTGTGGGACACGCGCGGACTCGATCGGTTCATCGAATTCGATCCGGCGACGGGGCGACTGCGCTGCGAGGGTGGCATGCTTCTACGCGAGGTCCAACAGATGTCCGTCCCGCGAGGCTGGATGCTTCCAGTCACACCCGGGACACAGCTTGCCACCGTGGGCGGCGCGATCGCCAACGATGTGCACGGCAAGAACCACCACGCCATGGGAACGTTTGCCCACCACGTGCACCGGATTACGCTGCTGCGCACCGACGGCGAAATGATTGACTGCGGCCCGGGGCTGCGCGAGGACTGGTTCCGCGCAACCGTCGGAGGGATCGGGATGACCGGGGTTATCCTTTCTGCGGAGCTGCAACTTCGTCGCGTCGACGGGCCGTGGCTCGCAACGGAGACGATCCCGTACACCAGCCTCGATGCGTTCTTTCAACTGGCAGACGCGTCGGAAGCGGACTGGGAATACACGGTGTCGTGGATCGACTGCCTGTCGGCAGCGCGCGGCGTGCGAGGCCTGTTCATGCGCGCCAACCATGCCGATCCGGGCAAGGGCCCTCAGCCGCGCGCGAAGTCGAGCAGGTTTCCGGTCACGCCCCCAATTCCCTTGGTGAACGGGGCGACGCTGCGCGCGTTCAACACTGCTTACTATCGTATCGGCGCATGGCGGGCCGGACGAAAGACCGCCCATTACCAGCCGTTCTTCTACCCGCTGGACAATCTGCTCGATTGGAACCGCATTTACGGCCCCGCAGGTTTCCACCAGTACCAATGCGTGGTCCCGCGCGATACGGGGGCCGAAGCGATCACTGCGCTTCTCCGCGAGATCGCGCGCTCCGGAACGGGCTCGTTCCTCGCAATCCTCAAGACATTCGGAGACCGTGCGTCTGCCGGTATGCTCAGCTTCCCGATGGCGGGCGTGACGCTTGCGCTGGATTTCCCCAATCATGGCCCGTCGACGCTGGCGCTGCTGTACCGATTGGACGCGATCGTCGCCGAAGCCAAAGGCCGCCTGTACTTGGCGAAGGACTCGCGCATGCCGCGCAGCCTCTTCGAGTCTGGATACCCTGTGCTCCCCAGCTTCCTTCCTTTCCGGGATCCGGGCATCTCGTCCGCCATGTCCCGCCGCCTGATCGGTTACTGACATGCACTTCGCGAACAAGAAGATCGTCATCATCGGCGCCACCTCGCGCATCGCAGAGCACTGCGCGCGTCGATGGGCTGCGCAGTCGCCATCCGAGATCGTCCTGGTGGGGCGCGACGCGACCCGCACCGAAGCGGTGGCGCAAGACCTGCGCGTGCGCGCCCCGGGCGCCCTGATCCGTGGAATCCAGGGCGACTTCATCGACGCCGATCGTATCCAGGCGCTGGTCGAAGATATCCATCGCGATGGACCCGTGGACATCGTATTGATCGCCCATGGCTCGCTCCCCGACCAGGCGCAGTGCCAGCAATCTCTGCGGGAAACCAGCAACGCGGTCATCGTGAACGGTCTGTCGCCGATCCTGTTCGCGGAGGCATTCGCAGGCCACATGCAGCGCGTCGATCGAGGCACGCTCGCGATCATCGGATCAGTCGCCGGTGATCGCGGGCGCAAATCTAACTACACCTACGGCGCTGCGAAGGGACTGGTCGCGCGCTACGCGCAAGGCTTGCAACACCGGCTGGCCGGCTCGGGCGTATCGGTCGTCCTCATCAAACCAGGCCCGACCGATACCCCCATGACCTCGCACCTCAAACAGCGAGGCGTGCAGCTCGCGTCCGTCGAGCAGGTCGCCGACTGCATCGTGCGCGGCATTGCGCGGCGGAAGCCCGTGGTGTACGCCCCCGCGAAGTGGGCGCTCGTGATGCAGGTGATCCGCCACCTCCCCGCTTTCATCTTCAACCGGTTGGACATATGAGTAATCCGCTTTACACAAAGCTTGCCAAGCTGTCGACCCGACGCGCCAGCCATGCCGCTCTCATCGGCCTCGCTGTCGTGGTGCTCCTGTACGCCGCCCGGCTGGCCCTGCAATTCGCGAACCAGCCTCCTCTGGAGTGGCACAGCTTCCGCCAGACGCAGACCGCGCTCAGCGCATTTTGGCTCGCGCAGGACGGATTCCGGTTCGCCTACGAAACCCCGGTAGCCGGGAAGCCCTGGTCGATCCCGTTCGAATTTCCGCTCTACTCGTGGCTGGTCGTCCTGGTCTCGAAGCTCACCGGGATCTCCCTCGACAGCGCAGGGCGCACCACCAGCTTTATCTTCCTCGCCCTGTGCCTGTGGCCGGTGCGCTCGGCGATACGCCGGCTCGACCTGCCTCGCACCACCTTCTGGTGCTTCGTGGCGATCACGTTTTCCTCGCCGCTGTATGCGTTCTGGGGGCGGTCGTTCATGATCGAGACCACTGCGCTGTTCTTCACGCTGGCCTCGATCAAATATTTCATCGACATCCTGCTCGGCGAGACTGCCTGGAAGCCCATGTTGTTGTTCTTCTTGTTCGCATCGCTTGCCGTCCTGCAGAAGTCCACGACCGCACTCCCCGTCCTGATGGTGCTCTCGATCGTCTTTTGCATCCATCGCCTGCTGCAAACCAGGAGTGTCCCGGCATTCCTGTTCGACGCGCGGACATGGAAGACCGGATTGTGCGTGGTGGCGGCGGTGCTGGTCGGATATGCGTGGGTCCTTTTCAGCGATGCCCACAAGGCGATCAACCCCCTCGGCAAGAGCATGACGTCGTACATGATCACCCCGTTCACCTTCGGGACCCTGGCACAACGTTCATCGCCGGAGCTGTGGGAGATCGTGGTGTGGCAGCGGATGTTCGTCAACAACGCCGGCGCGAGCGTCGGTGCGTTCATCTTGTTGCTCCCGTTCGTCGTTCCAGCGAGCCTGAAAATCCGATCTATCGTCGCGACTTCGATCGCGCTCTCGCTACTGCCGTTGCTCATATTCTCGAACCTCCACATCGTCCACGATTATTATCAGGTCGCGAACATGATTTTCTTCCTGTTCGCAATTTCCGTGGCCATCGCTACGACAGTCGACTCGACGACGGGACATCGGGCGATGCTGCTGAGCGTGGCGCTCATCGTCGTGTCCAACATCATCATTCTGCGCAGCGACTACCAGCTGAAAATCGACACCCGCTTCGACAAGACCAACCGTGACGTGGCGATCGGTGCCCTGCTGCAGCGCGAAGTGAAGGAAGGCGGGCAGTTCGTGGCGTTCGGGCACGACTGGAACTCGTCTTTCGCCTACCTTTCACAACGCAAGTCCTTCACCGTTCCGAATTGGCTGCCCACCCACGACACGATCGCCGCGCGACCGGAAGACTACGTCGACAAGGGCCGGCTTGGTGCGGTCGTCGCATGCTCGACCGACGTTCCCAGCCTGTCTGATCTCATGGCATGGTCGTCGCGAGAAGGACGCAACTGGAAGATCGGCGAGTCCCACGGCTGCCTCATCGCCTCGCCGCAGACCGGAGCACTGCCGCAATCGATGAAACCGATCGACTGCGATGGCAACATCGAAAAAGTGAAGGTCGAGGAGCGCAACGGCCACACAGTGCTGTCGCTGAGCGGGTGGGCGCTCGACAAGTCCCGAGGCGCGGAGCTGTCAGGCCCGCTGTTCTTTGCACTAACGGCGGACGGCCGCGATCCGGTATACCTTGAGGCGCTACGCGTCCCGCGACCGGATGTCACTACGGCCAACCGCATCGCCGAAACGATCGATGCCGGTATGTCGCGGATCGTACCGATGACGCTTCCACCCGGGGAATACACGGTTCGCCTCGTCTCGCGCGGCTCGGATGGCGACCGCGCGTGCCAACTGAGCGCAGTCCTGACGGTCCCGAATTGACGCCATGAACGACAGAATGAAGATCGTACTCCCGGGAGGCGCCGGGCTGGTGGGCCAGAACCTCGTCGCACGCCTTCGCGACCGCGGTTTCACCAACATCGTCGTGCTGGACAAGCACCATACGAACATCGCGATCCTGCAGGCGGTCCAGCCCGGCGTCGTTGTCGAATATGCCGACCTCGCCGAGCCAGGCGATTGGCTCAGACATATCGCGGAAGCCGATGTCGTGGTGATGCTGCAGGCACAGATCGGCGGCATCGACTACGACGAGTTCGTGCGCAACAACGTCGATGCCTCCCGCAACATTCTCGATGCCATCAAGAACAACAGCGATTGTCGGTTGGTGCATGTGAGCTCGTCCGTGGTCGAATCGACCGCGGACGATTTCTACACCCGCAGCAAGAAAGCGCAGGAAGCACTCGTGCTGGAAAGCGGCATTCCCTGCCCGATCCTGCGGCCGACGCTCATGTTCGGGTGGTTCGATCGCAAACACCTCGGCTGGCTGTCCCGCTTCATGCGCAGGGCACCTGTATTCCCGATCCCCGGCCACGGCCGCTACATGCGTCAACCGCTGTATGTCGGCGACTTCTGCGACGTCATCATCAGTTGCATCGATCGCGGGGGTCCTGACGGCATTTTCAACATCTCCGGCCACGAAAAGGTCGACTACATCGACATCATCCGCGAGATAAAAGCAGCGACCCGCGCACGCGCACTGATCGTCCGCATCCCATATGCGCTGTTCCACGCATTGCTGCGGACATGGGCGATGTTCGACCGGAACCCGCCGTTCACCACGCAGCAGCTTTCCGCACTCGTCGCGAAGGACGAATTCGAAGTGATCGATTGGCCGGGCATCTTCGGCGTGCGCGCAACACCGTTTCGTCGGGCGATCGACCAGACATTCAACGATCCTCGTTATGGCCACGTGGCCCTGGAGTTCTGACGGTGGCCGCGACTGCCCAGCGTATTGCGGTACTTGGTGCGGGCCCGATGGGCCTTGCGGTGGCGTACCAGCTCGCCATGGATGGCCATCATCCAGTCGTGTTCGAGGCCGATGACAGGGTGGGTGGGATGACCGCATCGTTCGACTTCAACGGCCTGAAGATCGAGCGTTACTATCATTTTCACTGTATTTCCGATCATGCATTCCTGCAGGTACTGGAAGAACTCGGTCTGTCGGACCGGATGCATTGGGTCGAGACCAGGATGGGCTACTGGTACCAGGATCGCCTGCAGCCATGGGGCAATCCGATGGCACTTCTGCGCTTCCGCGGCCTTGGCTGGATCGCCAAGTTCCGATATGGCCTGCATGCGTTCCTTTCAACGAAGCGCGACGACTGGCGCCCGCTCGACCACGTCGAAGCCACCGGATGGATCAGACGCTGGGTCGGCGCCGAGGCCTACGAAGTACTGTGGCGCAAGCTGTTCGAATTGAAATTCTACGACTACACCCCGCAATTGTCGGCAGCGTGGATCTGGAGCCGCATCCGCCGCATCGGCCGCTCCCGCTACAGCCTCTTCCGCGAGAAGCTGGGCTACATCGATGGAGGTTCGAGCACCCTGATGGATGCCCTCAAAGCCGCGATCGAAGCGCACGGCGGCGAAGTCCGCCTCCGCACGCCGGCGAATCGCGTCGAGATCACCGATGGCCGGGTGAGGGGCGTGCAGACCACATCGGGCTTCGAAGCGTTCGACAAGGTCGTGAGCACCATTCCCCTGCCCTACGTCCCAAGCGTGATGCCTGACCTACCGGTGGACGTCCTTGCCAAGTTCCGCGCGGTCAAGAACATCGCGGTTGTCTGCGTGATCGCCAAACTGCGCAAATCCGTGACCGGCAACTTCTGGCTGAACACCAACGACCCCGGGATGGATATCCCCGGAGTGGTCGAATACACAAATCTGCGTCCTCTCGAACACCATATCGTCTACGTACCCTTTTACATGCCGGGCGAACATCCGAAATTCGCCGAACCCGACTCTGCATTCATCGACAAGGTGCGCAGCTACCTGCAGAAGATCAATCCCGCACTGACGGACAGCGACTTCATCGATATCCGCGCCAACCGCTACCGCTACGCACAACCAATCTGCGAACCCGGGCACCTTGACACCTTGCCGCCGGTAGCGCTGCCCGTGCAGGGGCTGTGGGTGGCGGACACCTCGTACTACTACCCGGAAGACCGCGGCATTTCCGAGAGCATCGAGTTCGGAAGAAAGATCGCCAAGGATGCGACCGCATGATTCGGCAGTTCCTGTCGCGGGAGTTCCTGAGGTTGCCGATCGCAGGCGGAATCGCCGCATCGGTCGACTTCTTCAGCCCGATCCCCTGCAGCCGTGGAAAGGGTTTTCACCCGTAGTCATCCTCGCCTCCGTCCCCCGGAATGACGACCGCCTTCGCGCTGTAGCGGGCTTTCGCCCTAAAACCTCTTAAAAGGCAACAAGATGGATTCGCGTTCGACAGAGTTGCAACAGGAATATCAACAGCGGTTCCAAGGTGCCGATCAGTACCGGGACGCGGTATGGAGAATCCTTTGCAATGATTTTTTTTCGGTATATATCGCGCATGAGGACGTGCTGCTCGATCTCGGAGCGGGCTGGGGAGAGTTTTCCAGGGGCATAAAGGCCCGCAAGAAATACGCGATGGATTTGAATCCTGATTGCGGCGAGAGAGTCGCCGGTCATTCGACCTTCCTGCATCAGGACTGCTCGACGGTCTGGCCTTTAGAGGATGGCGCCCTCGATGTCGTTTTCACCAGCAACTTCCTTGAGCATCTGCCCAGCAAGGATCTGGTGGACCGGACTCTACGCGAGGCATTCAGATGTTTGAAGCCCGGCGGGAAGATCATCTGCCTGGGTCCGAACATAAAGTTTGTTCCGGGTGCGTATTGGGACTATTGGGACCACTACATTCCGATCACCGAGGAGTCGATGGCGGAGGCGCTTTCCCTGAAAGGCTTCCAGGTCACTCGAAAGACGGCCCGCTTCCTCCCATACACGATGTCGGGCGGCAAGAACCCGCCGCTGTTCGCGCTCAAGCTTTACCTGAAGCTGCCTTTCGCCTGGCGCTTCGTCGGAAAGCAGTTTTTGGTGATAGCGGAGAAACCGTAGTTGATCTCAAGACAGTTTGCTTATTTTCTCCTCAGCGGGGGAGTCGCCGCCGGGTTGAATTGGGCATCCCGCTTCCTCTTTTCGGAGTTCGTCCGATTCGAAGCGGCGGTCGTGCTCGCATTCCTGGTGGGCCTGCTGTCTGGATTCATTCTGATGCGCGCCTTCGTTTTCGATGGGGCCGGCAAGCCGATCGTCCCGCAGGCCGGAAAATATATTGGAGTGAATTTATTCGCTTTGCTGCAGACCCTGGCGATCAGCATGGTGTTGGCCCGTTGGTTACTGCCGTCGATCGGTATCATCGAGCATGCCGAGGCGATGGCGCACCTGGTCGGCGTTCTGGTGCCGGTGGTGACCAGCTATTTCGGGCATAAATTCTTAACCTTCCGCGACCCGCACCATTGAGCGCATCCCATCGGCGCCCGGCAATCGCCACCATCGCCGCGTGGATGCATGCCCTTGGCGGCTTCGATGAAGTGTCGACCGGCCTGCTGGTGATGAACCGGCTCGGTCCGGCCGCACTGACCACACCGCGCATGGGCATTAACGTGATTCCGCTGCGCGTGCGCACATCCGCGCAGATGCCATTCGGCGATCTCGCACGATCGGTCGCGGACGGCTGCGCACGGTCCGCCGTCACCAGCGCTACAACGACGAATGGATGCGCATCGACGCCGGCCTGGAGGGCAGCCATCGACAGTTGTACGGGCCGGTGCTGAATCTGATGCCGTTCGACCGCGGATTCGTGTTCGACGGCCTGCGCAGCCGCGCGCATCCGGTGCCGGCGGGGCCGGTGGACGACCTCTATATCACTGTCTCTCCGCTGGCGTAAGACGAAGCCACGCTACGTGCGCTACGCTGCATTGCAGTCGTTGATCGCGACCGTTGCGCAAGCAGGCATCGTTGCTCGCCGCGCAGAGCGGCGAGCCTGCAGCTTCGGATGGCGGCGGCATGAACAGCGCAGCCTTGCGCATAGCGGTCGAGCATAGCGGTCGAGCCACGCGGGGGAATTCGCGGACCGCGTCATGGCGGTCACCGGCGCCGCGGGCGGTATCGGCCATCGCGTAGCGCCTTGCCGCCGAAGGCGCCCGCCTCGCGCTGCGCGACGACGGCGCGAATGCGGTCGCGCTGCCGGTGGCGCTGAACCGAACGCCGCACTTCGAAAGCGCCGTCGCATCGATCGAAACGACCTCGGGCCGATCGCGCACGGCGCATGCCGCCGGCATTCTTAGGATCGGTGCGGCATCGACGCAGATCGACGCCGACTGGGATGCGTGCATGGATACGAATGCCTGCAGGCACTGCGTGGTCACCCGCGCGGCGGTGCTGCGGATCGGCATAACGCCGGACGGATCGCCGGCCAGAGAGATCGCCCGACGCCGTCGCCTTCCCGCTGTCGGACCGTGCGCGGCACATCACCTTTCACGACCTGCGCGTGGATGGCGGCGCGGCTCTCGATGCCTGAAGAAGAGATACCGGCAGCACTACTGCGATGCCATGGATGTCTCACGGTTGCGAAGTAATTGCATTTGCGAATAGTTCTCATTAACATGAGCTCCATCCCGCGCCACGTATCAGCGCATCGTACGAATCGATCCCATGACCTACCGTCTTCCTGCCCATGCCCCGCTGGCTGCCGCTCTAGCCGCCATTCTGACCTCGCTCATCGCAACGCCCGCTTCCGCCGGGACGGACATGGCCACCGCCGAGAAAGAAGCGGTGGATCTCGACACCATCCGCGTCCACGGCGGGCGCCTGACTGGATACGCCGCCGAGCGCAGCACCAGTGCCACGAAAACCGATACTGCGCTGCAGGATGTGCCACAAGCGATCATCGTGATCACCGAGCAACAGATGCGCGACCGGGCCGTGCAGGGCATGGCCGACGCCGTTCTCTATGTACCTGGCATCGGCATCACCCAGGGCGAAGGCAATCGTGACGGGCTGGTGTTCCGCGGAAACAGCTCAACCGCAGATTTCTTCGTCGATGGTATGCGCGACGACGTGCAGTATTACCGCGACACCTACAACATCGGGCGGATCGAGGCCTTCAAAGGCCCGAACGCGATGATCTTCGGCCGCGGCAGCCCCGGTGGTCTTTTGAACCGCGTGACCAAGACCGCCAACTGGCAGGAGGCACTGCATGTCGGCCTGCAGTTCGGCTCCTGGCAGAAGCGCCGAGCGACCGCCGACTATGCGCATCCGTTCAGCGACGCCGTCGCGTTTCGCGTCACCGGTGTGTATGAGGATTCGGAAGGCTTCCGTGACGGCTACGCACTGAAACGACAGGGCGTGAATCCGACCACCGCGATTCAAATCGGCGAAAACACCCTCATCACGCTGGGCTATGAGTATTTCCGCGATCGACGCACCGCCGACCGCGGCATTCCGTCGTATGCGAATGCGTTCAACGGGACGCGCTTTCCGGTCGAGACCGATCGCGAGACGTTCTTCGGCGACTCGGAAGCGAGCCGCGGCGATGTCGAAGTGCATGCGTTCAACGCACTGGTTGAACACGATTTCGGCGACGGCACCGTGCTGCGCAACCGAACTCGCGTTGCGAACTACGACAAGTACTACGGCAACGTGTTTCCGGGCAACGTCAACTCAGCGGCAACGACGGTCGCGCTATCGGCCTACCGCCAAGACACAGATCGCAAAAATGTGTTCAACCAGACCGATCTGATCTTCTCGGCAATCACTGGCACGGTGGAACACAAATTCATGACCGGCGTCGAATTCGGCCGCCAGGAAACCGACAATCTCCGCCGCAGCGGCAGATTCACGCTCGGCGCGGGCTCGCCTTGCCTCGCCGGCTCCACCGCCAGCAATTGCGTCGTACCGCTGAGCGATCCCAATGTGTCGCCAGCGGTGGTCTACGCCAACAACAGCACCGGCGGCGGCGGCGACGCGCGCAACACCGGCGTGGCGAAAGTCGCGGCGCTCTATGCGCAGGATCAGATCGAATTCTCACCGAAGTGGTCGGCCATCGTCGGCCTGCGTTACGACCAGTTCGATGTCGACTTCACCGATCTGCGCACGGGCGTATCGGCGCAAAACCGTCAGCTGTCGTCTTCGGACAAGCTGTGGTCCCCGCGCGTCGGCGTAGTGTTCAAGCCCGTCGAAAATCTCTCGCTGTACGCGAGCTACGGCGTCACGTATCTGCCGCGCTCGGGCGAACAGCTCGGCTCGCTGGCGTTCAACAGCCAGTCGCTGGATGCGGAAGAGTTCGAGAACACCGAAATCGGCGCCAAATGGGAACTGCGCCCGGGCCTCACCGCCGAAGCCGCAGCGTTCCGTCTGAATCGCAGCAACGCCGCGATCGCCGACTCCACCGATCCAACGCGCCTGATCCTGCTCACAGGCGACAGCCAGCGCGTCGACGGCGTCGAGTTGTCGCTCGCGGGAAAACTGACGGACAAGTTGCAGGTGATCGGCAGCTACGCCTGGCTGGATGCGCGCACCGTGCGCGCTGTGCCCGGCACGCCCGCCGGCCGGGTGTTGCCGCAAACGCCGGAGACCTCGCTCGGCCTGTGGAATCGCTACGATTTCACCGACCACTGGGGCGTCGCCATCGGCGCAACCTACCGCAGCGAATCCTTCGCCTCGATCAGCAACGCGGTCACGCTCAAGAGCTACGCCCGCTACGACGGCGCCGTCTATTACAAGTTGGATGAGCGTTTCTCGGCGCAACTCAACGTCGAAAACCTGTTCGACAAGACGTATTTCCCGTCGGCGCACAGCGACAACAACATCACCCCTGGCGCACCGCGTTCGGCATATGTGACGCTGAATTTCAAATTCTGAGTTCGAGGCGAAGCAAGTCAACCGCTACGGCGATGGACAATCGTTCGCCTTCCATGTCGACAACGCGGTGCGCTACGACCGCGGCCGCGGCCGCGGCGAACTGGAGATCAAGGACACCTGATCGTCCCCGTCGCCGCCAGCTCGGCGACGAAGCCCTCGAAACCTTCGGCGAACTCGCCGTGCGCGGGATCACCGAGGCACACCGGCCGGCTGCGACTCAACGCCAGAAAGCGCCGCGCCACCATCGCACGGCCGCTGCGGTTGTCGCTGCCGACCACCACCTGCGATGCATGCCGGCTCACCGCTCCCCACACCACCAGCGGCCGGCCCCAGGCCTGCACCTGGTGCATGGCCTCCTCATGCGCGCCCTGCCCAAGCAGGATCACGCCATCGGCGGCCAGTACCGCCGGTGGCACCGCGGCCTGCAACGACGTCAGCAGCACGCTGTAACCCTGCGACGTCAATTCCTGCGCAGCCCGCCTTCGCGTCGATGCGCGCCGCGCAGAAGATGGGACAAGCGGCCTGCAGCGCCGCTCGGCGGGAACATGTCGTGATCGGGAAAACCATGCGCTGAAATTACCGCATCCGTGCACTCGATTCGAGTTGCGCGAAGCGGATCGGCACATCGCCAACTGCTAAGATTCCGCTATCCGTCACACCGGCCCGATCATGTCCGACACCGCACGCCCCGCTTTCCACGGTTTCGAACAGATTCCGCTGCGCGAATACGCCGAACGCGCGTATCTCGACTACTCCATGTACGTGGTCCTGGACCGCGCCCTGCCTTTCCTCGGCGACGGCCTGAAGCCGGTGCAGCGCCGGATCATCTTCGCGATGAGCGAGCTGGGGCTGAACGCCGGCGCCAAACCGAAGAAATCCGCGCGCACCGTCGGCGACGTCATCGGCAAATATCATCCGCACGGCGACAGCGCGTGTTACGAAGCGCTGGTGCTGATGGCGCAGCCGTTCTCGTACCGCTATCCGCTGATCGACGGCCAGGGCAACTTCGGCTCCAGCGACGATCCGAAATCGTTCGCGGCGATGCGCTACACCGAATCCAAGCTCACGCCCATCGCCGAAGTGCTGCTCGGCGAAATCGGCCACGGTACGGTCGACTGGGATCCGAACTTCGACGGCACCCTGGAAGAGCCCACCTGGCTACCGGCGCGTCTGCCGCACCTGCTGCTCAACGGCACCACCGGCATCGCGGTGGGCATGGCCACCGACGTGCCGCCGCACAACCTCAACGAGATCGTCAGCGCCTGCGTGCGCCTGCTCGACGACCCCGACGCCACCGTGCGCGACCTCTGCGAACACGTGCGCGGCCCGGATTACCCCACCACCGCCGAAATCATCACCCCCATCGCCGATCTGCAGGCGATGTACGAAACCGGCCACGGCAGCGTGCGTGCCCGCGCGACTTATCTCCGCGAGCAGAACAACATCGTCATCACCGCGCTGCCCTACCAGGTCAGCCCCAGCAAGGTGATCGAGCAGATCGCACAGCAGATGCGCGCCAAGAAGCTGCCGTGGCTGGAAGATCTGCGCGACGAGTCCGATCACGCCAACCCGACCCGGATCGTGATGATCCCGCGCAGCAATCGTGTCGATGTCGAACAGCTGATGGGCCATCTGTTCGTCACCACCGATCTGGAAAAGAGCTACCGGGTCAACATGAACGTGATCGGCCTGGACGGCCGTCCGCAGGTCAAGAACCTGAAGATGCTGCTCAGCGAATGGCTGGTGTTCCGCACCGACACCGTGACCCGACGCCTGAAGCATCGGCTCGCAAAAGTGGAGCGCAGGCTGCACCTGTTGGAAGGTCTGCTGGTCGCGTTCCTCAATCTGGATGAAGTCATCCGCATCATCCGCACCGAGGACGAGCCGAAGCCCGCATTGATCGCACGCTTCGGGCTGAGCGACGACCAGGCCGACTACATCCTCGATACCCGGCTGAAGCAGCTGGCACGTCTTGAAGAGATGAAGATCCGCGGCGAACAGGACGAGCTCGCCACCGAACGCGACAAGCTGATGTCGATCCTCGACAGCAAGTCGAAGCTGAAGAAACTGGTGAAAGACGAACTGCTGGCGGATGCGAAGAAATTCGGCGACGCGCGCATGTCGCCGCTGGTGTCGCGCGAAGCCGCGCAGGCCATCGACGAGACCGAACTGGTGCCCAGCGAACCGATGACGATCGTGCTCAGCGAGAAAGGCTGGATCCGTGCGGCCAAGGGCCACGACATCGACGCGGCGGGGTTGAGCTATCGCGATGGCGACGGCCTGCTGTGCGCGGTGCGCGGGCGCAGCACCCAGCAGGTCGCGTTCCTCGACAGCACCGGCCGCAGCTATTCGTCGCTGGCGCATACGCTGCCCTCGGCGCGCGGCAACGGCGAACCGCTGAGCGGCCGCTTCTCGCTGCCGGCGGGCGCCGCGTTCCAGACCATGGCCAGCGCCGCCGACGACGCGCGCTTCGTGGTGGCGTCGTCGCACGGCTACGGCTTCGTCACCAAGTTCGAAAACCTCACCGGCCGCAACAAGGCCGGCAAGGCGATGCTGTCGCTTACCCCGGGATCGACGGTGCTGCAGCCGACGGCCGTGGGCAATGTCCAGACCGATCGGATCGTCGCAGTCACCAGCGCCGGTCATCTGCTGGCGTTCCCGATCGCCGAACTGCCGGAACTCGACAAGGGCAAAGGCAACAAGATCATCGAGATCCCGAAAGCCAAGCGCAGCACCGAGCGCGTGATCGCGATCGCGATGGTCCCGCCCGGCGGCACGCTGTCGGTGAAAGCCGGCGCGCGCACGATGTCGCTGTCGTTCAAGGAACTCGAACCCTACATCGGCGCCCGCGGCAGCCGCGGCGGCCTGCTGTCGCGCGGCTGGCAGAAAGTCGACGCGCTGACTGTGGAATGATGGACGCGGAGTTCTGGCACCAGCGCTGGCAGGACAACCAGATCGGCTTCCATCAGGACCAGCCGACGCCGCTGCTGCAGAAGCACTGGCCGGCGATCGGCGCACCGCCCGGCTGCCGGGTGTTCGTGCCGCTGGCCGGCAAATCGCGCGACATGCTGTGGCTCGCGGCGCAGGGCCATCGCGTGCTGGGCGTGGAGCTGTCGCAGCTCGCGGTCGAACAGTTCTTCGCCGAACACGGCCTGCAGCCCAGGATCGATGAAACCCGCTACGGCCGCCATTACCGGGCCGGCGGTACTCAAACAGGCGACATCGAACTGATCTGCGGCGATGCCTTCGCGCTAGACGCGGCTGCGCTTGCCGACTGCGCCGCGGTGTTCGACCGCGCCGCGGTGATCGCGCTGCCGCCGGCGCTTCGCCTGCGTTACGTGGATACACTCTATGCCTGCCTGCCCGCACGATGCCGCGGGTTGCTGATCACCCTGGAATATCCGCAGGACGAGAAGGCAGGCCCGCCGTTTTCGGTGAGCGAATCCGAAGTCCGCGCGCGTTTCGGCACGCGCTGGGACGTGGATCTGTTGGAACGTCGCGATATCCTGGCGACCGAACGGACGTTCATCGACGAAGGCGTGACCGCGCTGGACACCTGCGTCTATCGGCTGCAGCGGCACGCAGGCTGACCTGCGGTCCGGTAGGCGGCGCGGCGAGGATTCATCGGGCCGGCCCAGACGATATTCAACAGACAACGCCAATGATGCCCTGCCAACGGCTGATGACATTGGATGCCGTTGGAACTGAAGCCCTACCACGCGACCGCAGCCACGCCACACAGACCGGTTAACATCGCCCGACCACGACAGAAGCAGGACACCATGAGACCGGTTGCACCGCTTCCCCCCGTCGATCCTTCGCCGCCAGCCGCGTGCGGCATCTGCGGCGGCGCGCAGCCGTCGCCGGTCGGCAGCAAGGAATTTTCGCGCTCCGGCAACGACCATTTCGCGGGCGAACGCCAGTTCGCGGACACCGGCATCCACATCCCGTATCACCGCTGCCGCGACTGCGGCGCGGTGTTCACCGCCGCGCTCGACGGCTGGTCTGCGCAGGATTTTTCGCGACACATCTACAACGACGACTATATTTTTTCCGACCCACCGTTCGACGGCGAACGTCCGGCGCGCAACGCCGCCATCGTCGCCGGCATCTGGCATTACGAACAGGACAGCCGCAGCGTGCTGGACTACGGCGGCGGCAACGGGCGGCTGGCCGCGGAGCTGCGCGCGCGCGGCTTCGACGCGGTGAGCCACGACGCCTTCTACGATCCGCAGCCGCTGCCCGACCGCAGTTTCGGTCTGGTCTGCAGTTTCGAGGTGATCGAACACGTGCCGCATCGCGACCAGGCCGAGTGGGTGGCGGGCTTCGCCGCGATGATGGCGCCGACAGCGGTCGGCCTGCTGGGCACCGAGCTGGTGACCGCGCCGCTGGACATCGAACACTGGTATTTTTCCCCGCGCAACGGCCACATCACCGTGCATACAGCGGACAGCCTGCAGCGGCTGCTCGCCCCGCACCGGCTGGAAGCCGTGACCATCGCCAACGGCCTGCATCTCGTGCGCCGCACCGGCTGACGGCAATTCAATCCAGCTGACAACCAGCAGCTGACAACCAGGACATCCCATGTTGAAGTGGCTCAAACGCATCTCGGTCCTCCTGCTGGTACTGATCGTCGCAGGTGCGGGCACCGGCTGGTGGCTGATGCGCGGCAGCGTGCCGACGCTCGATGGTGAACTCGCGCTCGATGGCCTGTCGGCGCCAGTGACGGTGCAACGAGACTCGCTGGGCGTGGCGACCATCGATGCGGCGAACGAAGTCGACGCGCTGCGCGCGCTCGGCTATGTGCACGCGCAGGAGCGTTATTTCGAGATGGATCTGATGCGCCGCGTGTCCGCGGGCGAACTGTCGGAGCTGTTCGGACCGATCGCGATCGAGAAGGACAAGGCGCAGCGCGTGCATCGGATCCGCGCGCGGGTCGAGGCCGATCTCGCCGCCATGGCCGCAGACAAACGCCCGCAGCTCGAAGCCTATACCGCAGGCGTCAACGCGGGCCTTGCCGCGCTGCGCGTGCGGCCGTGGCCCTACCTGCTGCTGCGGCAGGAACCGAAGCCCTGGGAACTCGGCGACGCCGCGCTGACCGGTTTCGCGATGTACTTCGATCTGCAGGACGCGGGCAATCATCGCGAACTGGCGATGTGGAAGATCAAACCGCACCTGCCGCCCGCGCTTTACGACTTGCTCGCGTACGACGGCAGCCGCTGGGACGCTCCGCTCTACGGAACCGCGCGCGGCGACGCGCCGCTGCCAACGGCCGATCAGGTGGACCTGCGCAAGCTCTCGGCGCCACCAGGCAAGCGGCACGACGTGGCCGCCGACGATATCGTGCCCGGCAGCAACAATTTCGCGGTCGCGGGCGCATTGACCGAAGACGGCCGCGCCATCGTCGCCGACGACATGCATCTGGGCCTGCGTGCGCCCAGCATCTGGTTCCGCGCGCGCCTGCGCTACGCCGACGCGCGCGCGCCGGGCGGCAAGGTCGATACCACCGGCTTCACCCTGCCCGGCTTGCCCCTTATCGTGGTGGGCAGCAATACCCACGTCGCCTGGGCCTTCACCAACAGCTACGTCGACACCGCCGACTGGAAGATCGAAACCGCCTGCGGCAGCGGCAAGACCGACGCAAACCGCTGCACGAAGCCAATCACCCATCGCGAAATCATCCGCGTTGCCGGCGGCGCGCCGGTGGACTTCGACGTGCAGGAAACCGCATGGGGCCCGGTTCTGCATCGCGATGGCGACAAGCTCTTCGCGCTGCGCTGGAACGCGCATCTCAAAGGCGCGCTGGGATTCGGCCTGACCGACTTCGCGATCGCGCGCGATCTCGACCACGCCATGGCGATCACCGACCGCAGCGCGATGCCGACCCAGAATTTGCTGATCGGCGACTCGAAAGGACGCATCGCCTGGCGCCTGATCGGTCCGCTGGCTGCGCGCAAGTCCGGCTGCGACGGCGCGCTGCCGATCGTCTCGACGCAGGCGCCGAACGACTGTCCGGGCTGGCAGATCGCCACCGACCGTTCGCCGACGATGATCGACCCCACCTACCACCGGCTGTGGAGCGCGAACCACCGCACGACCGACGGCGCGGTGCTGGCGCAGCTCGGCGACGGCGGCTACGCCTTCGGCGCGCGCGCGCGCCAGATCCGCAACGACCTGTTCGCCCGGGACGTATTTTCCGAACGCGATCTGCTCGCGATCCAGCTCGACGATCGCGCGGTGTTCCAGACCTCATGGCATGCGCTGTTGCGCGACACCGCTGCGCATGCCAAAACGCCGGCGCTGACCGAACTGGCCGAGGTATCGAAACGCTGGGAAGGTCGCGCCAGCGTGGATTCGGTGAGCTACCGGATCGTGCGCGCATGGCGGATGGCGGTGCACGCGCGCGTGGCCGAAGGCCTGACCGCGCCGGCGCATGCGAAGCTCGGCGAGGACTTCACGATGCCCGCCTTCCAGCAACTGGAAGGCGTGGTGTGGCCGCTGCTCGCGCAGCGACCGCCGCATCTGCTGTCGCGCAAGTTCGCCAGTTGGGATGCGCTGCTGGAAGACGCCGCGAAGGAAGTGCGCGACGAACTCAAGACACAGGGCCCACTCGCCGAACGCACCTGGGGCGAACGCAACACCGCCGCGATCTGTCACCCGCTCGCCAAAGCGATCCCGCTGGTCGGCAAGCGTCTGCTGTGCATGCCGCCGGATCAGCTGTCCGGCGACGGCGGCATGCCGCGCGTGGTGGGCCCCGACTTCGGCGCATCCCAACGCATGGTCGTGTCGCCGGGCCGCGAGGCCGAAGGCATCACCCACATGCCCGGCGGCCAAAGCGGCCATCCGCTGTCGCCGTTCTGGGGCGCCGGCCATGACGACTGGGTGCATGGGCGGCCGACGCCGTTTCTGCCGGGCAAGACCGAATACGCGCTGAAACTCGAACCGGAATCTTGATCCGGACTCAAGCCCGGTGTTGAAACTTCGCGTAATGCTTGCTTGTAATGATTTCCATCGAAAAAACGACGGCCTTGAACCCGTCCTGCATTGACTCATCCATCAACCGCGCAAGAACTCCAACAGCGCGGCATTGAAAGCATCCGCATGACTGGTGTTGCAGCCGTGCGGCGCGTTCTTCAAGACATGCAATTGACTGTGATCGATCGCGGCATGGGTCAATGCGCCGGAACCTTCAAAGGGCACGATTGCGTCGGCATCTCCATGCAGGACCAGCGCAGGAACACTGATGCGCTTCAGATCTTCGCGGAAATCCGTATTGCTGAACGCGCGCATGCAACTGAGCGCGGCCACCTGATTCGACTGCAGACACAGTGCGATCGCCGTCTGACGCTGGGCCTCGTCGACTTTCAGCTCACCGTTGGCCGAAAAGAAATTGCGGGTGAAATCGTCGAAAAACACGCTGCGGTCTGCTTTCAGGGCGGCCTCTTTTTCTTTCGCTTTTTCGGGCGTCAGCGGACCGTCGGGATTGTCCACAGTGTTCATCAGACAAGGAGGCACGGCGGCCGCAAACACGACCCCGCGCAATCGATCCTGCCCGTGCAGACTGACATAACGCGCCACTTCGCCTCCGCCCATCGAGAATCCGACCAGCACCGCATCATGCAGATCCAAATCGACGACCAACCCCGCCAAGTCGTCTGTCAGCGTGTCGTAGTCGTAACCATGCTCCGGCTTCTCGGAACGACCGAAGCCGCGGCGGTCATAGGCGATGACACGAAAACCCGCATCGCGAAGCGCAGGAATCTGCGCTGCCCAAGACTCGCCGGACAAGGGCCAGCCGTGAATCAAAACGACGGGGCGTCCATCGCCGCCGGTATCCTGCACATGGAGTCGAGCCCGCCGGGTCGGGTGTACGCTTGAAGTTTCCATCGTTGATTCCTCGCTCACTGCTGTCACATGCATGAGCCCCGGAGTCTACGCGCGGAAGAAACCTGCAGATTGAATGCTCCCCTACTCGGCAGACTGCACTGCCGTCGCGCAATCCGCACGGCTCATGCGCTGACTTTCGGTGAATGGTGAACGCCGGCGATGGCACGCCCCGACGGATCCGCCGCATTCGCAAAAGAAGCATCCCATGCGATGGCCGCCGCCGATGAACACGCGATCGATTTGCCGCCCGGCACGGTGTTGGCGCAACCTTCGCCGGGAAAAGCTTCATCGAAAATCCGTCGATAGAAATACGCTTCCTTGGTCTGCGGTGGGTTGATCGGAAAACGCTTTTCAGCCTGCATGAAATCGGCATCGCTGACCTGCGTTTCGGCATGCGCTTTCAAACCGTCGATCCAGCCATAGCCCACACCATCGCTGAACTGCTCTTTCTGCCGCCACAGGATTTCGTCGGGCAGATAGCCTTCGAAGGCTTCGCGCAACACCGCCTTTTCCATGCGCCGGGTGGCCGACGATGCGTCGACCATCTTTGCCTCCGCGTCCATCCGCATCGCCACGTCCAGGAATTCGGTGTCGAGGAACGGCACCCGGGCTTCCACGCCCCAGGCCATCATCGACTTGTTCGCGCGCAGGCAGTCGTAGTTGTACAGCGCATCCAGCTTGCGGATGGTTTCGGCATGGAATTCGCGCGCGTTCGGCGCCTTGTGGAAATACAGATAACCGCCGAAGACTTCGTCGCTGCCCTCGCCCGACAACACCATCTTCACGCCCATCGCCTTGATCCGGCGCGCGAGCAGGAACATCGGCGTGGACGCGCGGATCGTGGTCACGTCGTAGGTTTCGACGTGCTTGATGACTTCCGGCAGCGCGTCGAGACCTTCCTCGAAACTGTAGGTGAAGCCGTGATGCACGGTGCCCAGCGCCTTGGCCGCGACTTCGGCGGCGGCAAGGTCCGGCGAACCCTTCAAGCCGATGGCGAAGGAATGCAGACGCGGCCACCACGCTTCGCTTTCGTCGCCATCTTCGATACGGCGGCGGGCGAAACGCGCGGCGCAGGCCGCGACCAGCGAGGAATCGAGCCCGCCCGACAGCAGCACGCCGTAGGGCACATCGCTCATCAACTGGCGATGCACCGCAGCTTCGAAGGCTTCGCGCAGTTCGCGCGCCTGGACCTGCACACCGGCGGTAGCATCGTAGTCGCGCCAGGCGCGTTCGTAATAGCGATGCAGTCGGCCGTCGGCGCTGTCGAAATAATGCCCCGGCGGGAATTGGGCCACGTCATCGCAGACCCGCACCAGCGCCTTCATTTCCGACGCCACCCACACGCGGCCGTCGGCATCGTGGCCCCAGTACAGCGGGCACACGCCGATCGGGTCGCGGGCAATGATGAAACGAGCCGCGGCGCGATCCCACAGCACGAACGCGAAGATGCCGTTGAGGCGATCGAGCCACGTGCCGATGTCGCTGCCCTCGCGGGTCTTGCTCTCGGCATATAGGGCATTGATGACTTCGCAGTCGGAACCCGACTGGAACGCGTACGGCTTGCGCAGCGCGCCTTCCAGCGCGCGATGGTTGTAGATCTCGCCGTTCACGGCAAGGGTGAGATCGCCGTCCTCGGAATGCAGCGGCTGCGCGCCGCCGGAAGGATCGACGATCGCGAGGCGCTCGTGCACCAGCAGCGCCTGCGGTTCCACATGCACGCCGGACCAGTCCGGGCCACGATGTCGCTGTCGCGCGGAGAGCGACAGCGCGAGCGGTCGCAGCGGGCCGAGATCGGCGCCGGGACGAAGATCGAAAACGCCGAGAATCGAACACATCGGTATATCTCCTTGAGGATTGTCTGGCGCCGGAAGCAAAAAACCCGCGCTTCCGGCGCGGGTTTCTGGGAACTGGGCTTGTCTTGATTCGCTATGCCTGTTCGCCGACCCGCATCGTGCATGCACGATTATTCGCAAGATTATTATTGCGATTCAGAGTACGGCCGGTGGCGGAACGCGAGGTCATGGATCAACCCTAACCCGGATCCGACGGCATTTGCAAGCGTGGCGAGCGGTCGCCTGTAGAGCGGACTTCAGTCCGCTTCATGACAAAAAATGATCGCTTCATTTCCTCCAGCCGTGGGCACGGCTCTTATATCGCTGCCCGTCGGGTTCTACCTGGGCCGGCCTGAAGGCCGCTCTACAGGAAATATCTACGGAACGATCAGCATTCTTTCGATCAGCGCGAAATACAGATCCGGCAAGCGCTCGAGATCGGCCACCGACACATGCTCGTCGACCTTGTGGATGCTCGCATTGACCGGGCCGATCTCGACGCAGTGCGCGCCCAGCGGCGCGATGAAGCGCGCGTCGGACGTGCCGCCGGCAGTGTTCTCTTCCGGCGCCGCGCCCGAAAACGTGGTCAGCACATCGCGCGCAGCCGCGCGCAGCGGACCTTCAGGCGTGTAGAACGGCTCACCGCCGCGGTGCCAGCGGATCGCGTATTCCAGTCCGTGCGCCGCGAGCGTCGACTCGCATTCGCGCTCCAGCTGTTCGGCGCGCCAGGTCGGGTTGTAGCGCAGGTTGAACAGGACCTGCAGTTCGCCCGGAATCACATTATTGGCGCCGGTGCCGGCATGCACATTGCTGATCTGGAAACTGGTCGGCGGAAAATTTTCGTAGCCCTCGTCCCAGCGACGTGCAGCCAGTTCGAGCAACGCCGGCATCACCTGATGGATCGGATTGCGCGCCTTTTCGGGATACGCGACATGACCTTGCACACCCTTGATGGTCAAGGTCGCCGACAAGGTGCCGCGACGACCGACGCGCAGCAGATCGCCGAGCGTCGTTTTCGAAGACGGCTCGCCAGTGATGCACCAGTCGATGCGCTGCCCGCGTTCGCGGAACAGCTGCGCGACCTTCGGCACGCCGTCGATGGCGTCGCCTTCTTCGTCCGACGTCAGCAGCATGCCCACCGTGCCCGGATGCTCCGGATGCGCGGCGACGAAACGTTCAAGCGCGATCACGAACGCGGCCACGCTGGCCTTCATGTCGGCGGCGCCGCGGCCATACAGCAGGCCGTCGCGGATCGCCGGCTCGAACGGATCGCTGGCCCACGCTTCGCGCGGGCCCGGCGGCACCACATCGGTGTGGCCGAGCAGCATGAGCACCGGACCACCGTCGCCGTGCGTCGCCCACAGGTTGTCGGTCTGGCCGTAGCGAAGATGCTCGCAGCGGAAACCGGCGCGTTCCAGACGCGCGGCGAGCATCGCCTGGCAGCCCGCGTCTTCGGTGGTGATCGAGCGACGGGCGATCAGGTCGCAGGTGAGATCGAGCACGTCCGACATCATCCGACTCCGAACCGCTTCTTGAAACCGTTGTCGCTGAAACCCTGGCTCACGACGCCATCGTCGGTGACCACCACCGGCCGGCGGATCAGCTGCGGATATTCCTTCAGCAGCAGCTTCCATTCGGCATCGGAAGCAGGCGCTTTGCGGTTGTCCGGCAACGTGCGCCACGTGGTCGATGACTTGTTGATCAACGACTCCCAGCCGCCAACCGCGTCCTTCCATGCGATCAGCGTTTCCGGCGCCTGCCGGTTGTCGCGGTAATCGACGAAATCGTGCGCGATCTCGAAGCGCTTCAGCCAGTTGCGGGCCTTCTTGCAGGTGTCGCAGTTGTTCAAACCGTAGAGCGTGGTCATCTCGAAACACCTTCATGTAGAGCGGAGCAAAGCTCCGCTGTTACCTATCCGCGAGCGGGATAGTCCCTAGCGGAGCTTCGCTCCGATCTACGACAATCGATCAATCCGCCAAGCCGCGCAGCAACTCGTTGATCGAAGTCTTGCTGCGGGTCTTCTCGTCCACCTGCTTCACGATCACCGCGCAGTACAGCGAATGCGACCCGTCGGCAGCGGGCAGCTGTCCGGACACGACCACGCTGCCCGGCGGCACCGAGCCGTAGGACACCTCGCCGGTGGCGCGGTTGTAGACGCGGGTGCTCTGGCCGAGGAACACGCCCATGCCGATCACGCTGTGATGGCCGACGACGAAACCTTCGACCACTTCGGAACGCGCGCCGATGAAACAATGGTCTTCGATGATGGTCGGCGAAGCCTGCAGCGGTTCGAGCACGCCGCCGATTCCGGCGCCGCCGGAGAGATGGCAGTGCTTGCCGATCTGCGCGCAGCTGCCGACCGTGGCCCAGGTATCGACCATCGTGCCTTCACCGACGTAGGCGCCGATGTTGACGAAGCTCGGCATCAGCACGACGTCTTTCGCGATGTGCGCGCCGCGACGCGCGATGGCGCCCGGCACCACGCGCACGCCCAGCGCACGGAACCGCGCTTCGTCGAACCCTTCGAACCGCGACGGCACCTTGTCCCAGAACGGCGCCGGCTGCGCATCAATCAGCGCCATCTCCTGGGTGCGGAAGAACAGCAGCACCGCTTTTTTCAGCCACTCGTTAACAGTCCAGCCGCCCTCGCCGTCAGGCGCGGCGACGCGGAAATCGCCCGCTTCGAGACCGGCGATGACGCGGTCGACGGCCGGGCGGACGCTGGCGGCGATCTCGTCGGCGCCCAGATCGGCGCGACGATCCCAGGCGTTGTCGATGAGGGACTGCAGTTCGGTGGCGGAAGCGATATTCATGCGATGGGGGAATCTTCGTCGTCGGAGGAGGTGAGTCGGCGGTAACCGGTATCGGATCGATCCGGGTCGAACGGGGATGGGTCACACAGGCACGGCGCTGTCGAGCGCAGCGCGCAGCGCGATGCGCAGATCTTCGCATTGCGCCTCGTCCAGTGGACGATCATCGACGTCGGCGATGAGGAACAGATCCTCGGCGCGCTCGCCAAACGTGGCGATGCGCGCGTCGTGCACGCGGACGCGCTGCTGACGCAGCACATGGGTCATGTCGGCGAGCAGCCCAGGGCGATCGGTACAGATCAGGCTCATCCGCGTGCGCATGCCATCGAACGAAGGCTCCAGGCCGATGCGTGGCGCAATCCGGAAATGTTTGAGATGCCGCGGCTGGGTGCGGCGCGACGGCAGTAGACGGTCGAGATCGCCGCCCAGCGCGCGCTGCAGCGCCGCTTCGACGTATTCCACCGACAGTGCATGCTGCGGGTCGCTCGGCAACACGTGGAACGTGTCGAAAATACTGTGCTGCGGCCCATCCAGCGCACGCGCCTGCTGGATCGCGAAACCCAGACGGTCGAGGGTGATCACGATCGCCGCGAACAGACCGTCGCGATCATTGGTATGCACGAAGACTTCATAGCCGCCGGTTTCGCCGCGCAGCAGTCGCGCCCGCACCACGGTCGAATCCGTTGTTGCGCCGCGTAGCGCGGCAGCCTGCCATGCAATCTGATCCGGGCGGCTGCGCAGGAAATTCTCGCGCGGCATCCGCGCGAACAGCGCCTCGATGCTCATCGTGTCGAAGCCATCATCGACCAGCAGCACGCGCGCAGCGGCCTGGTTTTCGACGATGCGCTCATCGGCCGCGACCGGATGTTCCAGGCCGCGGCGCAGCGCGAATCGCGTAGCCGTGTGCAGATCGGCCAGCAGTCGGTCCTTCCATGCATTCCATAATTTCGGCGAGGTACCGGCGATATCGGCGCAGGTCAGCAGATACAGATGATCCAGACGCTGGCGGTCGGCGACCTCGCCGGCGAAGCGATGGATCACGTCGGGATCGGTGATGTCCTGTTTCTGCGCGGTCACCGACATCAGCAGATGTTTGCGCACCAACCATTCGATCAGCGCGGTGTCGGCTTCAGATAAGCCATGCGCAAGGCAGAACTCGCGCGCATCGACCGCGCCCAGTTCGGAATGATCGCCGCCGCGGCCCTTGCCGATGTCGTGGAACAGGCCCGCGAGCAGCAGCAGTTCCGGCTTGCGCAGCGACGGCCACACTGTGTGCGCGGTGGAGAAACGCTCATCGGGCGTGGCGCTGGCGAAGATCGCGAGATTGCGCAGCACTGCCAGCGTGTGCTGATCCACGGTGTAAACGTGGAACAGATCGAACTGCATGCGCCCAGACACCTGCGCGAACGCGGGAATCCAGCGCCCCAGCACGCCCAGCCGCGCCATGCGTTCCAGCACTTTCACCGGCTGCGGCCCGCGCAGCAGCTGCAGGAAGCGTTCGCGCAGTTCCAGCGGCGCGTCCTGGTACGCGGGAATCTTCACCAGGGTTTCGGCCAGCGCCCATGCGGTCATCGAATGCAGGCCGCGGCTTTCGGGATGCGCGGCCCACGTGGCGAACAGCTCGAACGCCTGCGCCGCGCCCCGCTGCAGCCAGGCGCGGTCGCGCGCGGCGAGATAGCCGCGGCGCAGTTCGAAATGTTCGTCCAGCGCAGCGACTTCGCCCTCGCCTTCCAACTGTTCCTCGAAACGCTGCAGCAGACGATCGTTGATACGCAGCACCCGGCCGGCGCTGCGGTAGAAGCCCTGCATCATTTGTTCGACCGCGAGATTGTCGGCGTCGTCGGTGTGACCCAGACGGGCGGCGAGCAGTTTCTGGTAGTCGAAGCGCAGCCGTTCCTCGCGCCGCTTCGCGACCAGATGCAGGCCGAACCGCAGACGGGTCAGCGCCTTGCGTTCGCGTTCGAGCGTGTCGAACTCGACCGCACCGATCTGCCCGAACGCCAGCATCGATTCGAGATTGCCGCTGCCCAGCAGCCGCTGCGCCATCCAGCGCAGGGTCTGGATGTCGCGCAGGCCGCCGGGGCCGTCCTTCAGATTCGGTTCGAGATTGTCGGCGGTGTCGCCGAATCGCGCGTGGCGCTGCGCCTGTTCCGAGCGCTTGGCCTGGAAATATTCGCGCGCCGGCCAGACCTTGTCGGGTGCGACTGCGGCGCGCAGCGCGTCGGAAACGGCCGCGTCGGCTACCAGTGCGCGCGATTCGATCATCGCCGTCAGTGCGGTCTGATCGGCCGCGGCTTCGGTGCATTGCGCGGCAGAACGGACCGCCTGGCTCGCCTGAAGGCCGGCGTCCCACAGCAGCGCCAGGAATCGCGCCAGCGCATCGCGATGCGCCTGCTGCAGCGCATCGTCGGCAAGCACCAGCACATCGATATCGGATTGCGGGAACAACTCGCCGCGGCCGTAGCCGCCGACCGCGAACAGCGCGAGCCCGGCGTCGCCCGGCAGGCAGCGCATCCACGCGCCGCGGATCAGGCCATCGACCGCCGACGCGCGTGCGGCGACCAGCGCATCCACATCGTCGCCGCGGTCGAAGCGCGCCGCCAGATCGGCGTCGGCCTGCGCCAACGCGGACCGCGTCGCGGCCGCCCATGCTGCATCGCCATCCGGGCCATCGGGCATCGAAGAAGCGGAGGCGCCGGCCGGATTCGTGGGGGCGGCGACAGGCATGGGCTCAGAGGTCGTTGTCGTCGCCGGGCAGGCGGGTGAGGATTTCGACGCCGGTCTCGGTCACGGTCACCGTGTGTTCCCACTGCGCCGAGAGCTTGCGGTCCTTGGTGACTACAGTCCAGCCGTCGGGCATCAGCCGGGTGTGCCGGGCGCCCTCGTTGATCATCGGCTCGATGGTGAAGGTCATGCCCGGTTTCAGTACCAGACCCTCGCCCGGACGGCCGTAATGCAGCACCTGCGGGTCTTCGTGATAGATCCGTCCAATGCCATGGCCGCAGTATTCGCGCACCACCGAGAAGCGCTCGCCCTCGGCGTAGGTCTGAATGGCGTGACCGATATCGCCCAGGGTCGCGCCCGGTCTGACGGTACGAATGCCGCGAAACATGGCCTCGCGGGTCGCTTCGACCAGCCGTTTCGCCATGACCGACGGCGTGCCGACGTAATACATGCGGCTGGTGTCGCCGTGCCAGCCGTCCTTGATCACGGTGACGTCGATATTGATGATGTCGCCGTCCTTCAGCACCTTGGTCGGCCCGGGAATGCCGTGGCAGATCACGTTGTTGACCGAGGCGCAGATGGTGGCGGGAAAGCCGCGGTAGCCGACGTTGGCGGGAATCGCCTGCTGCACACCCACGATGTGATCGTGGCAGATGCGGTCCAGTTCGGCCGTGGTCACGCCGGGCTGCACGTGGGGGGCGACGATTTGCAGCACCTCGGCGGCCAGACGGCCGGCGACGCGCATGCGCTCGATGTCTTCGGGGGTTTTGATGGTCATGGCCATGGCGGCATTATTGCCCATCCGGCCCGGCTTTGCCTCAATGGTTTGCCTCGGCGACTTGCCTGCAAGTGCCTGTTCCGGCTAGAATCCCGCGGCTCGACACCGGGTTTACCCGCTGAAGACCGCCCACGACGGGCGCAGCATTCGACCGGAATCATCCGTTCGCGACGCAGTCGAATCCACACCCGCCGCAATCCCCCGTCCCGGGGTGTCCCCGAAAGCCGTTCGCGGCCCGCCTTCATCGGCACGAGGATCTGGAGACGGCGCAGCGGGGAGGCCCAACCCCGGAACCACGCAACCCGCCCGATGGCGGGCGGCACCGCCCACACCCGATCCCAGATCACGGCGGCCGGTTCCATTACTCGGAGTTTCGCAATGCCCCAGATCACCATGCGCCAGATGCTGGAAGCCGGCGTCCATTTCGGCCACCAGACCCGTTACTGGAATCCAAAGATGGGCCCGTACATCTTCGGTGCCCGAGGCAAGATCCACATCATCAACCTCGAAAAGACCGTCCCGCTGTTCAACGACGCGATGAACTTCATCAGCGGCGTGGCCCAGAAGCGCGGCACCATCCTGTTCCTCGGCACCAAGCGCAGCGCGCGCGACGCGGTGAAGGAAGAAGCCACCCGTTGCGGCATGCCGTACATGACCCAGCGCTGGCTGGGCGGCACCCTGACCAACTTCCAGACCGTCAAGAAGTCGGTGGCGCGCCTGAAGGAACTCGAGGCCGCTGAATCCGACGGCACCTTCCAGAAGCTGGTCAAGCACGAAGTGATGGGCCTGCGCCGCGAACGCGACAAGCTGGAAGCCTCGCTCGGCGGCATCAAGGAAATGAACCGCCTGCCCGACGCGCTGTTCGTGATCGACATCGGTCATGAAGACATCGCCATCAAGGAAGCCAAGAAGCTCGGCATCCCGGTGATCGCGGTGGTCGATACCAACTACGACCCCAACCTTGTCGATTACGCCATCCCGGGCAACGACGACGCCATCCGCGCCGTGCAGCTGTACGCCCGCGCCGCCGCCGATGCGGTGCTCGAAGGCAAGGCGGCGATGCCGCAGGCCGCGAGCGTGCGCGAGGAAGACTTCGCCGAGGGTGCCGAGGGCAACGTCGAGCGCAAGGGTGCGCGTCGTGCGCCGGCCAGGAAGCCTGCGCCGCCTGCCAACGCGGATGCGGCGCCGG
>JANLVT010000058.1:0-4813 GCA_031364125.1 Lysobacterales bacterium | reverse complement strand
CTCGCCGCCGAAACGTTCCGCGCCGATCTTCGTCAGCGCCGCCGTCAGCGTCGTCTTGCCGTGGTCAACGTGACCGATCGTCCCCACGTTCACGTGAGGCTTAGTGCGCTCGAACTTACCCTTTGCCATGGCTGCTTCTCTCTCTTTATCTGGATGCTTGGATGATCTGAATGCTTGAAAATTCAAGCGCGCCGGCCGTGCCGGCCGCGCATCAGCTCTTCTTGATGACCGCTTCGGCGATGTTGGTCGGCGCTTCGGCGTAATGGTCGAATTCCATCGTGAACGTGGCGCGGCCCTGCGTCAGCGAACGGATCGTAGTCGCGTAGCCGAACATTTCACCGAGCGGCACCATCGCGTTGATGGTCTTGCCCGACGGCGTGTCGTCCTGGCCCTGCAGCAAGCCGCGACGACGGCTGAGGTCGCCCATCACATCGCCGACGTAATCTTCCGGCGTCACCACTTCGACCTTCATGATCGGTTCGAGCAGGACCGGATCGGCCTTGCGGAAACCTTCCTTGAACGCCATCGACGCGGCGAGTTTGAACGCCATTTCCGAGGAGTCGACGTCGTGGTACGAGCCGAAGATCAGCTTGACCTTGATACCGACCACCGGGAAGCCCGCCAGCGGACCGCTGGTGATGGTTTCGCGCAGACCCTTTTCAATAGCAGGAATGAATTCCTTCGGAATCACGCCACCGGTGATGTCGTTGATGAACAGGAAATCGTTCTTCACATCTTCATCGGCACGATCGACAGCGGTCATCGGCGACAGCTCGATCACAACGTGACCGTACTGACCCTTACCACCGGACTGTTTGGCGTGCTTGTAGTCCGACTTCACGTCCGACTTGCGGATGGTTTCGCGGTAGGCGACCTGCGGCTTGCCGACGTTGGCTTCGACGTTGAACTCGCGACGCATGCGATCGACAAGAATGTCGAGATGCAGCTCGCCCATGCCGGCGATGATGGTCTGGCCGGATTCTTCGTCGGTGCGTACGCGGAACGAGGGGTCTTCCTGGGCCAGGCGGCCGAGGGCGATACCCATCTTTTCCTGGTCGGACTTGGTCTTCGGCTCGACCGCCATCGAGATGACGGGCTCCGGAAACACCATGCGCTCGAGGGTGATGATGTGGTCCTGCGAGCACAACGTGTCGCCCGTGGTCACGTCTTTCAGACCGACGGCCGCGGCGATGTCGCCGGCGTTGACCTGCTTGATTTCTTCGCGGTTGTTGGCATGCATCTGCAGAATACGGCCGATCCGCTCCTTCTTCGACTTGACCGGGTTGTACACCTGGTCGCCGGAGTTGAGGGTGCCCGAGTAGACGCGGAAGAACGTCAGCGAACCGACGAACGGGTCGGTCATGATCTTGAACGCAAGCGCGGAGAACGGCGCCTTGTCGTCGGCCGGACGGGTGTCTTCCTTGTCGTTTTCGTCGATGCCCGGCACCGGCGGGCGATCGAGCGGCGACGGCAGCAGTTGCACGACGGCGTCGAGCATCGCCTGCACGCCCTTGTTCTTGAACGCCGTACCGCACAGCACCGGAACGATCTCGACCCGAAGCGTACGGGTACGGATACCGAAGATGATTTCTTCTTCGGTCAACTCGCCCTCGTTGAGGTACTTGTCCATCAGCTCTTCGTTGGCTTCGGCAGCGGCCTCGACCATAAAGTTGCGCGCTTCCTTGGCGTTGTCGACCAGATCCGCCGGAATGTCGCCGTAGGTGAAGGTCGCGCCCTTGTCTTCCATGTTCCAGATGATGGCTTTCATCTTGAGCAGGTCGACCACGCCTTCGAAGCCTTCTTCGGCGCCGATCGGCACCTGCATCGGCACAGCGTACGCGCCGAGGCGCGACTTCAGCTGTTCAACCACTTTGTCGAAGTTGGCGCCGGTGCGGTCCATCTTGTTGACGAAGGCCATGCGCGGCACGGCGTACTTGTTCGCCTGGCGCCACACAGTTTCGGATTGTGGCTGGACGCCGCCAACCGCGCAGAGCACGAACACTGCGCCATCGAGCACGCGCAGCGAACGTTCGACTTCGATGGTGAAGTCGACGTGCCCGGGGGTGTCGATGATGTTGAAGCGGTGCTCTTCGAAAGACTTGTCCATCCCCTTCCAGAACGCCGTGGTGGCGGCGGAAGTGATGGTGATGCCGCGTTCCTGCTCCTGCTCCATCCAGTCCATCGTCGCGGCGCCTTCATGCACCTCGCCGATCTTGTGGTTGACGCCCGTGTAGAACAGGATGCGTTCGGTCGTGGTCGTCTTGCCGGCATCGATGTGCGCCATGATGCCGAAGTTGCGGTAACGCTCGATGGGAGTGGTACGGGCCACGGTGATTCTCTCGAATTGATGCTCGGCATTCGTATTGGACGAATACGCGGGCCTGAATGGCCGGATGCCGCCTTGCGGCGGCCTCCGGAATCTCGATGTTCGATACGCCACACCCTGCTTGGAGCGGGCCGCATCTGGAAGGCGTCTGCGTGCCGCGAGGCAGGCGCAGCGTGGGCGCCGTCGCCGACGCCCTCAGATCACCAGCGGTAGTGGGCGAACGCTTTGTTCGCTTCCGCCATGCGGTGGGTTTCTTCGCGCTTCTTGATCGCGCCGCCGCGGTTTTCCGAGGCATCGATCAGTTCGGCTGCGAGCTTGCGCGGCATCGTGTTTTCGCCACGCTTGCGGGCGGAGTCGATCAGCCAACGCATCGCCAACGCCATGCGGCGGGAGGTACGCACTTCGACCGGCACCTGATAGGTGGCGCCGCCGACGCGACGCGACTTCACTTCGACCGACGGGGCGACGTTGCCGAGCGCCTTTTCGACCAATTCAAGCGAGTTGGCGTTCTTCTCGTTGATCACATCCATCGCGCCGTACACGATCTTTTCGGCGATGGACTTCTTGCCGCTCTGCATCACCATATTGATGAAGCGGGCGATAGTTTCACTGCCGTGCTTCGGATCGGGCAGAACGGTGCGCTGGGGGGTTGAGCCTTTACGGGACATAGTCGATTACCGGTGTGTAGGGCGAGCCATTGGCCCACCGTTATTGCGGTGCGGTGGGCCAATGGCCCACCCTACGGAATGCTTGTGGGCGCCGATTACGACTTCGGACGCTTGGCGCCGTACTTCGAACGACCCTGGCGGCGCTTGGCCACGCCGGCGGCGTCGAGCGAGCCGCGCACGGTGTGGTAACGAACGCCTGGAAGGTCCTTGACGCGACCGCCGCGGATCAGCACCACCGAGTGCTCCTGCAGGTTGTGGCCTTCGCCGCCGATGTACGAAATGATTTCGTAGCCGTTGGTCAGGCGCACCTTCGCGACCTTTCGTAGGGCCGAGTTCGGCTTCTTCGGGGTCGTGGTGTAGACGCGGGTGCAAACGCCGCGACGCTGCGGACATTTGTCCAGCGCCGGCGAGGCGCTCTTGTAGGTCTCGGGATTGCGCGGCTTGCGCACAAGCTGGTTGATCGTTGCCATCAGAATTGGGTCTACGGTTGAGGCCGAAGCCTGTTGCGTGAGGTTGCTCGAAAACTGCTCGAACGAACGGCTGTTTCGGGATATTGAACAACAAAGAAAGCAGCGGCAGATCGATGAGTGCGGTCTGCCGAGCAAAAAATTATAGCCCGCGTTTGACGATGCCGTCAACGCGGTCCAGGATGGTCATGCGGTTAGCCGAAGCGCGCCGCACGACTGATGTCCGGACTTTCCCGCCCTCCTGGGCCGAATACGAGGCACATCCTGTAGCCTCATTTCGTGGTATGGGCGGCCCGAAGACCGCCGAATTCTTACAAGTTTACGTGACGCGCGGTGCAAGCGCCAGCGGCCTGCCCGGCGACGCCCGAAAGCGTCGCCGGCATCTGCACCTGGAGAAGCTCGCAGACGAACCTCGGCTTACGCCTCGGTATCGCCTTCGAGCATGTCGGAGGCGCTGTTGCCGGCCGCTTCGGCAGCGGCTTCGGCGACCACCACCGGTTCGATCACTACCGGTGTCGGGGTCGGCGCGGCGGTCAGCGCTGCCATCTCCGAATCGGTCAGGCCGGTCGCGCTCTTGCGACGCAGGCTGTGATACGTCAAGCCGGTACCGGCGGGGATCAGACGGCCGACGATCACGTTCTCCTTCAGGCCGCGCAGCGTATCGCGGGTGCCGCGGACGGCCGCCTCGGTCAGCACGCGGGTGGTTTCCTGGAAAGACGCCGCCGAGATGAACGACTCGGTCGCCAGCGAGGCCTTGGTAATGCCGAGCAGCACAGGATCGTACTTGGCGAGGATTTCGTTCTTCGCGGCCAGACGTGCGTTCTCCTCGATCAGGCGCTGGCGCTCGACCTGTTCGCCATGCAGGAACTTGCTGTCGCCCTGGTCGGTGATTTCGACCTTGCGCAGCATCTGCCGGACGATCACTTCGATGTGCTTGTCGTTGATTTTCACGCCCTGCAGACGGTAGACGTCCTGAATTTCCTTGGTCAGGTACGACGCCAGCGGCTCGATGCCGAGCAGGCGCAGGATGTCCTGCGGGCTGGATTCGCCGTCGACCACGGTTTCGCCCTTCTGCACGTGCTCGCCTTCGAACACGATGATCTGGCGATACTTCGGGATCAGCTCTTCGTGCTCGCTGCCGTCGGTGTCCTTGATGATCAGGCGCTGCTTGCCCTTGGTGTCCTTGCCGAAGCTGACGATACCCGAACGCTCCGCCAGCACGGCCGGATCCTTGGGCTTGCGCGCTTCGAACAGATCGGCGACGCGCGGCAGACCACCGGTGATGTCGCGGGTCTTCGAGGCTTCCTGCTGGATCTTGGCGACCACGTCGCCCACGCCGACCGGCGCGCCGT
>JANLVT010000057.1:0-13759 GCA_031364125.1 Lysobacterales bacterium | reverse complement strand
CTCGCCGCCGAAACGTTCCGCGCCGATCTTCGTCAGCGCCGCCGTCAGCGTCGTCTTGCCGTGGTCAACGTGACCGATCGTCCCCACGTTCACGTGAGGCTTAGTGCGCTCGAACTTACCCTTTGCCATGGCTGCTTCTCTTGTATGAACTTGAGTTGGAGTACTTGTTTTGGGCGAGTACTGGATTGCGGTGACGACTTGGTGGTGGTGCTCACGAAAGGAATCGAACCTTCGACCTCCTCCTTACCAAGGAGGTGCTCTACCGACTGAGCTACGTGAGCGACGATGTGGTAACCGGGCAACGTCGTCCGGATATCGTGCCGCGGACAGGGATGTTCAAGGCTGCCGCAATGGAGCGGGAGACGGGAATCGAACCCGCACCATCAGCTTGGAAGGCTGAGGTTCTACCGTTGAACTACTCCCGCGTCTTGCGGTACGGAGATGGTCAGTCTGGATCACACGCCGCGTACGAGACGCCAGCAAGTGGTGGAGGGAGGTGGATTCGAACCACCGAAGGCGTAAGCCAGCAGATTTACAGTCTGCCCCCGTTGGCCGCTTGGGTATCCCTCCAACTGAACACGTTCCGGTAAAACATGACACGGTGAAACAGCCCGCAATTCTGACGGCACTCGGTTTTACTGTCAACGGCTCGCGAACGCCTTTCCTTCACAACCGCGATGAATTTCCAAAAACGGAGCCGGCAAACGGGATTGGAGTCAGACCCGAAAACCGCTCAGGGCACCTGCGGGAGAGGCAGCGGGTCGCCGGCATAGATGGCGACGTGAGGCACCCCGTCGGCGCCGATCCAGCCGCGGAACATGCCCTCGGTGTTGAAGGGTAGCCCGATCCGGCCGTCGGCGCCCAGCACGATGGCGCCGCCGTCGCCGCCCAGCGCCGGAATGTCGACATTGATGACCGCCTGCCCGGCTTCGGCCGGACCTTCGTTCAGGTAGCGCATCCGCGTGCAGACCGCATGCGCGGCGGCGCCGCGGATGTAGAACTCGCCCCAGCCCGTGCCGGAGAAGGCGCAGGCGTCATCGGCCCAGGTACCGGCGCCGATGATCGGGGCGTCGCCGACCCGGCCGTAGCGCTTGTCGGTCATGCCGCCGGTGGACGTGCCGGCCGCGAGCGCGCCGCGGGTATCCAGGGCCACCGCGCCGACCGTGCCGGTGAAATGGCGGCCCGGACGCCGGAAGTCGGCGGCACCCTGCTCTTTTTCGCGAAGCCGGCGCTGCAACTGCTGCCAGCGCTTTTCGGTGCGGAACCAGGCCGGATCGACCAGTTCGACGCCCTGCTCCCGGGCGAACGCCTCTGCGCCGTCGCCGACCATCATCACGTGCTCGGACCGCTCCAGGATGGCGCGGGCGAGGAGGATGGGATTCTTGACCCTATGCACGCCGGCCACGGCGCCGGCCCGGCGGGTCTGTCCATCCATCAGCGAGGCGTCCAGTTCGTTGCGGCCGTCGTGGGTGAACACCGCGCCGCGGCCGGCGTTGAAATGCGGGTCGTCCTCCAGCACCGCGATGGCGGCGGTCACCGCGTCCAGCGCGGGCTTGCCGGCCTTCAGCTCCGCATGGCCGCGACGCAGCGCCAGCGCCAGGGCCGCGCGGGCGTCGCGCTCGTCGTCCGGGGTCATGTCGCGGCGCTCCACCCCGGCGCCACCGTGGATCGCCAGCATCATCGGCGCCATTTCCTGCAGCCGGCCGTCGGTCACCCGGTAGACGCGCTGGAAGACCGGGGCGTCGACCCGCCCCTCCGGCAGATGCACCACCGACCCGGGACCGATGCCGGTCACGTCCACCCGGCGCAGGCCCAACGGCTTGCCAGCGACCTGGGTTTCGGCGAAGCCGCCGCGCACAAGCCACGCGATGCCGCCGGGATCGGCAGCGTAGATCCGGCCGCTGCCGTCGGCCTCGACGGCCAGCGCCGCGCTTTCGTCCACGCCCAGGCCGATCAGGCCGCGCCGCGGCGTGCCGGTCATGGGCGTGCCGGTCATAGCTTCGGCCTTGGCGAGGAAGGCAAACAGGCGGCCGAGGCGGTCGCGTTCCTTGAAATGGGTGTCGGTGACGACGCCCTTCAGCCGCTCGATATCCAGGAAATCGGCCTCGATGGTGTTGGCCGGGCCCAACGGGTCGGCCAGCGCTTCGGGGCTGCGCAGGCTGCCGTCATCCATCGCGCCGTACAGGTACTCACCGAGGATCGCGAGTCCGGCGCTGGTGCCGCCGAGCGGTTTGCCGGCGCGGACGTGGGCGTCCAGCGCCCCGGCGACCGGCGTGCCTTTCCAGTAGCGGACGTAGCGGGCCTGGTCGCCGCCGGCGATGAAGATGCCGTCGGCCCGGGCAATGCTGGCCAGGATCTTCGGGTCGGTTGAAGGCCTGCGGTTCTTGAACACGAAGGTCTCGACCGACAGGATGCCGCCGACGTCCTTGTAGAACTCCTCGCCCAGTTCTTTGCCCTGCGAGGCACGCAGCACCACCAGATGGCCGTTGCCGGATTTCTTCATGAACCAGCGCATGACATCGACATTGCGGTCGCCGCCGCCCATCAGCAGCAGGCCGGGACTGACCGGGCCGGGCGTCGGTGCGTCGCGGTTGCCGATGATGAAATGTCGGTAGTCGCGGGCCATCGCCGGCAGGGCGAACGCTGCGAACAGCAGCGTTGCGACAATCGCGCGCGCAACGACGGGACGCGCGGCAACGAGGTATTTCATGCGGTTTCTCCTGGCCATGAAGGATGGTGCGGAACGATAAGCGAACGAGGCGCACCGATCATCATCCGAAGACTAGACGAACGCACGGGCAACTTCCCTCCATCGCCGGTTTCGCTGCCCGGCAGCCGCTGCGATGCCGATGGTTCCGCGATGCAGAGCCCGCTCGACGCTTGGTTCGTCCGCAGAGTCCGCTTCGGCGCCAACCACAGCTGGATGCGCAGGCACGATTTCCAGCAGTACGACGGCGGCCCGGCGGAGGACCAGTTCGCGGTGAACAGCAGTTTCGACATCCCGAAGACCAAGACCAGCGCGACCTTGGGCTGGTCGATGGAGCGGTGGTCGGCCAGCCTGCACGGCGAACGCCTGGCAAGCTGCCGAATTGCGATTCCATCGACGACGTGTACGACCCCGGCCGACGGCGGCAGCCTGTGGATCGGCGCGACCTGGCGCTACAACCTCGCCGCCGGCTACCGCTTCAACGATGCGATGCAGCTGTCACTGACGGTGAACAACCTGTTCGACAAGCTGCCGCCGAAGGACCGCACTTACTTCGCCTATCCCTATTACGACACCTTATGGTTCGATTCGGTCGACCGCAGCGTCTACGTGAAATTCAGCTACAACTTCAGCAGATCCAACGTCGGCGGCGCGCAGTAAGCAGCGCACGCCGGCCGGCGATCGGTGTTTGCAGCACAAGGACGTGCACTTCCGGCCGATGCGGCGCAGCAGGCCGGCGGCACTTCGCGCCATCGAACACGCTGCAATATCCCGCCTCCCCCATGATGCGGAAAGGCCCTCCCGGTAACGGGAGGGCCTTATGTTTTTCCGGGTCGGCGGCGCCGGGATCGAAGCGCTTGGCTCAGACGTTGAAGCGGAAGTGCAGCACGTCGCCTTCCTGCACCCGGTATTCCTTGCCTTCCAGACGCAGACGGCCGGCGTCGCGGGCGCCGGACTCGCCGCGGTACTTGATGTAGTCGTCATAGCCGATCGTTTCGGCGCGAATGAAGCCTTTCTCGAAATCGGTGTGGATGACGGCCGCGGCCTGCGGCGCAGTGGAACCGGCCTTCACCGTCCAGGCGCGCACTTCCTTCACCCCGGCGGTGAAATAGGTCTGCAGGCCCAGCAGTTTGTAGGCGGCGCGGATCACCCGGTTCAGGCCGGGCTCGTCCAGGCCCAGATCGGTCAGGAAGGTGTCGCGGTCGGCGTCTTCGAGCTGGCTCAGCTCTTCCTCGATGGCGGCCGAGACCGGCACCACTTCGGCGCCCTCCTCCACCGCCCGGGCGCGCACCGCGTCCAGGTGCGGATTGTTCTCGAAGCCGTCTTCCAGCACGTTGGCCACGTACATCACCGGCTTCAGCGTGAGCAGGAACAGGTCGCGGACCGCCAGCTTGTCGTCGTCGGACAGGCCAAGCGCGCGCGCCGGCTTGCCACTGTCCAGCCCGGCGCGGACCCGGCCCAGGATCTCGGCGCGGACCTTGGCGTCCTTGTCGCCGGTCTTGGCCGAACGCTCGGCGCGCTGCAGGGCTTTTTCGACCGATTCCAGGTCGGCCAGCGCCAGCTCGGTATCGATGGTCTCGATATCGGCGATCGGGTCGACCTTGTTGTTGACGTGGATCACGTCGGGGTTCTCGAAGCAGCGCACCACGTGGGTGATCGCGTCCACTTCGCGGATGTGGGCCAGGAACTTGTTGCCCAGGCCTTCGCCGCTGGCGGCGCCGGCCACCAGGCCGGCGATGTCGACGAACTCGACCGCGGTCGGGATGCATTTCTGCGGCTTGACGATCTCGGACAGCGCGTTGAGGCGCGGATCCGGCACCGGCACGATGCCGACGTTGGGCTCGATCGTGCAGAACGGGAAGTTGGCCGCAGCGATGCCCGCCTTGGTCAAGGCGTTGAATAGAGTCGACTTGCCGACGTTCGGCAGACCGACGATGCCGCATTTGATGCCCATGGTGTTTCCTGCGTGTGAGGCGAGCGCTGGCGCCGGCCCTGAAGCGGTTCGTGAAATCATTCGTAAAACCAGACGTCAGCGGCCCTGTGCGGATGGCCGCTGACGTCTGCCCTCACTTGGGTGTGTGCAACTTCGTCATCGCATCCATGTGATTGCCCGCGACCGCCAGCGGCAGGGCAGCGATGGCGTCGTCGATGGCGCGGTGGATCAGAATGTCGTCGTCCTTGCCCGGGCGACCCAGCACCCACGGCGTGACCTTGTCCTTGTGGCCCGGATGGCCGATGGCGACCCGCAGCCGGTGGAACTGGCCGTGGCCCAGCAGCCGCACGATGTCGCGCAGACCGTTCTGGCCGCCGTGGCCGCCGTCGAACTTGAAGCGCGCCACGCCGGGCGGCAGGTCCAGTTCGTCGTGGGCGACCAGCATCTCGTCCGGTTCGATCTTCCAGTAGCGCAGCGCGGCGGCGACCGACTTGCCGCTGAGATTCATGAATGTGGCCGGTTTCAGCAGCCAAACCGTCTGTCCGGCGACCTCGACCTTGGCGGTTTCGCCGAAGAGTCTGCTCTCCAGACCGAAACGCGCGCCGGCTTTTTCCGCCAGAGCGTCCACAAACCAGAACCCGGCGTTGTGCCGGGTTCTGGCGTGTTCGGTGCCGGGATTGCCCAGCCCGACGATGAGGCGTAAAGCAGCCATCGCGAAAGGACCGTATCGCCGGTCCGGGACGCGCGGACGCGCCCCGGGCCGCAACGATTACTTGGCGTCCTTCTTGGTGACCTTCGCGGCCGGCACTTCGGCCGCCGGCGCGTCGGCGTCAGCGGCTTCTTCCTTGCCGTGCTTGGCGATGACCAGCGCCAGATCGTGTTCCTTGCCCAGCTTCAGTTCCGGGATCGAAACGCCTTCCGGCAGCTTGAGGTCGGACATGTGCAGGATGGTGCCGACGGTCAGTTCGGCCAGATCGATTTCGAGGAACTCGGGGAGATCCTTCGGCAGGCACTCGATCACCACTTCGGTCAGCTCGTGGGTCACGACCACTTCCGCGGCCTTGCCGGCCGGGGACACGTCTTCGTTGAGGAAGTGCAGCGGCACCGCGGTGCGCAGCGGCTTGTTCGCATCGATGCGCTGGAAGTCGATATGCATGATGATCTGCTTGAACGGATGGCGCTGGATGTCGCGCAGCAGGGCCTTCTCGACCTTGCCGTCGATGTCCAGGTCGAGGATCGACGAGTAGAACCACTCGTTCTGGCTGGCCAGCCAGGTCTTCTCGTGTTCGAGCTGGAGGCTCTGGGGAGCGGCTTCGCCGCCGTAGATGACGGCCGGAATCAGCGCAGCATGACGCAGGCGGCGGCTCGCACCTTTCCCCTCGTCCTTGCGGCCTGCGGCCTTGATGATGTGTTCTGCCATTTCGATTACTCACTTTGCTTGCGATTGAACCGCCTCGCGGCGGTGGTTGGACTTCTCCGCGACCAGAGAAGCCTGTGTCCGGCGCCCGCGAAACGGACGCCGGTGTTTCTTGCCCGGACGGAACCGGAAATCCCAACTGCCTCCGGCACATGGATGTGCCGGCGCAGACGACGCCGGAGGCGGCGACTGCGGTGCGATCGTGCGGCTTGGCCGTGCGATCGCACCCGCGGGCGGCGGCAGGATGCCCCGCCCCGCGGTGCTCCTAATCGACGTACAACGAACTGACCGATTCGCCGAACGCGACCCGGCGGATCGTTTCGGCCAGCAGCTCGGCGACGCTGAGCTGGCGGATGCGGGTGCAGGCGCGCGCCGCGTCCGACAGCGGAATGGTGTCGGTGACCACCAGCTCGTCGAGCTGCGATTTGTTCACGTTGTCGATCGCCGGACCCGACAGCACCGGGTGGGTGCAGTAGGCGATCACCCGCTTCGCGCCCTGCGCCTTCAGTGCGGCGGCCGCGGCGCAGAGCGTGCCGGCGGTGTCGACGATGTCGTCCACCAGCACGCAGGTCTTGCCCGACACGTCGCCGATGATGTTCATCACCGTGGCGACGTTGGCGCGCGGACGGCGCTTGTCGATGATCGCCAGCTCGGCATCGTCGAGGCGCTTGGCGATGGCGCGGGCGCGGACCACGCCGCCCACGTCGGGCGACACCACGATCACGTTGTCGGTGCCGTAGGCGCGCCAGATATCGGCGAGCAGCAGCGGCGACGAATAGACGTTGTCGACCGGGATATCGAAAAAGCCCTGGATCTGGTCGGCGTGCAGATCGACCGTCAGCACGCCGTCGGCGCCGGCCGCGGTGAACATCTTGGCCGCGACCTTCGCCGTGATCGGCACGCGCGACGAGCGCGGGCGGCGATCCTGGCGGGCGTAGCCGAAGTACGGCACCACCGCGGTGACGCTGGCGGCCGACGCGCGCTTCAGCGCATCGATGATCACCAACAGTTCCATCAGGTTTTCGCCGCTCGGCGCGCAGGTGGGCTGCACGACGAACACTTCCTGGCGGCGCACGTTTTCCTCGATCTCGACCTGGGCTTCGCCATCCGAGAACTTGGAGACCTGCGCCTTGCCCGGGCGGATCCCCAGCTCCTTGCAGACCGCATCCGCCAGCGGCCGATTGGCGTTGCCGGAGAAGATCAACAACTGACGATCGTCTTGCATGATGGATTCCGCTTCGCTCTGACCGTGGCGGTTGGAGGAATCCCGCCAAGCGGAATCCCGGTATAGATGGCAGGGGCGGCAGGATTCGAACCTGCGAATGCCGGGATCAAAACCCGGTGCCTTAACCACTTGGCGACGCCCCTCCGGTGGAATCGTGTCGGCCGATGCGTCGTCGAAAACGAAACGCCCGGCTTGCCGACTCCCGACGGTCCCGTCGAGCGGACCGTCAATTCGTTTCGAGCGCATCCAGCAGCGGCGAGCGCGAGGCGCCGGCGGCGATCCAGGCGTTGAGACCTGAAGGCTGCCGGCTTGCCAGCACCGCGAGCGCGCGTTCGGCGGATCCGCGATCTGCGAATTCGACGAAGCACACACTGCCGGAGCCGGTCAGCCGCGGGGTGCCGATGCTGCGCAATGCGGCGAACACAGCCTCGACGGCGGGCTCGCGGCAGCGCAGGACCGGCTCGAACGCGTTGCCGAGCGCCTGCCCTTGCAGGAATGGGTCCGAAACAAAGCCCGCCATTGTCGCGGCTGGGGCATTTCTCGTCAATTCAGATGCTTGGAAAAGTTCGGCGGTGGCGGCGTGGACCCCGGGCGCCACCAGCACATACCAGGCGGGCGGCAGCGCGATCGGCGTCAGCTGCTCGCCCAGGCCCTCGGCCCAGGCGTTCTGGCCGCGGACGAAGACCGGCACGTCCGCGCCGAGCTGCAGGCCCAGCGTGGCCAGCGCGTCGAGCCCGAGACCGCAGCCCCAGAGCCTGTCGAGGGCGCGCAGCACGGTGGCGGCATCGCTTGAGCCGCCGCCGAGGCCACCACCGGACGGAATCCGCTTTTCGACGGCGATATCCGCACCTTGGGCGACATTGCCAGCTGTTTTGAGTAATCGGGCAGCGCGCACGATCAGGTCGTCGGCTTCGGCCACGCCCGGAGCGGAGTCGCCGTGACGGACGATGCGGCCATCGTCGCGCAGACGTATATAGATGGTGTCGCCCCAGTCGAGCATCCGGAAGACGGTGTGGAGCTCGTGATAACCATCGGCGCGGCGGCCGACGATGCTCAGGAACAGGTTCAGCTTGGCCGGCGCCGGCCAGACCGACCAGCCCGCGCCGCGGCCCGGCGCGGTCATTGCGAAACCGCTCATGGCGAGGCGAACACCCAGTCGTCGATCTGCAGCTTCACCCGGGCGTCGCCGGATTCGGCCTCGATCCGCGCCGGCAGATCCGGCTGCCCCACCGGCCCGGGACGCCACGCCGTGTAGCGCACATTCCAGCCGGCCTGGCGCAGCAGCGAAGGCCGCCCCTGGCCGTCGTATTCGATCGATTCGACCGGATAGTCGGCCGCGGGCGCGCCGCGCACCCAACTGCCGAGCTGTTGCAGCGGCACGTCCCAGCCGGTGGCCTCAAGCAACAGCGCCTCTGCGAATTCGCCATCGCGCGGGCCGCCTTCCAGGCCTTCGATCCGTCCAGCCTCGGAATGCAGATCGCCGGTCAGCCGCCAGCTCTGCCGGGTCACCGGCGCGCTGAGCGCAATGCTGTAGCGGTTGCGGTCGAGCTGCTCCCATTCGATGCGCCCGCTGCCGCCCTTCGCGCCACGGCTGATCGCGGCGCGGCCGCTGAAAGACCACGTCGAATACAGCGACAACCATTCGGCGCGTTCGCGCTGGCGTTCGGCCTGCGTCTCCGCCGACAGCGGCGGCGCGGTGCGGGTTGGCGCGGTGGTCGCGCAACTGGCCAGCAGCAGCGCCGCGGTCAGCGCGGTTGCGAACGAATGCCACTTCAACGGACGAAGCCTCATGCGCCCGCCTTCTCCGGCAGCGGCGGCAGCGTCACCCCGGTCTTCTCGATCGCACGCAGCAGCGAGCGACTTTTCGGGTCGATCTTGCGCGATTCCTCGAAGAACCTGCGCGCCTCGTCCTTCTGCCCCAGCGCCCACAGTACTTCGGCGACGTGCGCGGCGATTTCGGCGTCCTTCTGTTTGGTGAAGGCGCGGCGCAGTTCGACCAGCGCTTCCTCCTTGCGGCCCAGGCGGTAGAGCACCCAGCCGTAACTGTCGATGATCGCGGCGCTGTCGGGCTGCGCGGCGATGGCCCGCGAAATCAGTTCCAGCGCTTCCTGGTAACGGTCGGTACGGTCGGCCAGGGTGTAGCCGAGCGCGTTGAGCGCGTTCACGTCGTCGGCATCGATGGCCAGGATCTTGCGGAAATCGGCCTCGGCGCGCGGGATTTCGTCGCGGCGTTCCCACATCAGCGCGCGGGCGTAGAGCAACTGCGGATCGTCGGGGAACGCAGCGAGCGCGCGGGCGTAGCTGTCCAGTTCGCCGTCCGGATTGCCGTCTTCCTTGCGCAGCTCCGCTTCCAGCAGATAGCCGTCGCGGCGGGTGTCTTCCCCGGCATCAGCGTCGGCCTGCAATCCGCGCAGGCGGGCGTAGGCCTCTTCGGGGCGCTTGAGTTTGTGCAAAACCGTGGCCGCGCGCAGCCGCGCCTGCCAGCGCTGCGGACCGCCCGGAACGGTGGTGTACCACTCCAGCGCCTCGTCGTAGCGTTCGATGAATTCGGCGATCTGGCCCAGCAACAGGCGCCGATCGGGATCGGGCGCGGCCGAATCGCGCTTCAGTTCGTCGTAGACCTTGCCCACGCCGGCCTTGTCGTCGGCCTGCGCCAGATACGCTGCGCGCAGGGTGTAGCTGCGTTCGTCCTGCGGACCGGCGGCGATGACGTCCGCGGCGCGGGTGTGGTCGCCCATCGCGCCGTACTGGCGGGCCACCGCGAACATCAGCTCCGGCGACTGCGCCGACGATGCGGTCAGACCGGCCAGCACCTTGCGGGCGTCCTCCTCCTTGCCGGCCTCGCGCAACTGGCTGGCCTGCAGCAATTTCACCGCGGGCTCATCGGGAAACCTGGCGATCACCCGCGCCACGATCTTCTCGGCCAGATCGTTGCGCTGCAATTGCTGGGAGAATTCGCCGAACGCCAGCCAGGCGTCCAGTTGATCCGGAATGGCATCGATCAACTGCCCGAGCAGGCGCCCGGTCAATTTCGGATCGCCGGAACCGGCATCCAGCGCCACCAGCGCATAACGCCAGCCGCCTTTCTCGACCGTCTTGCCGTCGCCCTCGCCGCGCATCAGCGCCTGCAGTTCGCGACGGGCCAGCGATTCGTTTTTGAGGCGCAGCGCCAGCGCGGCCTCGGCGCCGCGCATCGCCAGCGAGCGCCCGGCGCGGGCGCGCCAGAGTTTGAGCGCCGCCGCGGCGCTGACATCGTCCTTGGCCAGTAGCGCGATCCGGGTGGCGCGGTCGGCCAGCACCGCATCGCCGTCGGCCGCACGGGCGGCTTCCAGATACCAGCGCGCGGCTTCGTCGAGCTTGCCCGCCTGCAGCGCGTATTCGCCGGCCATCGCCGGCTCCAGCGGATCGTCAGCGGGGGCATCGGGTTTTGCGGCCAGCGCGCTGCCCGCGAGCAGCGCCAGACACACGCCCAGCAGCGCCGGCCGCCGGCGATTGGAGATCGGAAATGCGGGCATCGACGTAATGGGCCGTAAACTATGGGGAGTCGCCAGCTTACCCGAACCGTCTGAACGCACCTCCGCCAGTCGTCACCCCGCAAAGCATGCCCCATCTCGTCGCCTTCGGTATCAACCACCAGACCGCGCCGGTCGCCTTGCGCGAGCGAGTGGCGTTCGCGGACGACGCGCTGCCGGCCACGCTGGCCGCACTGCGCGCACTGCCGGGCGTGGAGGAAGTGGCGCTGCTGTCCACCTGCAATCGCACCGAGGTCTACGCCCTGGCCAGCAGCGACGGCGACGCGCTGGTCGAATGGCTGGCCGCGCATCCGCAGGACGGCCGCCCTCTGGCGCTGCACGATTATCTCTACCGCCATCGCGACGACGAGGCCGTGCGCCACCTGTTCCGGGTCGCCACCGGGCTGGATTCGCAGGTGTTGGGCGAACCGCAGATCCTCGGCCAGGTGAAACAGGCCTGGGCCGCCGCACGCACCGCCGGCACGCTGGGCAATCGCCTCGACCGCCTCTTCCAGCATGCCTTCGTCACCGCCAAGCGCGCCCGCACCGATACGCGCATCGGCGCGAACCCGGTCTCGGTGGCTTCGGCCGCAGTGCGTATGGCCGAAGAAACCTTCGCCCGCCCGTCGGACAGCACGATCCTGCTGATCGGCGCCGGCGAGACCATCGAACTCACCGCCCTGCATCTGGTGCAGGCGAAAGCGAAACGTCTGCTGTTCGCCAATCGCACCCTCGCCCACGCCCAGGAACTCGCCAGCCGCCACGGCGGCGTCGCCCTGCCGCTGAACGAGCTGGACCGCCACCTGTTCGAGGCCGACATCGTGTTTTCGGCCACCGCCAGCCGCGAGCCGATCCTGCGTCGCAACGAAGTAAAGGCGGCGATGCGCAAACGCCGGCACCGGCCGATGCTGCTGCTGGATCTGGCGGTGCCGCGCGATATCGCCGCCGATGTGGCCGAGGTCGAAGATGTCTTTCTCTACACCGTCGACGACCTGGAGCGGGTCATCGAAGACAACCGCAGCAGCCGGCGCGAAGCCGCCGACGCCGCCGAGGCCATCATCGAACTGCAGGTCGCGCGCTTCGCCGAAACCCGGGCCGCCAGCGCGCATCACGGTTCGCTCAAGCGCCTGCGCGAGCACGGCGAATCCGCGCGCGACGACGCGCTGGCGAAAGCGCAGCAGTTGCTCGCCGGCGGCCACGACCCGGCCGAGGTGCTGCAGCGGCTGGCGCACACCTTGACCAACCGCCTCCTGCACGCACCCACCACCGCGCTGCGCGAAGCCGCGCTCAGCGGCGACATCGAACTGGTACGCGCCGCGGAAAGACTGTTTTCGAATCATGCGCTGCCGGCCCACAGCCGTCTGGCCGATGCGGTCGAGCACGGCCTGCATCCCGCCGATCACCAACCCCACAACGACGCCCGCAATGACGCCGACCCTGCGCCGTAAGCTGGAAGCGCTGGCCGAGCGCCGCGAGGAAATCGAACGCCTGCTCGCCGATCCGGCGACGGTGAACGACGCCGCGCGCTATCGCGGGCTGATGCGCGAGTGCTCGCAGTTGGAACCGATCGCCGCCGGCCTGGCCGCGGAACGCCAGGCGCGCGCCGATCTGGCCGCCGCCGAGGCGATGCGCAGCGATCCGGAACTGGCGGAACTGGCCGAGGAAGAGATCGATGCTGCACACGCACGACTGGCCGAACTCGACGCCGAACTGATGGCGCAACTGGTGCCCAAAGACGCGCGCGACGACGGCGGCCTGTATCTGGAAGTGCGCGCCGGCACCGGCGGCGACGAAGCCGCGATTTTCGCCGGCGACCTGTTCCGCATGTACGCCCGCTACGCCGAGCGCCAGGGCTGGAAGGTCGAAGTGGAATCGTCCAGCGGCGGCGAACACGGCGGATTCAAAGAAATCATCGCCCGCGTTGACGGCCGCGGCGCGTATTCGAAACTGAAATTCGAATCAGGCACCCATCGCGTACAGCGCGTGCCCGAAACCGAATCGCAGGGCCGCATCCACACCTCCGCCGCGACGGTCGCGATCATCGCCGAGGATTCCGGCGAGATCGAGATCGAGATCAACCCCGCAGATCTGCGCGTCGACACCTTCCGCTCCAGCGGCGCCGGCGGCCAGCACGTCAACAAGACCGATTCGGCGATCCGCATCACCCATCTGCCCAGCGGCGTGGTGGTGGAATCGCAGACCGAACGCAGCCAGCACGCCAACCGCGACAAGGCGATGAAACGCCTGAAGGCGATGCTGCTGGAAGCCGAAACCAGCCGGCGCGAAGCCGCGCAGGCGCAGGAACGCAAACTTCAGGTGGGCAGCGGCGACCGCAGCCAGCGCATCCGCACCTACAATTTTCCGCAGGGGCGGATCACCGACCACCGCGTCGAAGGCCTGACCCTGTACGACCTGCCGAACATCATCGAAGGCCAGATCGACGGCCTGATCGAACGCCTCGCGCGCGAACATCAGGCGGACGAACTGGCGCGACTGACCCAGAGCGGCTGACCCGCCCGGCTGATCCGCCCGTGCAGGAGCGACGGAACTCGCGATGTTCTCCCGGAAAACTTGCCGCCGCAGCCAGTCGTGGCTCCTGTGGGAGCGACGGAAGTCGCGATGTGGACCCCAGTGATGTCGATCTTCTTCCCGCAGGGTAAAGACGATCCGAACCTGATCCTCATCCGCGCCGAGATCGAACGCGCCGAATACTGGAACGGCCCGGGCACCATCGTCGGAAAGATGCTCTACCTCGCCGCCGCCGCCATCACCGGCAATCCAGGGGTGATGACCGACAACGCGATCATCGAGCCGCGACTGACTGTCTAACAGGTTGCTGAAATACCTCCGTCCAGGAGGTATTTCAGTTCGCACGTCCGGCACATGTCCGGACGTGCTCACGGCGAATCAATCGCTTACGCGCTTGTTTCGCCGGCGCAGCCATCCATGGCTGCGTTAACAGGCC
>JANLVT010000089.1:0-45936 GCA_031364125.1 Lysobacterales bacterium | reverse complement strand
ATGGCTGCGCCGGCGAAACAAGCGCGTAAGCGATTGATTCGCCGTGAGCACGTCCGGACAGGTGCCGGACGTGCGAACTGAAATACCTCCTGGACGGAGGTATTTCAGCAACCTGCTAAGCGCCCAGCCCATGCCCACCGACGGGCGTGGTCACGACATGGCTGTCGAAGCCCGCGATGATCGGTCTCGCCCGTGCGATCACATCCTTCACCTGCGGCAACGCCAGCGACGCCTTGTGGCTCTGGTCGCTGTCCCACACCTCGGTGATCCAGATCGCATCGGCGTCCGCCGGGTCGCTGGCGACGATATAACTCAGACATCCCGGCATCGCGCCGATGCCATCGAGCAGGATCGCGATCAAAGCATCGAGCTCGCCGGGTTTCGCTTTCATCTTGCCGATCAAACCGTACATCGATCTTTCTCCGTTCAAGGTCGCGCAACCGGGCAAACCCATGACGAGCATTCCTACCCCGGCTGTCATGAGGAATTCGCGGCGATTGGCAGGCATTTCAGGATATCGGCGGATAAGTTTCGAACTTCGCGGTGGCCTCGCTCATGCTGTCCCGGGGCGCCGCATGCGCGGCGAAGATCTCCGCCTGCGGACGGTAAGCAGAGGTGTCGTCCAGCGATCCCGCGCGGATGCCGATCATGTCTTCGCGCATCGAAGGCAGGCCGAACACCTGCGACCCACAGTTCGGGCAAAACCCGCGCCGGATCGGCTGACCGCTGCCGCCGATGCTTTCGAAGAACTTCGCGTCGCCGGTGATCGTCACCGCCTGCAGCGGGAAGAACAGCGTGGGCGCGTATGCGCTGCCCGATGCTTTCTGGCAATCGCGGCAATGGCAGTTGCCTTCGATGATCGGGGCTGCACTGGAGGCATAGCGCACGGCGCCGCAGAGACAGCCGCCCGAAAGGGCTGAAATGGCTTCGCTGATCATGATCGGTATCCGATGTCGTGAAGCCGCATTCTGGATGTCGGCTACTGACAGGAGATGTCAGCAGATTCCATCGCTGCCGAAGCGTCTATCACGCAGCCGCCGCACAACCGCCAACCTTTGAAACAACGACGGGGCAGCAGGTTCCTCGCTGCGCTCGGGATGATAGCCTCGTTGCCTGGCACCGTCAGCTCCAAGCGTAGCCACGCGGAATGGACTACAACAGAAGAACCGGAAAACCCCATCCATGAGGCCTCCCGGCATGCGACCCCACCGGCGAGCGGTGCCGCGGATGCGGATCGGACTTGGGGATCCGATCCGCCGGCATGCCATCCATGACATGCCGTGTTCACTGAATACGTACGAACGCGAAGTGCGTCGGGGGCGGGCCGTCCGCTGACGAGGCCATCCGGCCCGCCCCCGCTGCATCAGACTTCGGCGTCGTCGTCGATACCGGCATCGCGCGGGGCGTCCGCCGGCACAAACTGGGCGCGCAGCGCGGCTTCCAGCTTGACGGCGACCGCGGGGTTTTCCTTCATGTACTGGCGTGCGTTCTCTTTGCCCTGGCCGATGCGCTCACCGTCGTAGCTGTACCAGGCGCCGGATTTCTCGACGATCTTGGCTTCGACGCCCATGTCGATCAGTTCGCCTTCGCGGCTGATGCCTTCGCCATAGAGGATTTCGGTGACGACCTGCTTGAACGGGGGTGCGAGCTTGTTCTTGACGACCTTGATCTTGGTCTGGTTGCCGATGATTTCCTCGCCCTTCTTGATGCTGCCGATGCGGCGGATATCGAGACGGATCGAGGCGTAGAACTTGAGCGCGTGGCCGCCGGTGGTGACCTCGGGGCTCTGGCCCGGCATCATCGCGCCGATCTTCATGCGCAGTTGGTTGATGAAGACGACCATGCAGTTGCTGCGCTTGATATTGCCGGTGAGCTTGCGCAGCGCCTGGCTCATCAGGCGAGCCTGCAGGCCGGGGAGCTGGTCGCCCATCTCGCCTTCGATTTCGGCCTTCGGGGTGAGCGCAGCGACCGAGTCGATCACCACGATGTCGACGGCGTTGGAACGGACCAGCATGTCGGCGATTTCGAGCGCCTGTTCGCCGGTGTCGGGCTGCGAGAGCAGCAGTTCGTCGATGTTGACGCCCAGCTTCTGCGCGTAGATCGGGTCGAGCGCGTGCTCGGCGTCGATGAACGCGGCGGTGCCGCCGGCCTTCTGACACTCGGCGATGGTCTGCAGGGTCAGCGTGGTCTTGCCGGAGGATTCCGGGCCGTAGATTTCGACGACGCGGCCTTTCGGCAGGCCGCCGATGCCCAGCGCGATGTCGAGCATCAGCGAACCGGTGCCGATGACTTCGACCGCTTCGACCGGGCGGTCGCCCATGCGCATGACCGAGCCTTTGCCGAACTGCTTGTCGATCTGGCTCAGGGCGGCGGAAAGGGCGCGCTTTTTGTTCTCGTCCATCGTGGAATCCTCGTCAGTGAATGTGTAGAAAGAATGTTGGAAGCCGGGAGTGGCTGCAGATTAGGGATGACCCGTCGCAAAACCTGCGACATCCGGAAATTTAATGATGTGTCGTCTGACGGGGCATCGGAAAACGGCGCGGGCGACTGTAGGAAAAGTCCGCATCGTGCCGACTGACCTCACGACGGCGCGCCTCAAGACGGCGCGTCTCATCGGTTCGGCCGCACCAGGCCGCAGTACAAACCTTCGATCGCGAAATCCTGGTCGGGCATCACGTCGATCGGCGAGTAACTGGGGTTGCGCGGTAGCAGGCGGATGCGGTCTTTGCCGATCTTCAACATCTTGACGGTGATCTCGTCGTCGATGCGGGCGACCACGATCTGCCCGGAACGCGCTTCGCTGGTGCGGTAGACGCCGATCAGGTCGCCTTCGAAGATGCCTTCGTCGATCATCGAATCGCCCTGCACTTTCAACAGGTAATTCGGCGCGGGGGAGAACAGCGCGCGGTCGAGGAGAATGTAATCGTCGGAGCGCAGATCGGCGCCAATCGGCAGGCCCGCGGCGACCCGCCCCAGCAACGGGAGGCGCAATACATCGTCCGACAGCGCCGGCATGGGCGGCAGGTCGAGCGCGTCGTTCGCGGCCTCATGCACCAGCCGGATACCCCGCGCCTGCCCTGGCACCCGGCGGATGTAGCCGGCCTGCTCGAGCGCTTCGATGTGGTACTGGGCGGCGCGTACGCCCTTGAAGCCCATGGCATGGGCGATCTCGGTCTGCGAAGGCGGCACGCCATCGGCGGCGATGCGCTCGGAGATGAGGGCGAGAATGGCTTGTTGGGTTTCGGTCAGGTCCATGGTTAGTAGTATTACTACTAACGACCCGCCCCGTCAACGATCAGAAACGCTTGATTGATCTGCCCTCGCATCCAGAGGGCACGAAACCGCCACGATGTCTCCGGTAGAGCGGAGCGCACTCCGCTGGCCGTCCGCAGGGATATGCCGCGTCCCACAGCCGCGATTCCGTTCTGCCGCCTTCTGGAACGCGGTAGCGGAGCTGCGCTCCGCTCTACAGGGGCTTGCGGCGAGGACAGCAGGGAGCCGATCCACTTCGAGCATCAGGCTTTCCCGATCAGCGTTTCCAGCCCGCGCAGCGACGCAGCAACGGTCTGCCGACGCACGTCGTCGCGGTCGCCGTCGAAATGAAAGAGTTGGGCGTGGGCGTAGCCGCCGCGGCGTTTCCAGCCGATCCAGACGGTGCCGACGGGTTTGTCCGGAGAGCCGCCGCCGGGGCCGGCGATGCCGGTGACCGCGACCGCGATGCTGGCGCCAGCATGGACCAGCGCGCCGGAAACCATTTCGATCACCGTCTCGCGGCTGACCGCGCCGTGGCTTTCGAGGGTTTCCGGGCGCACGCCCAGCATCGCCTGCTTGGCTTCGTAGCTGTAGGCGACCATGCCGCAGTCGAACCACTCGGAGGAGCCGCCGACATCGGTGACGGTCTTGGCGATCCAGCCGCCGGTGCAGCTTTCGGCGGTGACGAGGGTGTGCCGTGCGTTGCGGAAACGCGTGCCGAGGGCTTCGGCGTGGTCGCGAAGCTCGGCATCGGTGGGAGACGTCATGCGGGATCCGTGGCGGCGCGACGGAGAGCGCCCGGTGCCGCATGATACCGGCCGCCGCCCCGGGCACAACGCGGCCCGCAAGCAATGGCCCGCACGGGGCGGGCCATTGCCGTGGATCATGGAGGCAAAGTCATTTCTTCTCGGCTGCAGCGGGCGCCGCCGGTGCGGCCGCCGCGTTCTCGCCCTTGGGCGGAATCACGCAGTTCTTGCCCGTGCTGTCGACGCTGAACAGGTTGTCGCAGATGTGGCTGACGTTCAACGGCGTGGCGGTGTTGAAGTTGTGGCAACCGAAGCAGTTGGGGACGAACGATGTCGCGCCCTGCTGGAAGGTTTCCATGCTCATGTTGGCCAGTTCCAGCGAGCCGCGCTGCGGGCTGGTCGGATCGGCAGGCCCTCCCGCATTGGGCACAGGCGCATTGCCGGACGATGCGCCGCCCTTGGTCCACAGCGCGCCGATCATTTCGTAGTGCTTCCAAATCGCCATCGGATTGCTGTCGGGAAGCTGGGTCAGCATGCCATTGGCGCCGACCAGCTGATCGTTGAGCTGCTGGATCGCCAAGAGGTTGGACGCATTGTTGTTGCCGTTGACCGACTCGCCGGGCTGATTGCCGTGAGCGAACTGACGGCAGATGTTGTCGGGCGTGTTGGTCGCGGGCGGCGGCGGGGCAGCAAACTTGTCGGGCGTATTGAACTTGAAACTGTCGCAGGCGGCGTTGGGCGGGCCCGAAGTGGGCTGCGGATTCGCGGTGAGACAGGCCGCGGCATCGTTGCTGGCGAACGACCAGCCGGACGCAGGCAGCGGGCTGGAGCCGTCGCAAAGCGGCGCGTTGGTCTTGTGCTCGAACGTGGCCCAGATCATCTCCGGATGATTCTGCGTCCAATTGGCGAGATGGAAACCGACCATGCCCAGCGTGACCGGAGCGGTGCCGCCCGGCAGCGCGGCCTGCATCGAGTAATAGGTGGGATCCGGCGCCGGCAGGACTTTCCAGGCGACCTTGATCTCGAACGTGCCCCGGGCGAAGCCCTGCTGGGTGGATTCGCACATCGCCTGCGAGTACCACATGTTGTAGTACAGCAGGTTGCCGTTCTGGTCGTACATCGCGTTGCCGTCGGCCTGCGTGTCTTCCAGGCCCAGCGGCTTGTCGTCGCGGGCCGCCAGCATCTTCGCGGCGCTGGCGCGTCCCAGCAGGGCCGGCAGCGAGCACTGCCCGCTCTTCACGTGCGGGTTCATGAGACGGTTCTGTTCGAACACACGCTCGTTGCTGCCGTTCGCCGGCGACGTCTGGGCGAGGAACCATTGCCATGAGAACTGGTAGAAATCGCAGAAGGTTTCAGCGGCGGCGATTTCCGGCGGAGGATTGGGATTGCTGATCCAGCTTGGGCTGGCCTGGCAGATCGCGGCTTCGAGTTTCGGCGCGGCAGCAGCGACCGCGGGTTCGGCCGCGGGCTCTTCCGGCTTCTGGCCGCAGCCCGACAGGGCCAGTGCCAGGGTCAGCGTGGTGGCGAGCGCATGAGGCGCGTAGCGACTGCGGCGGATGGTATCTGCATGCATGAGCGATGGCTTGGACATCGAGGTTCTCCTTTGCTTTCGACCTAAAGACTGCGGAACTCCTGCCGTGCGGAAATTCCGTCCCCCTCGAACGTCGGGCAGATGTCGCCGCCCCCGCCGTTCGGATTCCTTCGGCCGCGGCGCGCGTCGGCGCCGCTCCGGCCAACAAATCGTTTTCCGAATGATTCCCCGGGCGGAGCATGCGCCCCCGGGCCGGCCGCCGCAACTTGCAAAAAGAGACGGCCCGCCGAAGCGGGCCGTCTGGCTGGAACATGACTGCTGAAGCGGTATTGCTGAAGCGGTATCGCGATAGCGGGATCAGTACTTGACGCGCAGCGTGACGCCGTAGGTGCGCGGCGCGCCGAGGAAGGCGTTCCACGTGCCGGTCTGCAGCGGCGCATCGAACGCGACCTGGTAGTACTCGGCATCGGTCAGGTTCTGCGACCACAGTTCGACGTCCCAGCGGCCATCGCGACGGCCGAGGACGACCCGCGCGTTGAGCACGGAGTACCCGTCCTGCTGCTTCTCGGGATCAAGATCGGAGCCGGTGTTGTACTCGGACATGTACTTGGCGCCTAGGTGCGCGCTGGCTTCGAGATTGCTGCCGAAGTCCCATTCGTAGCCAACCGAACCGGTCAACGACACCTTCGGTGCGAAGCTGGCGCGGTTACCCGGCAACAGCGCCAGATCGGCGTCCGGCAACGGATCGTCGCCGTACTTGGTATCAGCATAGGTCAGGCCGGTCTGCACCATCCAGCCGCCGGTCTTCCACAACAGTTCGGCATCGAGACCTTGCGAGATCACTTCGGGAATCGAACGCACCACGAAGCTGGTGCCGAGGAAGCTGTTGAGCTGGAAGTCGGTGTACTTCTGATGGAACAAAGTAGCGTTGAGCAACAGGTTGCCGCCGAGCCACGTGGTCTTGGTGCCGAGCTCGAAGCTGTCGACGAACTCGCCCGGGAACGAGGTGTCGTTCACCGGCACGATGCCCGACGTACCGCTGGACAGGCCGTTGTTCGACTGCACGCGATCGAGGTTGAAACCGCCGGCCTTGTAGCCGCGCGCGGCCGAGAAATAGCCCATGGCGTGTTCGTTGAAGCGGTAGGCCGCCTTGAACGTACCGGACCATTCCTTCTCTTCGCGGCTTTGATCGGTGCTGCGGCCGTTGTGCTGGACGTTGGTCCACGGCAGACAGGCGAAGCCGACCACCTGCGGCGCCGCAGCTGATGCCTGCGCAACGCTGAGACCACGCGCGACCAGTGCAGCGACGACCTGGCCCGGGTTGGTCAGCATCGCGGCGCAGCCGAGGCCGCCGTTCGGGTTGCTGTAACGCGAAGCCAGATCCTTCTTCTCGCGGGTGTAGCGCAGGCCGAGGGTCAGATCGAGCGCATCGCTGACGTGCCAGGTGTTGTTGGTGAACAGGCCGACGCTCTTGGATTCCTGTTCGTAACGGTCGGCTGCGGCATGACCGGCGAACACGGTGCCGAACGGGCGGCCCGACGCCTGCGACAGGAACAGCGGCGCGGTGGGGCTGGCGCCGAGCGCCGGATTGATCCGCGACAGCAGCGCGATCGAGAGATAGGGTTCGTAGGCGTTGCCGACCCGGTAACCTTCGTTCCGGCGCAGATTCTCGTCCGCATAGAAAGCACCGACCAGCCAGTCGAGTTTCTCGCTGCTGCCGGTGAGGCGGAATTCCTGACTGAAGGTGTTGAAACGGCTGAAGTTGTCCGATTCCTGCGGATTGCGGTACAGCACGTCCGCGGTGCTGTAATCGAAGTCGATGCCGTTGGTCGACTGCCATTTGCGCTGCGCAGTGACCGACGTGAACGTGGCGCCGCCTAACCAGGGGGTTTCCCAGTCGACCTGACCGCTCACGCCCTGATCCTTCATGTACTGTGCGGTGCTGCGGTTGGACCACGCGCGGCGTGCGAAGGGATCGGCCACCGGCGCCACGCCGGTATCCGACGACAGCGCATCGAGGATCGCCGCGGTCGGGCCGCGGACGATGGTGACGGCCGAGCAGCAACTTTCATCGCGATTGCTGAAATCGCCGGTCAACAGGATGTCCAGCGTGTCGCTGGGTTCGAACAGGACCTGGCCGCGGAACGTGTGGAAGTTCTGGGTCTGGTCTTCCGTTTCGCTGCGCGGACCGGCACCGGTGCTGATGTCGAGATAACCGTCGCGCTTGCGCTTGGCGGCATACAGGCGAAACGCCGACATGTCGTTGAAAGAATCGCCGTACGAGCCGGACACGCCGACCGTGCCGTAGCTGCCGATGGTCAATTCGGCCTCGGCGCTCTGCTGATAGCTCGGACGCTTGGTGACGACGTTGATCACGCCGGCCGAAGTGTTCTTGCCGAACAGGGTGCCCTGCGGACCCTTCAGCACTTCGATACGTTCGAGTTCGCCGAGGTCGCCGAAACCCACGCCGTTGCGCGGACGGTAGACGCCGTCGATCACCACGCCGACCGAAGATTCGAGACCGGCATTGTCACCGACCGTACCGATGCCGCGGATGCGGGCGGTGGTCAGCGATTCGCTCTGGGTGCTGGTGACGGTGAGACCCGGAACCAGTTGCTGCAGATCCTTGATGTCGCGGACGCCGTTGTCTTCCAGCATCTTTTCGGACAATGCGGTGACCACCACCGGCACGTCCTGCAGTGCTTCTTCACGTTTCTGCGCGGTGACCGTGATCTTGTCGAGCGTCGAGGCTTCTTCTTCGCCTGCACCGCCGTCCTGGGCCAGCGCCAGCGGCGCCTGTACCAAGCCAACCAGCGCCACCAGAAGTGCCCGGGTCAAAACCGAATGTTGCGGTGCACGATATTTCATACTCCCCCTCCTCGCCCTGTGTCGTTAAGTATTGTTGTTTGTCGTTACGTGGTCGTTGTTCGATCATCGGCGGTGTGTGTTACGGCGTGTTGTTGCTTCCCCATTGCGCGCATTGCGAAGCGTTACGACTCCCCGCAGTGCCCCCGAGGGCGCCTCGCCGTCCCCTGCTTCCTATGGCCAGGTGGATCACCGCACAACGACGGTAGCACAGGATCAGCCGACTGTGAGCATGACTGAAGCACTGCCTGGCGGGCGCTGGCATACTATTTGTTCTGCCCCAAGCCAAGCGCCCAGACGCGCCCGGGGCCTCCCCCGAACGCACCTGTGTCCGACACCGCATCCCCGCCCCGCGTCGCCAGCGACCAGCACACCCCCCTCATGCGCCAGTTCTTCGCTGCCAAGGCGGAGCATCCGGACGTATTGATGTTCTTCCGTATGGGCGATTTCTACGAATTGTTCTACGACGATGCGCGCAAGGCCGCACGCCTGCTCGACATCACCTTGACGCAGCGCGGCAATTCCGCCGGCCAGCCGATCCCGATGGCCGGCGTGCCCGCGCATGCCTACGAGGGTTATCTGGCGCGGCTGGTCGCACTGGGTGAATCGGTAGCGATCTGCGAACAGATCGGCGACCCGGCATTGGCGAAAGGGCTGGTCGAACGCAAGGTCGTGCGCATCGTCACCCCCGGCACGGTCACCGACGAAGCCTTGCTGCAGGACCGCCGCGACACCCTGTTGATGGCGGTGGTGCGTGGCGGCACTTCCTCGAAAAACAGTGGTTATGGCATCGCGTGGGCGGATCTGGCCGGCGGGCGTTTCCTGGTCAATGAAGTCACCAGCGACGACATGCTGGAAGCCGAACTGGCACGGCTCGATCCCGCCGAACTGCTGCTTCCCGACGAAGACGGCTGGCCTGCGGCGCTGGTCAACCGCAGCGGCGTGCGCAGACGCGCGCCGTGGCTGTTCGACGCCGACAGCGGCCGCCGGCAGCTGCTGCAGTTCTTCAATCTGTTCGATCTCACCGGTTTCGGCATCGAAGGCAAGCCATTGGCCATCGCCGCGGCCGGCGCGCTGCTGGGCTACGTCGAGGAAACCCAGAAACAGCGGCTGCCGCACATCACCGCGATCCGCATCGAGACCAGCGATGGCGCGATCGCGATGAACGCGGCCACCCGCCGCCATCTGGAACTCGACACCCGCGTCGACGGCGACACGAAGCACACCCTGCTCGGCGTGCTCGACAGCACCGTCACGCCGATGGGCGGCCGCTTGCTGCGGCGCTGGCTGCATCGCCCGCTGCGCGAACGCCGGATCGTGAGCGAGCGCCATGACGCAGTGCAGCAACTGCTCGCGGCGCGCGCTGACCATGATGTCCGCGACGCCTTCCGCGGCCTCGGCGACATCGAACGCATCCTCTCCCGCGTGGCCCTGCGCAGCGCGCGGCCCCGCGATCTCTCGACCCTGCGCGACGCGCTGCTGCTGCTGCCGAAGGTCCGCGATGCGCTGTCCGGCATCGATTCCCCGCGACTGCTGTCGCTATGCGCGGAACTTGGCGAACACGACGCGCAGGCCGCATGGATGGCGGGCGCCATCGTGCAGCAGCCGCCGCTGCTGGCGCGCGACGGCGGCGTGATCGCCGAAGGCTTCGATGCCGAACTGGACGAACTGCGCACGCTCAGCACGCATGCGGACCAGTTCCTGATCGATCTGGAAGCGCGCGAGCGCGCGAGCAGCGGCATCGCCACGCTCAAGGTCGGCTACAACCGCGTCCACGGTTATTACATCGAAATCAGCAAGGGCCAGGCCGTGAAAGCGCCGGTCCACTACACCCGCCGCCAGACCTTGACCGGCGCCGAGCGCTACATCACCGAAGAGCTGAAACAGTTCGAGGACAAAGTGCTGTCGGCGCGCGAACGTTCGCTGTCGCGCGAGAAGCTGCTGTACGAAAACATCCTCGACGAACTCAACCGCGATCTCGAACCGCTGAAGCGCGCCGCAGGTGCGTTGAGCGAACTCGACGTGCTGTGCTGCTTCGCCGAACGCGCGCGCGAACTCGACTGGTCGCGGCCGACGCTGGTCGACGACGCCCGGCTGCATATCGAACGCGGTCGCCACCCGGTCGTGGAAGCGGTGCGCGACGAACCGTTCGAGCCGAACGATCTGCGGTTGAACGGCGATGAGGGCGGCGCGTCTTCCGAAAGTCAGGCCCGTCGCATGCTGGTCATCACCGGACCGAACATGGGCGGCAAGTCGACGTACATGCGCCAGAACGCGCTGATCGTGCTGCTCGCGCACATCGGCAGCTTCGTGCCTGCGTCGAAAGCGGAACTCGGCCCGATCGACCGCATCCTCACCCGCATCGGCGCCGGCGACGACCTCGCGCGCGGGCAATCGACCTTCATGGTCGAAATGAGCGAGACCAGCTACATCCTGCATCACGCCACCGCGCAGTCGCTGGTGCTGATGGACGAGATCGGCCGCGGCACGTCGACCTACGACGGCCTGGCGCTGGCCGAAGCCTGCGCGAAGCATCTGGCCGCAAACAATCGCTGCTACACCCTGTTCGCCACGCACTATTTCGAATTGACCGCACTCGCACAGCCCGGCAGCGGCATCGCCAACGTGCATCTGGATGCGGTCGAGCATCACGACAAGCACGGCGGCGACACCCTGGTCTTCATGCACGCCGTGAAAGACGGCCCCGCCGACCGCAGCTTCGGCCTGCAGGTCGCCGCGCTTGCCGGCCTGCCGAAAACCGTGGTCCGCGAAGCGCGTGGGCGCCTGGCCGAACTGGAAAAACGGCGCAGCGAGCCTGCGCCGGTTCTCACCCCGCAGACGCTGGATGCACCGCAGCAGTTCGGGTTGTTCACGCCGTCGTCTGCGGCGCTGGATGCGCTGGCCGGCATCGATCCGGATGAGCTCACGCCGAAACAGGCGCTGGAAGCGCTGTATCGGCTGAAGGCGTTGGAGTAATTGCGCGCCCCTCATCCGGCCTTCGGCCACCTTCTGCCCGCACAGCGGGGAGATTGCGCGCCCCTCATCCGGCCTTCGGCCACCTTCTCCCCGCACAGCGGGGAGAAGGAACAACAACCGAGTTTGTCGCAATAGTGGCGCTTGCTTTCCTTCTCCCCGCGCAGCGGGGGCGAAGAAGCGCGCTTGCGAGGCATTGCCTCGCGCGCTGATGAGCGCCCGAGCGCTATGCGCGAGGGCCGGATGAAGGTGGCCGAAGGCCGGATGAGGGGCGGGGGGCGGCCCGCCAGGCGATGACGGAGAACCACGCCGAAACATTTCGATTTGAAACATTCGCTTTAATCGAAAAAGCAAGCCGTTGAATTGATAGATGTTTCTCCAGCTCTTTCGCGTCGTTTCGCGCCGTACCAACCTGGACGCCGCCGCGTCCGTTATTCATAGCCCTGCAGCGGCGCCCGCCGCCAGCCGCTGGGGTCGGCGGGGTCGGCCACGTCCCAGCTCAGGAAGCGCCAGGCGTCGCCGCTGGCGGAGATCAGCACATCGCCGGCTTGTGCAGGAGGGGCTTCAGCCCCGAGCTCTGCATGATCGGCGGTGGCAGAAATGCTCGGGCCTGAAGGCCCTCCTACAACAGCCGGCCGCCAACTGGCATAGCTGGGAACACCGCTGGGGCTGCCGACGGCGGCCACCCAGGCGCAGCGCAAGTCTGCGGCAGTCGCCGCCCCACGCCCGCCCGCCCCTGAAAAGCAGCGCACCGTGCCGTCAAACCCGCCCGAAACCACCCGGCCGCCATCCGCGCTCAGCGCGATGCTCAGCACAAAAGACGTATGCCCGCGCAGCTCGCGAACGCACTCGCCACTGGCCGCATCCCACACACGCACCGTGCCGTCAAACCCGCCCGACACCACCCGGCCGCCATCCGCGCTCAGCGCGACGCTCCGCACCGCGCCGCCTTGGCTGGCGATGGCGGCGCGGAGTTTGGGTGGGAGGGTGGCGAGGGTGGCTGTGGATATTGGGGCGGCCGGCCCGGAGGGGCTCGGGCCTGAAGGCCCGCCTACTGGTGTTTGGGGGGGGCGGATCGCATCGGTGAGCGCCTCGGCACCGCTGCAGGCCACCACCTTGGGCCGGTGGCATTGGTGCAGCGGCTGCCACTGGCTGCCGTCCAGGCGGCAGTGGCGGAACACCGTGCCCAGCAGGTCGCTGCCGCTCCAGTCGCCGCGCTGGGCGCTGCAGTGCTGGAAAGCGGCCACGTCCAGCCGCGCGCCGCTGAAGTCGCCGTCGTCCAGGCGCACGTGGGCGAAGTCGGTCTCGCGCAGATCGGCGCCGGCCCATTGCACGGCGGCCATGTCCAGCAAAGGCGCGCCCGTATCGGAGAAACGTTCGCCGAAGCGCCAACCGCGCAGTTGCGCGTTGCGCAGATCGAACCCAGCCAACGCCGGCAACAGCGCGCCGGGCAGCGACGCATGGCGTGCCTGCGAGCCCTCTGCCGCAAATCCACGGGCATGCAAGGCATAGCGCAGCAGCAGTTCGCTGGCCTGCGCGCGATAGGTTTTGCGCCAGCGGTTGAGCGTGGCGACCAAGCCGCCGTCGCGCTGCCGCGGCTCGGGCAGCGCGGCCTGTTCCAGCACCAGCTTCTGCACCAGAAAGTCGAGGGTCTCAGTGCTGGGGATGGGCATGGCCCAGTCTTCAACGCGGTCGTCGCGCACGGCATCGGCCAGATACACGGCCAGAAAATATTCGGCCAGCGAGCTGTGGGCGAAGCGGAAGCCTTCGACTCTGGTTTCGTTGCCAGCCTCGCGGCTTTCGGCATCCTCGCGGACCACGAAGGTGGACGTGCGCAGGTCTTCTTCCAGTTTCTCCTGATCGTAAGCGGCATACCGTTTCGCCAGATCAGGCTGCGTCTCCCGCCATTCGTGGAACCACGTGTGCAACTGATCGTAGGGCAGGCTGCGCACGCCGCTGCGCCACAGATGCGCGGCCAGCGCCGGCATCAGCCGCTGTTTGTGTTCCGGCTGCAGGTGGTGTTTGCCGGCGTCGCGCATCAGCCAATGGTCCGCGACCAGTCCATACAGGTACGCGCCGTTGACGGTGGCGCCGCGCTTGCGCGCCTCTTCCAGCTTCGGGATGTATTCGGCGAGGAACTTCAGCGTCATCGGCCGTTCGGCCAGCTCGCGCAGGTTGTGGACATCGCCGATCAGGGCCAACAGGTCGTCCACCGGCTGCTCGGGCACGACCTGGGCCAGATAGCTGCGAATCTGGTCGTCGGTGAATGGCAACAACAGCCGCGATACGTACCAGTCGGCGCCCCGGTAACCGCGCTGCTGACCGACGAACAGGTTGCGCTGGTCGTCGAGGCGCTTGAAGAAATTGGTGCGGCAGGACAGCAGCAATCGCGGCAGCGGGCCGGTCGCGGCATGGGTTGCCGCTTTGGTGGCGCTTTCCAGAAGGTTCAGCCAGCTCTGCAGGAAGTTGTCGTGCTGGTTTTCGCCCAGATGCACCAGACACTCGTCGAGGCCATCGACGATCAACAGCGCGCCTTCCGCCAGCCACTGCCGCAGTTCGGCATGGTCGGGTCTGGCTTGTCCTGCCGGCACGTCCCAGCTGCGGGCGAACAGGTCGTCCACCATCGCGTCCACGGTGGGCAGCGGGCTGACTCCGTCTTTTTTTTGGCCCTTGAGCAGACCAAGTTCGCGCAGATCGAAATACACCGGCAGGCGTTGCCAGGCGGGGGCGTCGGCGGATTCGCGCGCGTCGTTCAAGGTCTTGTAAAGGCACTGGCAGTTGACGGTTTTGCCCATGCCGTATTCGCCCAGCAGGGCGAATACGGGCGGGGCGTCGTCGGCCTGCAGCCACTGCATCAGGGTGGTCTGCACCGGTTGGACGGAGGGCGCGTCGGTCTGCGCGGTAGCGGCCTGAGGACGCGCCTGCGTGGTGAACATGTCTTCGGGCAGCGGCTCGGGCCGCTGGCTTGCGGGCGCTGTGCGGTTTTCGACCATGTGCGTTGCGCGGGTGGTGTCGTAGTCGCTGGTTTTCGCGCGCGGCTTGCCGGTGCGCGGCTTGCGACGAGGTGATTGATCGACATCTGCCCGCTCAACATCAGCCCGACCCACCTCAACCCAATCCACAGGTCGCTCACCCGGCAGGCCGCTGGGCTGGCGCTGCAGCCATTGTCGGCACGCTTCGGTCGGTTCCACCACGACCGGCGCAAGCAGGTGGATGGCGCTATAGGCCACCATCGCTGCGCGGTAGGCGGCCTGATACTGATCGGCGTCGCCCTGGGCATCGCCAACGCCGGCCTTGTCGCCATCGCCCCAGTCGCTGACGCCCTTGATCATCATCCAGCCGACGCGCAGCTGTTCGTCGGCGCTCATACAGGCCATGGCTACGCCGAAACTTTCCATATCGCCGCCGATGGCCAGCGGGAAATCGTGCTGCAGACGCTCGCGGAATTCGGCGTTGTCCACCAGCTTTTCGCCGCACAGCACCAGACCCGTGCGTCGGTGGATGCCCGGCAACGCCACCTGCGTGCTGCGCTCCAACCAGGCCGATGCGGCAGGCACAGACTCGGAGCGATGGGCGAGGCCGCCATCGCGATTGACGCGTGCTGATTCGTAGGTGGTGACCTGCTGGGCGATCAGCACATCGCCGAACTGCTGTTTGTCCTTTCGCCCAAAGCCGACGCCCACCGCCAGCACCACCGCCGGCTTGAAATGCTGGATGGCTTTGGTCACCCGCTCATTCGCAGCGCCGCTGCGGAGCGCGCCCATCTGGCAGCGGAAGGCGATGACTCGGCGCCTGCGCTGATCGTGGCTGACCGCATCTTCGAAACGCGCATACGGGTAGTCGCTGTGATCGAAGAGCTGCAGCGGAACGCCGGGCGAGAACACGTCGTAGAGCGCGTCCGTTTCGCGGGCATTGACGGTGAGCAACAGCACCGGCCGCAGTTCATCGGGATCGATCGCCAAGTTCTGCAGCAGCGGCGGCGCTGGGCGCTCGCCGGCGAAACGCGGCCGCGTCTGGCCGGGCAGCTCGTTGGTGCGCGCGTGCGCGGTTTCGGCGGGCATCCCGGTGAACCAGGCGATGCGCTCGTCGCGCGCGGCGCTGCGCTTGAGTTCCAGGGTCAGCTGCGGCGGGTCCTGCGAGGTCTTCAGCCGCGAACGGAGGTTGCGCAGCGAGGTCTGGGCCTGTTCCGGCGTGGCACCGGGGTATAGCTGCGACAGGACGCCGGTCAATGCGAGCCGGTGACTGGTCGGGTCCAGGCGCTCGGCGATGGCCCGTAGTTGGCGCAGATCCCCGGCCGCGACGACTCCACGCGTTTCCAGCAGCGACAGTGCGGCCAACACATCCGAGCGGGCGAGGATGCGGCTGCCCCGCTGCGCCGACGGGCGGCTCATCGGCGCCCCCGCAGTTTCAAGCAGAGCACGAGCACGGCGACGCTTTGAATCAGCATCGCGACCGCGAGGACGTAAGTTACTGATTGGCCTTGAATCATTTGGGCAAGGCCATTGAAAGACAGCTCCATTGCGCTCCTCACATGCCTGAATCGGGAGGGCAAGCTTACCTTGGGGATGATCAGATTTGTGCATTCCTGTGCAATTCTTGTGCAATATGTGACGAGCGGATGGACCTGCGCTGCTGACGCCGACCGCCCCCTCCCCGGCCCTCCCCTTCGCTGCGCGAAAGGGAGGGAGAACAGCGACAGAATCGCGCGTGTGGGTTGTGCTGCGGCGAGTGATGGAGCGAGGGCGCGCGCGCGACCACTGCCCGATGCGTCTCAAGGCGCACCACCCCGCTCCATTACACCCTGCCGGCTGACAGGAGAGCATGCGTGACCATCGGAATGTTCATCGCGGGATTGTTGTTCGGTGTCGTGTTGACGGCCTGACTGCGGCTTGCGGCGACCGGGGCCGCGCCACCGGACGCGACCGCAAACACCGCAACAACCGAAGCCGCGCTGCCGGCACCGGCGGCTGCTGCCCCCGATGCGCAGGCGGCGACGCGCGAAGAAACCCAGCGCGATCGCCTGTACCGGCTGCGCGGCGAGATCGAAGCGGACGACGAGCGCATCAAGCGGCCGGAGGATCTTCTGCAACTTCCGCAGTTCCGCGAAGGTGTCGCGGCTTACGTCACGCCCACAAACACCGCGATCCTTCCTGACGAACTCACGCCAACATCAGCGTTGGAAGCGTTGTATCGATTGAAGGCGTTATCACCGCTCAACGTTCCGATGCCGCCGCCGGCCAATCCATCACGAAGGCGCGCGTTGCGGCGCTCCCATCGGCAGCGGCGGGGATGCGCAACCAATCACCAAGGCGAAGTTCGGGTTGATTCGCGAGCGCATCGCGCCACGCGTCGATCCCATCGGACTGCACGGGTAGCGGTGGAAGTCGCGCGAGCAATTCGCAACCGATCGCGGCCCAGGCATCGGCCGGTGGTATCCAGCGTGTGTCGTCGCCCACGGTGGGCGGATACGGCAGTGCAATGCGCACGCGTGCGCCGTCACTCGCCCACGCGTTCAACTGCGCTGGAACGACGAATGCGGCCGGCACCCAAAGCCTCAGCGAATGCGTGCGCACCTGTGGTAGCGCTGTGTCCGTGATGTCTGTGAGCGCGAGCACGGCATCGCTGCCATCGTCGGCGAAGGCTTCGTCGAAACGCACGACCACCTTCACGCGCCAGCCGGCCGCTTCGGCCGTATCTCGCAACGATCGCGACAGCGCATCGCGTTGCGCGAGGGTCGGATCGATCACGAGCGTCAACCGATTCGCTTGCGGCGACGACGGCGCTTCGATCAGCGCCATCGCCTGCGCGCGCAGATCGGGCAGACCGAACAACACGTGCGCATCGTCGCCAACGCTGCGCATCGCCATCGGCAGCACGACCGGCACACGCGTGCCTACACCGCTGCGCGCGAACGCATGTTCGGCACCGATCAAATACGGCGCGAACACCGCCGCCACGCTGCCATCGCGCGCCATCTCGGACAGCAGCGCCTCGATCTGCTCCGGTTCGCGGTAGCGGACCACCCGCAAGGCCGGCAAGGTCCGCGGCACGGATGCGCCATCGGTGGCAACGAGAGGACAGGTCTGCAGCCCCGTGAGCAGACGCTGGGAGGCTAGCGTCGGCGTCTCCGGCATCAGCAGGACCAGCGCCGGACGCACGTCGTTGCGCCGAGGGCCATCGTTCAGAAGGCTCAGATAGTCGATCAGCGCATCGACTTCATCGTCTGCGAGGTCGAAGCGCGGCATCGCCGGATCCAGCTCGATACCATCCACCGCCTTGCCGCTGCGCAGCATCCGTGCGAATTGCACGCGATCATACGGCGGCCGCGCTGCACCACCGGCGCGACGTGCGCCGTAGGGCTTGCTGAGTGCAAACCAGCGGATGTCGGGCGCTTCAACCCACCCCTCGCTACCGCCGGCACCACTGCTGCCGTGACAGTTGGCGCAGGCCACCGCCCCGCCCCGCATCGGGACAGTGCCGCCTGCCACACGCCCGATCACTGCCCGCCCATCGCGCCCCTGCCCGTCAGCGAACACACTGCGACCAAGCGACTGCTCAAGATCCTGTGCCGCCAAGGTCGTCGTCAGCATCACGATCAAGATCACCAGGACCCACGCCGCAACGTTGGCGGCGCGAGCGCGCTTGTACCGATCACGGCGATTGGGCGTGAGAAGACGGCGGAACATGGTCTGGACGGTGGGCGGAAGCATCGTCCGCACGTCTATTTCAACCGCTCCAGCTCTGCAGCGATGTACTCCGGCGGCGCATCCGGACGAAGCTTCGTCCAATGCGCTTTTGTGGCATTGCCAGCGATCAGCAGCGTGGTGTGATCATCCGGCGAATCGGTCCATTGCCCCAACCGGCTCAGGATCGCCTGCATCACAGCGGCATCGGCGACCAGAAAACGCCACCCGGGCTCGTCGGCGCCATGACGCTGGGCGAAACGCTTCAGGGCCTCCGGCGTATCGCGCGCGGGATCGACCGAAAACGAAAGAAACTGGATCTCCTCGCCGAAACCTGGACCGATCCGTTTGCGCACCTGTTTCAGACGCTCGGTCATCAGCGGGCAGGCGCTGGGGCAATGGGTGAAGACGACATTGATCAGCACGACCCTGCCGTCCAGCAGGTCGCTGTAGAGCCGGTGCGTACGGCCATCCTGATCGGACAACCGATGTTCGCCGAAGTAGGCGCGTGCGCGTTCGACGCGGGCAGGATCCGTGCGGGAGGGCCCAGCGAGGCCGGGCGATGGCGCAGCGGCAGGCGCCGTCGCCGACGGAGATGCGGACGCGGCGACGCCCTCGTTGGCATATGCAGATACGGTCTGCAGCAGGACGGCAGAGGACAGCATGATCTGCGCGACAAGCAGCGGCCATGTCGCACGACCGAACAAGCCGCGCATACGCGACCAACCTGCCTGCGATGGAACAGTGCCTTCGGGAAGATCTTCAATGGTGCGCATGCGGATCCTTCGCAGCCACCGCTGCAGACGATGCGGGCTTTGAGCGTGCCACCATGTCCTGCGCACCATCGACGATCATCGCCGGGGTGGGTACGCCTACCCAGCGGATCCACCGCCCGTTCGCAGGATCGCCGACCAGAATCAACGGCGGATGATCGTTGGGACTACCGGCACTGAGGCCAAACGCACGCAGAACCCGGCCGATATCCCCGGTGGATCCGGTCAACCAATGCCAATGCTCGCCAGCACCGACACGGCCTGCATACGCGCGAAGAACTGGCGGCGTGTCGTGGGCCGGGTCGACCGAGATCGAAAGCAGCATCACGTCCTTCCCCAATTGATCGCCCAAGCCACGCTGCACGGACGCCATCACCGTGCTCAACGCAGGACAGATGGTGGTGCAGGTGGTGAATATGAAATCCACCACGACCACCTTGCCGTCGAACTGTTCCGGCCGCAGCGGGAATGGCTGGCCTTTTGCATCGCGCAGGATCACGTTGGGCAGCAACACACGGGTCTCGCCGGCCGTGGCACGCGATTGCATGGCGCGTCGATGGGCGGCGTGGGGATCATCTGCCCGGGCAGCGCCTTCCGCGTGCGCTCCACCGATGGAAGCCGCCAGACCGATTGCCAGGGCAAGCACTCGCGAGAAAATCGGCATGGTCTGCGCGTTCATGGCTGGACTCCTGTTTTCACGCGACCGGCATCGCCAGATGCTTCCGGTATCGGGCCGAATCCGGCGGCAGAGACCAGCACGGTCGCCGCTACATTCATTGCATCGATTTCGATCTCGGGCGAACGGCTTTCGACATGGACGTAGTAGCCCCCCGCGGCCGGCAGCGTGCCGCGAACGCGGTATTCGCCATCCGTGCCGATCGGTTCGACCGGCCAGCGCTCGGCATGCCCACCGCCGCCCGGCACCACGCGCGCCAGCAAAGCGGCCGTTGCAGTCGCTTTGTCGACCGGCCCACCGTCCACATCGGCAACGCGGAAACGCAGCTCCACCGGCTGACCCACATCGATTGATGTCAACGCATCACCAACCCACGTGATGCGCAGCCCCGGGGGGCGGTCGCGTTCGGTCACGCCCACCTGAAGACCGATGCATTCGCGGATACGCGGTGCTTCGGCCGCCAACGCGAGCACCAGCGGGCCGGATGAGGGGAAACGGAAACTGGTGGCATAGCGGCCGCGCGCCACTTCTCGCAAGCCGCGCTGGACGATCCTCACCGCCATCGGCGTATGCCCGTACGCGCGCACGCTGCTGTCCGGGGCGTTCATCCCTTCCATGTAGTGATAGAGCGTGCGCTCGGAGGGCGAGACGAAGAATGCGCCATTGCGCTCGAAGGTATTGGCCATGGTTGATGCGATCGGCAACTCCGGCATGGCGCTGACCGCCGAGGAACCGACAGGCAGATATTGCAGATCGGTCACCGGCAGCCGCGCCAGCGGGAAAATCGCGACCTGTTCGATATCGAGCGTGCGCACGTAGGCATACAGCTCGGTGAACATGATGTCGTAGGGGCGACCGGAGATGGTGATCTGCTTGACCAGCTTCGCGGTGCCGGTGTCGACCACTTCCAGCCGATGCTGGGACGGATTGACGATCAACAGATGACGGCCATCAGGCGTCAGCTTGGCCGGACCGAGGCCGCGCTCCACGACCACGCGATCGATCTGCGCACCACGGCGATCCAACCGATGGATCACGCCTTCCGCGCCATCAATGACCCAGACCTGCCCCGCCTGGTTCAACGAGGGCTGATTCAACAAGGACTGGTTCAACGAGGGCTGGTTCAACGAGGATTGATTCAACGAGGACCGATTGAGTACCACCAGCCCGATCGGCTGCCCACCCAGTTCGGTCTGCGCGATCAGGTTCGCGCTGCCCGTGTCCAACGTACTGACCATGCCACTGTCGCGACTGGTGACGTACAGGTAACGGCTGTCTTCGCTGAATGCGATTTCGTGATGCCCCGACGGCAGCGACACCGTATGCAGGACACGGCTATCGGCCACGTCGATCGCGGCGATCCCGTCCTCAACGCCGTCCGCGCCACGATAGGCGGCCCACAGCAGTCGGCCATCGGGCTGCAGGGCAAGCCGGGTCGGTTGACCAGCCAGCGTCACCCGCTGCTGCAGGCGTAACTTGCCCAGATCGATCACCGCCACCTCACTGCGCGACGGCAGCGCGACGAACAGCAGCGAATCGTCCGCCGTCTGCAGCCAATCGAATGGCGTTGCGCCCAACTGGATCGACGTATACAGACTGGAACGGCCGGCGAATTCGACCGTCGGGTCCAGCACCGAAATGCTGCCCTCATGGTCCATGGTCATCACCCAGTAGCCGGTGAGGTCCAGCAGCGGGCGACTGAGCAGGCCGCCGCTGAGGAACGAGGCCACACGCTGACCGCAGACCGGTACCGCACCCGACATCGGCGAGACCTGTCGGTCCAGCCACAGGCCGATCGGCAGGTTGGACAACGGCTGGTCGTCGGCCAGGCGCTGGACTTCCACGCGCAGATCCACCTGTTCGCCCATCGTGGGTGTGCGCCGTCCGGTGTTTTGCTGCGGCAGCACCTGCAGCCGCATCGACACGCCTTCAACCTCGATCTGTCGATCCAGATACGGCTCGACGGCGCGCACCGACACCATCGAACCGCACCAGAGCAGTGCTCCAAGCACCGCATACCGCAATCCAGTCATCCTGCAGGTCTTCCGGTCATGCTGCCCTCATGGGTGTGCCTTCATGGGTATGTGCTCATGAGTATGTGCTCATGGATGGCAGCGACCCGGCAGTGGCGTGGTCGCCAGCGTGGAAGGCTGTACGCGGAGAATGCCCCACAGCCCACTGGTGATGCCGAAGCCAGCCACATCGCGCCAGAGATAATCGCCGCTCATCCGATGCAGGCCGCCAGTTTCGCGATGGACGCCTTTCGGGCGGTGCGGGTCGGGTGGCGAATAGCCAAGCACGATATCGAAATGGGCCATCGGGCTGACGCTTTCTTGCCCACCCAATGCAAACCCGAGCGTGTTGGCACCGAGACAGCGGGAAGCGACGCCCCAGTCGGCCGGTTTGTTGCCCACCGGGAACCCGTTGCCATCGACCCGCTCGGCAATGTACGGATCGCGCGGCCAGTCATGTCCATGCAGTGTCCACGTCGTACCGCGGCCGGTGCCGGTGGGCAACAGTACGCGCATCCGTGTTTCCTGCCCGGCATTGGCCAGCATGATCGGCACGTAGGATTCGCCGACGTTCGGGGTTGCCGAGGTCGCGGTGCCGCCGTTGTCGCAGCACGTGTTGGAGAACGCCTGCCAGGCATTGTCGACGCCGCCGAAGCCTTCCTTGCCGAACGGCGAATCCGCCGGCAACCCGAACCGGAACCACATCGGCTCGGTGCCGTAGTTGATCGCCATATGGCCGGAATCGTGCGCGTCTTCCGGCGCCGTGGCGAGGAAGGCATCGTCGGCAGCTTCCTTTTCCGCTGCCAGATTGGGGATCGCATTGATCCTGTTGACGCCGTTGTCCAAGAAGGGCTTGTTGCCGTAACGCAGGTTCAGACCCTTCTGATGCACCACGACCAGATCGCGCATCGTCTGCTGACGCGGTGTGAGCACGCCGCGATCGTAGGCGGGGTACGTGATGTTGGCCGTGGCCCGGGTGCGCCGCGTATTGGATTGCGTCGGGCCTGGATTCTGACGGTCGATCGCAGTGTCATCGGTGTATTCCGTCCAGGTCTTCACTCCCCACGGCAAGATCACCAGCGCACCGACGGCCGCCTTCTGGCCCTGCTTGATGCGATCCGGCGGCGTGAGATTGGTGCCGCCGTATTCGACATCGATGAAGCGACAGGCATTGTTGATTTCCGACATGGGTCTTAACTGCACCAGTCGCGTGCTGTCGGCAGTGAGTACGGGATAGCCATCACGATTGACCCAGAGATAGGCATCGCCGGTGCCATCGTCGCCGTCGTCCACGCCACCAATATCGTTGACGAAGCTCTGCTGCAGTTGCGCCGACAGCAATTTGCTGTCGATCGCCTTCGATTCGTTACGGTTGTAATCATTGATGCGGCGTTCGAATGCGGACAACAGCGCTGCATTATCAGCACACGACTGACGGCGCTGGAAAACGGCGGCGCGATCGAAGACCGCCTTGTCGCTTTCGATCATTAGCGCGGAATCCACGGGCTCCTTGCTTGCAGCCAGGCGCGCCGTTTCCGGCGTCAGGCCGGCATCAGCGGACTCCAGGCACTGCGCGTCGTACGCCGCTTGGCTCAACGAATCGATCAATGCCGCTTCCGGTGCATTGATCGCCGTCGCTTGCAGGCGCGTGGGCGAAATTGTGGTCGCCGCCAGACGACGCGGCTGCAACCGCGTCGCCGACAGACGCGTGCCGGCCGCTGTCGTACCCTGCGCATTCAGCAGAAGTCCGGTCGCGACATCGCGGAATGCAGCTTCGTCATAGACCTCGGCCAATGGGCGCTGGAAGGGTTTTCCACCGATCTGGCTGAGTACGTCGTAGCCACCGAGCACTGAAGTTTTCGGACAGCTCTCGGCCGATGCCACGGTCTGCAGCAGCCCTGCGTACCACTGATAGACCATCGCGCGGTTGGGCTCGATCGTGCTGCGGCGGTTCACGCCGACGTTGTTGCCGTCGTAAGACTGCACGTCGTAATGGACCAGCTGCGGGTGTAGACCGACCCGATTCGAGGGCCGGATCAGATTGTTGTTGAACGATGTCGCGCCACTGCCCGGCTTACCTTCGCTGCGCGGCAACAGCGGCGTCAGCATGGTGTAACCGTCCAGATCGGGCATCCGCGTGCGCGCTTTCGGCAGACGGTTGCGCAAAGTCATGCGGATACACTCGCCCGCAGCCGCCCGCAACACCAGCGGCTCCAGCGGACGACCGGCGATAAGCTTGCCGTTGATGTCCAGATCCTGCGTGCGCACGAACATCATCGCAGTCGGATCGTGCAGCGGGCCCGCGCCGTATTTTTCGGTGCGGATCAGCTTGCCGAGATCATCGCGGATCTCGATCTGGATCCCGGTGGTACGCGGGTTGTAGATCAACGTACCGCCCTCCGCGTCGAGGTAGGTGTCGGACGGAAATTTCTCGTCGATATAGGCCCCCAACGGATTGGTCAGGGCCTGATTGGCCAGCACGGCAGTCACGTCATACAAACGTACTGGCGCACCGCGGGGGCAGTCGTTCAGCACCACTGCCCCTTGCCCGGGGTCGAGCAGACTGGGAATAGGATTGCTCGGCAAGGTCTGCAACTTGTCCGCAGCCGCACTGCGCCGATTGAGGCTGCGCAATACGCCCCAGACGCCGTTCCACATGCCGTCCTGACTGCTGTCCATCGTGTACATGCGGTCGTTCTGGTGATTGCGGGTGTTGTAGTCGGTAATCCGCACGCCGAAGGTGAACTGTTCGGACAGGCCGGTGTTCTGTGCGTTGCGCCAGCCAGAGTTCGGCGCCTGGCCGAAGCCCGAGCCGCCCTGGGTCCAGCCGATCCCGTTGACGCTGCCGGTGTGCTCGTGCTCGTGCGAACCGGCCTGCACTTTCACCCGCACCAGGTCGCCCGAATACGCGCGCATGATCGGCGTGAACGGGTCGCCCAGATGGGCGTTGGTCTGCACGGTATACGGCGTGTTGGGCGTGCCGTCGTAATCACAGACCCGGCCCGAGAGGTTGACCGGCACACCGAACGGATTGCCGTCAGCGAAGTTCATCGGCGTGCACTTGCGGTCGTTACGGGTCTGCAACGCAAAGGCCATATCGCTACCCAGACTCGCGCCCTGCATGCCGCGCTTGCCATCCGGCCCGATGCGGTCGGGGTCGTAAACGCGCGCAGCGATGGGTTCGTTGCGATAGTTCACCACCATCATGCCCACGTCGTCGGCGGAAATCGCTTCCGGGCACGGCCGCGGAGTTTTGACTGTGCTCGCGACGGTGCTGTTGTAAACGGAACCCGGCAATGGGTTTGAACCGGGCCCCCCGGGACAGTACGGCGAATGTTCAACGATATCCGGCAACCCGGTGGGCGAAGACGACGCCGGTTTGCGAACCGACGGATTGATCGCCTTGCGGAACGTCTCCGTGGTCGCCTTCGCCGACGGGTCGATGGTGTACGGCTTGCCTTCCTTGCTCACGCCCACGTACACGCCCTTGTGATACGCGTGCTGGAAATCACCGAACTGCAGGAAAAATTCACGGTGCGCATCGTCTCGGCCATCGCCGTCGACCTGCAGCCTGCTCTTGTTCCTGCCGGTAATGATCGCCTGCCATGTGGTCGGGCCACCATCGGCACGGGTGGCGAGCAGCTCGCCGGTTTCGTTGTGCCGCCATTCGGAGCCCGGCGGTTCGGTCAGCATCGTCGCGTACAACCCAAGCTGCTGATGAGTCGATGGCCCGAGATGGTCATGGGTGAAGGTGATGCCGAGACCACGGTGGGTGCCGCCCGCATTCACGATCGGGTCGGAGAACCAGCGTTGGATCGTCGTCCGCGCACCAAACCAATCGCAGGCGCCGGGGAAACCGTACTCGTGGTCGAACTTGTGCACATCGCCACCGACGTCGTTCCAGAGTGTCGGGCAGTCGGCGCTCTGATGTCCGGCCAGCGTGCCGAAATACGGATGCGCCATGGGAACGAGCGGATCGTTGCTGCCGTTGTACGGGTTGGGGATGGTCGGCTGGCCAGCCGCCGCGCGGGCATTGTTCCAGGCGTTGATCGCATGGATGCGCTCGCGTACGGCGCCAGGCGCGAAGGTGCCGTCTTCGTAGTTCCAACCGTTGGCACTGCCGTCACCTGAGGTCAGATCCCACTTGGGCAGATGGATATGTTGACCGATGACATCCGTCGGCGTGGTGATCTGGTAGTCGTCGGCATAGAACTCTTTCGGCACCAGATTGGTATGTTGATATTGTGCGCAGTCGAACGTATTCATGCGCAGCACCAGCGGTTCCGGCGCGCGTTTCTTGTCCAGCGTCGCCGCCACGTCTTCCCACAGCAACAGGATGCGCTGCTGCGGATAGTGATAGCCCAGCTTGTTGAAGACCACGTCGAGCTGGATGTTCGCACCCTTGTAGACACGCGGATTATCGGCGCCGAACTCGACACCGCCCGGCAGTGCATCGGTCACGCTGATCATGCCACCCAGCGAACTGCCGCCGAAAAATTTGCCGTCACCGCCTTTGAGCAACTGATTGCCATCATCATCGATGCAGGGATCGTTGTAGGGCGCGCCCGGCACCGGTTTTGCACCATTCAACACAAACACCGCAGGCGAGACATTGCCGGCCATATCGACTTTGCTGGTCGGATGATTACGCACGGCGTGATAGTCCATCGCCACTTTTTCCAGCGGCGTACCAGACTCATCGAAATAGACCGGACGCGCCTCCAGGATCTCTTTTTTCGCGGTGAGCCGATTGAGCTCGGCATGATCCTTGGCGTCTTCGGTGTAGCCCAACAGCGCGTGGCGCGGCAGGCCGCCGTCGAAACCACCAGCACCGCTGTCCATATCCAGCGGCGGCGTGGTAGGGCGCGAACCGATCGCAGCGCCAACCCCGGCATGTTCGGTCACACCGGCCATGAAGAACGGATAACCCGGATTGCGGGTCTTGCCTGCATCGAAGCCGTTGTCGAGATGCGCAACGGAACCGATCCGGTTCGGCTTGGCCTCGACGTGAACATCTTCCGGCATCGGTGCAAGGCCTTTCCCGGGCAGCGGCACCACCGCGGGAATCGGCGCACCGACTGCGATCTCGCCATCAGGCAGCGCACGCGCTTTTTCGGCGGGTCGCCCGTCTTTCAGTTGCCAGGGCTTCTGATGAAAACCGGTATCGTTCTGACTCACCGCCAGCGGCGTACCGCTTTCCATCACGTCGTGGTTGCGCCACATGTACCACATGCCCTGCGCGAAATGCGGGTAATAGTGGCAATGGAAAATCGCATCGCCGACAGTCTTGTTGCGATTGCCGGAACCGCCAAACGCGATCTCGTAGGTATAGCCTGAGCCCGGCCCGATCCCCTGCGCATCGATGTAGTTCGAGTTGTCGTCGTTCGGATTGAACAGCCACTGATGATTGTGAAGATGGAAGATGTGCTGTTCCTTGCCCGCATGGATATTGCGGAACTTCACGAAATCGCCAATGTAGCTGTGATGCACGTTCGCGGGATCATGCGGGTAGTAAGTCGTCGTGGCCGCCCATTGCGTATTGCCGGCACGGTCCTTCTTGTTGCGCCAGTCGGGCGCGCTGCCATCGTCGGTGAACGCACAGAATTTGGCGCGTTCGCCGGAATATTGGCTGTTGAGATTACCGTTGACATCCAATGCGATGTACTCGGGCTGACAGCGCGCGGTCGCAAGATTCGCAGGCTTGTCGACCAGCATTGCAGGGTCGCCGACCGAATACGACGAGAGGAAGAATTCCTCGTACGCGCAGTCGATGCAGTCGTTCATCGGCCCGGTCTGCAGGCGGTTGGCGATGATTTCCGCGCCGATGCCGCCGGAGCCGTAATTGATCATGAACGCGTCGCGCACACCGTGCAGGGTGTGGCCAAGCTCGGGATGTTCGAAAAAGTAAGGATAGGCCTGTGTCGCGGCATTTTCGTCGTGGAAGATCGACACGAATTCGCGGAAGGGCTCAAGGCGCGTCGGTACCGTCGGGTTGCGTTTTCCGGTGGATTCCAGCGGATAGGTGCTTGCAGGGAAACTGCCGTCCTTGTTCGGCCCCACAATCACTGCATTGACGTCGCTGTGGACGATCCGGTTGGACATCAATATGCCGATGATCGGCATGCCGGCCTTGCCTTCCTGGCACCAGATGCCGTTCGGGCAATCGTTCGGATACAGCGCGTCGTAATCGATCACCGGCTGACCATCGGCGGTCTTGTCGCGGGTCGCAAGGCGCATTTCCTCCTCGGTCAACTGGCCACGGTAGAACTTGGCAGCCACCGGCTGCACGGCAACGGAACCGAACAGGCCAACGCCGGTATCGCCTGCACTTCCCTCGCCACCGAACACCGCACCGTCATTGGTGACCAGAAAAGCACCCTCGTCTGGCGCATAGAAACAGTACTCTGCGGTTTTTCCGGGCGCGACCAGCGACGAGCCATTCACGCCGACATACGAGCTGTCGTCGGTGATGCCGTCGACCAGTTGCAGTCCTTGCGGATGGAAACCGACCGTGCGGCTGGCGACCTGATCGTCGATATGGAAAATGCGCTGGTTATCAGGCGTCGCGACCGAATCCTTGATCGCATGCTCCATCGGGTGATCCACCCCCGGCAGCGGATCTGGTGTGGACTGGAACGGGTTGCCCGGTGTTGTGTGTGGCGGGACAGACTTCAGCTCAAGCAGGTTCGAGAACCGCACCCTCAAGTACTGTCCTGCCGAGACGCGCAATACCAGCGGTCGCGGACGCAGATCAGGTCTCAGGGCAATGCTGCGGCTCTCGTTGCGCGACAACGCACTCCTGAACAATTCCTCGCCCAAACCGGTGTAGTTCAGCGGGTACTGTTTTTCGAGGTCGATGATGTCGTGCCGCAGCGCGTACATCATCCAATTCACGTTCTGGGCACCGATGCGGTTGAACACCATCGGGTGATCGATCGCCACCACATCGGCCACCACTGCATCTGCAGGGCAATTTGAACGGGCAATGACGTCGGTCAAATCCAGCCTTGAATCGAACACCGTGCGTATGGGCGTCCGGGTCGGCGTAATCACGCGATCCGGCCTTGGCTGGGAATGGACGATGCCCGTGCAGAGCATAGCGAAGGCCAGGAACAGAAACACACCATGACGACTGTTCAACATGGGATCCTCTCATTCATCCAGAACGGAACCCGCGTAACTCAATGCGCGTTCAGATGCATATACTCCCACCCATCAAGAAATGAGACTTAAGCCTACATTCAAACTGAAATTTACGACAAGCGGTATATTTTCCCCGACAAAAGGATATTGCAGCAACGAAGATATGCCACTTCAACACTGACCATGCCACTGAGGCGGTTGAGTGCAGGGTGAATCCGCCCTCCATGCTCGCAGCTTCAGATTCATTGCCGGAAAAGCATTCAAACGATGACACCCAACACGGCACGGTGTGCCGGTCGCGACATTTTTGTTTGGTCAATCATCCATATCCATATGTTCCTGGTCCTTCGTCGCAAGTTACGCATCTATCCGCATCGAACACAAAGACCGAAGCCTCGAAAATCAATCCCCGCGTGGACGCGGTAGCGGCCATCCATCGAACAGTGATGTCCTTCATCTTCAAATTCTTTTGTCGTTTACGGGAAAGCGTACCGGCCTCAGCCAAAATACCGACATTGGCAGCCGGCTCGGCATTTTGCTGGGAGGCACGGCCACAGCCGGACCGACGAAAAAAGATGTGTCATCGATGATCAGCGGCCTGAAGGCCGCTATGCAGAAATCGCATGCGTCGAAGCCGAACGGGGGAGTGGCCACCATCCGGCGAACGTCGGCCAACTCACTGTTCGCAGCTCGCAAGACATTCGCGACAGTGTCTCGCGCAGACCCTCGGATGACTGAGACATCCATTCGCACGAACGTGGCGGCGATCATGATTCCGATGACGATTGTCAAAGTCATCATATAACGATGAGCGATACGCGAATCACAAGCACAGCGGCATCCCCATATCGCAAACACGACTACCTGTCTTTATCGACAGGTAGCCTCACGCACCGAAGCTCTGATAATTCTTATCCGACAAGGACGGACACGGGCAAGGGGAGCCCACACATCACGATGCAGACGAATCGTCATCGGCATTGCGTTCCGCGCGCCAACAGGTGTGCGCAAAAACGTTTGCGACGTCGCACCCGCATTCTGTTTCCGTGATGGATGTCCGCACATCTTCGATACAGGATGCGCCGCGCCGCGAAGAACAAAGCGCGTGGCAACCGCAGCGCCGACGGCCGTCGGCAACCGCAGAAAGCAATGGAATTGCAATAGAGCTGTTGTTACATGGACTGAACATTGAAATCCGGACTTCTGCGATCGTTCGATCGCTCTCGATCATCGCCGGAACGCGATCGAGAGATCGCGATTGAAATCAAACCCCAACGCTGGGGAATTGAAACCGGGTCGAACGCGCACATTCGATCCGGTCGACGCACGTCTCGGCTCTTGGATGTAAAGCATGGACGCTGTCGATCGACACCGCACGGATGCCATCCACTCAACCTTGGAGAATCAAAGATCATGGACAAGAAGTTTCTGCTCGCTGTCGCCCTGCTTGGTTTGTCGGCCAACGCCGCCGCCCAGACCGCAAGCTCCACCATGAATGTCGAAATCGAAACACGTTCGATCACGCTCGTAAATACGGGCGGGCTGAATTTCGGCAAAGTGCTGCCTTACAGCAGCGCCGGCTCCATCACTATCGATCCCAATAACAACGTGGCCACTGCCAGCGGTGCCTTCATCACAGACGCGACGAACGTCAGGCGATCGTCATGGGCCGTGACCGGTGTCACGCGTGCAGCCTATATCGTCACCCTGCCGACCAGCGTGGTGGTCAGCAACGGTACGCAGAACATGACCGTGAGCAATTTCATTCGTAATGGTTATGACCCGCATCTGTGGCTGGATGCCGCAGGCAACGGCATCTTCTACGTCGGCGCGCGTTTGAATGTCGGCGCGAATCAGGCTGCCGGCATCTACACGGGCATGTTCAACGTGACGGTCAGCTACTACTGAAACTCTTTCACTGTAAATCCGAGCGGAGGACTGAGACAACCTTGCACAGTGGATCTCCGCTCAGCGTGCAATGGAATCGCGATGGAGCTGTTGCTACATGGATAGAACGCTGGGAACCGGGCTTCTGCGGCCGTCCACCCGCTCCGATCATCGCTTGACCGCGATTGTGATGGAGCGATCGGAGCCAGGCAGTCTCGCTGGGACATTGAACTCGGGTCAATCCCGAACATTCGATCCGGTCGCCGCTTATCCCGGTTCTTGAGTCTGCAGCTTGGAGGCTGCTGATCGAAACCGCATGGATGCACATCACTCAACCCTGGAGAATCAAAGATCATGGATAAGAAGTTTCTGCTCGCTGTCGCCCTGCTTGGTTTGTCGGCCAACGCCGCCGCCCAGACCGCAAGCTCCACCATCAATGTCGAAATCGAAAACCGTGCGATCACGCTTGTGAACAATGGCGGATTGGATTTCGGCAAAGTGCTGCCTTATGGCAGCGCAGGCAACGTGACTGTCTACAGCAATGGCACATCCGCAGCCGTCAACGCCTTCATATCGGATGCAACCAACCTCAGAGCATCGTCCTGGGCTGTGACGGGCATCCCTGGTGCGCCCTACGCTGTCACTATGCCCACCAGCGTGGTGATCAGCAACGGCACTGAAAACATGACTGTCAACAACTTCGGGCGCTCTGGTCCAGGACAACTGACCCTTGATGCTGCAGGCAACGGCAGCTTCAACGTCGGCGCACGCTTGAATGTCGGCGCGAATCAGCCTGTCGGCGTCTATGCGGGCACGTTCAACGTCACGGTCAGTTACAACTGATCGTGACCGCTGTGAGCCTGAAGCAGACTACTGAAGGTTTTCCTTCGTAGATGTCCAAGGTACGGGTGGCCCGGCTTCTGTTTCCGGCCGGGTCGCCCGGATTTCTCCTTCAAAATCGGCACCGCGCAGAAGTACACACTTCGCTCGCCAACGACTCGACTCAACCTGGAGATCGCCGATGAAATATGGACTTCTAATCACTGCCGCATTGATGCTGTCGCCGTTCGCGGTCAGCGCGCAGAGCGCCAGCACCACCGCATCGGTCACTGTAGAAAATTACGCGCTGAATATCACCAAGAATCAGGATTTGAGCTTCGGAAGCATCACACCTTCCGCGAGCGCTGCTGGCACGATGACCCTAACGCACAATGGGCTCGTATTTACGACCGGCGGCGTCACCTCGCGCCCGGGCAGCGGCTATAGCCCAGCCGCTTACACGATCAGGGGCTCGCCGGCAGCCCGTTTCAGCGTAACGATCGAACCCCGCCCCATCGCATTGTCCGGCCCCGGAGCAGCGATACTTGTATCCGATTTCATACTCAGTCAAGCCACACCGATCACGCTTGATAGCACCAGCGGAGTAGCTTCCTTTAACGTCGGCGCCGCGATCTACGTCAACGCCGGCCAACTCCCCGGCAACTACAGCGGCACCTTCTACGTCAGCGTCGCCTACAACTGACGCTCCCGCACAACCACGCTGCGTGCTGTCCGCGCGTAGCGCTCGTATCACGCCACCGATGGAACAGTCATGACTTTCAGAAACCTGGCAATCGCCTTGCTGTCGATGCTGCTGTCGCTGTTCGCTGCAGCGCACGCACGCGCCGCATCCGGCGACCTCACCGTCACCCCGACCCGCATCGTGTTCGACGAACGCGACCGCTCGGCGGAGGTGTATCTCATCAATCGCGGCGAAACCCGCGCCACCTACCGGATCGAATTCATCCAGATGCGGATGGATGACACGGGGCAGATGGTCGAAATCCAGACGCCGAACGACAAGGAACTCTTCGCCGATGGCTTGATCCGCTATTCGCCGCGACAGATCGAACTGGATCCGAACCAGGGACAGACGATCCGCCTGCTGTTGCGCAAGCCGGAGAATCTCGCGCCGGGCGAATACCGGTCGCATCTGCTGTTCTACGCGCTGCCCGATGCCGCCAGCGGTACGGATATCGAACGCGAGCGCGGCGTCGAACAGAAAGGGCTGAGCGTTGCCATCCAGGCGGTGTTCCGGATCAGCATTCCGGTGATCGTGCGGCACGGCGACTTGCCGGCCGAATTCTCCATGCACGACCTGTCGCTGAAGCCGGGCAAACCCGATCGCATCGCGCTGCGGGTGGATCGACAGGGCCGCCGCTCGGTGTACGGCGATCTGGATGTGTACTTCGAACCCGCTTCCGGCGGCAAGCGCATCCTGCTGAAGCATCTCAAGGATTTCGTGCTGTACACCTCCAGCGACACGCGCAATCTCGATGTCGAGGTGGACAAGCCCGGCGACATCGCGCTGCGCAACGGCACGCTGCATGCGGTCTACAGCGAAACCGTCGACGACAAGACCCGGACACTGGCCGAACAGCGCATTCCGGTGCCTTGAGCACGCAGCACCGGTTGCCTGCCCAAAACCTGATCCGCTGCGCTGCGGCGCTGCTGATGCTCTGCATGGCGATCATTGCACGTGCGCAGCAGGACGACACGAAGCTCGATGCCATCCAGCAGTCTGCCGTCCAGCGGGATGCCGTCCAGCGCCCCGACGATCAGATGCTGATCATCGGTGTCTGGTTGGGTTCGACCAGCCTGCACGATGGGCTGGTCGCCTATTCGGACGGCGAACGGGTGTTTCTGCCGCTGCTGGAACTGTGCAAGACCCTGGATATTTCGATCCACGGCTCGGTCGACGCGGGCACGGCCGAAGGTTGGTTCCGCGACGAATCCTGGCGGTTCGTGCTGGATACCAACCGGCGCATTCTGAGTTTGAACGGACGCGAGCAGACCATCGACTGGTCGCTCGTCGAACGCCATGAACAGGATTTCTATGTACCGTCGGAATGGTTCGGCGATTGGCTGGGGCTGACACTTGACGTGCAGCTCGGCAATTCCAGAATCCATCTGCCCAGCGGCCAACAGTTACCGCTGGAACAGACGCTCGAACGCAAGGACCGCTGGGCCACACAGCAACGACAGCGGCCCGCAGCGATGCGCAACACTCCGATGACTCAGGCGAAGAACGCCTGGCTGGCATGGCCGTCGATCGACGCAACGGTTTCGCTGGGCTTGAACGGCGATCGCGACACCAGCATCACCTCGACGCGGATGGATCTGCTGGCGACAGGCGAATTGCTGCGATCGAACGCCACCCTGTCGCTCAACGCCCGTGACGACTCCCGGCAAGGCTCGACGATCGATAGCCGACTGCGGCTGGGCAGACCTGCGACATCAGCGGACGACATCGGCTGGTCGGCCGGCGATATCAACTCGCCGTTGATGCCTTTGCTCATCGCGCAGGCCGATGGTCTGGGCATCCGTGTCGGCAATATCGATGATGCGCAATCGCTGGCGGATTTTTCGCGAACGACGCTGCGCGGCGAAGCCCTGAACGGCTGGGATGTCGAGCTGTATCGCAACAACGATCTGATCGCCTTCCTGACGGTCGGATCCGCGAACCAGTACCAGTTCGACGAGGTCGCACTGCAGCCGGGCCTGAATCTGTTCCGTGTGGTGATGTACGGCCCACAGGGACAGCGGCGCGAGCGTCTGGAACGTATCGTGATCGGCAACGACATGCTGACCAAAGGAGAGCAGCACTGGCAGGGTTTCGCACTGCTTCGCGATGAGCGGCTGTTGCCCGGGCCGCTCAACGACAGCGAACAGCAGCGGGGATTGGCAGGAAGCCTGATGGCCGGGTTCGGCTACCGTCGCGCGCTCACTTCACGCTGGAGCATGGGTCTGGATGCATTGACCGCTGAGCTGGACGATGGCCAGCAGCATCGCTATCTCTCGGCGCGCACGCAGGCCGGATGGCTGGGGCTTCTGCTGGAAGGCCAGTGGCTGCGCGATTTCATTGGCGGCTGGGCCGGGCGCGTTTCGGCGCAATCGCTGGGCATCGCCAACAACGCGGGCATCGACTACGAACGCTTCGCCGATTTCGACAGCCCGGAGATCAACGGCATCGAAGGCGGCGACGATCTCACCGATCGCCTGCGCGCACGCTGGAATAACCGCAGTTTCGCGAGTCTGTCGTCGACGCTGGAATACGAACTGAACCGCTACCGGCGCACCGCGGGCGCCGATGCCGGCACCATTCGCGAAACACGGACCGCGCGTGTGCGCCTGTCGCAACGCTGGCGGGCGTTGACCGCCAGCACCAGTCTGGAAGCGAGGCAGGAAACCGACCGCCCCACGCTGGTCGACGGCGGCATGCTGCTCAATTACCGTCGGCCCCATTTCGACATCGCCAGCCAATGGTCGTATCGAGTCGCACCGGAAGCATCGTTGCGAACCGCCAATATCACCGCGAACTGGAACCTGCGCAAAGATTTGCGGCTGCGCGCCAATCTCAACCGGAACTTCGATCAAAACGTCAGGACACGATTCGATCTTGGCCTCAGCTGGACGGCATCGCGCTGGCTCACCAGCCTCAATGCCGGCCGCGACACCGACGGTCGCTATGAGATCGGCCTGAGCATCTTCACGTCCCTGCAGCGCGCGGACCGGCGCTGGCGTGCGGATTCCCGTTCGGGCACCGGCACGTCATCGGTGCTTGCGCATGTGTTTCTCGATCGCAACGGCAACGGCCGTTTCGATGACGACGACAAACCCTTGCCGGATGTCCGTTTCTCGGCCGGGATGGGCGGCGACGTGCCCACTACGGATGCGCGCGGCATCGCGATGCTGACCCGGCTTCCGGCCAACCAATCGATGACCATCGCGATCAGGGACGACAGCCTCGGCAATCCCTACTGGATCCCGCTCTCGCCGGTGCAGCAGATCCGCGCGCAGCCGGGCCAGATCGTTGCGCTGTCGTTCCCGGTGATGCAGTCGGCCGAAATCGACGGCACCGTGTATTTCATGAAAGGCGCGGAGCGCAAACCCGCATCCAACGTCAGTCTGCAGCTGCTGGATCGCAGCGGCGCGCTGGTGCGCGAACTGCGCACCGCCTTCGACGGCGCCTATCTGTTCGACCGCGTCGCCCCCGGCGATTACACGCTGCAGGTCGCGCCCGAGCAATTGTCGCGGCTGTCGTTGCAGGCACCGGACGTGCGTTCGTTCTCTCTGGGCGGCGACGGCAAGGAAGTCATCACGGTCGATTGGGTGCTGCACCCGTCTTCGGCCGATTGACCGGTGCCGATTCGTATCGGCGCTTGCCGCATCGGCCGCGGAAGCGCATGCGAGCCGCCCACGAAATGCGCCTGCCGGGCCTTGCAGGCCGCAGCGTCGCGCTACAGTGATGGCCCGCGCAATCCTGCGCCGATATCCCACAGGGAGCCTATCGCCATGACCGCATTGACCGACGAACTGTTCGCCCAGCTCGAGGGCGCGCCGCTGCAGCGGATTTCCCAGCAATTGGGCATCGGCAAAGCCCAGGCGGCCGGCGCGGTCAGCGCTGCGCTGCCGCTGCTGATCGGCGCGCTGGGCAAAAACGCCAGTCAGCCGCAGGGCGCGGAAGCCCTGTTCGGCGCATTGCAGAAGGATCACGCCGGCAGCGCCGATATCGGCAGCCTGCTCGGCATGGTGCTGGGCGGCGCTGCGGCCACCCGCCAGACCGATGGCGCCGGCATGCTCGGCCATATCCTGGGCGGCCAGCAGGGCCGCGCCGAGCAGCATCTGGGCGAAGCCACCGGCCTGGGCGGCGACCGCGCAGGGCAGTTGATGAAGATCCTCGCCCCGATCGTGATGGCCTATCTGGCCAAGCGCATGTTCAGCGGCAACGAAAGCGGCGGGGGCGTGGCGATGGGCATGGGCGGCGGGGGCAACCCGACCGCCGACATCCTGGGCGCCGTGCTTGGGCGCGAGCAGCAGCAGGCACGCCAGCAGGGCGGCATCGGCGGCGGACTGCTCGGGGCGGTGCTTGATCAGGACGGCGACGGCCAACTTGGCCTCGGCGATCTGCTGAAGATCGGCAGCGGGCTGCTGGGTGGGAAGCGCTGATCGCGAGAGAAGCCATCGATCGCACACGTCAACCGGCCGACGCGAACCCGTCGGTTTCGATCATAGAAGCCATGAAACTACTCGTCTTCGGCAATTCCGGCTCGGGCAAGAGTACGTTCGCGAAAGCGATATCGGAACGCCACGCGCTGCAACATCTTGATCTCGACAACATCGTCTGGGAGCCCGGAAAGATCGCGGTGGCGCGCGAGCCCGGCGCGGTGCGCGCCGATCTCGACGCCTTCCTCGCTGCGCACGACCGCTGGGTCATCGAAGGCTGCTATGGCGAATTGATCGAAGCCGCAGCGCCCGCCTGCGACGAACTGATCTTCCTCAATCCCGGGCGCGAGACCTGCCTCGAGAACAATCGCCGCCGTCCGTGGGAGCCGCACAAGTACGCCACGCGCGAAGCACAGGACGCGATGCTCGGTCATCTGCAGGCATGGGTCGATGGCTACTACGAGCGGGACGATGCCTGGTCGTTGGCCGCCCACCGCCGCGTGTTCGATGCGCATCCGGGCATGAAGGTCGAATTCACCCGCCCTGCGACAAGCGACCTGATCGATCAACGCTGGCTCTGAACGTCTGTCCGGGATCGGATGTACCGCCAGCCATGAACACGATCCATTGATCAAATCTATCGAAACGGTCCAAACAATCGAATTCCCCTTGTGATTCCGTCGGCCTAGTGTGTCCTCACCCGGCCCCAGCCCCGCCATCAGGCATCTTTGCCATCGTCCTTCGGACTCGTGAAGCGTCGGGCGAAACCACCCAAGGAGAACACCATGTCCACCGAACCCCAGTGCCCATTCTCAGGCGACGCACGCGAACAATCCCGCCCGCGCCACCGCGGCAACGCCGACTGGTGGCCGAACCAGCTCAATCTCGGTCTGTTGCACCAGCACTCGCCGCGCGCGAACCCGATGGGCGAAGCCTTCAACTATCGTGAGGCGTTCAAGACGCTGGACCTCGACGCCGTCGTCGCCGATCTCAAAGCGTTGATGACCGATTCGCAGGACTGGTGGCCCGCCGACTACGGCCATTACGGTCCGTTCTTCATCCGCATGGCCTGGCATGCCGCCGGCACCTATCGCATCCATGACGGCCGCGGCGGCGGCGGCACCGGCGACCAGCGCTTCGCGCCGCTCAACAGCTGGCCCGACAACGGCAATCTGGACAAGGCGCGGCGCCTGCTGTGGCCGATCAAGCAGAAGTACGGCCGCAACCTCTCGTGGGCCGACCTGTTCATCCTGACCGGCAACATCGCACTGGAATCGATGGGTTTCAGAACCTTCGGCTTCGGCGGCGGCCGCGCCGACATCTGGGAGCCCAACGCCGATATCAACTGGGGCCCCGAGGGCGAATGGCTCTCCACCAGCGACAAGCCCGGCGGCCGCTACTCAGGGGAACGCGCCCTCGCCAACCCGCTCGCGGCCGTGCAGATGGGTTTGATCTACGTGAACCCGGAAGGCCCCGACGGCAATCCCAACCCGCTGGCATCGGCGCGCGACATCCGCGAAACGTTCGCGCGCATGGCGATGGACGACGAAGAAACCGTGGCGCTCACCGCCGGCGGCCACACCTTCGGCAAGGCGCACGGCGCCGGCGACGCATCGTTGGTGCAGGTCGAACCCGAAGGCGCGGACGTCGAGCATCAGGGCCTCGGCTGGATCAACAGCTACGAGAGCGGCATGGCCGGCCATACCATCACCAGCGGCATTGAGGGCGCGTGGACGCCGACGCCGACGCAGTGGGACATGAGCTATTTCGAAACCCTCTTCGGTCACGAATGGGAACTGACCAAAAGCCCCGCCGGCGCGCACCAGTGGAAGCCCAAGGGCGACGCCGGCCGCAACGTGCCGGACGCGCACACGCCGGGCGTGTTCCACCAGCCGATGATGACCACGGCCGACATGGCCATGCGCATGGACCCGGCCTACGAGAAGATTTCGCGCGACTTCCTGGCCAATCCGGCCAAGTTCGCCGACGCTTTCGCCCGCGCCTGGTTCAAGCTGACCCATCGCGACATGGGCCCGCGCGTGCGCTACCTCGGCAAGTTCGTGCCGTCCGAAGAACTGATCTGGCAGGATCCGGTGCCGGCCGTCGACCATCCGCTGGTCGATGCGAACGACGTCGCCGCGCTGAAAGCCAAGGTGCTCACTTCGGGCCTCACCATTCCGCAATTGGTTTCGACCGCATGGGCGTCGGCATCGACGTTCCGCTGCAGCGACAAGCGCGGCGGCGCCAACGGCGCCCGCATCCGCCTCGCGCCGCAGAAGGATTGGGAAGCCAATCAGCCCGCGCAGTTGGCCAATGTGCTGGGCGTTCTCGAAGGCATCAAGCGCGACTTCGATGCCAGCGCGAGCGGCGGCAAGAAAGTGTCGCTGGCCGACCTCATCGTCATCGCCGGCAACGCGGCGGTCGAAGCGGCAGCAAAGAAAGGCGGACACGACATGACCGTGCCGTTCTCGCCGGGCCGCACCGACGCCACCGAAGCACAGACCGACGCCGATTCGTTCGCGCCGCTGGAGCCGAAGGTCGACGGCTTCCGCAACTACGTCGCCAAGGGCTTCGAGGGCTCCGAAGCGGAGATGCTGATCGACCGGGCGAACCTGCTGAGCCTGAGCGCGCCGGAGATGACCGTGCTGGTCGGCGGTCTGCGAGCACTCGATGCGAACGTCGGCGACACGAAACACGGCATATTCACGCAGCGGCCCGGCACGCTCGGCAACGACTTCTTCGTCAATCTGCTGGACATGCGCACGAAGTGGAAGCGGTCCGAAACCGATACGCACGTGATCGAAGGCCGCGACCGCAGCAGCGGCGAACTGAAGTGGTCGGGTACGGTGTCGGACATGGTCTTCGGCTCGAACTCGCAGTTGCGTGCGGTTGCCGAGGTCTACGCCGCGCACGATGCGCAGAAGATGTTCGTCGACCACTTCGTCGCCGCTTGGACCAAGGTGATGAATCTGGATCGCTTCGACTTGAGATGATCGTCTGAAACGGTTTTGAAGGGCGGTTCGCTTCAAGCATCTCCCGCCCGCTTGAACTTCAACGCCGACGGCTCGCCCCGTCGGCGTTTTTCATATGGCATCGATATCGCCCAGCGCGCGGATCAACCGCCGCGCGCGCTTATCGGGTTTGCTATCGGGCGGTTGATAACCGGCACGCCCGGCACGCAGACCGGCTATGGCCTCCAGACGCTTGGTTTTCGATTCGTCGGATTCGGTGTAGAGGGTCTGCGCCACCGACGCCGGACCGCGCTGCTCGCTCAGGCCGGCGACCACGATCTCGAACACCTCGTCGCCGCGCGCGATGCGCATCGCATCGCCCACGCGCACCATGCGCGAGGCTTTCGCGCGCTGTCCGGCCACATCGACCTTGCCGGTGTCGATCGCCTGCTTGGCGAGACTGCGGGTCCTGAAGAACCGCGCGGCCCAGAGCCAGAGGTCGAGGCGGACTGTCGTGGTGGGGGTGGCGGCTTGCATGGGATCGGCGGAAAACGAAATGGACGGAGGTCAAGCACGAGGATACCGGACGGGAAGGTCGCCTTCCGGCGACCTGCGATTTTCTGGAAAGCGAAAAGCCATCTTCGAATGGCGGGGTGTTCTCACGGAAAGAGAAAGACCACCTTGCGATGACCGGGCGCTCCCCCAAAAGCAAAAGGCCACCTTGCGGTGGCCTCTCTCCACAACCTTGCGGCTTGCGACTGATCAGACGGCAGCAGCAGCCTTCGTCTTGCTGTGCATCGACAGATCTTCTTTGATACGCGCCTTCTTGCCTTCCAGCTTGCGCAGGTAGTACAGCTTGCTGGCGCGAACCGCGCCGCGACGCTTGACCTGCACCGATTCGATGACCGGGCTGTGAGTCTGGAAGACGCGCTCGACGCCGTAGCCGTGCGAGATCTTGCGGACGGTGAACGCGGAGTTCAGGCCGCCGTTCTTGATGCCGATCACCACGCCCTCATAGGCCTGCACGCGCTCGCGGTTGCCTTCCTTGACTTTGACGTTGACGATGACGGTGTCGCCCGGACCGAAATCCGGGAGCTGGCGCACGACCTGCTCAGCTTCGAACTGCTGCAGCAGCGTGTTGATGGAGGGTTTGTTCATGGGACTGGCCTGTTGTTGGTTGCCTTCGATGAGGCATGTTGTTGCGCGAGTGCACGTGGACCCGCGTCATGGCATAGGTGGAACATGGGGTAAAACAATGGTAAGCCGCGCATTATAAGGGCAAATTTCCCCGTGATGCTAGGGCTGGGCTAGCCTGCGGCCGGGGCTGGCAGTTCGGCCAGAAAGGCCTCCAGCAAGGCCCGGTCGGCCTTGGACAGGGCCGCACGGTCGATCAACTCGGGCCGCCGCAGCCAGGTCCGGCCCAGCGACTGCTTGCGGCGCCAGCGGGCGATTTCGGCGTGGTTCCCGGACAGCAGCACAGGTGGAACGCCGCCCAGCGGGTGTTCCAGAGGCCGGGTGTAGTGCGGGCAATCCAGCAGGCCGCCCTCGCCCTCGAAGCTGTCCTGTGCGGCCGATTCGACATCGTTCAACGCTCCGGGCAACAACCGGGCGGCGGCGTCGATGACCACCGCCGCCGCCAGTTCGCCGCCGGAGAGCACGTAATCGCCGATCGACAACTCCTCATCAACCTCGACCTGCAGCAGACGCTCGTCCACGCCCTCGTAACGGCCGCAGAGCAGGATCAGCCGCTCGCGTCCGGCCAGTTCGCGGGCCTTGGCCTGGGTCAGCGGTCTTCCTTGCGGAGACATATAAATAACGTGTGCCGGGCGCGGATCAGCCTCACGCGCGCCCTTCAGCACCGCCAGCAGCGGGTCGATCAGCATCACCATGCCGGGACCGCCACCGAACGGGCGGTCGTCGACCCTGCGGTAGTTGCCCTCGGCGTAGTCGCGCGGGTTCCAGCCGTAAATCGACATCAGCCCGCGCTCATGCGCGCGCCCAACCACGCCATGACCGGCGACCTGGGACACGAATTCCGGGAACAGACTGACGACATCGATTCGCATGGCTGCTTTTCGTAGGAGCGGCTTCAGCCGCGATCTCACAACACGTGTTCGGCCGCGAACTCATACGCGGTTCAAGCCGCGGCCTCAATAGCGCGAGGCACCGACTCAGAAATCCGCGTCCCAATCGACGACGATCTTTCCGCTGTCGAAATCCAGCGAGATCACGTAATCCGGCCGGGCGAAGGGGATCAATCGCTCGCGGTCGCCGCGGACCGCCATCACATCGTTGGCGCCGTTAGAGAACACGCTGGTGACCACACCGAAATCGACGCCTTCGACATTCGCGACGCGCATGCCTTCGAGATCGATCCAGTAGAACTCGCCGTCTTTCGGCGGCGGCAGCGCACTGCGCAACACGTACAACTCGGCGCCGCGCAGGGCTTCGGCCGCGTCGCGGTCTTCGACGCCAGGCAACGTGCCGATCAGGCCCTTGCCGCCGGCACGGGCACGGGCACCGTCGACTTCGCGCTCGCGGCCCTGCGCATCGCGCAGGATCCACGGCTGATAGCGCAGCACATTGCTCTGCGGCTCGGTCAACGATTCGAATTTCAGCTCGCCACGCACGCCGAACGCGCCGTGGATCCTGCCTACCAGGATGCGGCGCGTCGGGTCGTTCATCGGGCTGGGTGGCCGCGGCGGACCGCGGCCGGCCGCTTAGGCGGCGGGAGCCGCAACGACAGCAGCGGTGGCGGCCTGCTTCGCGAACTGCTTGTAGAGATCGGCGACCTTGTCGGTCAGCTGGGCGCCATGGCCGATCCAATGCTTGGTGCGCTCGAGGTCGAGCTCGACGCGCTTTTCGTTACCGGCGGCGACAGGGTTGTAGTAACCCAGACGCTCGATGTTGCGACCGTCGCGCGAGCTGCGGCTGTCGGTGACGACGATGTGATAGAAGGGGCGCTTCTTGGCGCCGCCACGGGTAAGGCGAATCTTGACCATGAGTCGATAGTTCCTGTGGAGCCCAGCTGCCGGAGTGGCAGGGTAAGCCAGCAAGTATAACTCACTGATTAAGGTCAGGAAAGCCTCGGTGAACACCTGCCGAAGTTGTACAACCCCCTAAGTTAGGGGCGATTCCTGCCGCAAGGCACGAATGGGGTATGGAATCGCACTGGCTGGGGCCCAAGGTTCGCGCAGCGAACTTTGGGGTGATCAGGCACAGTCTGATCAGCGGAAAGGCATACCGCCGCCCCGCCCGCCCATCATTCCCTTCATGCCCCGCATCAGGCCTTTCATGCCGCCCGAGCTGAGCTTGCTCATCATCTTTTCCATCTGCTGGAACTGCTTCATCAGCTTGTTGACGTCGGCCGGGGTGAGCCCGGAACCGCGGGCGATGCGGGCGCGGCGCGAGCCGTTGAGCAACGCAGGGTTACGACGTTCCTTCTTGGTCATCGAATTGATGATCGCGATCAGCCGCGGGACTTCCTTGCCGGTGACCTGATTCTTCACGTTGTCCGGGATCTGGCCCATGCCCGGCAGCTTGTCCATCAAACCATGCAAGCCGCCCATGTTCTGCATCTGTTCGAGCTGATCCTTCATGTCGTTGAGGTCGAACTTCCTGCCCTTGGTGATCTTCTCGGCGAGCTTCTGCGCCTTGTCCTTGTCGACCTGATGCTCGACCTGTTCGACCAGCGACAGCACGTCACCCATGTCGAGGATGCGGCCGGCGGCGCGGTCCGGGTGGAAGACATCCAGGCCGTCAGGCTTCTCGCCGACGCCGATGAACTTGATCGGCCGTCCGGTGATGTAGCGCACGCTCAGCGCCGCGCCGCCGCGGGCATCGCCGGCGGTTTTGGTCAACACCACGCCGGTCAGCGGCAGCGCCTCGCTGAAGGCCTTGGCGGTGTTCGCGGCGTCCTGACCGGTCATCGCGTCGACCACGAACAGGGTCTCGACCGGATTGATCGCGGCATGCAGCGCCTTGATCTCGGCCATCATCGCCTCGTCGATGGCGAGACGGCCGGCGGTATCGACGATCAGCACGTCGACGTAGGACTTGCGCGCATCGTCGATGGCGGCGCGGACGATGGCTTCGGGCTTCTGCGAAGCATCGGAGGGGAAGAACAGCACGTCGACCTGTTCGGCCAGCGTTTTCAGCTGTTCGATCGCGGCCGGGCGATAGACGTCGGCCGACACCACCATCACCTTTTTCTTGCGTTTTTCCTTCAGGTGCTTGGCGAGCTTGCCGACCGTGGTGGTCTTGCCGGCGCCCTGCAGGCCGGCCATCAGAATGACCGCTGGCGCCGGCACGTTGAGATTCAGGTCGGACGCCGCCGCGCCCATTACCGCGGTCAGTTCGTCGCGGACGACCTTGATCAGCGCTTGGCCGGGGGTGAGCGACTTCAGCACTTCCTGGCCGACCGCACGGACCTTGATGCGTTCGATCAGCGCCTGCACCACCGGCAGCGCCACGTCGGCTTCGAGCAGCGCGATGCGGACTTCGCGAGTGGCTTCGCGGATGTTCTCCTCGGTCAACCTGCCGCGGCCGCGGAGCCGCTCGATGGTGCCGGACAGACGCTGGGTGAGGGACTCGAACATGGGCGCGGACCGCTGCGGAAAGACGGCGATTATATGCGGTGCGGGAAGGTATCGCCGTATGCGACACTGGTCCGATGACAATCGTTCTCATCGCATCGGCACTGTATCTGCTTTCCGCGGCGCTGCTCGCGCGCCGGTTGACGCAGGCCGGACCGGGCGTGTCGGTCGCGCTCTGGGCGATACCCGCATTGGCGGCCGTGCTGCACGGTGCCGCGCACATGCTGGCCTGGCGCGAGGCCGGCGGCGCGAATCTGCACTTCTTTTCGGCGCTGTCGCTGGTCGGGTTGGGCATGGCCGCGCTGACGGTACTGGTGGGCATGCGCGGCCGCATGGCGGCGCTGGGCGTGATCGTGTTCCCGATCGCCGCAGCAACGTTGGGGCTCTACCAGGGCTTCGGCCGCCAGGATCCGCAGCCGTTAGACTGGCGGGTGCAGTTGCATGCATGGTGTGCGCTTCTGGCCTACGCGACGCTCGCGATCGCCGCCCTGCTCGCCACTCTCTCCTGGTCGCAGGAGCGCGCGCTGCGTCGGCGTCGACTGCACGGATGGCTGCGCGCGCTGCCGCCGCTGGTGGAGCTGGAGACACTGCTCTTCCGCACCATCACGGTCGGTTTCATCCTGCTGACCGCCACGCTGCTGACTGGCGCGCTGTTCGTCGAAGACCTGTTGGCGCAGCACCTTGCGCACAAGACCGTGTTCAGTAGCCTGTCGTGGCTGGGATTCGGCGCGCTGCTGGTCGGACGCTGGCGTTACGGCTGGCGCGGCGTCAAGGCCGTACGCTGGACCCTGATCGCCATGACCCTGCTGGTGCTCGCCTTCTTCGGCAGCAATCTGGTGCTGGAACTGGTGCTGCGGCGTCGCTGAGCGCGCGTCCCAGTACAAAAAATGCGTCGAGCGCTGGAATCCTAGGCGTTTCTGGCTTACTTTCGCTGCAAGGACATCATCGTCCGGCACGGGTACCGCACTGCGGCGCCTGATGGTCCTGACGACGACGCCCGCACGGAGGCTCGGCTGAACTCAACCACGGGGATATCTGTAGTGAAATCGATGGCTTCGATCTGGCTTCTCCTGCTCGCTGTTGTCTGGGCTGGCGTTTCCAGTGCACAAACCGCTCCCGACCCGATGGCAGAATGTCCAGCGCTTCCGGCGGACGCCGGCGAATCGCTGCGCTGGGAATTGCTGCGGGTACCGAACATGCTGCTGTGCCGCGCCATTTCGACCGGAAACGGCGCGGAAGCGTTCGCGCTCACGGTCAGTCCCGAATCGCCGTTCAAGCCGCGCCGCAGCGACCGCGCCGAAGAAGGCATGCTCAACGGCCGGGAAGTGCAGTGGTATCGCGGCGATGTGCCCAACGAACCCACGGTGCTGATCCGCGAAGCATTGATCGAGCTGCGCGAAGAACGCGTCGTCCATGTATTCATGCGTGCGAACGATGTGGAAACACTGGCCAGGCGCCAGCAGATGGTGCTGTCGCTGCCGTTCCCGCCTTATCAGGAGGATTGAGCCGGGAAGATCGAACCGGCACGATCGAAACAGAAGGCCCGAACCACCAGGACTGACGCCCCAGAGCTTCCCGACCGGCATCCCTCCCCACGGGATGCGGCCATGAGCGGTACCCCACCCGCGGAGTTCTCCGTCGGCTTCCGTTCCGCTGACGCATATGAGGACAACACCGGTGATCAAACGTCCGAGCGCCGAATTCATCGGCACGCTGTGGTTGGTTCTGGGCGGCTGCGGCAGCGCGGCATTTTCGCCCGGCGGCTACAGCGTGGCGGCGGGACGTTCCTCTGCGAAGTGATCATGACCGCGTTCTTCCTGGTCATCATCCTCGGCGCGACCCACAGGAACGCTCCGGCCGGGTT
>JANLVT010000017.1:0-1203 GCA_031364125.1 Lysobacterales bacterium | reverse complement strand
AGAGAAGCAGCCATGGCAAAGGGTAAGTTCGAGCGCACTAAGCCTCACGTGAACGTGGGGACGATCGGTCACGTTGACCACGGCAAGACGACGCTGACGGCGGCGCTGACGAAGATCGGCGCGGAACGTTTCGGCGGCGAGTTCAAGGCGTACGACCAGATCGACGCGGCTCCGGAAGAGAAGGCGCGCGGCATCACGATTTCCACGGCGCACGTGGAATATGAATCCCCGAATCGTCACTACGCGCACGTGGATTGCCCGGGTCACGCGGACTACGTGAAGAACATGATCACGGGCGCTGCGCAGATGGACGGCGCGATTCTGGTGTGCTCGGCGGCCGACGGCCCGATGCCGCAGACGCGCGAGCACATCCTGCTGGCCCGTCAGGTCGGCGTGCCGTACATCGTGGTCTACCTGAACAAGGCGGACCTGGTGGACGATGCCGAGCTGCTGGAGCTGGTGGAGATGGAAGTCCGCGAGCTGCTGAGCAAGTACGAGTTCCCGGGCGACGATACGCCGGTGATCACCGGTTCGGCGCGTTCGGCGCTGGAAGGCGACCAGACGGACATCGGCGTGCCGTCGATCCTGAAGCTGGTGGAAGCGCTAGACACGTGGATTCCGCAGCCTGAGCGCGACATCGACAAGCCGTTTCTGATGCCGGTCGAGGACGTGTTCTCGATTTCGGGCCGCGGCACGGTGGTGACGGGTCGTATCGAGCGCGGCATTGTGAAGGTGGGCGACGAAATCGAGATCGTGGGTATCCGCGCGACGCAGAAGACGACGGTGACGGGCGTGGAAATGTTCCGCAAGCTGCTGGATCAGGGCCAGGCGGGTGACAACGCGGGCCTGCTGCTGCGCGGCACGAAGCGCGACGACGTGGAGCGCGGCCAGGTGCTGTGCAAGCCGGGTTCGATCGCGCCGCACACGGACTTTGAAGCCGAGGTGTATGTGCTGTCGAAGGACGAGGGTGGCCGTCATACGCCGTTCTTCAAGGGTTACCGTCCGCAGTTCTACTTCCGTACCACGGACATCACGGGCGCTTGCGAGCTTCCGGAAGGTGTGGAGATGGTGATGCCGGGCGACAACGTGAAGATGGTGGTGAGCCTGATCAACCCGGTGGCGATGGACGAAGGTCTGCGCTTCGCGATTCGCGAAGGCGGCCGCACGGTCGGCGCCGGCGTGGTGGCGAAGATCGTCAAGTGA
>JANLVT010000071.1:0-24710 GCA_031364125.1 Lysobacterales bacterium | reverse complement strand
TCAGTGGCCTGTTAACGCAACCATGGATGGCTGCGCCGGCGAAACAAGCGCGTAAGCGATTGATTCGCCGTGAGCACGTCCGGACATGTGCCGGACGTGCGAACTGAAATACCTCCTGGACGGAGGTATTTCAGCAACCTGGTATGCGCGAGCCCGGGTTTTCAAGGAATGCCCGGATGTCTACGCGGCTCAGAACGTGATGCCCCAGCTGTTGATGTAGCCGGTGTCCGCGGTGGCGTTGTCGTTGGCGCGCAGTCTCCAGGTGCCGTTCAACGCTTCCGACGACAGATTGACCGTGAAGGTCTGGATGATGTTGTCGGCGCTGCCGCCGCTGCGATTGTGCAGCACGTAGACGGTGCCGTCCGGCGCGATCAGATCCACTTTCAGGTCGCCCTTGTAGGTGTGGACGATGTTCACGGCCACCGGCGTCGTGCTGGAGGCGTTGCCGGTGCGGCCGCTGACCAGGATCGAGCTCTGCACGGTGGTGTTGTCCGGAATGGTCACGTCGGTGTCGTTGGTATAGCTCACGGCGCCGCCGCTGCTCACGGTGACGGACTGCGACTTCGTGTGGGTCAATCCGCTGTTGTCGGTGACGGTCAATGTCACCGTGTAGGTGCCGGCGGCCGCGTAGGTGTGGCTGGGGCTGGTAGCGGTGGACGAGGTGCTGTCGCCGAAATTCCAGCTGCGCGAGACGATGCTGCCGTCGGTATCGGTCGAGCTGTCGGTGAAGGTCGCGGTCAGCGCCGAGGTGGCGACGCTGAAGTTCGCGGTCGGCGGGTTCGAGGAGCTGCCGCCGATGGTGAGCAATACCGCGTTCGGCGTGCCCGGTTTGCCCGAGGCGTCGGTGCCCTGCACGTAGACGATGTGCCGGCCGGCGCTGAGGCCGGTGGTGCCGAGGCTCGCGGTCACCGTTTCGCGGGTGCTGTTGAAGCTGCCGTCGCTGGCGGCCATGACGATACCGCTCGCCCCCGTTTCCCACGGCGGAATGTCGACGTAAAGCCGCGCGGACGCGATGGCGTGGGTGGCTTCGGTCCCGTTGCTCTGGTTGAACTGGCTGTCGTCCAGGATCGCGGAGATCGTCACCGGCGTGCCGGCGGGCACCGAGGCGCTGGACGTGGATACGCTGACGGTGTTCGGGCCGGACGGGTAGCGGTAGGGCGCGGTCAGATTGCGCGCGGAATACTTCAGCGCCTCGAGATTCCTCGGCAGCGTCGTCGACTGGAACGTGGTGCACGATTCGAAGAAGGCGACGCCGAGTTCGATCGTGTAGCTGGGCACGCCGAGCACGCCGTACATGGTGTCGTCGGTGGTGCCGTCGGTGGCGTACAGGCCGACCGACTGCTGGGGTTTGTAGTTGTTGAAGAACGCGAGCCGCCTGCCCAGCGTGGCCAGCGCCGCGCTGTTGGGCGCGAGATTGGTGGTGTCGCCCCAGGGCCACAGGACCAGCTGCGAATAGCTGTGGATGTCGAAGAAAATGCCCTGGTAATCGTCGGGCGCGAGACTGCTGGCGGCATCGCCGCGACGGTCGGGGAAGATGCCGCCGCTGTAGACGCCGCTGGCGCCCGGCGTGCCGGCGACGAAGCGCACCAGATTCTGGGTTTCGGGTTCGGATTGCGCGACCGGGCCGCGGTAGGTCTCGGCGCAGGCGTTGGGGCTGGAGCCGCCGGAGACGGTGTTCCAGTGGAACGGGAAATTGCGGTTGAGGTCGGTGCCAATACTGGTTGCGCTGCAGCTGCCGTTGGTGTTGTTGACGTTCTTGCGCCACGACAGGCCGGTTTCCGCCTTCTTGCGGCCGTCGGGGTTGGCCTGCAGGATCAGATGGAAGACGTAGTTGTCCATCAGCCACGTGGCTTCGGGATCGGTGCCGTAGCCGTTGACCAGCCACTCCGCGAAGCGCGTGGTCAGTTCGGCGGGCGTGTACTCGCGCGCGTGGATCGACGCGAACACCACCATCGGCGCCTTGTTCGGGCGGCTGGCGTTGGTCGCCGAATTGGTCAGGCGCAGCACTTTCATGTCGTAGCCGCCGGTGTTGCGCGATTTCAGCCAGCTGGGGCCGATGTTCGAGACGCTGGCGAGCGCGGGTTTGCTGGCGACCAGTTGATCGATGGTGGTGTAGGTTTCCTCGACCGTGCGGTAACAGGCGTAGCCGGAGATGCTGCGGGTGCCGAACTGGCGGTTCGCCATCGCGTTTTCGACGCTGCGGATGCGGTTGGTCGATGCTTGGTCGACCGTGACCTTCAGGCCCATGCGGCGGATCTCGTCGATGTCCGCAGCGGTGGCTTCGAGCCGCGCGGTCTTCGCGTTGTCGTCGACGATCATGTGCTGGAACATCCCGCCGAGCGTCTGCAGCTGGGCGCGTTCGCGATAGCGGACGATGACGAACGAGAGGCGATCGGTTTCTCTTGTCGACGCCGCGGCGGTGGCGCCGGGCGGGGCGGCCATGGACGGACTGGCGAGGCAGAGCAACAGGGCAGCGGGCAACAGGGCGGCGGGCAACAGGGCGGCGGGCAACAGCAGGCGGGCAGTCATGGCATCTCCGTGCGGTGGAATTCCGTGTGGCGACAGGTCGCGTCATTGCGACCGGAAGGCCGCGGGCAGCGGCAAGGGGCGGGGGAGCAGGGTGTTTGCCCGGTATTCGCGGGCTTTGCAACTCGGCGTGTACGAAGTGGAGATCGCCTGCGGGCCGGTACGCAGGCCGTCCACCCACATTACCTTGCCCGGTGCGGGCGGATATCCGGGCAAACGGGACGAAAAACGCGAGATGCGGACGAGTATGCCCGGCCGTCCGACGTTCCTGTCGAAGATCCCTGCAGGAATCGGGTGTGTTGCTCTACAGCAGCGAATTGCGAGGCATCGGGACGTCGCTGCGACGAGTGCAGGAGGTCTATCTGCGACGGGCGTCGCGTTTCGACGGTCGGCCGCGTGCGGTCGGCCGCGACTCGCGATGCGGGCACAGCACCGGTATCGTAAGCGTATGCCCCCATAAAGCGCGGCATCCGGACGGCGCCCGCAGCGCCGCATCCGAGCGGAAGGGATCTCCGAGCGTGCATCCTGGAGTACATCCGGGACAACACAGGAAATACATCCCGAACTGCATCCGGGACTACACAGGGGGACACCATGACCACTGCAGAGTCCATCGCGACTCCACAGCTCATCGCGCGCGAATGCCGGCAACTGGTGCTCAGCCAGGCCCGGGCCGGCGCGGCCGCGACCATCGGCGTGGCGACACTGTTACTGCTGGCGCTGCGCGACGTGCATCCGCAGCAGCAACTGACGGTTTGGGCGATCGCGGTCGCGGTCATCTCGATGCTGCGCGTCGCGCTGGCGGGGTGGGCGAAGCGTTCGACGCCCGAAGCCGGCGATGTCCAGCCGAACACGCCGCTGATCTGCATCATCGTCGGCGTGCTGTCCGGCGGCGTCTGGGGCGCCGCGGCCACGATGCTGTTCCCGCTGGGCCACAGCGAACTCTATTTCGTCACCGCCTTCCTGCTGATCGGCATGCCCTCGGGCGGGATCAGCAGTTTCGGCGCGTGGTGGCCGGCCTATGCCGCGTATGTGCTGGCCAGCGTGGGCCCGTTCGCGGTGTATTTCCTGGCGACGGGCCACAGCGAATTCGTGATCGCGGGGCTGGCGGCGTGTCTGTTCGGCGCGTTCCTGCTGCGCGAGGGGCATGTCATCGGCCGCACCATCAGCCGCAACATCGCCCAGTGCATCGCGCTGATGGCGATGACGAAAACCCTCGGCGACGCGCTGGATCGCGCCGATGCCGCCAATCGCGCCAAGTCGGCGTTCCTGGCGAACATGCGCCACGAACTGCGCACGCCGCTGAACGTGATCCTGGGCATGAGCCAGTTGCTGGTCGAATCGCCGGACGCGCCGGAACACCGCGCGCTGCCGCAGGAGATCCGCCGCGCCGGGCAATCCTTGCTGGCGCTGATCGACGACGTGCTGGATCTGTCGCAGATCGAGGCGCGCCGGATCACGTTGCAGCCTGCGCCGTTCGCGCCGCGCCGGGTGGTCGACGATGTGATCGAGATGTTCGCGCTGGAAGCCGAAGCCAAATCGCTGCGCGTGGATGCGGTGTATGCGGCATCGATGCCGGAGCGGTTCGTCGGCGACGAGGCGCGCCTGCGGCAGGTCGTGCTGAATCTGGTCGGCAATGCGATCAAGTTCACTGCGGCGGGCAGCGTGCGCATCGAGGTGTCCTTCGACGCGGCCGTAGCCCGAGCTGCCGATGAGGCTATGGACGACGCGCCGTCGATGCTGCGGATCGAAGTGGCGGACACCGGCCCTGGCATCGCCGAAAGTGAGCATGCGCGGATTTTCAGCGCGTTCCAGCAGGGCGACGAGTCTTCGACGCGCGCGTATCCCGGCACCGGTCTGGGCCTGAAGATTTCCAGCGAACTGGTCGCGATGATGGGCGGCCGGATCGAAGTGCGCAGCGTGCCGGGCGCAGGCAGCGCCTTCGTGGTGATGGTGCCGGAGTCGACCATGTCGGCAGCGCGCGCCGAAGACGCGGCCGCCGAATCCGCCCGAAGAACGCCGGACCCGGCGATCGCGTCGATTGCGGGTCTGCGGGTGCTGGTGGTCGAGGACAACGTGGTGAATGCGTCGCTGGTCCGGCTGCTGCTGGAGCGTGAGGGTTGCGTGGTGAGCAATGCCACCAGCGGCGTGCAGGCGCTGGACGTGCTGCGTACGCACGAGTGGGACGTGGTGCTGATGGACTGCCAGATGCCGGAGATGGACGGCTATGCGGCCACGCGTTACTGGCGCCGCATCGAACTTATCGAACGGCGTCCGCGGCTGCCGATCCTTGCGCTGACGGCCCACGCCATGGCCGACGACCGCAAGCGCTGCCTCGATGCCGGCATGGACGACTATCTGACCAAGCCGGTGAAGCTCGACGCGCTGCGCGCGGTGCTGTCCCGGTATGCTGCGGGTATCGCCATCGGATCCGAGCCGGCTCCGGTGCAACCTGCAGCAGCGCAACCGACCGGATTCAAGTAGATCGACATCGACACCGTACTGCCGGAGCCCACAGTGACATGAGCCGTTTGTTGATCGTCGGCAGTACCGGCCTGGTGGGTGGGCTGGCGCTGACCCGGGCGCTTGCGGATGCCCGTTTCGCGCAGGTGATCGCGCCCACGCGCCGCCCGCTGCCGCTGCCGCACCCGAAGCTGGAAAACCCGGTCGTCGATTTCGATGCGCTGCCTGCGTCGGCAGCGTGGTGGCAGGTCGACGCGGTGGTCTGCGGGCTGGGCACCACGATCGGCGATGCCGGTTCGCGACCCGCGTTCCGGCGGGTGGATTTCGACTATGTGCTGGCTGCTGCGACGCACGCGCGCGAAGCCGGGGCGCGCAGTTTCGCGCTGACGTCCGCGCTTGGCGCCAATGCGCGCTCGCGCAATTTCTATCTGCGCACCAAGGGCGAAGCCGAGGATGCGTTGCGCACGCTCGGCTATCCGTCGCTGACCCTGGTGCGGCCGTCCATGATCGGCGGCGAACGCGAACAACGGAGGCTGATGGAACATGTCACCGCGCGGCTGATGCTGGCGGTCGAACCGCTAATGCCGCGACGCTACCGTGTTGTACGCGCGGAACGCATCGCGCAATGTCTGCTGGATGCCGCATTCGCAGCGGAGCCCGGCGTGCGCGTGGTGGAATCCGAACAGATCTGACGCGGGCAAGTCGATGCCGGCCCGCGCTGTCCGCAACGAATGTCGTCGCCATTTCGCGCGTCGACGCTGGAATGCGCGACGGCCCCCCTGTCCCTGCCTGTCCGGCAGACCGGCACTACCAATGCGTGCGGAATAGTCTAAACCCATGATTCAATAGGTGTTTTTGTTGCGGCGCAAAAGCTCCTGCGAATCCGTGCGGAACTCTGGAGCCAATGCCCCAACGCTTGGGCGCACAATATGCGGTCTTGCCGAAGTTCCCGGATATTGCGTATGTCGACCGAAACCCTCTCCCTGCGTTTTGCCGATCTCGGCCTGGCCGAGACCGTGATGGCGGCGGTCGCCGAAGTCGGATACGAAACCCCGTCGCCCATCCAGGCCGCGACCATCCCCGCGCTGCTGGCGGGTCGCGACGTGCTCGGGCAGGCGCAGACCGGCACCGGCAAGACCGCCGCCTTCGCGCTGCCGCTGCTGTCGCGGCTGGACCTGAAGCAGGCCAAGCCGCAGGTGCTGGTGCTGGCGCCCACCCGCGAACTCGCGATCCAGGTCGCCGAAGCCTTCCAGCGTTACGCCAACAAAATTCCCGGCTTCCACGTGCTGCCGATCTACGGCGGCCAGAGCTACTACCCGCAGTTGCAGGCGCTGAAGCGCGGCGTGCATGTGGTGGTCGGCACCCCGGGCCGGGTCATCGATCATCTCGACCGCGGCACCCTGGACCTGTCGGAGCTCAAGGCGCTGGTGCTGGACGAAGCCGACGAAATGCTGCGCATGGGCTTCATCGACGATGTCGAGACCGTGCTGAAGAAAGTGCCGGAAAGCCGCCAGGTCGCGCTGTTCTCGGCGACCATGCCCAGCCAGATCCGGCGCATCGCCCAGACCTATCTGCGCGATCCCGCGGAAGTCACCATCGCCGCGAAGACCACCACCGCCACCAATATCCGCCAGCGGTTCTGGTTCGTCAGCGGCATGCACAAACTCGATGCGCTGACCCGCATCCTCGAAGCCGAACCCTACGACGCGATGCTGGTGTTCGCGCGTACCAAGCTGGCCACCGACGAGCTCGCCGAGAAGCTGCAGGCGCGCGGCCTGGCCGCCGCCGCGATCAACGGCGATGTGCAGCAGGCGCAGCGCGAGAAGACCATCCAGAACCTCAAGGACGGCAAGATCGACATCCTCGTCGCCACCGACGTCGCCGCGCGCGGCCTCGACGTGGAACGCATCAGCCACGTGCTGAATTACGACATTCCGTACGACACAGAAAGCTACGTCCACCGCATCGGCCGCACCGGCCGCGCCGGACGCAGCGGCGACGCGATCCTGTTCGTCAGCCCGCGCGAGAAGAACATGCTGCGCGCGATCGAACGCGCCACCCGCCAGCCGATCGAGGAAATGCAGCTGCCGACCGTGGAGAGCGTCAACGACGCCCGCGTCACCCGGTTCCTGGCCCGCATCACCGACACTCTGGCGCTGGACGCGGGCAACGGCGGCGACATCGGCCTGTACCGCGAGCTGGTCGAACGCTACGAGCGCGAACAGAACGTGCCGGCGATCGAAGTCGCCGCGGCGCTGGCGAAATTGCTGCAGGGCGATACGCCGCTGCTGCTGGCGCCGGACCGCAAGCCGCAGCCGTTCGCGCAGAATCGCGAGTACGCCGAACGCGCGCAGCGCGCCGATCGTGGTCCGGACCGGGCGGGTGGCGAGCGTGGCGGCGAACGCGCCGAGCGTGGCGAACGCCCCCAGCGCGAGCCGCGGCCGGGCCAGGAGCGCCGCGAATTCGCGCCGAAGAAGGATTTCGCGCCGCGTTCCGCGCCCGAGCCGGGCATGGAAACGTATCGCATCGAAGTCGGGCACATGCACGGCGTGAAGCCGGGCAACATCGTCGGCGCGATCGCCAACGAAGCCGAACTCGACAGCAAGTACATCGGCCGCATCGATATCCATGACGACCATTCGATCCTCGATCTGCCCGACGGCATGCCCAAACCGCTGCTGATGCACCTCAAGAAGGTGCGCGTGGCCGGGCAGGCGCTGCGCCTGCAGAAACTCGACGAATACGACGGCAGCGGCGGCGCGGGCTCCGGCGGCTTCAATCCGGACGGTTTCAAGTCGGAAGGCTTCAAACCGCGCAGCGCGTTCAAGCCGGAGGGTTTCAAGCCGGGCGGCTCGAAGTCGGGCTTCAAGCCCGGTGGCAAGCCTCCGGCGAAGCCGCATCGCAAGGGACCGCCGAAGGCGTGATCGAAGGGCCTGCGCGGAAACGATCCGCGCGGGCCGGCCACAAGTGCCGTTGGCCAAAAAAAAGGGCACATGCGCCATTGCAGATCGCACGGATCGTGAGCGACTTCACACCGTACGCATGCGCACGCATTGCGATGTGACTTCCGGCCGCCCACAATCGGGCATCTCCCCGGAGTCCTCAGCGTGACCGAACCAGCGACCGCAACACCCGCCGCAGCACCCTCTGCACCGTCCACCGCCTCCCAGTTGCGCCAACGCTGCGCCGAATTCGCCCGTCCCGTGGCCGGCCGCGCCGTATGGCAACTGATCAACACCCTGGTCCCGTTCGCCGCGCTGTGGGCGCTGATGGCCTGGAGCGTGATCGATCAGTGGAACTATCTCTGGACGCTGCTGCTGGCCCTGCCGACCGCCGGTCTGTACGTGCGCACCTTCATCATCCAGCACGACTGCGGCCACGGCTCGTTCTTCGCCAGCCAGCGCGCGAACGACATGGTGGGCCGCTGCCTCGGTGTGGTCACCCTGTTCCCGTACGGCTACTGGAAGAAGACCCACGCGATCCATCACGGTACGTCGGGCAATCTCGATCGCCGCGAAGTGGGCGACATCGAAACCCTCACGGTCGCCGAATACCGCCAGCGTTCGTGGTTCGGCCGCTTCTGCTACCGCTTCTACCGCAGCACCCCGGTGCTGCTGGGCATCGGCCCGATGTACCAGTTCGTGATCAAGCACCGCTTCCCGTTCGACATGCCGTTCACGTGGAAAAAGGAATGGCTGAGCGTGCTGCTCAACAACCTCACGCTTGCCATCGTGTTCGTCGTGATGTGGTGGACGGTCGGTTGGCACATCGCCCTGCTGGTGCATCTGCCGGTGGTGCTGATCGCCGGTGCCGGCGGCGTGTGGCTGTTCTATGTGCAGCACACCTTCGAAGGCGCTTACTGGACGCGCGGCGAGGATTGGAACTCGCATGAGGCCGCGGTGTCCGGCAGTTCGTTCTACGACCTGCCGCAGGTCATGCACTGGTTCACCGGCAACATCGCCTATCACCACATTCATCACCTCGCCAGCCGCATTCCCAACTACCGCCTGCGCGAAGCCTTCGAGTCCAGCCCCGTGCTGCAGCAGGCGCCGCGTCTGACGATCTGGTCCAGCCTGCGCTGCGCGAGGCTGAAGCTGTGGGACGAGGATCTGAAGCAACTGGTGGGTTTCCCGAAACGCGTCCGGGCCTGAGTCGACGCGGGCCTGAGTCGACGCGTTCCGGAATGAACGATCATGCGATGAGCCGCACCCCCGGCTTCATTCGTGCGTGGTCATGATCATTCCGCACTACTGGGCCGAAGCCCGCCTCCAGCATCGCGACCGCAAGCGCCAGGTGACGGTTCGGCGTTTCGGCTGGTCGGACATCGGTGAAGCCGAGGCCCAGGCGCACGCCGATGCACGCGTACGCGAGGCGCTGGAACGCTTGCTGGCCGGCGAGGCGCTGCCCAGACGCGAACGTCGGGTCGCCTACAACGGCGCCGACGGCGTGCCCATCCGCGAGGAGATCGTCGACCGCCACGGCGACAGCGTGATCACCCGCAACGGCTATGGCGCACTGTGTCTGAACACGCCGGACGTGTTGTTCGCGGATATCGATTTCACCGTCCGCATGCTCCGGCCGAACATCGGCAGATGGCGTCTGCTGGCGGGTCTGTTGCTTGCATTGATCGTACTGGCTCTGCCCGATCCATCGCCAGCGCGATATATGGTCGCGGCCATCGTCGGTGTCTTCGGTGGCTATCTTGCCGGAAGCTTCCTCGCCGAGCTTGTGAGCTGGCTGTGGATCCAATGCACCGGCGGTTACGAACGCCATGCGATGCGTCGTGTCGCTGGTTTCCTCGCGCGTCATCCCGACTGGCGCGTCCGCATCTACCGCACGCCCGCGGGCCTGCGCCTGCTCGCGCTGCACCTGTTGTTTGATCCGCGCGAACCCGCGGTGCAGGCGTGTTTCGACGCGCTCGGCGTCGACCCGATGTACGCGCGCATGTGCCACAACCAGCATTGCTTCCGCGCGCGGGTGAGTCCGAAACCGTGGCGGATGGGGCTGCAACGCATGCATCCGCCTTATTCCGCGGCGTGGCGGCCGGAACACGCGCATCTGCCCGCGCGTCTGGCCTGGGTCGATGCATACCAGCGCAAGGCGCAGGACTATGCGTCCTGCCGCTACATCGAGACGCTCGGCGATGGTCCGGTCGATGCCGATGCCGATGCAGTGCGCGAACTCCACGACCTGCTGTGTCAGGCGGAGCGCGACCTGGCGATTGCGTAGGCGGGCCTTGGTCGGCTCCGTTCCGAACGGCCGTTTCGATATCGTCAGCCGTTGGCACGGCCGCATTGTTGCGGCATGTCGAGTTCGGCCTGGGCCGGGCTGAAGCCCCTCCTACAGGTTCGCCGGATCAGCCTGCGATCACGTCGATCGTCGCATCGCCGGTTTCGACGCGCTGGCCGCTGCGGATCTTGCACGTCTTGCGCAGTTCGACCGCGCCGTCGACGCGCACCGCGCCGCTGGCGACCAGATGCTTGCCGGCGCCGCCGCTGTCGCAGACACCGGTCAGCTTGAGCAACTGGTTGAGTTCGATATGGTCGCGGTCGAGTTCGAAGCGGATCTGGGGCATGGGCAGGGATCGGTGACGCCGATGGCGCGGTCGTGACTAGCATAACGGCGTGCCGTGATCTCCGCCGACAATGCTCCGCCGCCATCGTTTCGCCAGGCGCAGGCTGCTGACACAATGTTGTCAGCAGGGGGCGGCGATGCTGTGCGCTCCCGACCACGCGCCGACCACGCGCCCGAACACAGGACACGCCCATGCTCGCCTACACCACCCTCGGTACTCACGACCTCGCCCGCGCCGCGGATTTCTACGATGCGGTGCTCGCCGAACTCGGCGCGAAGCGCTTCATGGAAGAACCCGATTACTACATCGCCTGGGGCAACTCGGAGCACGGTGCCGGTCTGGGCATCACCAACCCGTTCAACAAGGAACCCGCGAGCGTCGGCAACGGCACCATGGTGGCGCTTGGCGCGACCAGCCGCGAGCAGGTCGATCGCGTTTACGCCAAGGCCATCGAACTGGGCGGCAGCGATGAGGGTGCACCGGGCCAGCGTTCGCCCGGCTTCTACGCGGCTTATTTCCGCGACCTCGATGGCAACAAGTTGAACTGTTGCTACATGGGCGAATGATCGACGCCGCATGCGTTGCGAGCGCGCGCGCTCGAACGCCTGCGACGGATCATCCCTGTCACCTCGATGCGCCGCGCCGACCGTCTGTTCCAGATCGTGCAGTTCATCCGTGGCCGTCGTCTGACGACGGCCGCGCACCTGGCCGAGCGCCTGGAAATCTCGCAGCGCTCGGTCTATCGCGATATCGCCGCGCTGCAGGCGCAGGGCGTGCCGATCGAAGGCGAGGCCGGCGTGGGGTATCGGATGCGCCGCGGTTTCGATCTGCCGCCGCTGATGTTCGATACCGCCGAAGCGCAGGCGCTGGTGGCCTGCGTGCGCATCGCCCAGGCGCGCATCGACACCGGACTGGCGCGACGCGCGGAGGATGCGCTGGCGAAAATCCTGACGGTATTGCCCAGCGCCGAGCGCGCCGCCGCCGAAAGTCTGGCGGTGTACGCGCCGTCGGTGGGACCGGATGCCGAAACCCGCGACCGTCTTCAGCAGCTGCGCCACGCCACCGAGGGCAAGAACAGACTGCGGCTGGATTATCTCGATCTGAAAGACGAGGCGAGCCTGCGTGTGGTGCGGCCGCTGGGCTGTTTCTACTGGGGCAATGTGTGGACGCTGGCCGCGTGGTGCGAGTCGCGTCAGGATTTCCGCAATTTCCGCGTCGATCGCATCCGCACGATCGAGACGCTGGCGGAACGCTTCCGCGACGAGCCCGGCAAGACGCTGCCGGATCTTCTGCGGATCTACGACGACTGCGACGAGATGCGCTGACGGGCCGCCGTGTGCGCAGGCTTGCGCAACAGCAAGCGCGCAAGACGCATTTTCATCCCGCTAGAGCGGCCTTCAGACCGGCCCAGGCAGAACCCGACTGGCGACGACACCAGGGCCGTGCCCACGGCTGACGAAAAAGAAACGGTTGCGTACTGGAAGCAGCGGCCTGAAGGCCGCTCTACGGATCCGGTAGACCGGTTCCAGACAAGCACTCAGCGCAGTTCGATCCTGAGCTGACCGCCGCGCCAGGCCAGCACCGCGCCGTCGCGGGTGATCCGTTCGATCACAAGTTCGCCGAGCAGATCGCCTTCCCGCAGTCGCTGGCCATCGAGGATCACGAACCGCTGCGCCGGTGTTTCGTTCCACAGATGCATGCTGAGCTTCAGCGGCGGCAGCAGCTTACGCGTGGCCGGATCCAGATCGGCCAGCGAGACGAGGCTGCCGGTAGCCGGCAATGCTGGCGGTGGTGCGATGACGGTGGGCGTCGCGGGCAGCTCGCGTGCCGGGAGCGGAAGCGGCGCGACCTGAGGCGCTACTTCACTCACGACGACGGGCGGCGGTGAGCGGTCCATCGGCGGCGTCTGCGGCGGTATCGACGTGGGGCCAGGTGCGGAGACAGGTTCCGGAATCGGCTCCGAAACCGGTTCGGAAACCGGTTCGAAAACGGGGTCGCGGGTCGCGGCATCGTTCGTCGGCGCTGCCGTCATGGTCGCGTTGACCGTCGGCGATGCCGGTGTTGCTTGCTGCGTCCGCTGCGCGAGCAGCCACAGCACCGCGATCAGCGAGCACGCCGCGACGGCGCCGAGCAGCCACAGCGGCCAGTTCGGACGCGCGCGCACGGGCTCGGGCGTGGCGGGCATCGCCGCGAACAGATCCGGCGCCTCGCTGCGGCGGCGGGCGGCTTCGGATTTGCGCAGTGCGTCGAGAATGAAAGACATGGCTCAGGGCGCCTGCGCGTGGAGGCGCGGGCCGGCATCGCGGCGCGACAGCGCGAAGATCGTTTCGGCATTCAATCCGCCATCGCTGCGCAGGCCCATGCGTGCCTGGAACGCGCGCAGCGCGACGGGTAGATCGCTGCCGTTGTCGCCCTCGGCGCGCAGACGACGGCGCACCCAGTCGACGGCGGTGCCATCGCCGGCCGCGAACTTGGCTTCCAGCGTATCCGGCACCGGCCAGATCGCGAGATATTCGCCGTTCCACACGCCGGCCAGGGCGACCCGATCGACATCGATCGCGCTGCCGTCCAGCGAGATGCGCACGCTGCCCGCTGCGCTGTCTGCGCCGAGCAGCGACGCCCAGACCGCCTGCGGTTCGGCGCGCAGGCGCAGCAGGACCGGGCGGCCGATCCGCAGCAGTGGATCGAGCTGAGCGCGGCTGCGCAGGCAGCGCCAGCCGCGCGACAGTGTGGGCGGGCAGGCATCGGGTGACGCTTTGCCCAGCGCGGTCGGCGCTTTCCAGGCCGCGACCAGCGCCTGCCATTCGCGCGGGGAGCGGGGCGGGGTCTGCCGCACGCGCTGCAGCAGCGCGGCGCCGTCGAGCGCGGGGCGGTCGGGTGCGGCCGAAATCGGCATCGATGCATCGGCAACGGGTGTCGTCTTGGTGGCCTGCGCATCGATCGCCTGCGCATCGCCCGGCGATGTCCGCGACAGCACGAATGCGATGGCGATCGCGGCCAGCGCGAGTGCGCCCGCAGCGATGAGCGAAGCGCTGTAGCGCTGCGCATGCGACGACGGTGCCAGCGCTTCGCTGGCGGCGCGGTCGACGGTCTTTGCGTCGATGCTCAGCAGATCGTGGGCGTAGCCGCCGAGCAGGGCGCGCTCGGCGATCACATTGATCAGCCGCGGCACGCCGCCGCTGCGCTGGTGGATGCGGCGCACCGCGTCCTGCGCGAACGGAAAACGCTTCGCACCGGCAGTGGTCAGCCGATGGCGCAGATAGGCCGCTGTACCGGCTTCGTCGAGCGGCCGCAGGTGGTAGCGCGCGGTGATGCGCTGCGCGAGCTGGCGCAGTTCCGGCCGCGCCAGCGTGTCGCGCAGCTCCGGCTGACCGATCAGGATGATCTGCAGCAGCTTCTGGGTTTCGGTTTCGAGATTGGTGAGCAGCCGCACCTGTTCCAGCGCCTCGGTCGAGAGGTTCTGCGCCTCGTCGATGATCAGCACCACCCGGTCGCCCTTGGCGTAGGCCTCCAGCAGATAGGCGCCCAGCGCATCGAACATCGCCTTGCCGCCGGGTTTGGCCGGAGCGCGCGCTGGCGCCGCGGCCTTGCCGCCCTTGCGCTTGCCGGTGGCGGTGGGCGCCGGAGCTGGCGCTGGCGCGATGCCGGTCGGCAGGCGCAGTTCTTCGCAGATCGTCTGCAGCAGCTCCGCCGGCTCCAGGCGCGGATTCAGCACCAGCGCGGCGTGGGTGTTCTCGGGCAATTGATTCAGCAGCAGCCGGCTGAGCGTGGTCTTGCCGGTGCCCACTTCGCCGGTGAGCTGCACGAAACCGCCGCCGCCGCCCTGGCGGATGCCGTAGAGCAGATGCGCCAGCGCGTCCCGGTGGTGTTCGCTGAGGAACACGTAATGCGGGTCGGGCGTGATCGAGAACGGCGCCTGTTCGAGGCCGTAGTACTCCAGATACATGCGGGGCTGCTGTCGGCCGGCGGGAGCGGGGCGCCTAGACTGCCACAGCGGCGCCGGGTGCGGCCGCTGTGGCAGTCATTCAGTCGCCCACGACCTTGGATTCGCCGGTGGCCAGGATTTCCGGATGTTCGATCTTCTTCGGCCGCACCAGCAGCGGGTAGATCAGCACCGCGCCGAGGATGATGGCTACGCCGAGATAAAACCGCGGCGTGAGTTCGTGCTGTTCGTCCAGCAGCAGCATCGCCAGCGCGATCGCGTACACCGGCTCCAGATTCACCGCGAGCTGGGTGCCGAACGCGCTGAGGTGGCGCAGCGCCAGCAGCGCCAGCACGAACGGTACAAGGGTGCAGGCGACCGCGAGCAGGACCAGATACGCACCATCGTGCAGATCGGGCAGCAGGAACGGATTGCCGCCGAAGGCCGGCGACAGCATGCCGGACAACGGTGCGATCAGCGTGATCGCCGCGACGCCCGCGGCCATTTCCAGCGCGGTGACCGACAGCGCGTCGCCGTGTTCCACCAGCCGTTTGTTCAGCGAATTGAAGAAGGCCACCAGCAGCGCCGAGATCGTGCCGACCACCACGCCGATCAGCATGCCGTCGGGAATGCCGTCGACCACCAGCGCGACGCCGGGCAGCACTGTGAGGCCCAGCGCGAACTCGCGCTTCGACAGGCGCTTGCCGGTGAGCCAAGGCTCGATCAGGGCGGTGAACACCGTGCCCAGCGCCATGCAGGTGACGGCGACCGACGCGTTCGACAGCTTGATCGCCGCATAGAACGTCAGCCAGTGCAGCGCGACCAGCACGCCCACGCCTGCGTAGCTCCAGAACAGCCGCGCGGGCATCGCGCGCAGACCGCGCCAGACGCGCGGCAGCAGCAACAGCAGCACGGCCACCAGCAGCATGCGCCACCACACCAGCGGCAGCGCCGGCATGCTGATCAGCTTGCCGAGGATCGCGGTGAAGCCCCACAGGATCACGCAGAAGTGGATCTGCAGCCAGGCGGTGCGGGTGGCAGTGGGGGTGGTTGTCGTCGCGACGCTGGTCATCGGGTGCCTGCTGCGGAAGGTCGCGCATTATCGCCGGCTGCCGTGATCGCCGGGGCGGCGGCGTGGCCGCGTTCCTCGGCGCTGGTCGCCAGCAGCCAGTCGACGAAGATCTGCGCGGCCGGGCGCAGGCGACGATGCGATGGATGCACGATGAAGTAACGCCAGCGGGTCGGCAGCAGCGGGCCCGGCAGGCGCTGCAGCCGACCGTCGCTCAGCCATGGCCGGGCGATCTTCTCGCGTGCCAGCACCGCGCCCAGGCCGTGCGCCGCGGCTTCCAGCGCGTCGGTGCTGTCGCTGAAGGTGAATCGCACGTCGAGCTGTGCGCCGTGCACGTCGGCGGCGCGGAACCAGTCGTGCCAGCCCTGGCGGGCAAGGTCGGCCACCAGTGGCAGTCCTGCGATGTCGGCGGGCACCGCCGCCCGCGCCGCCAGTTCGGCGCAGGCCATCGGGAACAGGGCGTCGTCCATCAGATGATGCGCGTTGAGTCCGGGCCAGTGACCGGGGCCATGGCGGATGCCCAGGTCGGGACCGCCGTCGTCGAACCGGGTCAGGCCGACGCTGGTGTCGAACACCAGCCGGATCTGCGGATGCAGCGCGGCGAAGGCGGGCAGGCGCGGCAGCAGCCACGCGTAGATCAGCGAGTGCAGGGTGGTGATGCGCACCAGGTCGCGGTCGTCGCGCATGGCGTGCAGGCCGCGCAGCACGCCGTCGAGATCGCTCAGCGCACTGCCGGCGGCGTCGGCCAGCAGCCGGCCCTCGGCGGTGAGCGCGACCCCGCGCGCGTGGCGCTGGAACAGGATCACCCCGAGCCGCTGTTCGAGCTTGCGCACGTGATGGCTGATCGCGCTGGCGGTGAGGTGCAGTTCCTCCGCGGCGTGGGCGAAGTTCTGGTGGCGGGCGGCGGCTTCGAATGCGGCCAGCGCGGGCAACAGGTCCGGTCGGATGGTCATGCGAGCCTCAAATTTCGCTGTTGTCTGGCCACGAAAGTATGCGCTTGTGGCCGCGCGGCCGGAAACCATAATGAGCGGCACCGCCTTCCCCACGACTGGCCCCGCGATGCCGACCCTGCTGCGCTATGCCGCTTTCACCGACACGCCGCTGGGCGGCAATCCTGCGGGCGTGATGCTGGACGCGGACGGGCTGACCGACGCCCGGATGCAGACGATCGCAGCCGACGTCGGCTATTCCGAAACCGCATTCCTGACCGCGACCGGCGATGGCCGCTATCGCGTGCGCTATTTCAGCCCGCGCGCCGAAGTGCCGTTCTGCGGACACGCCACGATCGCCAGCGCGATCGCCTTGTTTCACAGCACCGGCGAGACTTCGCTGCGGCTCGAAACGCCGGTCGGCGAGGTGCCGGTGACGATCGCAGTGGGTATCGACGGCCCACTCGCGACCTTGACCAGCGTTGCGCCGCGGGTCGAAGCCGCCGCGCCGACGTTGGTGGCTGCGGTCCTCGCCGCACTGGGCTGGCGCCAAGACGAACTCGATCCCGCATTGCCGCCGCGCGTGGCCTTCGCCGGCGCGCGGCATCTGATACTCGCTGCAGCGACGCGCGCACGTCTCGCCGATCTCGATTACGACTTCAACGCGCTCCAACGCATCCAGCGCGAACACGACCTGACCACGGTCGATCTGGTCTGGCGCGAGACACAAATTTCGTTTCATGCGCGCAATACGTTTCCGGTCGGCGGCGTGGTCGAAGATCCGGCGACCGGCGCCGCCGCGGCCGCGCTCGGCGGTTATCTGCGCGCGCTCGGCCTGGTGGAGACGCCGGCGACCATCGAGATCCGTCAGGGCGACGACATGGGCCGGCCAAGCCGGCTGCGGGTCGACATCGGCACCGAAGGCGGTATCCGGGTCAGCGGGCAGGCGGTTCCGATCCTGGATGCAGCCGTGGACGCAATCGATGTCGCCAAGCGCAATCCGCGGATAGCCGCCGTCGCCCCATTCGATCAGGATCTCCGCCCATGAGCACCTCCAACACATTGCAGACGCCTCTCCCGGTCGTCGAAACCCCCAAGGCCTGGCTCACGCCGCTGGAACTGTGCGTGCTCGGCGCGATCTGGGGCGCATCCTTCATGTTCATGCGGGTGGCGGCTCCGGAATTCGGCGCGGCGCCGCTGGTCGCGATCCGGCTGGGGCTGGGTGCGCTGATCCTGCTGCCGTTCCTGTGGTTCGAACGGCATGCGTTCCACTGTGCGCTGTGGCCACGTCTCGCACTGATCGGCGCGATCAATTCGGCGATTCCCTTCACGCTGTTCGCCTGGGCCGCGCAGCGCGCGCCTGCGGGCGTGGGCGCGATCACCAATTCCATGGCGGTGCTGTTCACCGCGCTGGTGGCCTTCCTGTTCTACGGCGAACGCATCGGCGGGCGTCGCACCATCGCGCTGATCGCGGGTTTCGCCGGGGTGATCGTGCTCGCCAGCGGCAAGGTCGCCGGCGCCAGCATCGGCCTGCCGGTGGCGGCGGGTACGTTCGCCGCGTTCCTGTATGGGATCGGCGGCAATCTGGTGAAACGGCACCTCGCCGGTTTGCCGGCGACGGCGGTTGCCGCGGCCACACTGAGCTGCGCGACGCTGCTCAGCGCGCCGTTCGCCATCGCGCAATGGCCGCAGCATGCGGTCTCGGCGAAGTCCTGGGCCGCGGTGACGCTGCTCGGCGTGCTGTGCACCGGCATCGCGTTCGTCATGTACTACCGGCTGATCGCACGCATCGGCGCCAGCCGCGCCGCCACCACGACCTATCTGGTGCCGCTGTTCGGCGTGGGCTGGGCGTGGCTGCTGCTGGACGAACCGCTGACCGTCGCGATGGGTGTCGCGGGCGCTTTGATCCTCGGCAGCGTGCTGCTCAGTCAGCCGGCCCAGGCAGATTCCGGAACGCGACGATCTCCGGGCCGTGCCCACGGCTGACGAAAATGAAGCTGCAGCGATTTCGTAGCGGGCTGAAGCCGGCCCAGGTAGAACATGAAATGCAACGACCTCCGGGCCGTGCCCACGGCCGAAGATGAAACTGCTGTGGTTTCGATGGCGGGCCGGGGCCCGCCCTACAGCAAATCCAGGAACCCGCGCACCGCCGGGTCGAAGCGTGCGATGTCCACCAGGAAAGCGTCGTGGCCCTGCGGCGATTCCAGCGCCAGGCAGCGCGCGTCGACGCCGCCGGCGAGCAGGCCGTCGGCGATTTCCTGCTGTTGCTGGATCGGAAACAGGATGTCGGTGCGCACACCGATGGCGAGGGCGCGGTCCACGCGCAGCTTGGAAAGACCGTCTTCGCAGGTGCCGTGGCAGGATTCGCCCAGATCGAACCAGTCCATCGAGCGGCTGAGATAGAGATAGCAGTTGGGGTCGAAACGGCGGACGAAGCGGCGCGCGTGGCCTTCGAGATAGCTTTCGACCTCGAATTCCAGGCCGAACGGGTCGTCGCCGAGGCGCCGGTCGGAATCCAGGCGCACGCGGCCGAAGCGGCCGTCCCATTCCAGCGCCGACCGGTAGGTGATCACGCCGAGTTTTCGCGCCATGCGCATGCCGGCTTCGGGATAGGTCTCGTCGCTGTAGTCGCCGTTGTTCCAGTTCGGATCGAGTCGGATCGCTTCGCGCTGCAGCGAACGGATCGCGATCGAGAACGGCAGCGCGCGCGCGGCGCCGGAAATATTGATGTGGCTGCGGGCCGCGCCGGGGAAGCGTTGCAGCAGCGCCAGCGCGACCATCCCGCCCATGGAGTTGCCGATGACGCAGGCTAGGTGTTCGATGCCCAGGCTGCGCACCACGCCCATCGCGGCGTCGGCGCAGTCTTCCACCGACAGTTCGGGAAAACGCAGGCGGTAGGGCGCGCCGGTGGCGGTTTCGATCGACGCAGGGCCGGTCGAACCCTTGCAACTGCCCAGCGCATTGACGCAGATCACGAACCAGCGATCACTGTCGATGGCCTTGCCCGGCCCCAGCATCGCCTCCCACCAGCCCTGCTCGGGGTTATCGGCGTTGCTGGCGGCGTGCGCGTCGGGCGACAGCCCGGTGAGGATCAGCACGACGTTGTCGGCCGTGGGGCTGAGCGTGCCCCAGGTTTCGTAGGCCATGCGCGCGCCGTGCAGGGCACCGCCGCGTTTCATCGGGAAGGGCGAGGGCAACGCGGCAAAGCGGGTGCCGGGGGGTATGAATTCAGTCATCCGTGAAGTCTAGCGATCCTGAGCGGCAGGACGAGAGGGTACGCGATGGACCGCAGTTTTCCGAGCCCGGCCGGTCCCCGGTCAGTCCCGGCTGTTGCGGTCGTCGGCCCAGTGCAGCGCGACCCGGATCGGCAGGTGGTCGGAACCGATGTCCGGCCCGCGCGAGGACGCCCCGCGCCGCCAGTGGTCGCTGGCGAGCACGTGGTCGATGGGGATGCCGATCGCGCCCCGCCCCGAACGCGGCCAGGTGGGCGCGAGACCGGTGGTGCGCAGCAGTGCGTGGTGTTCCAACCCGATCAATGCGCTCGACCACGGTGTGGCGTTGAGATCGCCGGCGACGATCAGCGGCTGCTGGCCGGTCTGCCTGGCGATGGAGGACAGCATGGCGTCGCGCTTGCCGTGCCATTCCGGTGCGGGCGGCGGCATCGGATGCGCGGCGACGATACGCGCCGGTCGTCCTGCGATATCCACGTCCGATAGCAGGGTCTGCACGCCGTCCGCATCATTGATGAGCGCGGCATTTCGCAACGGCAGCCGCGACACGATGCCGATCCCGAACGGCGACTGCCGTGGACGCAGTTCGCGATAGCGGTAGTCGTCGCCCAGTGCATGCGACAGGGCTTGGGCGTATTCCGGCGTGAGTTCGGACATCACCACCACATCCGCCGGATGTGCGCGCAGCCATGCGAGCAGCGGCGCAGGGTCGCGGTTGCCGGCATGCACGTTCGCCGCCACGACCACCAGCGCCGATGCGCCGCCGTCGTTGCCCGGCAAACGCGCGCTCGCGCTCCACAGCGGCAGCAGCGCGAACGGCGCCAGCAGCAGCCAGCGTCGTGACCGGAACGCGCACAGCAGGCACAGCGCGAGCCAGATCGGTGCGTAGAGCATTTGCCAGTGCGCGGCGAGATCGATCAGCCATGCGAACGTGATCGCCGATGGCGGCAGCAGGCGATTGAGCAGCGGCAGTACGAGGCCAAGGCCACAGGGCAACAGCCACGAGCGTGCGTGGCCGGCGAGGCGCTGGATGCGGGATAAATGCTCCGCTTCTGTCTTCACTCCGCGCCAAGCACCAGCTTCACCGGCTTGCCGGCCGGCATTGTCACCCGCACCGGCTTCGATTCGAGGTCGCCATCCTGGCGCATGGCGTTGCCGCTTTCCGAGATGCGCGCGATCACCTCCACATCCTTCAGCGCGGACAGCTTCGCCGTGGGCATCGGGCCGTCGGCATCGTCCAGGGTCACGCGCAGCGGCAGATCGGCGAGGGTGTGTTTTTCCACGGCGACCGGCATCGGCGGGCCGTCGGGGGCGCGCGCGATCACGAACACGGTGGCGTCGCCGCGCAGGCGCACGCGCGCAGCGAACGCGGGATCCAGCGCGACTTCCACCGTCAGCGTTTTCGTCGCGCTGGCGACGACGGGCGACGCGAGTGCAGGCAGGCCGGCGTCCACGCGCGCGGCGTCGATCTCGGCGCGCAACGTGTCCGCGTTTGCGGCATCGACCGTCGCGAGCAATGGTTCCCACACGGCAGCGGCTTCCGCCGGTTTGTTCTGCTGGCGCAGGGCGATGCCGAGGAAGAAGCGCGCGCGCTGGTGGTCCGCTGTGTTCTTCAGGGCATGCCGCAGGTATTCGACCGCTTTCGCATCGAAGCGGCGCTGCGGATGCACCTGCGCCCGCGCTTCGGCGGCGGTAGCGAGGAAATTGGCGTCGTCCGGCGCGCGCTTCAGCACTTCTTCCCAGGCGTCGCGCGCCTGCTCGGGTTTGCCGACGCGGGCGTAGGCGGTGGCAAGCATCACCCAGCCTTCGTGATCGGGGAAGCGGTCGCGGCTGCGTTCCAGCTGCGCCAGCGCCTCTTCGATGGTGTCCGGGCGCTTCACCATGGACGCATCCAGTGCGATCGGGCTGCCGATCAACTGATAAAGGCCCGCCGAGGCGAGGGTCAGCCCGGCGATGATGATCGCGGCCGAGCGCGGTTTCGCGCGCCACAGTGGCCGCATCACCACCGCGAATGCGATCAGCGACGCGGCGGCGGCGATCAGGGCGAAGATCGGCGAAGTCATGACAGGGATTCTCCGGACATCACCATTCCTGGGTATCGTCGTCGCCCGGCGGCGGCGCGCTGCGGCCGCGGCGCAGCAGGCGCCAGACCACGCCGCCGCCGGCCAGCGCGAACAGCAGCGGCCCGAACCACAGCAGCCAGGTGGTGCCGCTCACGCGCGGACGGTAGAGCACGAATTCGCCGTAGCGCGCGACCAGGAAGTCGCGCACTTCCGGGTCGCTGCGACCTTCGCGCATCAGATCCAGCACCTCGCGGCGCAGATCCACCGCGATCTGGGCGTTGGAATCGGCCAGCGACTGGTTCTGGCACATCACGCAGCGCAGTTCCGACACCAGATCGTGGAAGCGCGTTTCCTCGGCGGTGTCGTTGAATTGCAGCGGTGCGGGGTCGGTGGCTTTCTGCGCGAAGGCGGGCGCTGTAAGCAGGCTCAACAGCAGGAAAAGCGCAAGGCAAATCCGCCTCGATCCGAATTTTTCAAAGTGGGAAGACAAGCGGGATGCTGTCTGTCCGGGCGTAAAGGGCGACTTGCTGTTCTTCTTTTTCGAGAACAATGAAGTTAAACCAGAAAGGTTCGGGTACAAAAAATCGCCACTGGTTACCCGGTTCGAAAAAGCCTTGCTTTTCCACCCTTTGAAAAAAGGGGGCAGTGGGGATTTGCGCTTGCGGTTCGAGAAGCGAATCACTGCTTCATCCCCTCCGCCGCTTCCAGCACGGGCAGCAGTTCATCGCGGACGATGGCATCTGTCATCGCGCCCACATGCTTCCAGCGCACGATGCCGTCGGCGTCGACCAGAAACGTTTCCGGTGCGCCGTAGATGCCGAAATCGATCGCGGTGCCGCCTTCGATGTCCGCCAGCACCAGCCAGTAGGGATTGTTGAAGCGTTCCAGCCACGCCAGCGCGTCGGCGGGCTCGTCCTTCCAGTTGTAGCCGATCACGCGCACGCGCTTGGTGGCGGCGAAACGGCTGATCACAGGATGCTCGACCTGGCATTCCGGGCACCAGCTGCCCCAGACGTTCAGCAGATACGGTTGGCCGCGCAGGTCTTTCGAGGTCACGATGCGGGTCGGTTCGTGCAGCACCGGCAGCGCGAACTCCGGCGCAGTTTTGCCGATCAGCGGCGACGGCAATGCCTCGCGGTTGTCGCGACGGCTCAGCCACACGCCGGTGGCGAGCAGCGCGGCTATCAGCAGGAAGGCGGCGAAGGGGAGCCAGCGTTTGGCGGACATCACGAAACCCCTAAAGCAATGTCATCCCGAGCCGCAGGCGAGGGACCCGCAGTCGTGCCGGCAACAGCAGATGTGGGTCCCTCCACGGCTGCGCCGTGTTCGGAATGACTGTCGTTGATTGCGGCCTTGCGGAACCGCCGATCGAACGCCGTCACGAACCCACCCAGCGCCATCAGCGCAGCGCCGATCCACACCCAGCGGATGAAGGGTTTGATGTGCACGCGCACCGCCCAGGCATCGTTGCCCAGCGGCTCGCCCAGCGCCACGAACACGTCGCGGCCCACGCCCGGACGGATCGCGGCTTCGGTCATCACCTGACCGCCGCTGGCGTATTCGCGCTTCTCGGGATGCAGCGTGGTCACGCGGCGGTCGTCGCGGAACACTTCCACTGTGCCGCGGCTGGCGGTGTAGTTCGGGCCCGGCACGCGCTGCACGCCGTCGAAGCGGAAACTGTCGCGGCCGAGGGTCAGCGTCTGCCCCGGCTTCATCGCGATCTCGCGCTGCTGCAGTTGCGCTTCCACCAGCAGTGCGCCGATCAGGAACACGGCGAGGCCGCCGTGCGCCAGCACCATGCCGTACATCTCGGCGGTCAGCGCGCTGCGATGCGTGCGCACGCGCTGCCAGACGAAGCGCGCGGTGCCCAGTGCGATCCAGACCGCACCGGCGACCCCGGCCGCGGTCTTCCATGGGCCGTTCGGGGCCTGGAAATAAGCGATGGCCCCGGCGACCAGCGCAAGCAGCGCCCACGGCAGCAGCATGCGCAGCGGGCGCGCGTACTCGTCGCGCTGCCAGCGGATCAGCGGGCCCAGCGGCAGCAGCAGCACGATCGGCGCCATCAAGATAATGAACAGCAGCGAGAAATACGGCGGCCCCACCGAGATCTTGCCAAGCTCCAGCGCATCGGCCAGCAGCGGGTAGAGGGTTCCGATCAGCACCATCGCGCAGGCGGCGGTGAGGAAGACGTTGTTGAGCAGCAGCAGCGCCTCGCGCGATGCGCCGGTGAAGGGCTTGCCGCCGTCCACCTCGGGTGCGCGCATCGCGTACAGCAACAGCGATGCGCCGACGACCAGACCGAGGAAGACCAGGATGAACAACCCGCGGCCGGGATCGGACGCAAATGCGTGCACGCTGGTCAGCACGCCCGAGCGCACCAGGAAGGTGCCGAGCAGCGACAGCGCGAACACCGCGATCGCCAGCAGCAGCGTCCAGCTGCGGAAGCTGCCGCGTTTTTCGGTAATGGCCTGCGAGTGCAGCAGCGCCGCGCCGGCCAGCCACGGCATGAAGCTGGCGTTCTCGACCGGATCCCAGAACCACCAGCCGCCCCAGCCCAGTTCGTAATAGGCCCAGAAGCTGCCGAGCGCGATGCCGATGGTCAAAAACCCCCAGGCGACATTGGTCCACGGCCGCGACCAGCGCACCCACTGGGTGTCGACGCGCCCTTCCAGCAGCGCGGCAATCGCGAACGCGAACGCCACCGCGAAGCCAACGTAGCCGGTGTAGAGCAGGGGCGGGTGCACGATCATGCCCGGGTCCTGCAGCAACGGATTCAGGTCGCGGCCTTCCTCGGCCATCGGCAGCAAACGCTCGAACGGGTTCGAAGTGAACACCAGGAAGGCGAGGAAGCCGACGCTGATCCAGCCCATTACCGCCAGCACCCGCGCCAGCATCGGCCGCGGCAGCGCGCGCGAGAACAACGCCACCGCCGC
>JANLVT010000060.1:0-12737 GCA_031364125.1 Lysobacterales bacterium | reverse complement strand
CGTCTCCGGCGCCCGCTGTTCTTCGGCCAGGTACCGCGCCATGCCCTTCAGGTGGCCGGCGCCGACCACGGCAAGCACGTGCCTTGCGCCATCACCACGCTGGCGCAGCGTCGCGGCCATGTACTGGTCGCGCTCGTCGATCAGGGTCGCGTACAGCGACGGCGTGTCCTTGGCAAACTCACCGAAGCTGGATTCCAGCATGTCGCCTTCCTTCAGGCGTTCGATGTCCTCGCTGGAAACCTCATCGTCGGCAAACAAGCCGCCAGCGAGACTGCCGACCAGCTTCATCCGGTCCCACCAGCGCAATCCGTGCAGGATGCGGCGAAAAGTGATGCCGACATCGCGGTCGATCAGCTGCAGCGGCAGGCCGCGCGCCGTAGCCTCGACCGCCGCCGCCTTGAGTTCGGCGCCGGGTTCGATGCCGAGTTGTTCGGCCAGCCGTCGCTGGTAGGCGGCCAGCGCCAGGTTGGCGGCGAACGGGGCGATCTTGCGTTCGCGGATCACCTTGACCAGATCGAGCTGGGCCAGCGCGTCCGGTTCGGTCAGCGCCTTGTGGCGTTGCTCGTCGAGTTCCACCGCCACCGCATCGAAACGGCCACTGTCGATGGCCGCGCGTACGGCGTCGATGCTCGCCTTCGACACATGCGCGGTGCCCAGCAGGGTATAGCGAACGCCGTCGCGTTCGAGCTCGATGTGGGGCTGGTCGGTCCAGTCGGCCGGCACTACGGCGGTGGCTCCCGCGCCGGCCTCAATCACGATATCGCTTCGTCAGGTCGCCATAGGCGTCGATCCGGCGGTCGCGCAGGAACGGCCAGATCCGGCGGACATGTTCGCTGCGCGCCATGTCCACATCGGCCATCAGGATCGTCGGTTCGGCGCCGGCTTCGGCCAGGAACTCGCCCTGCGGCCCCAAGATGTGGCTGTTGCCCCAGAAATCGATGCCGGCGGCATCCAGCGGCGACTGCTCGTGGCCGACTCGGTTGCAGGACAGCACCGGCAGGCCGTTGGCCACCGCATGGCCGCGGTGGCTGAGGATCCACGCGCCGCGCTGGCGGTCTTTTTCCGCCTGTTCGTCGCCGGGATCCCAGCCGATCGCGGTCGGATACAGCAGCAGTTCCGCGCCGGCCAATGCCATCAGCCGCGCCGCTTCCGGGTACCACTGGTCCCAGCACACCAGCACGCCGAGGCGGCCGACCGAGGTGTCGATCGGTTCGAAACCGAGGTCGCCCGGCGTGAAATAGAATTTTTCGTAGAAGCCCGGGTCGTCCGGGATATGCATCTTGCGGTACTTGCCGGCGGTACTGCCGTCGGCATCGAACACCACCGCGGTGTTGTGGTACAGGCCGGCGGCGCGGCGCTCGAACAGCGAACTCACCAGCACCACGCCGTGCCGTTTCGCCAGCGCCGCCAGACGTTCGGTGCTGGGGCCGGGAATCGGTTCGGCCAGGTCGAATTCGTCGACGGACTCGTGCTGGCAGAAGTAGGCGCCGTTGTGCAGTTCCTGCAGCAGTACCAGCTTCGCGCCGCGCTTCGCGGCTTCGCCGACGCGGGTTTCGATCACCGCAAGATTGGCGTCGGCGTTGCCGCGGCCTTGATCGACGATGGCCTTTTCCTGGATCAGCGCAACGGGCAGGGTCTTGGTTTTCATGATGTATCGCAACCTCTCACGAAGCGGACGTCGTAGGGCGGGCCTTGGCCCGCCATCGCAATATTCCGGTCGAAATCGCATGCCCGACGGAACGGTCAAACGTTTCGGCTCAGCCCAACACGCCTTCCGGCAACTGCATCGTGATGCAGTGCAGGCTGCCGTTCTGCCAGATCAGCGGGCGGCAGGGCACCGGCACGATGGCGCGGCCCGGGAAGGCCTCGGCCATCACTTCCTGCGCGCGCGCGTCGGCCACATCGCCGTACGACGGAATCAGCACCGCGCCGTTGACGATCAGGAAATTGGCGTAGCTGGCGGCGAGGCGGCGGCCGTCGTCGAACACCGGCTTCGGCCACGGCAGCGCGAACAACCGGTAGGGACCGCCGTCGCGGGTGCGTAACGCCGCCAGCTCGGCGGCCATCGCCTGCAACTCCGGGTAATGAGTGTCGCTGACGTCGTCGCAGCCCTGATAGACGATGGCGTCCCCGGCGGCGAAGCGGACGAGGGTGTCGATGTGGGCGTCGGTGTCGTCGCCTTCCAGATACCCATGATCGAGCCACAGCACCCGGCGCTGTGAGAGCCAGCCGGCCAGCTTCGCGGTCAGTTCCTCGCGGGACGCCTGCGGGTGGCGTTCGTGCAGGCAGCGCCAGGTCGTCAGCAGGGTGCCGGCGCCGTCGGTTTCGATGCCGCCACCTTCCAGCGCGAAGTCGATCTGGTGACGCTGCACATCGGCGAATACGTCCTGTGCGACCAGCGCCTCGACCAGACGATCGTCGCGGCTGGCTTCGAACTTGCCGCCCCAGCCGGTGAAGCGGAAATCGAGCAGCCGGAACGCGGCCCCGTCCTCGCTCGGGCGCAGCGTCACCGGGCCGGAATCGCGCAGCCAGGTGTCGTCGTACTCGACGGTGACGAAGCGCACGCGGGCCATGTCCACCCGCGCCGAGCGCAGCCGGGCTTCGGCATAGATCTGCAGGTCGTCGTCGGCGACGCAGATCACCGCCTCCTGGAAGGCGGTGATGGCGGCGACCAGGGCGATGTAGGTTTCCTCCACTTCGACCAGGCGTGGGCCCCAGTCGGTTTCGGAATGCGGCCACGCGATCAGAACGGCGGACTGGGGTTCCCACTCCGCAGGAAAACGATACTGGACGGTCATGATTCGACGATAAGGGTCAGCGGATCGGCGGCTTCGGTCCGACTTCGTTCGCGCCGGCGCGGATCGCGACGGCATCGATCACCCGATCCTTCTCGAAATAGACGACGAAATTCGAATAAGTCCAGCGGTTGATCGAGGGCCACTGGCGCTTCTGGCCACCGCGTGGATCGAGGCGCTGGATGGGAGCGCCAAATTTGCGTTCGACATCGGCCATGCGCGTGCCGCGTGCGGGCAGGGTCATGCCCGCTTCTTCGTTGACGCGTTCGATCAGCAGGGTTTCGGCTAACGCCTGCGGCGCGGCGGCCGCGAATAGGGCAGCGGCGAGAATGGCGGCGGGGAGCTGACGCATGGGGGATCTCCTCAATCGTAGATACGGGTTCGAAATACGGATGTCGTGCGAAGCACGGGTGCCCAGCCGTGCCTCGCCGATTGTAAGCGCATCCCGATAGCCCGCGCGATCATGGCGAAATCCTCACGCCAGACGCGACAAAGGCCGCGAAAGGCGGCCTTTGTCGCGTCTGCAGCACAACTGCTCTATGTAATGTATCGCAGCGTGCTCGTCGATACCTCTTGGTTTCTTCGACCAGGCTTGCCTGGTTTCAGCGCTGACGCGCCTTGAAACGCGGATTCGACTTGCAGATCACGAAGACCTTGCCACGGCGGCGGACGACTTTGCAGTCGCGGTGACGGGCCTTCGCCGACTTCAGGGAGGACAAGACCTTCATGGGGAACCTCGGCGATAACGCAGTTGAGTGGATGGGAATGACGCGGATGGCAAATTCAGCCGGCTATTCTGCCGTCATTTCGCAGGCGATTCAAGTGGTTGCGACAAGAGAATCGCGTCGCCGGGCCGCGGGTCGGTCGAGCTGCCGGCTACAATGGCGTCCCCGCATCGCTCCCGAGCCCGACATGCCCGATCACGCCGTATCCGATTCGGCCTCCCGTGCCGCGCGCGTCGATGTTCTCACCATCGACGGCCCCTCGGGCTCCGGCAAGGGCACCATCAGCCGGCTGGTGGCGAACCGTCTGGGCTGGCACTACCTCGATTCCGGTGCCCTCTACCGCGGCGTCGGCGTCGCCGCCAGCTGGGCCGGACTGGATCTGGCCGACCCGGCGGCGCTGGTGCGCTGCGCGTTCGATGCCCATATCGGCTTCGTGGAGGCCGCAGACGGCGAATTGCGGGTGATCGTGAACGGGGTGGACGCTACCGACGAGTTGCGCACCGAAACCGCCGGGGCTGCGGCCTCGGCCATCGCGGCCGTGCCCGAGGTCCGCTCCGCGCTCCGCGACCGCCAGCGGGCCTTCCGCCAAGCCCCGGGTCTGGTCGCCGACGGCCGCGATATGGGCACCGTGATCTTCCCCGACGCCCCCTACAAGGTGTTTTTGACCGCCAGCCCCGACGAACGGGCCGAAAGGCGGTATAAGCAGTTGAAAGACAAGGGGGTTTCCGTTATCTTCGACGACCTGCTGCGGGAAATTCTCGCCCGCGACGCCCGCGATGCCAATCGCGCGGTGGCGCCCTTACGACCGGCCGACGACGCCGTTTGCATCGACACCACCGGCCTCGGCATCGATACGGTCGTCGAGCGCGTCCTGGCCATCGTGCCCGGCGCGCATCCCTGAGTCGCTCAGGCGAGCAAGCGCTTCAAGTAGCAGTCAAGGCCCGACGCGTCCGTTGCGAAAGCAGCGACGCGGCGGATTTTCCAATCCTCACTCTTCATGGCCACAGGCAATCCCGCCAGGCCCCTACGGGTGGACCGGTTCCAAAGCGTCGAGTTCCACGCCGATTCTCTTGCACAGAGGTCTTTGCGACGGACAGACGCCCGGTCTATGTCATCTACCGAGCAATCAATCCATGACCGAATCATTCGCAGAACTGTTCGAAGCGAGCGCGGCAGCCAATCTGTCCAAGCTCAAGCCCGGCTCCATCGTGGTCGGCACCGTTGTCGATGTGCGCACCGACGTGGTGGTCATCAACGCCGGCCTCAAGTCCGAGGGCATCGTCCCGATCGAACAGTTCCGTAACGACGCCGGCGAAATCGACGTCGCAGTCGGCGACATCGTCAAGGTGGCGCTGGACTCCCTCGAAAACGGCTTCGGCGAAACCGTCCTGTCGCGCGATAAAGCCAAGCGCGCCATGGTGTGGGACGAGTTGGAAGAAGCACTGGAAAAGAACGAAACCATCACCGGCCGCATCAGCGGCAAGGTCAAAGGTGGTTTCACCGTCGACATCAAGGACGTCCGCGCGTTCCTGCCGGGTTCGCTGGTCGATGTGCGCCCGGTCCGCGACCCGGTGTACCTGGAAGGCAAAGAGCTCGAATTCAAGCTCATCAAGCTGGATCGCAAGCGCAACAATGTTGTCGTCTCCCGCCGTGCGGTGGTCGAGAGCGAGCATTCGGAAGAGCGCGAGCAGCTGCTCGAGAAGCTGGTCGAGGGCGCCAAGCTCAAGGGCGTCGTCAAGAACCTCACCGACTACGGCGCGTTCGTGGACCTCGGCGGCATCGACGGTCTGCAGCACATCACCGACATGGCGTGGAAGCGCGTGCGTCACCCGTCCGAAGTGGTCGAAGTCGGCCAGGAACTCGAAGTCCGCGTGCTCAAGTACGACCGCGAGCGCAACCGCGTCAGCCTCGGTCTCAAACAGTTGGGCGAGGATCCGTGGGACAACATCGCGCGCCGTTACCCGGCCAACACCCGTATGTTCGGCAAGGTTTCCAACGTGACCGATTACGGCGCGTTCGTCGAGATCGAGCCGGGCGTCGAAGGCCTGGTCCACGTTTCCGAAATGGATTGGACCAACAAGAACGTCAACCCGTCCAAGGTCGTGCAGGTCGGCGATGAAGTCGAAGTCATGATCCTCGACGTGGATGAAGAGCGTCGCCGCATTTCGCTGGGCATGAAGCAGTGCTCGTCGAATCCGTGGGAAACCTTCGCCGCGATCTACAAGAAGAACGACAAGGTGTCGGGCCAGATCAAGTCGATCACCGACTTCGGCATCTTCATCGGTCTGGACGGTGGCATCGACGGCCTGATCCACCTGTCGGATTTGAGCTGGAACACCACCGGCGAAGACGTGGTCCGCAACTTCAAGAAGGGCGACAACCTCGAAGCCGTCGTGCTCGCGGTCGACCCGGAGCGCGAGCGCATCAGCCTCGGCGTGAAGCAGCTGGAACAGGATCCGTTCGGTCAGTTCATGGCCACCAATCCGAAGGGCTCGAAGATCTCCGGCACCGTGAAGGAAGTCGACGCCAAGGGCGCGATGATCGACCTCGGCGACGGTATCGAAGGCTACGTCACCGCGCGCGACATCAGCTACGACCGCATCGACGACGCCAGCCAGCACCTCAAGGTCGGCGACACGATCGAAGCCAAGCTGATCGGTATGGACCGCAAGGGCCGCACCCTGCAGCTGTCGATCAAAGCAAAGGACGAAGCCGAGACCCAGGAAGCGATGGCCGAGTACGCCAAGGTGTCGTCCGACGCCGCCAGCGGCACCACCAAGCTGGGCGCGCTGCTGCGCGAACAGCTGGAAAACAATCGTTCCGAGTAATTCCGCACCTTCGGCCCGCGGCGATCCGGTCTTCCGGATCGCCGCAGCGCCGGTCGGCTGCGGCCTGTAGAAAGGACTGCGAGCGCCCATGACCAAATCCGAACTGATCGATATCCTGTCCCAGCGTCAGAGTCATCTGAAGGCCGACGACGTCGATCTCGCGGTCAAGTCGTTGCTGGAAATGATGGGCGGCTCGCTGGCCGAGGGCGAACGGATCGAGATCCGCGGCTTCGGCAGTTTTTCCCTGCATTACCGCCCGCCGCGCACCGGTCGCAATCCCAAGACCGGCGATGCGGTGGCGTTACCCGGCAAGCACGTGCCGCACTTCAAGCCCGGCAAGGAGTTGCGCGACCGGGTCAGCGACGTCGTTCCCCTTCCGCCGGAAGATTGAATCCCATCGGCTGCGGCTGCGTCGACGCGACAAGCCGTAGTGCCCGGCATTTCTTCATCGCCCTTCCATGATCCGCTCCGGCCTTCCGCCGACCGACAGCGGCATCCATCGTTTTCGTCCTTCGGGCGGCATACACTGATGCCCGTTCCGACCTCAAACGTGGCCCGCCTTCCCTCATGCGCCCTTTGCGTCTGCTCATCGCCATCGTGTTCCTGGCCGTCGGGCTGGTGCTCGGCGTGCTGAACGCCGAGGCAGTCACGGTCGATCTGGGCGTCGTGGAAGTGAACGCAGGACTCGGCGTGATCCTGCTCTGTACCTTGCTGGCCGGCGTGCTTGTCGGTGCCATGGCGATCGTCGCTTCGGTGGTCCTGCCGTTGCGCGGAACGCTGTGGCGCGTTGAGGAACGCATCGAGAGACAGGCGCAGAAGCCCGAAACCCTGCGCCCCGACACTGTCGCGCCTCCTTCTTTGTCCGCTCCGTCGGAGACCTGAGATGGCCTTCATCTCCGAGTGGTTCTGGTATTTCCTGCTGATCCCGCTGGCGGCGGTGATCGGTTGGGTCATCGGCCGCCGCGGCGGCGAGCGCCACAGCGACCACCAGGTCAGCCGGCTGTCGACCACCTATTTTCGCGGCCTGAATTACCTGCTCAACGAGCAGCCGGACAAGGCGATCGAACTGTTCCTGCATGTCGCCGAACTGGACAAGGACACCTTCGAGACCCAGGTCGCGCTGGGACATCTGTTCCGCCGCCGCGGCGAAGTCGATCGCGCGATTCGCCTGCATCAGGGCCTGGTCCAGCGCTCAGATATCAACGATCAGCAGAAAGTGCAGGCGCTGCTCGCCCTGGGCGAGGACTACATGCGTTCTGGCCTGCTCGATCGCGCCGAGACGGTGTTCACCGATCTGTCCAGACTCGACGACCGTGCGCCGCAGGCGCTGCGTCATCTGATCGGCATCTATCAGGCGGAACGCGACTGGCAGCAGGCGATCGACAAGGCGTCGCGCTATGAGGCGGTGACCGGCGAGCCGATGGGCAAGCTGATCGCGCAGTTCGAGTGCGAATTGGCCCAGCGCCACCGCACCGCCGGCGAGAGCGATCAGGCGCGTGCCGCGATCGCGCGCGCCTACGCCGCCGATTCCAATGCCGTCCGTGCCGGCATGCTGGAAGGCCGCATCGAGTTCGATGCAGGCCGCTATCCGGCCGCGATCCGGGCCTACGAGCGCGCCGCGCGGCACGACCCGGATTATCTGCCCGATATCCTGCCGTCGCTGCTGGTCTGCTACGAAAAAGTCGGCGACCCCAGCGGCGCGCGCACCTTCCTGACCGAGATGTGCGAACACTACCGCGGCATCTCGCCGGTGTTGGCGCTGACCCGGCTGGTCGAAGCTGCCGAGGGTGTGCATGCGGCGCGCGATTATCTCGCCCGTCAGCTCAAGGAGCGCCCGTCGGTGCGCGGCGAGGCTGCGCTGATCGACCTGAGTCTGGCAGACAACACCGACCCGACCGCAACCCTGCACGATCTCAAGCACGTGACCGAGCAACTGCTGGTCCGCAATCCGAGTTACCGCTGCAATCGCTGCGGCTTCGGCGCACGCAGCCATCACTGGCAGTGTCCGAGCTGCAAGGAGTGGGGCTCGGTGAAGCCATTGCTGAACTACGCCGTCGTCTGATGTCGTTGTCGCCCGGTTCCATCGCCTGGTTCGCGCTGTTCGCGGCGCTCGGCGCCGCCGGCACATGGGCGGCGCGAGGCTACGCGCAGCGTCGTCGTTTGTTGGATGAGCCCGGCGAGCGTCGCAGCCATCGGGTCGCCACGCTGCGCGGCGGCGGTATCGCCATCGCCTTGGCGTTCCTGATCGCGATCGCGGCGATGATCGTGCGCCAGCCGCGCGAGATCGTGCTGCTGGTCTGTGCAGGCTTCGGTTTTCTGATGGTGGCCGGTATCGGCTGGATCGACGATCACCGGCCGCTGTCGCCATGGTCGCGACTGGTGGTGCACGCGGTTGCCGCCGGGTGGCTGGCGGTGGGCTTTTATCTGTCCGGTAGCGGTGCCGGTGTCGCGCTCGTGGTGTTCGCGCTGTGCCTGGTGCTGGTGAACATCTGGAATTTCATGGATGGCATCGACGGCCTCGCTGCGACCCAGGCGGTGCTGGTCGCTGCCGCTTTTGCATGGTTGGCGGGAAGCGCGCTGGCGGTTCATCTGGGGTTGGCTTTGATCGCGGCAACCTTGGGTTTCCTTCCGTTCAACTTCCCCAGAGCGAAGATCTTTCTGGGCGATGTGGGCAGCGGGGCGCTTGGATTCGCGTTGACGCTGATGGCCGGGTTGTCGTTGGATGTCATGCCGGTCGAGGCATGGTCGCTGGCGCTGCTGCCCTTGAGCGCGTTCGTGTTGGATGCCGGTTTCACTCTCCTCACGCGGATGTTGCGCGGTGAGCGCTGGTGGACGCCGCACGTCGAACACGCCTATCAGCGTTGGTCCAGACGCGCCGGCAGTCACGTGCCGGTGACGACAGGCTATGCGGTTTGGACGTTGCTCGCATGTGCGGGCGCCATTTGGCTGGGGGGGGAAGGACAGAGAGGGATTTCGATGCTGGTGTCTGCTTGGCTGATGTTGGGGTGCGGGTTCTGGTACTGGCTGCGTCGGCCGGCCGGGCACACTGCGAACGGAGGATTTGGCGCATGACCACCACATTGAAAGACCGTCTGGGCAGCGCATGGCCGCGCGCCATGATCGTGATGCACGATCTGTGCATCGTCTGGCTGTGCTGGACCGGTCTGGTGCAGTTCCGTTACGCCATGCTCGATACTGCAACGCAGCCGGCGCTCTGGTCGACTGAAGCTCTGCTGGCGCTGATGGCCCAAGGATTGGTGTCCTGGCAGGTTGGCCTGTATCGCGGCGTCTGGCGCTTCGCGAGCGTGCCCGATCTCGCGAATATCCTGAAGGCGAGCCTGTTCGGCCTGCTCGCCATCCTCTTCGTACTCTTTATCTACAACAGACTCGACCAGGCGCCACGCTCGGTGCTGGTGATGTATCCGTTCGTGCTGACCCTGATGCTCGGCGCGCCGCGGCTGCTGTATCGGTCGTGGAAGGATCACGGCCGGATCAACAGCGACAAGTCGGCGGTGCGTGTGCTGATTCTGGGTGCGGGGCAGGCGGGCGAAGCGCTGGTCCGCGACCTGCGCCGTACCGGCGCCTATCAGCCTGTGGGCTTTCTGGACGACGCCAGAAAATTGCGCGGCAGCCATCTGCACGGCGTGCCGGTGCTGGGCAGGATCGACGATGTCGGCCGGATCGCGCCGGAAACCGCGGCCAAGTTGCTGGTCATCGCGATGCCGTCGGTCGACGCCGAACAGATGCGCCGGGTGATCGAAACCTGCGAACGCACCGGCGTGCCGTTCCGGATGGTGCCGCGGCTCAACGATATCCTCGAAGGCCGCTCGCTGCCCGGTGAACTCAAGGAAGTCGCGATCGAGGATCTGCTCGGCCGCGCGCCGGTGGTGCCGGACTGGAAGGCCATGCGCGATTGGCTCGGCGGCCGCAGCGTACTGGTGACGGGCGCGGGCGGCTCCATCGGTTCCGAACTCTGCCGCCAGTGCGCGCGCCACGGTGCCAGCAGGATCGCGCTGGTCGAGATCGACGAACTGGCGCTGACCACCACCCAGATGCGGTTGCGTCGCGACTTCCCCGGGATCGAACTGGCGCCCGTGCTTGGCGACTGCGGCGACCCGGCGGTGATCCGCTACGCGCTGGATCTGGTGAAACCGGATGCGGTGTTCCACGCCGCCGCTTACAAACAGGTGCCGCTGCTGGAAGCGCAACTGCGCGAAGCGGTCCGCAACAACGCGCTGGCCACCGAAACGGTTGCCAGGGCTAGTTCGGCGGCCGGCGTCGGCACTTTCGTGCTGATCTCCACCGACAAGGCGGTCGATCCGGTCAACGTGCTCGGAGCGACCAAGCGCCTGGCCGAGATGCTGTGCCAGTCGCTCGCCGATCCGCGCTCCACGCGTTTCGTCACCGTGCGCTTCGGCAATGTGCTCGATTCCGCCGGCAGCGTGGTGCCGCTGTTCCGCGAACAGATCCGCAGCGGCGGCCCGGTGACGGTCACCGATGCCGAAGTCACCCGCTTCTTCATGACCATTCCCGAAGCCTGCCAGTTGATTCTGCAGGCCTCGGCGATCGGTTCGCAGCAAGCGATCTACACCCTCGACATGGGCGAGCCGGTCTCGATCCGCCTGCTCGCCGAGCAGATGATCCGCCTCGCCGGCAAACAACCGGGGCGCGATATCGCCATCGTCTATACCGGTCTGCGCGCGGGCGAGAAACTGCACGAAACCCTGTTCCATGCCGACGAACGCTATCGTCCCACCTCGCACCCGAAGATCCTGCAGGCGGCGCCGCGGCAGGTGTCCACCGAAGCTATCGCCGCGGCGTTGGCGCGGATGCGCGAGGCCAGCGCACGCTACGATCTGGAAGCGTTGGCCGCGATGCTGCGCGAAGCCGTGCCCGAATTCGTGCCGACCAAGACCGTCGGCGATTCCCATGCGCATGCGGCGACGGTGGTAGCATTTCCCGCCCGCAACGCGCGAAGGACCTGACGGTCCGGCCGATGCGATGATCGTCCGTTCCCGGGTCGATCCGATGTCTCCAACCAGCACCGATTCTTGCCTGCAGGATGCTTTCGCGTCCTGCGGCACACCCCGCATCCCGAGAGGTTGACCAGTTTCGATGACGCGCATCCGTAAAGCGGTTTTTCCCGTCGCCGGCCTCGGCACCCGATTCTTGCCGGCCACCAAGACGGTGCCCAAGGAGATGTTGCCGATCGTCGACAAGCCGCTGATCCAGTACGCAGTGGACGAAGCGATCGAAGCGGGCTGCGATACGCTGGTGTTCGTCACCAATCGTTACAAGCATGCGGTGGCCGATTATTTCGACAAGGCCTACGAGCTGGAGCAGAAGCTGGAGAAGTCCGGCAAGCACGAACAGCTCGATCTGGTGCGCAATATCCTGCCGCCGCACGTCCGCGCGGTATTCGTGACCCAGGCGGAGGCGCTGGGCCTGGGGCATGCAGTGCTGTGCGCCAGGGCAATCATCGGCGACGAGCCGTTCGCGGTGCTGTTGCCGGACGATCTGATCTGGAATCGTCAATCGGGAGCCGGCGGCCCCGGCGCGCTGAAGCAGATGGCGGATGCGGCCGAAGCCACCGGCAGCAGCATCATCGCGGTGCAGGACGTGCCGCACGAACAGACTGGCAGCTACGGCATCGTCGATACCGATCCGTTCGTCGGGCGCAGTGCGCGGATCCACGGCATCGTCGAGAAACCCAGGCCGGACGTGGCGCCGAGCAATCTGGCTGTGGTCGGGCGCTACGTGCTGGACGGCGGCATCTTCGACATTCTGGAGCGCACCGCGCCGGGCGCCGGCGGCGAGATCCAGCTCACCGACGCCATCGCGACCCTGCTCGCGCATAAGCCGGTGCATGCCTATCGTTTCCAGGGCACGCGTTTCGACTGCGGTACCCATCTGGGCCTGATCGAAGCCACCATCCGCTACGCGCTGGACCACGAGAAACTCAGCGACGCCGCGCGCGGCATGATGCAGAACGCGCTCAACGAGCTTGGTGTGATCGACCTGGATTGATGTACTCCCGCGACGGCGCGAAAGCGTAAGGGGCGCTTATTTGCGCATGACGAAAAGGCACGTCGCACTGCGGGTTTCTGGTCGCTGATCGAGCGCTGGACTGCGAGCGTAGTCCACCCTAGCGATAGATTGGACGGCAAAAGTGAAGCCGCTCTTATGCTCCTTGTACGGATCGCCGGCTCGGATAAGGGCATTGCGGCCAACGTCGCGGGTAGCCGGTTGTGAACCTGCCCCCCATTACCGGACGCCAAGAAGCACGGGGTCAAGCGGCTTGCCTCAGTTTCCTTGCGTAGTCGTTGGGTGACAAGTATCCGAGTGTGGAGTGCAGCCGTGTTGGATTGTAGAAGCCGTGGATGTAGTTG
>JANLVT010000059.1:0-2020 GCA_031364125.1 Lysobacterales bacterium | reverse complement strand
GCATGGTCATTTCTCATCGATTCCCGACAGTGGGCCGAGCGCAGCCCTGCGGCTCGAGGCCACATCGTGTCGTCGTCTCGTTTTCGCCCTCGGCCCTTCGACTGCGCTCAGATAGGCTTTGTGGCCGGCGGGCGCACGCGGCCGCCGCGGGCGGAGCGCGCGCTGGCGGCCGGTAGTGCGCTTCCTGCATCGCGCCATGTTTCTCGAAGTGGCCGAGGATGGCGCGGATGACTGCGGGTTCTTCGATGCTGGCCACGATCCGTACCGCACCGCCGCAGTGGACGCAGGTGGTCACGTCGATGCGCACCAAATCGCCGGGAGCGATTTGGAACAGCCGAAGGCTGACCCGAAGGGCGGAGGGCAGGATGCCCGGAGTAAACACGCGCTTGAGGCGTTGCGCCCACGTCATCCTGCGGCGCTTCTCCTGGGGACTGCGCGGCTCGTCGTTGACGCTGGCTTCAACCGGCGCGGCATCGGTCGCAGGCCGCTTCCCGCGCCCCGATGGCGTCAGCTGCGCGCGCAGGTTCGCATTTGGCGCAAAGACGCCATGAAACCGGGTGAGATGCGCGCGTGGCGGCGGCACCAGCGCCGCCAGCTTGGCGATAAAGTCCACCGCATCCCATTCGACATGCGTGGTGCCGTTCCGCCATGGGGTCTTGAGCTGGTAGCGCACCCTTCCCTGCGGCGAGATCGACAGCCGCTTTTCGCTGATCGCCGGGCGCGTGATGTACCGGCACAGCTTCTCCAACTTCTGGCTTTCATGCGCCTCGGCGGCAACGCCGGCATGCAGCGAGAATCCGCCGACCTTGCCGGCGTCGCCTTTCAACAGACCGGCGTCGCCGGGCAGCGTTTGCAGGGTGACGACTTTGCGTCCGGCCTGCGCGCCAGTGGCGATGCGGTAGGTGATCGAACTCATCCGCAGCGCGTCCACGCCGTCATCGCCACCCGCGCTGTCGGACAGGAATACGGATTCGTCTTCGCCTTCAAGCCAGCCTTTGCGCGTCAGATGCGGACACACCCGGTGTGCGATGGTATCTGCCAGGTGCGTCAACTGCGCGGAGGTCGGGGCGCGGGTGCGATGCAGGCGTGGTTTGCGCTGCGGCGGCGCTATGGTTATCTCATACACGCCGTCGAGCCACAGCATGTGGAAATGGATCTTGAGGTTGAGCGCGCTGCCAAAGCGCTGGATCAGCGTCACTGCCCCGCACTGCGCGCTGGCGCGCTCCACACCCGCTTGATCCGCCAACCACCCGGCGATCACGCGATGTACGATCGCCAGCACCGGCCCGATGGCCTCCGGTTTGCTGGCGAATAGGAAGCGCAAGGGGTAAGGAAAACTCAGCACCCACTGCCGCACGGGGCGCGGGCCGAACACCTCGTCCACCAAATGCCGCGCACTCTCGGCCATGCGCCGCGCACCGCAACTCGGACAGAACCCGCGCTTCACCCGTTTCCACGGCGTGTTTGCCCCGAACGCCCCTTGCGTGCGCAGCTGACGTCCTCGGGGCGCGGCAAGCGGCCGGTCACCGAGGGAGCGCCGGCTGACGTCAACGCGAACACCGACCACCGTAGCCCCGACGAGAAGTGCCGCGCGATGAGTTGGGCGCAGCGCCTCAAGCGCGTCTTCAACATCGACGTCACCACCTGCATCCACGGCGGCGGCGCAGTGCGGATCGTCGCCAGCATCGAGGAGCCTACCGCCATCCGCGCCATCTTGGCCCACTTCGAGAAGCACGGTGCGCGGGACCAAGCGCACTACACGCCCGCAGCGCCCGCACCGCCGGCGGAAGCCACGTGACGATCCGGCGACCACGCGACCAGACCTACGAGCAGTCGAAGGGTCGAAGACGAAACCAGCAAGAGAAAGCGATGCGGCAACGTGAACCTGCCCCCCATTACCGGACGCCAAGAAGCACGGGGTCAAGCGGCTTGCCTCAGTTTCCTTGCGTAGTCGTTGGGTGACAAGTATCCGAGTGTGGAGTGCAGCCGTGTTGGATTGTAGAAGCCGTGGATGTAGTTG
>JANLVT010000044.1:0-76140 GCA_031364125.1 Lysobacterales bacterium | reverse complement strand
ATCGCGCACGCCCGCGACCTTTGCCGCCATCTGCAGAGCCGTGAGTGGCGATGTAGGCTTGTTGGGGTTGTGCCGCGGCGTGATTCCTGCCAGCCGCCCCGATTCGCTACATTACGCGCTCGTGCACTCGGAACCCGCCCCCGTCTCCGCTCGCGCCCCCGCTCCCACAAAAGCAGCGTGCCCGTACAGGCATCAAGGCTTCAACATCGCGAGTTCATCCAGCCGCAACCGCTTGCGTAGCAACGGCGCGCCGCGCACATCGCGCAGGCTCAGATCGACTGCCCGTTCGTTCCAGTCGATCTCGATCATGCCGAAATTGGCCTGACGGAACGATTGGCCGTCCAGCCGCAGCGCGTTCGGCACCGGCGCGTGCCAGACCTCGGTCAAACCGCTGCTGGTCAGGTCGTAGAGCGGATACGGCACATGCTCGCCCTGTCGCGACAATTCGCCGTAGTGCGTATCGCCGCTGACCACGAACACGCCGCGCGCGTCGGTGTCGCGGATCAGCCGGAACAGACGCTGCTGATCGTTGGGATAATTCACCCACGCTTCCCAGCCCGGGAAATCTGCGAGCACCTGCAGACTGGAACCGATCACGCGCACGTCGGCCGGCTGCCGCAGCTGCTCCTCCAGCCACTGCCACTGGCGCTCGCCGAGCATGGTCGCCGCGGGATCGGGATCGCGCGCATACGGGCCGGGCACTTCGCGACCGGCCTTGCCCATCCGCTCGGCCCATTGCCTGTAGTCGTCGGCGCTGTCGAGGAACGGCGAAGTCGCAATCGGAGTCCGGTTGTAGCGCAGATCGAGCAGGATCACCTGCACCCGCCGGCCTTCCGGGCCGAAGCGGTAACTGGTGTAGACGCCATCACGTTCGCGCCGCGGCGAATCGGCCGGCTCGCCCCAGAAATCCAGGAAGACGCGCCGGCTCTCTTCCTTCATCGGATACTCGCCGCCGGCATCGTTCTCGCCGAAATCGTGATCGTCCCAGGTCGCGATCACCGGCACCTCGGCGCGCAAGCGGCGCACGCCGTCGATCGCCGCGAGCTTTGCGTACTTCGCCCGCAACACGTCCATGTCGCGGGTGTCGCCGTAGATGTTGTCGCCGAGGAACACGAACAGTTCGGGCTTCGCCGCCAGCACCGCATCCCAGATCGGCTGCGGCAGCGATTCGTTCGAGCACGAACCGAACGCGATGCGGGTGATTGGCGCGTCCATCGACGGCATCGGGTCAGACGGCAGGCCGGGTGCCGCGAGCACGGGCAACATCGCCGACAGCGTGATCAGCGCCGCCGCGCAGCGGGCGCGAACCCCCCGGGTCGGAAGACCCGGGGGGTTCATATGCCGCACCGCCATCAGAACCGCAGCTCGGCGGTGATGAACACCTGCCGCGGCGCACCGGCCATCAGCGTGTAGTTCAGACCGTTCGGATCCGACACCACGAACCCGTTGGTGCCGACGCTGGAGAAATATTCCTTGTCCAGCAGATTGGTCACGTCGAGCTTGAGCTTGAACGAATCGAAGACACCCAGCGACGTCCATTCGTAGGACGCGCCGGCATCGGCGATCCAGAAACCCGGCACGGAAGAGTCGTTGATGTAGCTGATGTAGCGGCGGTCGGTGTACTTGGCGCCGAGCTGCAGCGACAGCCCGTCCCTGGCCCAGACCACTTCGCTGGCGAACATCTTCTTGGGCGAATCCACCACCTGCTTGCCGTCGGTGGCGATGACGTTCACGCCGTCGAGATAGTCGGATGCGTATTCGGAATCGTTCCACGACACCGAGTTGTACCAGACCACACCGTCCATCGGCTTGAGCTGGAACACCGCTTCGGCGCCGCGGGTGCGCACGTCGCCGACATTGGCGAACGCCGACGCGCAGCCGATGATGCCCGAGCACTGGGCGATCGCCAGCAGGCGGTTCTCGAAGTTCACGCTGTACACCGCCAGCGAAGCATCGAATTTTTCGCGGCTGCTGCGCACGCCCAGCTCGAAGGTGCGCGAGGTTTCCGGCTCCAGCGTGTCCTTGACCGCGTCGAACGCGATCTGCGAAGTCGAATGCGGGCCGTTCACGCCGGTGCGGTAGGCCGACATGTTCTCGGCGTAGGAACCGAACACTTCCTCGGTGTCGTTGATCCGCCAGCGCGCGCCGAGCTGCGGCTGGAAGTTGTCCTGCGCGACCAGACGGCCGCCGGCGCGGGTGCCGATGAGATTCCTGCCGTCGACTTCGACGCGGGTGCCCTTGAAGCCGGCATCGATCGCCAGACGACCGTCGACGAATTCCATGTGGTCGAGCACGTAGAACTGGCGGGTATCGGTATCGAAACGCTGGCGGAACACGCGCGCATCCGGATTGCGATAGAAGAAGATCTCGTCCGGCGGCGTATCGAGGCGCAGATCGTAGAAATTGCGCTGCACGCCATGCGCGTTCTTTTCCAGCCAAAGGCCGGCCTGCAGGCGGTGGTCGCCGATCTGCCAAGTCAGGTTCGGCATCAGACCCGTGCGTTCGATGTCGTATTCGGTGGTGCGCATGCGGATCGGCACCGTCGGCGACGCCGAGTACGGCGTGGCCCAGTGGCCCTGGCCTTCGTTGCGGTGGTAGTACGCGGTCGCGGCGAGACTCAGATCGGCGGTTGGCGACCAGTCGGCGGTGAGCGACAGCAGGTCGTCGTCGCGGACGCCGCGGGCGATGTAGTAGGCATCATCGAGGCTGTTGACGCCGCCGGTGAAAATGCCGTTTGCGGCGTCGATCGCGCGCTGCCAGTCGCCGGCATAGTTGTCCCAGTCGTAACCGAGGCGACCCGCGGATTCCAGGGAAAGATCGGCGTAATCGGTCTCGCGACGACGCGAGGTGGCGGCGTAGCCGGTGAGTTTCAGGGTCTCGGTCGCGTACACGGCCTTGGCGTTGAACTGCGCGTTGCGCTGCGGACCTTCGCCTTTCCACTTGTCGGCATCGTGCCAGGCGCCGCTGACGTATGCGGAGAAGCCATTGTGCTCGCCGCTGTCCATGCGCACGAACGTGCGGGTGGTCGACTCGCTGCCCAGCGTCTGCGCAACGCGCACGCCGAATTCGGCATTCGGATCGCCGCTGAAGAAGCGCAGCGTGCCGCCGAGATTGCCGGTGGAGGCGGTATCGATCGCGCCGCTGCCCTGCGACAGTTCGGTGCCGTTGAGATTTTCGCTGATCACCGCGCGGCCGATGTGCAGGCCATTGTGGTTGCCGTAGCTCATGTCGCCGAGCGGAATGCCGTCGAGGGTGAAACCGAGCTGCTGCTGCGAGAAACCGCGGATGCTCAGCTTGGTCGACCACTCGTAGTTGCCCCAGGGATCGGCGCTCTGGAAGTTCACGCCGGGCAGCTTCGCCACCGCTTTGAGCGGGCTGGCGCCTGCGGCTTCGCGCGCGAGATCGTCCTTGCCCAGCGCCTGCACCTGACGGGTCTGGCCGGTGCCCACCACCGAAATCGCATCGAGCGTATCGGCATCCCCGCTGCCATCGGGCGCATCCTGCGCTTGAGTGATGCCGGCGTGCAGGCACAGCAGGATAGAGGCGGCGAGAATCGTCGTCTTGGTCATTCTGATTTTGTTCCGTGGGGATAGCGCCGCCTCGATCCCGTGAATCACTCTGCGGCGGGCCGCGATACAGAGCCGCAGCATGATGTCGGCCGAATGTGTATCGGAGGTTGCACCGACGTTGCCGATCGACGCGCGTGGCGGCGTCGCGGACGCATGTCCGCTATTTCATGGACATTGCTTCATGGCAATCCGGATCGGATTGACGCGGAGGTCGTCGCGTCACGACGATTCCGCAGGCCATCCTCGCTGCTGACGACTCCGCAGGCCATCCGCGCTGCTATCGCCGGACGGCCTGATCCAGGCTGGCCTGCGCCTGCAGCGCGGCCAGTTCTTCGTCGCTGAAACCCGCGGCGCTGCGCGCATCGAGATTGAACGGGCCGTGGAGCACGCCGCGGCCGTAGTCGGCGATCAGTTTGCGGAAGGTCGGCTCGGGGTCGACGCCTTCGCGTTCGCAATACCAGCGGAACCAGTGCGAGCCGACGGCGACGTGGCCCACTTCCTCACGCAGGATCACTTCGAGGATATCGGCGGTGGCATCGTCGCGGTGCTGGCGGAGTTTCACGATCATCGCGGGGGTGACGTCCAACCCGCGCGCTTCGAGCACGCGCGGCACCAGCGCCATGCGTTCCAGCCCGCTGTGCGCAGTCTTTTCGGCCATGTCCCACAGCCCGTTGTGGGCGTCGAAATCGCCGTATGCATAGCCGAAGTCGGCCAGTCGCGCGCGCAGCATCGCGAAATGCCGCGCTTCGTCGTTGGCGACGCCTACCCAATCGGCATAGAACTGCGGCGGCAGGCCGCGGAAGCGGTACACCGCATCCCAGGCCAGGTCGATGGCGTTGAATTCGATATGCGCGATCGAGTGGATGAACGCCGCGCGGCCTTCGTTGGTGCCGAAGCCACGCTTCGGCAGTTCGCGCGAGGCGACGAGCTTCGGCCGCTCGGGACGGCCGGGCATGCGGATCGGTTCGGGCGGCGGCGCGCTGTCGTCGATGGCGAGCTCGCCGCGCGCGAAGGCTTCGGCGGTGGCGAAGGTCTGTGCGAGCTTGTCGTCCGGCGTGGCGGCGCGAAGGCAGGCACCGGCGGCTTCAAAGATGGAATTCATGCGCGAATCATTGCAGCCGAATGTCCATGTAGGAGCGGCGGGAGCCGCGATGAGCAGCGGTAAGCGATTCCGAAGAGCAATACATCAGCCGCGACAAGCATTTCCATGACTCTATCGCGGCTCCCGCCGCTCCCACAGAAAACACCGCTACGACGCCAATCGCCGCTTCTTCTTCGCCTCGTCCGAACGCAACTGCTGGATGCGTTCGAAATAGCCCGGCTCGATGCCGGTGACGTATTCGCCGTTGAAGCACGAGCTGTCGAACTTGCGGCCCGGGAACTTCGGACCGGCGACAGCAGATTCCAGATCAGCGAGATCCTGATAGATCAGCCAGTCGCAGCCCAGCAGCTCCTGCACTTCCTGCTCGGTGCGGCCGTGCGCCACCAGTTCATCCGGCGACGGCATGTCGATGCCGTAGACGTTCGGGAAGCGCACCGGCGGCGCGGCGGAGGCGAGATAGACCTTCTTGGCGCCGGCGTCGCGCGCCATCTGCACGATCTGCTGCGAGGTGGTGCCGCGGACGATGGAATCGTCGACCAGCAGCACGACCCGGTTGCGGAACTCCAGCGGAATCGGATTGAGCTTGCGGCGCACGGATTTCACGCGTTCGCCCTGCCCCGGCATGATGAAGGTGCGGCCGACGTAGCGGTTCTTGATGAAGCCTTCGCGATATTTCACGCCCAGCGTGTTCGCGATTTCCAGCGCGGCGTCGCGCGAGGTGTCGGGAATCGGGATGACCACGTCGATGTCGTGGCCGGGACGCAGGCGCAGGATTTTTTCGCCGAGGGTCACGCCCATGCGCATCCGCGCCTTGTGCACCGAGATCTCGTCCATCATCGAATCCGGACGCGCGAAATACACGAACTCGAAGATGCACGGGCGCAGTTCGCCATCGGCGCACTGGCGCGAATGCAGCTCGCCGCGCGGGGTGATCACCACCGCTTCACCGGGTGCGATGTCGCGGACGCGCTCGAAACCGAGGACATCCAGCGCCACCGACTCGGACGCGATCGCGTACTCGGTACCGGCATCGGAATCGCGGCGGCCCAGCACCAGCGGACGGATGCCGTTGGGGTCGCGGAACGCCACCAAGCCCAGGCCCAGCACCACCGCGAGCACCGCATAACCGCCCTTGGCGCGACGGGTCACGCCTTCCACCGCGCGGAACGCGGCGTCGGGCGTGAGCACGCGCTGCTTGTCCAGCTCGTGCGCGAACACGTTGAGCAGCACTTCGGAATCGGATTCGGTGTTGACGTTGCGGCGGTCCTGCTCGAAGACTTCGCGGCGCAGCGTGTCGGTGTTGATCAGGTTGCCGTTGTGCGCCAGCGCGATACCGAACGGCGAATTCACGTAGAACGGCTGCGCTTCGTCGCTGCCTTCGCTGCCCGCGGTGGGATAGCGGCAATGACCGATGCCCACCCGGCCGTGCAGCAGCACCATGTCGCTGGGTTTGAACGCATCGCGCACCAGGCCGTTGCCCTTGATCACGCGCAGCGCGGTGCCGTTGGCGGTGGCGATGCCGGCAGCGTCCTGGCCGCGATGCTGGAGCACGGTCAGCCCGTCGTAGAGCGCTGCCGCGACGTCGGAGCTACCGACGATGCCGAGAATGCCGCACATGATGATGACTCCGTAACGCGAACGAGCGGGTGGAACGAATCGGATGACGCGGACGGTTCGAGGCGATGGCTCGAACCGGGTGATCGTGAATCAAGGATGCGGACGGACGATGCCTTCCACGCCGGTCTTCGCCTGGATCTGCGACTTCAGCTGATCGGCGGCGGCGCGGTCGATCGCCGGGCCGGCACGCACGCGGGTGAGCGTGCCCTTGTCGGTGTTGACCGTCTCGGTGAAAGCCGAAAACCCGGCAGCGCGCAGACGCTCGCGGAGGGCGCCGGCTTCGGTGGCATCGCTGAACGCGCCGACCTGCACCGCGAACCCGACCTTGGCGGTGGCGGACGGTGCGGCGACGGGCTTCGGTGCGGGCGGTTTCGGCGCGGCCGGTTTGGGCTCGGCGGGCTTCGCGGCGACGGGCTTCGCGGCGACGGGTTTGGCTTCGACAGGCTTGGCGGCGACCGGCTTCGGATCGGCCGGCTTGGCTTCGACCGGCTTGGGCGCGGCGGGCTTCGGCGGCTCCACCGCGGCGGCCGGCACCGATGCCACGGCGACAGCCGCCGGCTCGGCATCCAGCACGACCACCTTCACCGGGACGTCGCTGCGGACTTCCAATGCCTTCAAACGCACGGATTCGGCCTCGGCGCGCGTGGCGTACGGGCCGATGCGCACCCGGAACGCCGATTTGCCGTTGACGGTTGCGGCCTCGCTGTAGGCCGGAAGCTGGGCGGCCTTGGCCAGTGCGACCACGGTGTCGGCGCCCTTCTGGCTGGCATAGGCACCGAAGTGCACGGCGTAATCGCCGCCAGCCGCGCTGGGCGGCAGGGCTGGCGCTGCGGGCGCAGTTGGATCGGTCGAAGCGACCGGCGCATTGGGATCAATCTGAGCAGGATCGATCTGGGCCGGATCGGTCGCAGCGGCACCCGGCGACGGTGCGGCCGTGGCTGCAGGGCGGTCGATCGGGGTCGAATCCATGCCGACGGCGCCGCCCTTGGGCACGTCGCCCGGCATCACCAGCGGCAGCTCCCGGGTTTCGAGTTCGCCGTCGGGGCCTTTGGGCATCTTGATCGACACGTCGGTGACGCCGCTGTCGGGCGCCGGTCCCTTGACCAGCATCGGCAGGAAAATCACCGCCAGGGCAACGAGTACGGCGGCGCCGATGAGGCGCTGCTTCAGTCCAGTGTCCATCGGCATCCGGAGAAAGAGGGAGCGGGCGAATTATACGCCGCGTCCGGCCATGCCCGTCCGGGCCGCCGCGCGCGCGCCGTTCAGGCGACCAGCGCGTCCAGCGCCGCGGCGGCGGTATGGAACGAGCCGAACACGAGGATCCGCGCGCCCGCCAGGGCGTCGCGGCGCGCGGCGGCAAGGGCTTCGGCGACGCTGGTCGATCGCGCACCCGTTGCAGCTGCGGTGCCGGCGAGCCGTTCGGCAAAGGCGTCCACGGTCAGGCCGCGCGGCCCTGCATCGTCCAGACCGGCCAGCCACCAGCGGTCGATCCGGTCCGCCAGCGCGGCGACGACGGCCACCATGTCCTTGTCGCCCAGCGCCGCGAACACCGCATGCGTGGGTCCGGCGACGGGCGTCGCCTCCAGCCACGCGGCCAGCGCGCGCGCGGCCTGCGGGTTGTGGCCGACATCGACCACGATCTCGACGCCGTCGCGCTCGAAGCGCTGCAGCCGCGCTGCGACCCGGGCCTCGCGCACGCCTTCGATGAACGCGACTTCCGCCAGATCGACCGGCAGCGCCCGCAACGCGGCGATGGCCACGGCGGCATTGCGCAGTTGCACCGGCGCAACCAATTGCGGCATCGGCAGTTCCAGCTCGCAGCCGATCTCGCGCCAGCGCCAGCGTTCGCCGTCGTCTTCGTCGCGCTCGAAAAAGAAATCGCAGCCGATCCGCACCGCCGACGCACCGATGGCGTAGGCGTGGCCAAGCACGCTCGACGGCGGATCGTCGTCGCCGATCACCAACGGCTTCCAGGCGCGGGCGATGCCGGCTTTCTCGGCGCCGATGGCCTCGATGGTGTCGCCGAGCCAGTCCTGATGATCGAGATCGACGGTGGTGATCACCGCAACGTCAGGATCGACGATGTTCACCGCGTCCAGGCGGCCGCCGAGTCCGACTTCGAGGATCGCCAGATCCAGATCGCTGCGCGCGAACAGCCACAGTGCGGCGAGCGTGGCGTATTCGAAGTACGTGAGAAGGATGCCATCGCGCGCGGCTTCGACCGCAGCGAACGCTTCGACCAGGGAAGCGTCGTCGACGTCGGCGCCATCGATGCGCACGCGCTCGTTATAGCGCAGCAGATGCGGCGACGTGTAAGCGCCGACGCGCCAGCCCGCGGCGCGGGCGATGGCTTCGACGAACGCGACCGTCGAGCCCTTGCCGTTGGTGCCGCCGATGGTGATCACGTGGCGCGCGGGCTTCGCCAAGGCCATGCGTTCGGCCACGGCGCGCACGCGCTCCAGTCCCATGGCAATCGTTTTCGGGTGCTGGGCCTGAATGTAATCCAGCCAAGCGGTCAGGGTGCGGGGCGTCATCCGGCTATTATCGCCATGCCCCGCCTTTCCGGCCATCGCGAGCGTCCGCATGACGACGACATCAACCCCCATCCTCGGCTCGATGCGCTTCGGCGAATGGGGCGCGCGACTGTCGCCCATCGCGGTGGCGGATCTGCTGGAAGCCGCGCTCGACCTCGGCATCGATACGCTGGATCTGGCCGACATCTACGGCGGCCACACCACCAATGCGCTGGTCGGCGCGGCGTTCGCGCTTCGGCCCGGGCTGCGTGCGCGGTTCAAGCTGATCGCCAAGATCGGCATCGTGATGGCCGCCAGTCCGGGCAATGCGCGCGGCGTGGCCTACTACGATCTGTCGGTGGAACATCTGCGCGCCGCGCTGCAGGACACGCTGTCCGCGCTTGGCAGCGATCATGTCGAAACGCTGACGCTGCATCGCTTCGACCCGCGCATCGATCCGGCTGCGATCTCAGCGTGGGTGCGAGAGGAACAGCGCGAAGGCCGCGTCGGCGATTTCGGCGTGTCGAATTTCGACGCGCATGCGATCGCGCTGTTCGACGGCCATCTGCCGGTGATCGCGAACCAGATCGAACTGTCGCTCGCCAACAGCGGCGCCATCGACGACGGCACGCTCAACGCAACCCGAGCGCGCGGCGCCGAAGTGCAGGCGTGGTCGCCGCTTGGTGGCGGCGATCTGCTGAACCTGCATTCGCCGGTCGGCGGCCGCGTGCACGAACGGCTGCCGGCGATGGCAGGCGAATTCGGCATGGACCCGGCATCGCTGCTGCTGCGCTGGGTCGCATCGGTACCGCAGACGCGCGTCGTACTCGGCAGCACGAAGATCGAACGCATCCGCGACGCCGTACGCGCCTGCGCCGAACCGCTGCCGCGCGATGCGTGGTATGCGCTGTGGGAGGCCGCTCGGGGGAAAGCGGTTCCGTGAGGCCGCGACTGCAACAGAGCTTCCGGAACGTGTAAAAGCGACCAGAAAACAAACGCCCCGAAATGAACGGGGCGTTTGTGTCGTACATCGATTGGATTTTACAGCTGCAAAGTCAAGCCATAGGTCCAGAGGATCGGATTCACCGGCTGATCGAAGGTCACGGGCGAAGCCAATGAACAGTTTTCGTTGGTCGACGGATTGAGCGCGCCGCCGGATGTCACGCCTTGCGCCTGGCCGTACGGCGTGATGAATGAGCCGCCGGAATCGCCGCCGCCCACGCATGCGCTGGACTGTGTTAGACCGTACACGATCCCCGAAGCGCCATAGTTGACCGCAACATTTCTGGCGGTGATATAGCCACAGCGATAGCCCGTCCGTGCGCCGGAGCGACATACCACCGAACCGACCGGCGCTTCCCAACTGCCGTACACCTGCACCAACCCGCCATTGTAATCGTGCACGTAGGGCGTGGGATACCAACTGGTGTAGGTCGTGTTCACGAATGCAAAATCGTTGTACGGGAAAGACGATCCCTCAAAGCTGCCGAGATAAGATCCGTCATAGCCGGACACCCATGTCCCGGCCGTACCGCAATGGCCTGCAGTGACATATCCACTCTCGTAACCGCGCGTCACTGCGAATCCGATCGAGCACCAGCCACCGGTCGACAGGTAGTAGTGATTGCCGCCGATGATGGCTGCCGCCGGCTTCGGCGCATATTTTGAAGTTTCGAAGCGCACAATGCCGACTTCAACGCCGCTGGCCGCCACGAAGTCGATACCGTTATCCACCGCGTCGGACGCAACGCTGACGACGACGCTGTTGGACGGCAGATCGATGCGCCAAGTGTGAATGCCCGGCTGCTTGGCGGTGATCGAACGCGAGCTGAGCGCACTCAGCTTGGCGACTGCCGCTTCCAGCCGAGCAACACTGTAGCGGACCTGACGCACTTCGGCCTCACCCATCGTGGCGGACTTCAGTTGACCCGTCGTCGCCACCACGAACTTCATTTTGCCATTGGCGCCACGTTCCATCCAACTGCCGCCATAGTTGGCGCCGAATTCGCGCCGGGCACGCGGCCCTTCCGAGCGAGCCACGCGCTCCGCTTCCGCAAGCTGGGGGATTTGCTTGGCGGAAATGCCGAGATCGCGCTGCAGCGCATGCTGCATATCCTTGGTGATAACAGGTGTTTTTGGATTCGCGGCAGCCGCAACGCCTGACAGCGCCAAACTGCCAAGGATCGCAGTGGACAGGATTTTTTCAATCAGCATTGAACGATTCGGATGATTTCGATTGACACGCATGATGAATCTCCTTGTGAGTATAGGTAACTTCTCTGTTACAGAATCTCTTGAATCGCCGTCCTGGCGATTTTCTGAGGTAGTACTTCGACAAGCGTTTTTATGCCTGTCTGCACACACCACATCCTTGTGATGCAAATGAAGCAGTCACATATCGATTCTTACGACAAAACAACCGGGTTTCATGCTCATCGAGATCTCTTATGTCTCAGAGCAGATCCGTTGATCGAGGTAAGACCATATTCGAATGTCAATCGTAAAAACGAGAACTCGACCGCAGACTAATGTCGCGTCATCATCGCGTCATATCTGCTATCGATAGACCGAATATTTTTATCGGCGGTTTTTGATAGACAAGACAGCGCTTGTCCGTAGGATGCGCAGAGCGGCTTCTTGGAATGCAGCAAAGAAACACCATGCTTGGCTGAGAGCAGCGCTGCATGAACAACATCGTGACTGCTCCGCAATGCCGGGCTTCGCTGCACTCAGCCCGGATTACGAGTGCGTTGTGCTTACAACGCCCGATGCACCGCTTCGCCGAACAGCGCGGTGTGGTGCGCGCAATCGTTGAGGCGGACGATCTCCAGCGTGTCGGCGCTCGCGCCCTGCAGCAGATTCAATGTCGTCGGCGCCTGACGGAACGTCCACAGTTTCGCGAACGGAATGCCGAGCAGATGACACAGCAGCACGCGGTTGACCGCGTCGTGCGCGACCACCAGCAGCGTGTCGTCGTCGCCCAGACCATCGGCGGCGCGCGCGAACGCGGGCCACGCGCGGTCGAACACCATCTGCAGCGATTCGCCGCCGGGGCCGGGCATCAATACGGTGTGCGGGGCATCGCGCCATGCCTGCAGGCGTTCGCCGTCGCGGTCGCGGATTTCGCTGGCCAGCAGGCCTTCCCACGTGCCGTGGGCGATTTCCATCAGCCCCGGATCGGTGACGAGCTGCGCCTTGCGCGCATCGCCGAGCGCGAACTCGGCGGTGGTCTTCGCGCGCACCAGCGGCGAAGCGACGGCGCGATCGATGCGCACGTCGGCGAGTCGCGCGCCGAGCGCGCGCGCCTGGGTTTCGCCGACCGGCGATAACGGAATGTCTTCCTGGCCTTGGTATCGGCCTTCGGCGTTCCACGGCGTTTCGCCGTGGCGTGCGAGGAGGATTTTCATGGTGTGTACTCAGTTCGATAAAAATTCGAGAGCGATGTCGCTGTTCCCCTCCCCTTGCTCGCGCAGCGAGCGGGGGAGGTTGGGAGGGGGGCGCGCTCAAGTGTTTCGCGACCGTTACCCCCACCCCAACCCTCCCCCGCAAGCGGGGGAGGGAGACAAGCAAAGCAACATCAGACCTGCTGGATCGACAGCACGCCCGGCACCGCCTTGAGGATCGCGATCTGCGCCTCGTTCAAGGGTTTGTCGACGGTGATCGCTGCGCGGGCCTGACCGTCGCCGGCGGCGCCGAGCGCGAAGTTGACGATGTTCACGCCTGCGGTGCCCAGCTGCGAACCGACCAGACCGATCATGCCGGGACGGTCTTCGTTGCGCATCAGCAGCACGTGCGCGAGCGGATCGAATTCGATCTCGACGCCATCCAGACGCACCACGCGCGGGCCGCGGTGCAGCGTGGCTTCGATCTCGCGGGTGCGGCTTCCGCCGGCGCCGTTGTCGCCGACCACGCGCACGCGCAGCAGACGGTCGAAGCCGTCGCCATCGCCGCCGACGGTTTCGGCCACGGTCAATCCGCGCGCCGCTGCTTCCTGCAGTGCGTTCACCGGCGTGACCCGGCCCGAGGATGTGCCGAGCAGCGCGGCGACCAGCAGGCGCGTCAGCGGACGGGTATCGAGCGCGTCGGTGCGTCCTGCGTAGGTGATTTCCAGGCGCGTCGGCGCCTGCACCAGACGCACTGCCAGACGGCCGAGCGCCGACATCAGCGGCATCCACGGCCCGACTTCACGCGCGGCTTCGGCGGTGAGCGGCGGCAGGTTCACGCAGCCGGCGACCGCGCCGGTGGCGGCGAAATCGATGATCTGCTTGGCGAGGATGGTGCTGACCGCCTGCTGCGCTTCGCTGGTGGAAGCGCCGAGGTGCGGGGTGAGGATCAGCTTGGGATGCGCGCGCAGCGGCGAGTCGGCCTGCAGTGGCTCGGTGGCGAAGGTGTCGAGCGCAGCGCCGGCGAGATGGCCCTCGTCCAGCAGGCGCAGCAGCGCGTCCTCGTCGACCAGACCGCCGCGCGCGGCGTTGACCAGATACGCGCCCTTCTTCATCGCGCGCATCTGCGCTTCGCCGATAAGGTTGGTGGTGTCCTTGGTGCGCGGGATATGCAGGGTGATGATGTCGGCCCAGGCCAGCAGATCGTCCAGCGATTTCAGCGCGACGCTGCCCTTGCCCGCGGCCGAGGCCGGCAGGAACGGGTCGAACGCGGACACATCCATGCCGATACCCTGCGCCTTGCGCGCGACGGTGCTGCCGATGCGGCCGAGGCCGATCACCCCGAGGCGTTTGCCTTCGAGTTCGAAACCGGTCAGCCCGGCTTTCGGCCACAGCCCCGCCTTCATGCCAGCATCTGCTTTCGGCACATGGCGCGCCAGCGAAAACAATAGCGAAACCGCGTGTTCGGCAGCGGCGAGCGTGTTGCCGTCGGGCGCGTTCATCACCGCGATGCCCTTGGCGGTGGCGGCATCGACATCGATGGTATCGACGCCGGCGCCGGCGCGACCGATCACCTTCAGTTGCTTCGCGCCTTCGATGGCCTCGGCGGTGATCAGCGTGGACGACCTCACAAGCACGGCATCGACGCCTGTCAGTGCGGCGGCGAGTTTGGCGGGGTCTTTGATCGGATCGGAAATTTCGACGGACCAACCGGCGTCGCGAAACATCGCCAGGCCGTCTTCGTGGATTCCATCGCATGCCAGCACTTTCATCGTCAGCTCCTTGAGTGGGGAAGGTATCCCGCGGAGCCCTGCTAGCCGGCACAACGCATCACGATGAAGCTGTAGAGGGGAAGGCCGCCTGGTCGGTGCATCGATACGGTGATCGAGCGTGAACAAGGGGCGATCCACTTGCGGTCGGGAGACGGGGCCGGCTGGCATGGGAATCCGCGACAGGCGCGCAGCCTAACAGACGATTCCGGCGCTGCAAAGGCCGGCGAGGCCGCGGCGGCCGTGGCATGCTCCTGCAATCGAAATCATCGAGGTCCAGTATGTTGCGTGCCCCCACCTCAATCCTCCCCCGCACGCGGGGGAGGAGGCCAAATCACAGCGCCGCCAAACATACGTAGCAGCGTTAACTGACTGACATTAGGCCAAGGCCGCCGTTTCCGCGTTGCCGGTCAGCGATCACTTCGCCGCAGGCACGCCCATTTCCTTCAGCAACTGCGGAGCCGGGAACACTTCCTGCATGATCCAGCGCATGTAGCGCTGATCGACCGAAATCATGCGGGTGACCGCGGGATCGAACACCCAACTGGAGCTGACCGATTCCCAGTTGCCGTCGAATGCCAGGCCGACCAGCTTGCCCTGCGCATCCAGCACCGGCGAACCGGAATTGCCGCCGGTGATGTCCAGATCGGAGAGGAAGTTCACCGGCACCGTGCCGAGCTTCTTATCGGCCAGGCCGCCGTAACGCTTGGCGCGGATCGCGTCGAGCTGCACCTGCGGCGCGTCGAAGGGTTCCTGCCCGGTCGCCTTCACCGCGACTTCTTCCAGCAGGGTGAAGGGCGCCTGGCGGCTGCCGTCGCGCTTGGCGTAGCCGGTAACGTTGCCGAAGGTGATGCGCAGCGAGCCGTTGGCATCCGGGTACACGCCCTCGCCCTTGCTCTTCTTGTAATCGGCCACCGCCTGCAGGAACACCGGGCGCGCGGCCATGCTGTCGCCGGCGCGCGCCTTGCGCGCTTCCTCCAGCCGCAGCAGGGTCGGCATCATCGCCACCGCGTAGCGGATCGCCGGATCCTTGCTGGTCTCGAACGCCTTGCGGTCGGCTTTCATCCAGCGCAGGCGCTCGTCGGTGTTGCCGAGCTTGGTCGCGGCCAGCGATTTCAGCGCGGCGGCGATGGCCTTGTCGTCGCTGCCCTTCAGCCAGGTGTCCAGCGCCGGAAGACGCTGATCCTTGGGCATGCGCACGTACTGGCTCAGCCAGTAACGCGTCAGCTCGCGATCCATGGTCGGGTGGTAGCGACGTTCCATCTGGCGCAGCCCACCTTCGATCCCGGCGAGGTCGCGCTGCTGGTAACCTGATTCGCGCTCGGCATCGGCTTTCTCGCGTTCGATCGACAGGCGATACAACTGCACCGCGGTATTGAGCACGCCGCTGCCGCCGAGACGGCCCAGCACCAGGTCGCGCTCGCGCGTGGCCTGCACCTGGGCGTTGAGCGACACCAGGGTCGCATGCGCTTCCAGCGCGGCGGTGCCGGCCTTGCCGCGTTTGCGCAGCCACGCAAGGACCGCCTGTTCCTGTTTCTGCTTGATGCCCAAAGCGCCCATGCGCTCGAAGCCTTCGAGCTGGCCGTCGTAGTTCTTCAGCACGTTTTCCCAATTGCGAACGATGCTGGCGTACTTCACCGCGATATCCGGGGTTTTCTTGCCCTCGGCATCGACCAGCGCGACCGTCGCCTTGTTGTGGCGGCTGATGGTGGGATAGGTCCAATCGGCGGTGTTGGCGAACTCTTCGGCCAGCGCATAGCGGTTGGTGCTGCCGGAATAGCCGGCGACCATCACGAAATCGCCCGCGGCCAGCGGTTTGTCGGCGATCTTCAGCCACTGCTTCGGTTTGAACGGCACGTTGTCGGCCGAATACGCGGCCGGGCGACCATCGCGGCCCACGTAGGCGCGGTAGAACGCGAAATCGCCGGTGTGACGCGGCCACATCCAGTTGTCGACCTCGCCGCCGTAGTTGCCGACGCTGCCCGGCGGCGCGTAGACCAGGCGCACGTCCTTGATTTCGAGATTGCGGAACAGGCGGTAGGTGCCGCCGCCGAAGAAGCTATAGAGCTGGCAGCGATAGCCGGCGGTGGCTTCGCAGTCTGCGACGAGGCGTTTCTCGACCGTATCGCGGGCCTTGCTGCGGGCCAGCGCGTCGGGCGCGGCGGCGATCGCGGCGCGGACCTGGCTGGTGACGTCGTCGATGCGATCCAGCACGAACACGCGGGCGTTCGGGCCGGCGCTAAGTTCCTCAGCCTGGGTGGCGGCGTTGAAGCCGTCCTTGATGAGGTTCTTCTGCGGCGTCGAATTCAGCTGGATCGCGACGTAGGCGCAATGATGGTTGGTGGTGACCAGACCCTGCGGCGACACGAAGCTGGCGGTGCAGCCGCCGAGCGAGACCACCGCACCCAGCGGGTCGCCAGTCAGGTCGCTCAGCTGTTTCGGCGTGAGCTTGAGGCCGGCGTTTTTCAGCGGGCCGGAAATCTCCGGCAATTGCTGCGGCACCCACATGCCTTCGACGGCCCGGGCGGAGGGAGACATCGCAGCTGCGGCGACGGCGAGGGCCGCGGTGGCGGCGAACACGACTGGGGAGGTTCCGTGGCGGGACATGGATCTCTCGGGCAACGAACAAAGAGCGTCAGTGTATCGGCTGGCTCCCGCCCGTCGCCATGTCCAATGGTCATGTTCGATGGTTCAGCGCCTGCAGCTGCCGTCGCAGCGCAGGAGATGCCGCATCCATACGCGTCGGCATGGTCCGCGGCGGCATCGCCATGCGCCGGGCGTTCCGCGGGTCCGGCGTATAATCCGCGCCTCAATCCCGAACGATGGGCGAGCGATGGCCGCGACGATGATGAAAGCGCTGGTAAAGCGCGAAGCCGCCAAAGGCATCTGGATGGAAGAGGTGCCCGTGCCCTCCCCCGGCGCCAACGAAGTGCTGATCAAGCTGGAAAAGACCGCGATCTGCGGCACCGATCTGCACATCTATCTGTGGGACGAGTGGAGCCAGCGCACGATCAAGCCCGGCCTGGTGATCGGCCACGAGTTCGTCGGCCGGATCGCCGAACTCGGCCCGGGCGTTACCGGCTACCGGATCGGCCAGCGGGTGTCGGCGGAGGGCCATATCGTCTGCGGACACTGCCGCAATTGCCGCGCCGGCAAACAGCATCTGTGTCCGAACACCGTCGGCATCGGCGTGAACCGCCACGGCGCCTTCGCCGAATACATGACGATGCCGGCCAGCAATCTGTGGCCGATCCCCGACCAGATCCCCAGCGAGCTGGCCGCGTTCTTCGACCCCTACGGCAACGCCGCGCACTGCGCGCTGGAGTTCGACGTGGTCGGCGAGGACGTGCTGATCACCGGCGCCGGCCCGATCGGGGTGATGGCCGCGGGCATCTGCAAATACATCGGCGCGCGCAATGTCGTGGTCACCGACATCAACGACTACCGGCTGAAGCTGGCCGCCGACATGGGCGCCACCCGGGTGGTGAACGTCAGCAAGACTTCGCTGAAGGACGTGATGGCCGACCTGCACATGGAAGGCTTCGACGTGGGTCTGGAGATGAGCGGCAACCCGCGGGCCTTCAACGACATGCTCGACTGCATGTATCACGGCGGCAAGGTCGCGCTGCTGGGCATCCTGCCGCGCGGCGCCGGCATCGACTGGGACAAAGTGATCTTCAAGGGTTTGACCCTGCAGGGCATCTATGGACGCAGAATGTACGAGACCTGGTACAAGATGACGCAGTTGGTGCTGTCGGGTTTCCCGCTGGGCAAGGTGCTCAGCCACCAACTGCCGATCGACGACTTCCAGCAGGGCTTCGATCTGATGGAATCCGGCAAATCCGGCAAGGTCGTGCTGAGCTGGAATTGACCGGCCGCGCCGGCAGCCGCCGCCTCCGCAAAAAAACGAAGGGCGCCGATGGCGCCCTTCGTCGTAAATCCTGACTCACTCTGGATCAACGCGGTGGATCAACCGCCGATCGCGAAGGTCAGCACGAACTTGTCTTCGGCATTGTCCTCGCCGAACAGGCTTTCACCGCTGTTGTCGGTGCCGATGTAACCCAGGCCGATGTTGACCGGGCCGAAGTCGCGGTTCACGCCGATCGAATAGTCCAGATAACCGTCTTCGCTCGACAGATCCTCGTCCACCGTGGTGTAGCCCAGACCGGCGGTGAGGTTGATGTCGTTGCCGACTTCCCAACTGCCGCCCACCGCGACATAGATGCTGTCGGTCTCGGTCGCCAGGAAATCGTTGGTGTAGCCGAGGGTGGCCGAATAATTCTCGGCGAAGCTCAGCTTGCCGATCAGTTCGTTGTAGGCGTAATCCACACCATCCGGCTCGCCGACATAGTTGTAGCGGACCAGCTGCACGTCGAGGTTGACGGCATCGCTCAGGTCGCCGTTCCAGCCGACGAAGGTATCGACTTCGGCATCGGTGTCTTCGCCGAAGTCCACGTTCGACGCCCAAGCGCCGACGTAGAGACCGTTCGACCAGCTGTAGCCAGCGCCGGCCTGGATCGCCGGATGGTCGTCGGTCTGGGAAATGCCACGGAACATGTATTCGGACGTGGCTGCGGCGTTCCAGTTGAAGCCGGAATCGTCTTCGTCCTGGGCCTGCGCCGCCAGCGGCATCAGTGCCAGCAACGCCAAAGAAATCAGCTGTTTACGCACAAGAACCTCCTCGGTTCGGGATTGGAGTGGGGTGTGACTAGGGGGAGAGTCGACGCGGTTTGGGCCGTGTCGAAACGAGATTAACTCAACTTTAACCCCCGGGGCGAGTTATGAAACCGTAAAAATTCCAAACAAGCCGCCGAAACCCGGGCTCAGCCACGCCTCCGGACAAGCGCGGATCGGGCTGCGGGTACACTAGGCGCCCGTTTTCAGCCTCTCGACCGCCCGCCATGTCTGCATCGCCGAATCCCCCACTTTCGAGCACAGCCCCGCTGACCCATCGCTACGCCGAAGAGCTGGAGAGCATCCGCAGCCAAGGGCTGTTCAAGGCCGAGCGCATCATCACCAGCCCGCAATCGGCCGAAATCCGCCTCGCCGACGGCCGCACGGTGCTGAATTTCTGCGCCAACAACTATCTGGGTCTGGCCGACCATCCCGACATCATCGCCGCCGCCAAAGCCGCCCTGGACACCCACGGCTTCGGCATGGCCAGCGTCCGCTTTATCTGCGGCACCCAGGACCTGCACAAACAGCTTGAAGCGAAGATCGCGGATTTCTTCGGCACCGAAGACACCATCCTCTATGCCGCGTGTTTCGACGCCAACGGCGGCCTGTTCGAGCCGCTGCTCGACGAAAACGACGCGGTGATCTCCGACGCCCTCAACCACGCTTCGATCATCGACGGCGTGCGTCTGTGCAAAGCCAAGCGCTTCCGGTACGCCAACAGCGACATGGCCGATCTCGAAGCGCAGTTGCAGGCGGCCGACGCCGCGGGCTGCAGGACCAAGCTCATCACCACCGACGGCGTGTTCTCGATGGACGGTTTCATCGCGCCGCTGGACGAGATCACCGCGCTGGCTAAAAAGTACGGCGCCCTCGTCCACATCGACGAATGCCACGCCACCGGCTTTCTCGGCGCCACCGGCCGCGGCTCGGCCGAGGTGAAGGGCGTGCTCGACCGCATCGACATCATCACCGGCACGCTGGGCAAGGCGATGGGCGGCGCGCTGGGCGGCTTCACCACCGCGAAGAAGGAAGTGATCGAAATGCTGCGCCAGCGTTCGCGGCCGTATCTGTTCTCCAACTCGCTGCCGCCGCATGTGGTGGCCGCGGGGATCGAAGCCTTCGACATGCTCGCCGCCGCCGGCGACCTGCGCGAGCGCCTCGCCGACAACACCCGCTATTTCCGCGAAAAAATGACCGCCGTCGGCTTCGACATCAAGCCCGGCGTGCATCCGATCTGCCCGGTGATGCTGTACGACGCGCCGCTGGCGCAGCGTTTCGCCGAACGGCTGCTGGAAGAAGGCATCTACGCGATCGGCTTCTTTTTCCCGGTGGTTGCGAAGGGTAAGGCGCGCATCCGCACGCAGATGAGCGCCGCGCATACCCGCGCGCATCTGGATAGTGCGATCGACGCCTTCACCCGCATCGGCCGGGAACTGGGCGTGATCGAAATCTGACGTGCGTCCCGCGCTGCGCAGGCTGTTCCTGGTCGCATTGCGCAGCGACACCGAAGCGCAGTCGCACGACGGCGAATGGGAAACCCGCTGCCTGCACTGCCGTCGACGTCTTTACGTACGCGCCGACGGCGAAGCGTTGGGCAGCGCGACGCTCGAACATGTCGTGCCGCAGGCCTGGTTCGGCAAGCGCGCGGCCGCCGCATTGACCGCACTGGTCGGCGATGACGCCAACGATCCGCGCAATCTCGGGGTCGCCTGCGCGTCCTGCAATCACGGCAAAGGCATGAGTCACGATGCGCGCGGGCCGGGCGACGACCGCGCGCGCGCGGTGATCGCTCGATTGCTGCAGAGCCGGCTCGCGCGGTGGCGCGAGCCGGAAGACGTCAGCGGCTGAATTTGTTCGCTGGGCACTTCGTCGAACCGGTTCGCCGATGCAGATCAGCGCCGCTTGGGCGGCGACGCTTTCGTCTGTGCTTTGGCCTGCGGTTTCGGCTGCGTCTGCAGTCTTGACTGCGGATTGGCCGAGCGTTTGGCGGCCTGCGGCCCCTTGGCGACGCGGATGCCTCGCGCCTTCATCCAGGCGTCGAAATCGTCGGCGCTCATCTGCCGACCGTTCTGGGTCATCTGGAACCGGTTGAACTTGCCGACTACGATCGTCGCGGACTTCGGCGGCGAAATTCCGCTTTCAGGCAAAGCAGCCGACGGTTGACGGCTGGCGCAGCCGGACAGGGCGACAACGGCGAGCAGCGCCGCAGGCAGAAGCATGCGCATCGATTGGAACCTGTGTTGATCGACGGATCGCCCCCGCCGCAGTGTAGGCAGCCGCATCGCGGAAAGCCCTGAATGCGAGCGTGAAAGGATTCACAGATCGGGCATCTGCGCAAATCCCCTGCTGATTCAGCTGCGAAGGCGCTGCAGATCGTCTTCTGTCAATGCGCGCCATTCGCCTTTGGGCAGATCGCCCAGCGCCAGACCGCCGATGGCCACGCGGATCAGACGCAGCGTGGCGATGTCGAACGCGTCCAGCAGACGCCGGATCTGGCGGTTGCGGCCCTCGTCGAGCACGATCTCGACCCAGGCATTCTTCTCGCCCGCCCGCAGCAGGGTGGCCGAAACCGCGGACAGCCGTTCGCCCGCATCGTCGATGCCGCGGCACAGCGCCGCCAGCAGGTCGGCGTCGGGAATGCGGTCGATCTGCACCCGGTAGGTCTTGGACGGCCCGGTCTGCGGATCAGTGATGCGCGCCGCCCACTGAGGATCGTTGGCGAAGAGCAGCAACCCTTCGCTGGCCTTGTCCAGCCGCCCCACCGGTGCGATCCACGGCAGCGGCGCCCCGCTCGGCGTCGTCGCCCCATCGAAGCAGCGATAGACCGTGTCGCGACCGCGCTCGTCGCTGGCGGTGGTGACCAGCCCGCGCGGCTTGTTCAGCATCAGATAGACCGGTGCGGTCGCAGCGATGGCGCTGCCGTCGATGGCGATGTCGTCGCGATCCACAGCGACCGGATATTCGGGGTCGCGCACCACCCGTCCGCCGACGCTGACGCGCCCCGCGCGTACCCACTCGGCCGCCTGCGTACGCGAACACAGCCCGCGTTTGGAGAGGATGCGGGCGATGCCGAAACGGGATTTGGGTGTCATCGCCTGCAGCACAGCGCCGGTGTCGATCCACCGGCCATTCGTCGCCACTCGGAAATCAGCGCTTTTTCTTTTTCGGAGGTTCCGGCGCCGGTGCGGGCGGCGGCGGCGGTGGCGCAGCAACCGCGGCCGGGCCTTTCACCACGCGCACGCCGCGCGCCTTCATCCAGGCATCGAACTCGTCGGCGGTCATGCGCTTGCCGTTCTGGGTCATGTCGAACCGCCAGGCGGTGGCTTCGCCGGGCTTCGGCTGATAAGCGCCCGCTGCGTCCGTCAGCGGCTTCGCGGCAGCGGTCGTCGCGCGGCATTCCTGATGCTGGATCCGAGACAGCACCACTTCGACGGTCGTGCCAGCGGAAAACAACTCCGCGAAGCCGACGCCGGTCCCGAGCTGTCGATTCGGCGGCGCCAGTTCTTCGGCGATCGGCACGATCTGCAGGGTGTTGCCCGTGGACGGGGAAATCGGCTTGAAGGACGCGCAATCGATGGCAGCGTGGGCGCCTCCGGCGTAACACAGCGCGGAGAATCCGATCAGACCGGCAAGACCGCCCGTGAACAACGTCTGCGCAGAGACGACTACCGACACTGGACGCATGGATGTTCTCCGCAAATTCTGGTTTCGGAGTGTAGGCCGGGCACGGTGCGCCGGACAACCACGGCGGACGATCAAGCGCGTGGATCGTGACCTCACGCCGAAAAAACCGGCCGCCGATGGATGCCAGGCCGGAAAAGCCGAAGCCCGGCACAAGGCCGGGCTTCGGGATACTGCTGCGAGCCTGTCCGCGATTACTGGACGTTGAGCTCGGTGCGACGATTGGTCTCGTTCTTGCATTCCGGCAGGGTCTGCGCGGTGGCAACGAGCGGACGGCTCTCGCCGTAACCGTTCGGACCGGCCAGACGGCCAGCGTCGATACCGTTGCTGGTCAGGTAGTTGTACACAGTGTCCGAACGACGCTGCGACAGCGACTGGTTGTAGCCGTCGTAACCGCACAGGTCGGTGTGGCCGGCGACTTCGACGCGGAGGTCGGGATAGCGCTTCAGGATTTCGACGGCTTCGTTCAGGATCGCAACCGCGTCCGGACGCAGGGTGGCCTTGTCGAAGTCGAAGTTCACGCCCTTCAGGTCGATCGAGATCTGGACTTTGCAGCCGTCCGGACCGATCGCTTCACCGGCCTGCGAGTTCGGGCACTTGTCGTTGCAATCGTTGACGCCGTCACCGTCGCCATCCTTGTCGGCGCAGTTCGGGGCCGGCGGCGGGGCCGGAGCTTCGACCGGTGCTTCGGTCGGTTCCGGACCCAGCGGGACGATGAAACCGACCGAGGCCAGCACATCACCGAACCAGCTTTCGTCAGCAGCATTGACGCTGCTGTCGTCGGCGTCGAGGCGATAGGCGAGTTCGGTACGCACACCGATGCGACCGAGGTCGCCCTGCAGACCCACGCCGAGCTTGCCGGCGAGGTTGCCGTCTTCACGCTGACCGGGCGAATTCACGCTCGGGAACGCGTCGAACTCTTCTTCCGAACGCTGATAGCCGAGGCCAGCCAGCACGTACGGGTTCCAGTTGCGGCCTTCGGCGATGAAGTGGCGACGGAGGTCGATCGACACGCCGTACTGGCTCCAGTTCAGATTGCCGGCACGTGCGAGCGGATTGCGGATGACTCTCTGGTTATCGAAGGTCGGGTTCTGGTAGTTGAACTCGCCATCGAGCGACCAGTTGTCGCTGACGAACTTGCCGAAGCCGAGAGTGCCGAACGGGGTGGGGCCGGTGCCGCGCGAGCCGTCCTGCATGTTGAAGCCCGCGGAGGTCGTGAGATACCAGCGGTCGTCGAAGTCCTGCGCGGAGACAGTCTGGGCCACGGCCAGCCCACTTAGCAGCGCGACACAGAGAAGTTTTTTATTCATGAATGGATGCTCCTTAGAGGAAATTGAAAGACTCGGTGGTGTCTGCCCGAACAGACCGCCGCCTTGGGGGCGGCAAAATCGCGTTCATTATGACCCGGCCGCGTCATGGCCTTGTTAACACTAGCATAACAGTTGGGTGAATCCAAGCACGGTTCAGGTTCGCGGGGAACCTTCGGACGCGACCGAGGTCGGTTCTGGGCGCCATCATTCATTGTGGAACCTGAACCGCACTCGGTCATGCGGAAAAGAGTCCCAACCATGCAGAAAGCGGCATGGCATCCATCTCGGCCGGATTCGCGGCCAGACGCATGATTTCGGCGGCCTGATCGGCCGACAGGTGCGCCTCCAGGGCGGCCTTGGCCTTGGTCATCAGCACCGGGATGCCTTCGGCACGGCGCTTGCGGTGGCCGATCGGATAGTCAATCGACACCTTGTCGGTGCTGCTGCCATCCTTGAAAAACACCTGGATGGCGTTGCCAATGTAGCGCTTGTCGGCGTCGAAGTAGTCCTGGGTGAACTGCGGGTTTTCCTTCACCACCATCTTTTCGCGCAGGGCGTCGATGCGCGGATCGGCGGCTATGTCGTCGTTGTAGTCGTCGGCGGTCAGGCGGCCGTGGATCATCGGCACGGCGATCATGTACTGCAGGCAGTGGTCGCGGTCAGCGTAGTTGGCCAGCGGGCCTGTCTTGTCGATGATGCGGACGCCGGCTTCCTGGGTTTCGATCTCGATGCGGTCGATCTGGTCCAGCCGGTCCTTCACTTGGCCGTGCAGCTGCATCGCGCACTCCACCGCGGTCTGGGCGTGGAACTCCGCCGGGAAGCTGATCTTGAACAGCACGTTTTCCATCACATAGCTGCCGAACGGACGCTCGAACTCGAACGCCTTGCCCTTGAAGGCCACGTCGTAGAAGCCCCAGGTCTTGGCGGTCAGCGCCGACGGGTAGCCCACCACTTTCTTGTGCGCGGCGTTGAGCGCGTGGGTGACGGCGCGACGGCAGGCATCGCCCGCCGCCCAGCTCTTGCGCGGGCCGGTGTTCGGCGCGTGGCGATAGGTGCGCAGCACGCCGTTGTCGATCCAACTGTGCGAAACGGCGGTGATCACCGCCTCCTTGTCGCCGCCGAACATCGCGGTGGACACGGCGGTGGACGCGAGACGGACCAGGATCACGTGGTCCAGGCCGACGCGGTTGAACGAATTCTTCAGCGCGTACACGCCCTGGATTTCGTGGGCCTTGATCGCCCAGGTCAGTGCGTCGCGCACGGTCAGGCCCTTGCCGCCGTCGCGCTCGGCCTTGCGGCTGAGGTAATCGCCGACCGCCAGAATGGCGCCGAGGTTGTCGGACGGGTGGCCCCACTCGGCGGCCAGCCAGGTGTCGTTGAAGTCGAGCCAGCGCACAAGGGTGCCGATGTTGAACGCAGCCTGTACCGGGTCGAGTTCGAAGGACGTGCCCGGCACGCGCGCGCCGCCCGGCAGTTCGGCGCCCGGCACCAGCGGGCCGAGGTGCTTGACGCAGCCCTCGAACTTCATCGCCAGCATCGCGCAGGCCAGCGAATCCAGCAGCATGTAACGCGCGGTGTCGTAGGCCTCCTGCGAATCGATCCGGGTGTCGATGACGTAATCGGCGATGTCGACCATCGGCTGGTCGGGATCGGGGCGGACGGCGGAGCGGATATCGTGGTGACCCATGGGTGCGCAGCTCGGTAGTGGCGTGGGAAGCCGGCTATTTTGCCAGACCCGGCGCCAGCCCTGCCCTGCGCCTTGCGTCGAATCGACTGATTGGCGGTGTAAAGTCCGGTGTCGCGCCCCGGAACACCGGGATCGCCAGCCGGATTGCCCCCCAGTTGATCGAAATCCCTGATCGAAACCTCTTGAGCACGGCCGTCTTTCCCGGCATCGTGCGCGCTTCCATACGTTTGCGTATTGGCCGATGACTACCCAACCTGCTGCTGCCCCCTACCCTCACCTGTTCTCGCCGCTCGATCTCGGCTTCACCACACTGCGCAACCGGGTGTTGATGGGGTCGATGCACACCGGGCTGGAGGATCGCGCCAGCGATTTCCCTAAGCTCGCCGCGTATTTCGCCGAGCGCGCAGCCGGCGGCGCCGGGCTGATCGTCACCGGCGGCTTCTCGCCGAACATGATGGGCTGGTTGAAGCCCTTCTCCAGCAAGCTCAGCTGGCCATGGGAAGCGCGCAAACACCGTCTGGTCACCAGCGCCGTGCACGCGCACGGCGCGAAGATCTGCCTGCAATTGCTGCACGCCGGGCGCTATTCCTATCACCCGCTGTCGGTGGCGCCATCAAAGGTCAAATCGCCGATCAATCCGTTCACGCCGCGCGCGCTGACCGGTTTCGGCGTGGAGCGCACCATCTCGGCCTACGCCAACGCCGCCCGCCTCGCCCGCGACGGCGGTTACGACGGCGTCGAGGTGATGGGTTCGGAAGGCTATCTGATCAACCAGTTCCTCAGCGCCCGCACCAACCGGCGCGGCGACGGCTGGGGCGGCGATCTGCAGAAACGCATGCGCTTCGCGACCGAGATCGTGCGCCGGGTGCGCGAAGCCTGCGGCCCCGACTTCATCATTATTTATAGGCTGTCGATGCTGGAACTGGTGCCGGAAGGTTCGGGCTGGGAGGAGATCGTCGCCCAGGCCAAGGCCATCGAAGCCGCCGGCGCGACCATCCTGAACACCGGCATCGGCTGGCACGAAGCGCGGGTGCCGACCATCGCCACCTCGGTGCCGCGCGCGGCGTTCGCAGGCGTAACCGCCAAGCTGCGCCCGGAAGTAAAGCTGCCGCTGGTCGCGACCAACCGCATCAACATGCCCGACGTGGCCGAGGGCATTCTCGCCGGCGGCGGCGCCGACCTGATCTCGATGGCGCGCCCGCTGCTGGCCGACCCGGAATGGGCGAACAAGGCCCGCGCCGGCCGCGCCGACCGCATCAATACGTGCATCGCCTGCAATCAGGCCTGCCTGGACCACGTGTTCGAGCAGAAAAAAGCAAGCTGTCTGGTCAACCCGCGCGCCTGCGCCGAAACCGAACTCAATTACATCAAAACCGCCGCGCCCAAGCAGGTGGCGGTGGTGGGCGCCGGCCCGGCCGGGCTTGCCTGCGCTACCGTCGCCGCTGAGCGCGGGCACCGGGTGACCCTGTTCGACGCCGCCGATGAGATCGGCGGGCAGTTCAACCTCGCCAAACAGATCCCGGGCAAGGAAGAGTTCCACGAAACCCTGCGTTATTTCCGCCATCGCATCGCCGACACCGGCGTCGAGCTGCGGCTGTCGTCAATGGCCGATGCCGATACGCTCAAGGGCTTTGACGAGGTCGTGCTGGCCACCGGCATCCGCCCGCGCAAGGTCGCGCTTCCGGGGATCGATCACGCCAAGGTCGTCAGTTATCTGGATGTGCTGAGCGGCCGCGTTGTCCCCGGCGCGCGGGTGGCGATCATCGGCGCCGGCGGCATCGGTTTCGACGTGGCCGAATATCTGGTGCACACGCCGATCCTCGACGCGACGGCGTTCGACCTGATGCCGCAGCACGGCGCGGCAGAACATCGCTCATCCACGCTGGACCCACAGCGCTGGATGGCAGAGTGGGGCGTGGACCCGACCTTTTCCGGCCCCGGCGGCCTGCGCAAACCCGAGCCCGAACCGCCGACGCGCGAAGTCTGGCTGCTGCAGCGCAGCCCGGGTAAACCCGGCGCGAAGCTGGGCAAGACCACCGGCTGGATCCATCGCGCCGCGCTCAAGGCCAAACAGGTGGCGATGCTGGGCGGCGTGGAGTATCTGGGCATCGACGACACGGGGTTCCGCATCCGTACCGATGGCAAGGAGCAGACCCTGCCGGTGGATCACGTGGTGATTTGCGCCGGCCAGGAGCCGCGCCGCGAGCTGTTCGACGCCCTGCAGGCCGCCGGTGTCGCCGCCCATCTTATCGGCGGCGCCGACGTGGCCGCGGAGCTCGACGCCAAGCGCGCGATCGCCCAGGGCAGCCGGGTGGCGGCGGGGTTGTAGGCAAGGCTTTCACGAACGCTCTGATGTTGTCAGCCGTTGGCACGGCCTCATTGCCGTTTGGATAACGTCTGGGCCGCCTAAACCCGCGCAATCCGGCATCGCAGTCGCGCTCCTCCATCTCGCACCGCAACACCGTTGGCACGACTCCACGGCGGGCCGAGTCCTTGTACCGACAGCGGCTTACGTCACCTTCCGAACAAAAACTCCAATCGAATCAGCCATTTTCAAAAATATCATTCAGCTGGGGTTATGTTTCGCTGACTACCCTACGCCCGCTTTCCCGCCAACCGGATGCGGGACCAGCGCGAGATCGTGTCGGGAGATGGTGCCACCCCTTTGGTGGGCCCCCCGCCCCGGTCCACGTTTGGGCTACAAGCGGCCATAGAGCCCGCAGCCCCTTGTCTTGCGATCCTCGCAAGCGCCCGGCGTCACGCCGGACTGTCTATCGCCATGTCGCACTCGAATCGATGTTCTGGGCCCTTACCCGTGCACCGTTCGGCCGAAGCAACGAAGCAAGGAGTTCCAATGAAGCTCGCATGGATCCTTTGGATCGCATCGGTGTTGCCCCCGCAGGCCGCCGACTCGTTATGTCTCAGTACCACGCTGTACCTGGAAGCACGCAACCAGCCTGTCCGCGGACAGCAGGCGGTCGCAGAAGTCGCGCTGCGTCGCGAGGACAGCGGCCTGTGGGGCGACTCGATGTGCGATGTCGTCACCGCCCGCAAACAGTTCGCGCCGACCATCGTGTCGCCGCGCACGCAGCTCGGCAATGCCGAAGCCTGGTCACAGGCGGTCACCATCGCGCTCGAAGCCGAGCGCAACTGGGCGCTGCCGGAAGGCGAGCGTCAGGAGATCGTTCCCGGCGCCAGCCACTTCGCGGCCCTGTCCATCGCCCAGCCCAGCTGGCGCAATGCGTATCAGGTCGCGAAGATCGGCGACCACACGTTCTTGAAAGTGCAGTCGCTGAAATCGCAGAAAGACAAACCCGGCCGCGGATGACCTCACGGCCGGTTTCGATTCCGGTATCTAAAGATCGATGATTGATTGATGGCCGCAGTTTCTGCGGCTTTTTTTTTGCGCGCTTTCCGCATCCGGTTTTTCATGCCGACTTTCGTCGTATCGATTTTTTCGCGCATCGAATTTTTTCCGCATTTTTTTACGCAGATTGCTTTGCTGCCGTGTCGCAACCATCGCGCGCCGGCACGCCGACGACACTGCATTCCACATGCCGCGGTTGAACCGCACGGTCGGTGACACCATGATCCGGCTTCGTCCCCCACTTCACCCCCACATTCCATAACTCAGGGAACCGCGCATGAAACTCTATTACTCCCCCGGTGCCTGCTCGCTCGCCGACCACATCGTGCTGGAATGGATCGGCAAGCCGTACGAAGCGGTGCGGGTCAGCCGCGACGACCGCAAAAAACCAGAGTTCCTCGCGATCAATCCCGCGGGCGCGGTGCCGGCGCTGGAACAGGACGGCTGGGTGCTGACCCAGAATTCGGCGATCCTCAATTATCTCGCCGACCTCCATCCGGAGAGCGGCCTGGGCGGCGACGGCACCGCGAAAAGCCGTGCGGAAGTGAACAAGTGGATCGCGTTCTGCAACGCCGATGTGCATCCGGCCTTTCATCCGCTCTTCGGCAGCACCGCTTATCTCGAGGACGCTGCGCTGATCGACAGGACCAAGGATGCGGCGCGCTCGAAAGTACGCACGCTGTTCGAGCGTGCCGATGCGCACCTTGCCGACAAGGAATGGCTGGCAGGCAGCCGCTCGGTCGCCGATCCGTATCTGTACGTGACCTGGCGCTGGGCGCGCAACAATGGCGTCGATGTTTACGGCCTGGACAATCTCGCCGCATTCGTCGCGCGCATCGAAGCGGATGCCGCAGTGCAGAAAGTGCTGAAGGACGAAGGTCTGAGCTGAAGCTCGCGCCCGACTCGGAAAAAAAGCCGCGCAATGCGCTAATGCCAGTCAGTTAACGCTGACTGGCTTTTTTGTATTCGCGGGATTCTGTTTTTGTAGAGCGGCCTTCAGGCCGCTGATTTCCGATACGCAACCGTTTCTTTTTCATCAGCCGTGGGCACGGCCCTGATGTCGTCACCGACCGGGTTCTGCCTGGACCGGCCTGAAGGCCGCTCTACGGACGGCAGAGATGGCTTTACTGAACGGCATTGCGCATGGCGCGGGCTTTTTCGTTCGCAACGAGGCACTCAACGATCGCGCGTACCGGTCCACAACCTGGACATTTCCAGATACGTGAACGATGCCGACCAGGTGATCAGCAACAACCCGGTCAGCGATTCCATTCCCGACACGAAACGGATCGCGCCCACCGGTGCGAGATCGCCGAACCCCAGCGTGGTGTAGGTGGTCGCCGACAGATAGATCGCGTCGAACAACGTGTCGAACCCCTGCTCCCCGTGGATGGCGCCCGCATCGGGCACCACCAGCAGGCCCCAGTAAGCGAAGCCGTAGCACCAGATTTCGACGATGTGCAGCGCCAGCAGCGCGAAGATGATCTCGAGCATCGCGCGACGGTCGCGCTTCGGCTCGCGCACCGCGTAGCGTCGCGCCAGCCAGTGCAGCCCTTCGTAATGAATCACCACCACCAGCGCGGTGACCGCAAGGGTGACGAACACCACCAGCGCGTGTTCGCCCCACTGTTCCGTCGGGATCAGCCAGTCGGTGCTCATGAGCCTTCCGCACGCATCAACGACGTTCGATCGCCACGTAGTCGCGATCTTCAGGCCCGACGTAATTCGCGCTGGGGCGGATGATCTTGCCGTCCTCGCGCTGTTCGATGACGTGCGCGCTCCAGCCGGTGGTGCGCGCGATCACGAACAGCGGCGTGAACATCGGCGTCGGGATGCCCATCATGTGATAGGCCGATGCGCTGAACCAGTCGAGATTCGGGAACATCTTCTTGGTGGCCATCATCAGCGTCTCGATGCGCTCGGACACGTCGAACAACGTCTGGTTGCCGCCGTCGGCGCATAGCGTGCGCGAGAGTTCCTTGATGATCGGATTGCGCGGATCGCCGATGGTGTACACCGGATGGCCGAAGCCGATGATGATTTCCTTGCGCTCCATGCGCGCGCGGATGTCGGCTTCCGCCGCATCGGCGGTGTCGTAGCGGCTGATGATGTCCATCGCCACTTCGTTGGCGCCGCCGTGCTTCGGCCCACGCAATGCACCAATGGCGCCGGTGATGCAGGAATGCAGATCGGAACCGGTGCCGGCGATCACCCGCGCGGCGAAGGTGGACGCATTGAATTCGTGTTCGGCGTAGAGGATCAGCGACTTGTCGAGTGCGTTTTGATGCAGCGCGCTCGGCGGCTCGCCGTGCAGCAGGTGCAGAAAATGCGCAGCGACGGAATCGTCGTCGGTCTGCGTATCGATACGGTCGCCGTTGCGGGTGAAATGCCACCAGTACAGCAGCATCGAGCCGAAGCTGGCGATCAGGCGGTCGGCGATATCGCGCGCCTCGCTAGCCGGATGGCCTTCGCGCTCCGGCAGCACCGTACCCAGCACCGAGCAGCCGGTGCGCATCACGTCCATCGGGTGTGCGTTGGCCGGCACCAGTTCCAGCGCTTCCTGCACGATCGCCGGCAGCCCACGCAGGCGCTTGAGCTTGGTCTTGTAGGCCTTGAGCTGCGACGCGGTGGGCAGGGCGCCGTGGACCAGCAGATGCGCCACTTCCTCGAACGTCGATTGCGTCGCGAGATCGTGGATGTCGTAGCCGCGGTAATGCAGATCGTTGCCGCTGCGTCCGACCGTGCACAGCGCGGTGTTGCCGGCGGCCGTGCCGCTCAGCGCGACGGATTTCTTCGGCTTGGGAAGCGTTTGATTGGCGTTTTCGCTCATGGTCTGGTCCTTGTTCATTTCTTCGCGGCGAACAGCGCGTCGAGCTTCTGTTCGAATGCGTGATAACCGATGCGGTCGTACAGCTCCTCGCGGGTCTGCATGATATCGACCACTGCCTTCTGGTGCCCGTCGCGGCGGATGCTTTCGTAGACGTTCTCCGCGGCCTTGTTCATGGCCCGGAACGCGGACAGCGGGAACAACTGGATCGCGACGCCCGCCGTGGCCAGTTCGTCGCGGGTGAACAGCGGGGTCTTGCCGAATTCGGTGATGTTGGCCAGCACAGGCACTTTCACCGCATCGACGAAACGGCGGTAGGTGCCGAGGTCGTAGGCGGCCTCGGCGAAGATGCCGTCGGCGCCGGCTTCCACACAGGCGATGGCGCGCTCGATGGCGGCGTCGACGCCGTCGACCTGAATCGCGTCGGTGCGCGCGATCAGGAAGAAATCGGCGTCGGTCTTGGCATCGGCCGCCGCCTTCACGCGGTCCACCATTTCACTCTGGGACACGATTTCCTTGCCGGGACGGTGGCCGCAGCGCTTGGCGCCGACCTGATCCTCGATGTGGCAGGCCGCCGCGCCGGCCTTGATCAGCGACTTGATGGTGCGCTCGATGTTGAACGCGCTGGCGCCGAAGCCGGTATCGATGTCGACCATCAGCGGCAGATCGCAGACATCGGTGATGCGGCGGGTGTCGATCAGCACGTCTTCCAGCGTGTTGATGCCGAGATCCGGCAGCCCCAGCGAACCGGCGGCGACGCCGCCGCCCGACAGGTAGATGGCGCGATAGCCGGCGCGTTTGGCCAGCAGGGCGTGATTGGCGTTGATCGCGCCGATCACCTGCAGCGGGGTTTCTTCGGCGAGGGCGGCGCGGAACATTGCTCCTGGAGAGCGTGGCGCCCCTGCGGATGGGTTGCTCATTGCGGACGACTCCTTATCTGTAGTCATGCCCGGTGCGGAGCATCGGGCCGGGCGGCGGCCTGTGCCATTGCCTCCCGTGGGGCGCAATCTGGCACCATCGCGATGGTTGATCAATCTTGATTCGATCAATCAATCTATCGACATCCCACCGCCGGCATCGCCATGACCACCGATCTGCTGACCGCCCGCGATACCTGCCGCCTGCTCGGCATCAGCCAGGCGACGCTGTACGCCTACGTGAGCCGCGGCCTGCTGGAATCGCGTCCCGGCACGGATCACCGCAGCCGGCTGTATCTGCGTCAGGACGTGGAGCGGCTGGCGCAGCGCAAGCGCGCCGGCCGCGGCGCCGCCAGCGGGGCCGCGCAGAGCCTCGACCGCGGCCTGCCGGTGCTGGAAACGCAGATCTCGCTGATCCGCCCGGACGGCCCCTACTACCGCGGGCGCTCCGCCATCGGCGCGCTCCGCGACGGCGCCGATCTGGAAGACATCGCCCGGCTGCTGTGGGACTGCGGCGATCACGATCCGTTCGCGGCCGACGCCATCGATGTCTGGCCCGTCCACGTCGCCGGTATCGCCGCCAACATAGACCTGCCGCCGCTGGAGCGCGCGATGGCCGCGATCCCGCTGCTGGCGCTGGACGTGCGTCATTCCTTCAGCTCCGCGCCGCGGGTGCGGCACGAGATCGCCGCCGCGCTGCTGCGCCAGAACGCCGCACTGCTGGTGGCCCGACCGCCGTTCGCCGGGCCGGTGCATCGCCTGCTGGCCGGCTGCTGGAAAGCCGGCGACGAAGGTTTCGCCGATCTGGTCCGCGCCGCGCTGGTGATGTGCGCCGATCACGAACTGAATGTCTCCGCCTTCGCCGCGCGCGTGGTCGCTTCGACCGGCGCCCATCTGCACGCGACGGTATGCAGCGGACTAGCGGCGCTGTCCGGCCCGCGCCACGGCGGCGCGACGGCGCGGGCGTATGCGTTGATCGCGGATGCGAGCGAGGCGCCCTCCCCGCACGACGTCATCGCCGCCCGCTGGCAGCGCGGCGACGACCTGCCGGGCTTCGGTCACGCGCTCTACCCGCACGGCGACCCGCGCGCGGCGGAACTGCTGGCGCGGGTGCGCGTGCTGCACGCGGGTTCTCCGGAACTCGCGGCATTGGAGACGATCATTGCCGCCACCGAAGAGGTCAGCGGGCAGCGGCCGAACATCGACTTCATGCTCGCCGCGATCTGCCACGTCAACGGCCTGCCGGCCACGCCCGCGCTGGTAATGTTCGCGGCCGGTCGTCTCGCGGGCTGGTTGGCGCATGCGCTGGAGCAACAGGCGCAGGGGAAATTGATTCGGCCGAGGGCGAGGTATACGGGGGTGGCTCCGTAATGCGGCCGACGGGTAAACCTGTCTTTTCTGACAGGTGTCCTTGGCGCCAGCCTGACAAGTAGAAGAATATCTCCAGCACTCCTGAAGTGGGAACACTAATTGACGGGACTTTTTTATCGACTCGGAAAAATAAGCCTGACCCTGAGGTTTTGCGTCGACAAAAATAAACCTAACTCTATATATTTGAACGTTGTCAGACAGAATCAACATATGGCGCATCGTTCCGCCGTCTCATAGCTCACACACATGTGAGAACCCTATATATCTTGGAGTACCAATGCAGCCTTCAGATCTTTCTGTCCAAGGGCAAAGTCTTCAGACTCTCTACAATTTTTACGCCAACAAGCTTTTAATCGCAAATCGGCGATACCAGAGGAAGTTGGTCTGGGGAGTCGATGAAAAAGAGAAGCTGATTGACTCAATTGCGAGCAGCCTCCCTATCCCTCTGATCTTGCTCGCGGAGCGGCGCCGGGGACAGCCTGGCAAGTACGAGGTTATCGACGGGCTCCAGCGCCTCGAGGCGGTATTCGCCTTCATGGACAACAAATTCTCCTACGAAGGTGAATACTTTGACCTTGAAACCATAGGAGACACGAAAGCTAGACTAGATTCTGGAGCCATTTTGGAGCAATGCTTCCCAAAGATGTCCAGAGAGCGCTCGCTAATTCTGGCGAATTATCAACTTCCTGTATCGATTTATCGGGATGCATCTGAGTCGGCGATTGATGAAGTGTTTCGAAGGATTAACAGTGGCGGCCAGAGACTAAGTCTTCATGAGATTAGACAGGCTGGCGCGACAGGTGCGCTACCAGATTTGGTGAGGAAAACCGCCGCAGCCATCCGCGGCGACGGAACGTTTTCGGATTCCATATTCCTCAATGATATGGCTCAGTTGAGCATCTCGCGCAAAGACCTCGACTACGGCCTAACAATGTCGGACCTCTTCTGGGCCCGCCATGACATTTTGAGGCATGACGAGATCCGATGGTCTAGTGATGAGGAACTAATACTAGACCTCGTTCTCGACTGCGTCCTAAATCCACCACCAACAACGGGTTGGCAAAACCGAGACGTGGCATATGGCCTAGAGAGAAACATCAAATCACAGTCTCTAGGCGAGGTGAACGCGCTCATTCAAGCTGAAAATCCAGACGTCCTGTTCCAAAGAATCATGTCTGTTGTCGAACTGGTGGACGATACGATGCGCGGGCACGGTTCACTGGGAAAGCACATGATCAGTCTCGAGACATACGAGAAAGGAACCAGACGTCAGTTTCAGGCTGTGTTCGCTGGAATTTACGCCCTCATCTATCGTGAAGGCTTAACTCCGCTTTCCAGCGAGGCACTACGGGATGTGCTGGCCAACTTCTGGGCCAAGGGTATAGCGATCCCTACTGGCGGAAGCGCCTGGGGTAAGGATCAGAAGAAGAAAACCTTTACGAGGGTGGAGAAACTGCTACGCAAGGCATTCTTCAAGCCGGAGCCGCAACCGGGAGCGGTACTTCTCAATTCTCGAAAATATGTGGAGAGCCTTCTGCGTGGCCCTGTTTCTGAGGACTCCATGGTGGAACTAAAGCAGGGCTTCTGCGAGCTCAAAAATCCGCCAGTAGAGAACAAGAACCTGTTCCAAGAGGTCCTGCAAACGTGCGTCGCAATGATGAACAGCGGACCCAGCAGCGAAGGCCTGATCCTTGTCGGTGTTGCTGATAAGAGATCAGACGCTGACCGCATTCAGACGTTGTTTGGCACGCAGCCCATTGAAGTATCCGGACGCCATGTCGTTGACACAGAGGCCCAGCTGCGTCACTTGGGCTACGACATCGACAGGTGGTGGCGACGCTGGAAAGACGTGATTCTCAGCGCTGACGCACCCAAGGACGTTCTGCAGAGCTTGGCTCAGAGCTTGATGCCCGTCTACTGTGACGGGCTACTTTTGTGGGAGCTCAAGCCGAAGTCAAATGGACGGCCCATCGTTCTAAACGGGAAGTTCTACGTTCGGGTCGGAACATCCACTCACGAGATCGACAGCAACGACTTCATGACTGTAGTGATGCAGCGATTCACGTAAGGCACTAACGCGCATACGTAGCGTCAAGTAATCGCCATGTGCGATGTGCGATGGCGCATGACGCCTTCGGCTTATGCGCCCTACGGCATTCCGGGCCTATCGATATTCGTCCGCCACAGAAACAAAAACGCCGGGCAATGCCCGGCGTTTTAGCGAAAGATCGAAACGTTGCGATCAGAGCAGATGCGCAACACCCGCACGCTCTTCTTCCAGCTCCGCCAGCGTCTTGTCCATCGCCGCGCGGCTGAAGTCGTCGACCGGCAGGCCTTCGATGCGAATAACGACCGGGACACCCACTTTTCTTCCCCGCTAACGACCGGGACACCCACTTTTCTTCCCAGCAACCAGGCCAGCTCCGCTCGTCCCCCTCCTCATCCCAGTTCAAGGGATAGGCAGGGGCTGGTCGAAAACCATCGCCCACGGGCCATGCTCCCGGCCGGGCGACATTTCGCCGCGCAATGTCTCAACCAAGCTTCAACGCAAGCCGGATGCCTTTCAGCCACTGCTGTCCCATCCGCGCGGCCGTGACCGACCGGGACACCCACTTTTCTTCCCAGCAAACGAGGGGACACCCACTTTTCTTCCCAGCAACCAGGCCAGCTCCGCTCGTCCCCCTCCTCATCCCAGTTCAAGGGATAGGCAGGGGTAGGTCGAAAACCATCGCCCACGGCCCATGCTCCCGGCCGGGCGACGTTTCGCTTCGCAATGTCTTAACCCAACTTCAAAGCAAGCCGGATGCCTTTCAGCCACTGCTGTCCCATCCTCTCGGCCATAGCGACCAGGTCCTGTGCCGAGCCTGCAGCGCGATGCCAGCCGCTGCCAAATGCGGTGACGCGAGTAACCCAGCGGGTCCCGTCGTGATCGATAGTCGCCAGGATCGCGGGCGCCTCCGGTGAAATTCGCCCGCGCTTGCCGGGCGCAAGCTGTCTGCCGGTCCAGTCAAGGATGCGGAGGTAGTCGGCGGTCGTGATGTCGAAAGCCGGGCGCTGGCTGCCGGCAATCGGCTTGAGCTGTGACGTTACCAGCGCTGGATTGTTTGTTGTCTGCGAGATGCGTTCTGCCGCGCTCGTGTAGGCCGAGGTGTCGAGCCGATCCGTCATGCCGGCGCGAATCGGATTGAGGTCGACATAGGCCATGGCGGCGAGGATGGCGCGTTCGTCGCACAGCGCCTGGCACTTGTAGCGCCCCTCCCAGAACCGTCCGTTGCAGCCATCTTCGCGATTGGCGCGGCGAGCGATGGGCTCGACCAAGCAGCGCATCAGCCAGGAGAGATTGCCGAGGCGCTGGCGCAGGGTGTCGATCCGAGCCGGATCTGCCAGCAATCGCAGGCGCTTGCTTTCGATGGCGTGGTCGGTGCTTTCGCGGGGAGGGAACAGGCTGACCCAGCGCTCGGCGACTTCGTCGTCGGACCAGTGCAGTGCCTCGCCCGGATAGATTCGCAGCACGAGGTGGAGGTGGTTGCTCATGACGGCATAGGCGTCGATCGCGACGGCAAAGCATTCGGCCACGAGTCGGATGCGTTGCTCGATCCAGCCTCTGCGATGTTCGAACGACAGACCGCTGTAGGAGTCGATGCCGCAGAGGAACGCCCGCCTGACGCAACGCTGGACGCAGTGGAAGGCGCCGGGGCTGTGGTGCGGGGCAATGTGCGAGCGGGGACGAGTCATGCCTCAGTATCGCGGAAGCAAAACGGGTGTGATGTCGGGGAACGGCTGATGTGGCTGTCAGGGAAATCCGATTTGTGGGTGTCCCGGTTCCTCCGGTTCCTGCCTTCGCTGACGCCGGAGGGCACGGCCACCGTCACCGCGACGAGTCATGTCGAAGCGCACCGAAGTGGGATCGGAACGACACCGTGTGCGGCACTGCCTGGTGGAAAATCGATCGCACGGATCAAGTCACGATCACGACGATACTTCGCCAACCGGGGAGCCCATCGTCGCCGGGTTGCGCAACTCACTACATCCATCCGAAGGAGAATCGACATGGCAGGACTACCGCAAGGCATCAATGCGTGGATCTACTTGAACGAGGACGAGCCCCCGGGCACGAACTACAACAGCGAAAACAGCTGCTATCAGTCGCTCCTTCAGTACAGGATCTACAACAGCCTCGACTTTCTGGGCATCGCTTTTTTCGCAGTCGTCGCCACCGCCAATGGCGACACCATCGGCGTCGGCAGCACTGCGTCTCATCCAGGCGGCCTCAGCAACCAGGATTATTTGAACGCTCTGATCCGCGACGCGCGCCAGACCAATCCGAACATCAAATTGCTGGCGACCATGGCGTATTCGGGCGACCACACCTTGGCCTCCATTTTTTCGAGCGGAGGGGATCCGCAGACACTGGCCACCGCATTCGCCAACAATCTGGTCGCCTATCTGAAAAGCGCCGGAATGAATGGAATGGATATCGATTGGGAGCCGCCATTGTCCGACGAGCTGACCCAATCGCAGTTCCAGATTCTGTTCACCACCATCCGCAAAGTCTTCGATCAACAGCCGGTGAAGTACTACCTCTCGATGGCGCCCGCATGGCCCGGAGATGTCAGCGCCCTTGCGGACACCATCAACAGCACGTTCGATTTCGTTTCCCCTCAGTTCTACGACGGCACTTCCTTGCAGGACTTTCTCGACGCCGGGATAGCGCCAGACAGAATGGGCTATGGCGCACAGTTCGAGCCGGGCAATGCCGCGCCGAACGCCAATGCACAGCAGGTGTGGGACGCCATTTCGCCGGGTTTCGTCTACAACAACATCCATTACGGATATCAGGACGCTTTCGTGTGGCGGCTCAACTCCGGCAACTTCCAATTCGAGCAGGCGCAGATCGCGATTCTCGGGCAACTCGAGAATCCACCCGCCGGCGACAGCTTCGACGACTCGCCGATCATCGGTGCGGCAGGCAACCCCGCCATGACACAGATGACGATCCGTTCGGGCGATGTCCTCAATGCCATTCAGGCCGTCAATACCGGGACGGGCCCATACAACACCGGTACGCAGAACACGGGAACCGGGGTCTTCACCCTGCCGCAACACGGCGGGAACAGCGGGGCAGGCCACACGTTCGAGATCCCGCTCGACGATCCGATCGTCTCCATTTCCGGATACACAGGCTGGTGGTATGGCTGGCAATGCGTTCTGCAGCTGACGCTGCAATCGAAAAGCGGAACGACATATGGCCCATTCGGCACCATGGCCGGCGCAACCACCCAGACGGCCTTCACGCAGCCTGCCCAGCCCGGGCAGAGCCTGGTGGCCTTCAGCGGCGGCACGGTGACGGTTCCGTTGGCGGATGGCAGCCGAACGCAGATCATCGCGAACCTGACTGCGCACTTCGCCTGATTCATTTCTCCAAACGGCCGGCGTGAAGCTTCGCGCGGGCCGTAGGATGCATGGGAAACACGGGGCGATGCCGACTTCCCACATTCGATATAGAAACCGCACTCTGCCCCTAATGCCAGTCAGTTAACGCTGACTGGCTTTTTTGTATTCGCGGGACTCTATTTTTGTAGAGCGGCCTTCAGGGCGCTGATCGCTCGCGGCAAAAGCTTCAGCGGCCTTAAGGCCGCTCTACGGACGACAGAGATGGCTTAACTGACCGGCATTGACTCTGCCCCCCGGTTTCGTCAGTCAGGGATGCATTCGATGTCATCGCTTCCGACACCTGGGTCCTCGCTTGCGCGAGGATGACGTTGTCCTGATGTCGTCCGCCACGTCAATGCCGTTGACGAAACCGCGGAATGATCAGCTTCGCTGTTGCAAAGCGCTTCGCGGCGCGGGTTCCGCCCTACGCAACGATCGATTCGAGATGGTCTGCCGAAAACGGAAAAGGCGGCCGAAGCCGCCTTTCCGATATCGCGATGCTGCCTGCTGGACTCAGAGCAGATGCGCCACACCCGCACGCTCTTCTTCCAACTCCGCAAGCGTCTTGTCCATCGCCGCGCGGCTGAAGTCGTCCACTGGCAGGCCTTCGATGCGGGTGTATTCGCCATTGGCGCAGGTCACCGGCACGCCGTACATCACGCCTTCCGGAATGCCGTAGCTGCCGTCGGACGCGATGCCCATGGTCACCCACTTGCCGTCGGTGCCCAGCAGCCAGTCGTGGATGTGGTCGATGGCGGCGTTGGCGGCCGAGGCGGCCGAGGACAGGCCGCGCGCTTCGATGATCGCGGCGCCGCGCTTGCCGACCTGCGGGATGAACGCGTTGGCGTTCCAGTCGGCGTCGTTGACCTTGTCCTTGAGCGATTCGCCGTCGACGGTGGCGAAGCGGTAATCGGGATACATGGTCGGCGAGTGGTTGCCCCACACCACCATGTTCTGGATGTCGCCGACGGCCACGCCGGCCTTGGCCGCCAGCTGCGACAGCGCGCGGTTGTGGTCGAGGCGCAGCATCGCGGTGAAGTTCTTCGCCGGCAGATCCGGCGCCGACTTCATGGCGATGTAGGCGTTGGTATTCGCCGGGTTGCCGACCACCAGCACTTTGACGTTGCGGCTGGCGACATCGTTCAGCGCCTTGCCCTGCACGGTGAAGATTTCGGCGTTCTTCAGCAGCAGATCCTTGCGCTCCATGCCCGGGCCGCGCGGCATCGCGCCGACCAGCACCGCGACATCGACGTCCTTGAACGCGACGCGCGGATCGTCGGTGCCGATCATGCCGGCCAGCAGCGGAAACGCGCAGTCTTCCAGTTCCATCATCACGCCCTTCAGCGCGGCCTGGGCCTTGTCCAGCGGCAGTTCCAGCATCTGCAGGATCACCGGCTGGTCCTTGCCCAGCATTTCGCCCGAGGCGATGCGGAACAGCAGGGCGTAACCGATCTGGCCGGCGGCGCCGGTCACGGCGACTCTCATGGGGGCTTTCATGTATCGACTCCGTCTATCGAAGAGAAAGTAGGGCGGGCCCCTGGCCCACCGTTTGAATTTTCGGTTGTGGTGGTCACGATAAAAAACTGTTCCCACCAAACGTGCGACACGATTTGATACATCGCGATGGTGGGCCAGGGGCCCACCCTACGACGTTTCCTTTATTGCAATTCGGCGAAGAATTCCTGGATGCGCTGCAGGCCCGGCGCCAGCTGCGGCGTCGGGCAGGTGTAGCTGATGCGCAGCGCGCGCGGTTCGCCGAAGGCCGAGCCCGGCACGCAGGCCACGCCCTTGGCGTCGAGCAGCGCGTTGCACAGCGCCACGTCGTTGTCGATCTTCAGCCCGGTGGGGCCGTGGGTCTTGCCGAAGTAGGCGCTGACATCGGGGAACACGTAGAACGCGCCCTGCGGTTTCGGGCAGACAATGCCGGGGATCGCAGTGATCGCCGCCATCACCTGGTCACGCTTGGCCTGGAACTCGGCGTTCTTCTGCGTCGGCACGTCCTGCGGGCCGCTGAGCGCGGCGATGGCGGCGGCCGTGGTCAGCTCGGGAATGTTGGTGATGTGGTTAGAGTTCATCGTCACCACCGCATTGGCCACAGATTCCGGGCCGGCCATGAAACCGACGCGCCAGCCGGGCATGCCGTAGGTCTTCGACAGCGAATCGATGAAGATCACGCGGTCGCGCAGTTCCGGGCGGAAATTGACGAAGTTGTGATAGCCGACGCCGTCGAACACCATGCGGTTGTAGATGTCGTCGGTGATGATCCAGGTGTCGGGATGCTTGGCGATGACATCGGCCAGCGCCGCGATTTCGTCCTTGGTGTAGACCATGCCGGTCGGGTTGGAAGGATTGTTGAACAGGAACACTTTCGGCTTCTTCGCCAGCGCCACATCGAGCTGCGCGGGCGTGAGCTTGTAGTCCTGTTCGGCACCGCAGGGCAGCAGATCGATCTTGGCGTCGACGATCTCGGCGATGTCGAGATAGCTGGTCCAGTACGGCGTGGGGAATGCGATGGTGTCGCCTTCGTCCAGCAGCACTTCGGCCAGGTTGTAGATCACGTGTTTGGCGCCGATGCCGGTGGCGATGTTGGCGCGGGTGTAGCCGCTCAGGCCGGTGTCCTGCATGTGCTTGAGGAAGGCATCAAGCAGCGCATCGGAACCGCGGTTGCTGCCGTACTGGCCCGAATCCTTCGTCAGCGCCTCACGGACGGCTTCGTACACGTGCGGGCCGGGCAGGAAATTCGGAACGCCGATGGAAAAACTGACGATATCGCGGCCTTCGGCCTTGAGGCGCTTGGCCTTTTCGGCCACAACCATAATGGCGCTGGGCTTGGCGCGACCGACGCGCCGGGCAAGAGAGGGCATGTGGGGTTGGACCTGCAGAAGGTATGCACTATTGTAGCCGCGCAGCTTGCGGATGGCAGCACCGGGCGGACCCGTGCGGTCGGTGCTGCGACGAAAGTCGGATGCCTGGTATGCATGACCGTATGAAACATGACGACCGGACAGAGCGCCGGAAGGGGAATCGCCCGTGAAGATTCGTTTCCTTGCTTCGATCACGCTGCTTGTGTTCGCCCTGGTGTCCGCAACGGCCACCGCGGCCAATCGCGCCCGCGTGGCGACCGACGCCACCGGCAGTCTGGTCAAGGTCGACGGCAGCATCGTGGTGATCGAACCGGACATCGAACTGTATCTGGTCACCGCCGGCGGCCTGCAGGAGCCGCGCAAGGCATGGTCGGACACCGCGCGCACCCTGTACCCGGCCGAAGTTCACGCCCAGCTTGCCGGCAAGAACGTCGACCTGAAGGCGGATTACGACATCCCCGACGATCTGGATCCCACCTCGCAGCTCGGCCAGCTCCTGCGCCTGAACCAGGCGGTGGCGATGAGCATCACCCAGTATTCGATCTCCGGCACCGTGCTGGCGACAAAGAAGGACGCCAGGGGCCGGCCGCGGATGGACTGGAGCCTCGGCCCGGGCGTGGCTTCGCTGCGCGAGCAGACCGGCGCCGACTACGCGCTGTTCACCTATGTCCGCGACAGTTACGCCAGCGGCGGCCGCACCGCGCTGCGGGTGTTCGGCCTGCTGATGGGCGCGGCGCTGGGCGGTGCGCTCGACATCGGCGGCGGCGTCCAGGTCGGCGTGGCCACTCTGGTCGATCTGCGCACCGGGCAGGTGGTCTGGTACAACCTGCTCGCCAACCAGTCCGGCGATCTTCGCGACAAGGAAGGCGCGAACAAGACTGTCCAGCGGATGCTGCAGAAACTTCCGCTGGAATAATCCGGAAACAAGCCGCCATGCACAGCTTCCGTCACACATTCGCGGTTGCGACGCTGACCGCCACGCTCACCGCCGGGATCGGTTCGACGCATGCGGCGGATCCGCTGCCGCATCTGCAGCCCGGCGAGCGCCCGGTGCCCGGCTCCACCGAATCCGAACTCTGGTACGGCATGAATCAGGCCGAGAAGGAGATCCGCAATTCGCCGCTGATCGTCCGCGATCCGGAACTGCAGCGTTATGTCGAAAACGTGGCCTGCAAGGTCGCCACCGATCACTGCAAGGATCTGCGCATCTACATCGTCGATATCCCGGTGTTCAACGCCTCGATGGCGCCGAACGGCGTGACCTTCGTCTTCACCGGCGCGCTGCTGCGCATGCGCGACGAATCCGAACTGGCGGTGGTGCTGGGGCATGAGTTCGCGCACTACAAGGCGCGGCACTCGCTGGAAGGCTGGCAGTCGGCGAAACGCACCACCGCGTTTCTGAGCACCTTCGGACTGGTCACGCTGGGCGTGGGCATTCCGATCGCCGGCAACATCGCCCTCCTCGGCGGCATGGCCGGCCTGTCCAAACAATCCCGCGACAAGGAACGCGAAGCCGATACCCTGGGCTTCGCGGTCGCCACTGCGCACGGCTACGACCCGCAGGCCGGCGTGCGCATCTGGGAGCGCTTGAACCGCGAGGAAAAAGCCGACCGCACGCACAAGAACCGCGCGGTCTTCGCCAGTCACCCGCAGACCGAGGAACGCATCGCCGATATCCGCGCCGCGGCGTCGAAGGCGAGCGTGCCGGATCCGAAAACCTACGCCGAGGACTATCGCGCGGCGATCCGGCCGTTCCTGCAGCGCTGGATGGAAGGCGAACTCTCACGCCGCACCTACGACACCAGCATCCACGTGCTGGGCGAATTCAAGCAGGACGCCACGCCGGACACCGTGGCGCTGGCGACGTTCCACCTGGGCGAAGCCCATCGCCGCCGCAACAAGGGCGACGACATGACCAAGGCCGGACAGTTCTACGCCGAAGCCCTGGCCCTGCCCGACCCGCCCGCAGCGGCCTGGCGCGAACAGGGCATGCTGCTGCGCACCCAGGGCGACACCGCCGGCGCGGCCAACGCACTGCGCAACTACCTGGAAGCGGCGCCCGCTGCCGGCGACGCCGCCCTGATCCAACACTATCTGACCAGACTGGAGCCCACCCCATGACGCTGCGCTTGCTGAAGTGGCTGCTGCCGATCTCGCTCGCCCTGCTGCTGACCGCCTGCGCGTCCAGCGGCGGCAGACTGCAAACCAAGGGCGAGGCGACCGCATTCGACATGACCCTCACCAGTTCGCTGGACTGGGCGCGGATCAAGAGCCGCCGCAACGAACTGTGGACCATCGACGGCGTGGCGCTGAACCGCTTGATCATTTTCTCGAAGATCAAACCCGGCGAACATGTGTTCCAAGTGGTGCGCGAGCGCCGGTCGCGCCCGGACGGCCCGTGGTATCGCGTCGGCATGCGCCTGGACGAGCTGCAGAAACTGGTGGCAGACGGTTTTGTCGATCAGCAGTGGGTCGGCATCCAGACCACCAACCTGCGTCCGCACACCTTCGGCAGCGTCGAAGGCATCCGCTTCGATGTCGAAATGACCAATCCCGATGGTTTGATCTACAAGGGCACCGCCGCAGTCGCCGAACGCAACAAATTCCTCAACGTGCTGGTCTGGATCGCACCGAAGGAGTATTACCACGGCCGCGACGTAGCCGCGGTGGAAACGATGCTGGACGGGATGCGCTTCAAGTAATCGGACATTCGTCAACGCGGGAAACCAGAAGAGCGCCGCAGGGCGCTCTTCTTTCATATCGATCCGACGAAGCGATTCTTGAATAGGCAAGGCTTTCGTAGGATGGCCTTCAGGCCCGAGCTTTTCGCAGACGATCCATCTCATGCCGGCCATCGGAGCTGATGGTCCCTCCTACAGCGCGCATCAATCCCCGCCACCGCCACCGCCTCCACCACCATCCCCACCGGAATCGCCGTCGCTGCCGCCGACACGATCGTCATCGTTGCGATGATCGCCGTAGTAGTAACCACCGCTCGACCCAGCATGACCCGGGCCGCCGCGATGAGAGCCGCCGCGTCCCCGCCGTGCGGTGCTTGCGATGAACAACAGTCCCGTCGCTGCGCACACCAGCGCGACGATCTGGAAACCGGCCACCAGCGCGGCCAGGCCTACCGCGAACAGCAAAAGCCCCAGAAATCTTCTCGACACGACAGCACCCCTCACGATGGTCAACGTGGACGGCAATGTGCCACGAAATCGACGTGGTAGTGCTCATCGTGTCGCCACCACACTTTTCCACGCAAGAAGTCGATGTTCCTGCGCAGATACGGGCCGCGGCCGGTCGCGAAGAGCTTGGTCAGATAGGCCGGCTCGAAGATCACCCGGCCGATGGGGGCACCGGAACGATGCCCGGCCAGATGCAACGCGTACAGATGCTCGGCCAGCGCGTCGAAATCGATCCTGAGATCGCGATACCGTGCGTGCGCATCGAATTCGATGTCGTAGCCGTAGCGGTTCGCGGCATTGCCCGGCAGTGGGACCGAGCGGCCTTTCGCATCGATCACCGGCACCATGAAATCCACCGACAGTCCGTTCTGATGGGTCTTGTGCGGCTTGAACGGCCCGCCTTTCGCGAACCCGGTTTCGCCGTAGACGAAGATCTTCGCGGGCGCGCTGCGCGCGAGCGCCGCGTATGCATGCACGATCGCGTCCGCAACCCGCGCATGCGTATGCGTGCGCCCAAGCGAAACGCCCACGCGGCTGTAGGCGCGGAAGTTGCTGCCGCTCGCGGGCAGTTGCGCGGCGCGTTCGATGCGGCCGTTTGCGGGCGTGCCGTAGCAGACGCTGTCGGCGGCGTTTGCGGATGCTATTGCGATGAGGAGCAGCAGCAGAAAAATAAGTCGACGCATTGCTCAGAATCGGGGCGATGGCTGGCCTGCAGGATAAGCGCTTTCGCAAAGCATGCAGCTCGTGCTGTTCGCAGGATTCCGTTTTTCAGGAAATCGGCTGAAACCCGGCGCATGAAAAACGCGGCCCTCGCAGGCCGCGTCCGGATAACGTCGAAACCCCGGGTTGTCGCGCTTCGCACGCAACCCGGGCAACAAGAACTCAGGCGGCCAGAATCTTGTTCCACTCCGCCACGCGGTCGGCCTTCGCGGCCAGCGCAGCGTCGGCGTCGCCTTCGATCTTCAGCGACTTGATGATGTCGTCGCCGCGGATGCTGTCGACCACGTCCATGCCTTCCAGCACCTTGCCGAAGACGGTGTGCTTGCCGTCGAGCCACGGGGTGGCGACGTGGGTGATGAAGAACTGGCTGCCGTTGGTATTGGGACCGGCGTTGGCCATCGACAGCACGCCGCGCTCGTGGGCGACGCCGTTGTTGGCTTCGTCCTCGAACTTGTAACCCGGGCCGCCGGTGCCGCGGCCCTGCGGGCAGCCGCCCTGGACCATGAAGTCGGGGATCACGCGGTGGAAGGTCAGGCCGTTGTAGAACCCGCGCTGGGCGAGGTTGACGAAGTTGGCGACGGTGAGCGGCGCCTTGTCGGCGTGCAGCTGGATGCGGATCGGGCCGCGGTCGGTATCGAAATGGGCGATGAGGCTCATGGTCAGGCTCCGGGAGGGATCAGAAAGATGCGAAGTCGAAACGAAGTGGTGTCGAAACGACGCGGATAAAAGGGGGCGACACCGTACCATGCCGGCCCTGTCCGCCGGACCGCGCGGCCCGGACTTCAGGCCGGGGCTGGCGACAGCCGGATCAGCCGCGGTGGTGGTCGATGACCGACATCGCCAGCGCGGCCCAGCAGAACGCGAACAGCCCGCCGCCGACGGTCAGCAGCGGCAGCCGCAACGTGGCCGGCAGGGCCTGCGCGACCGCCGAGTCCGGGGCGAACTGCATCGCCAGACCCAGGCCCAGCAGCGCCAGACCCACGAAATCGAGGGCGATCAGCCACATCGGCGGCTTCCACGGGGGCTTGGGCATCGGATTTCCTGAAATCTGAATGGGCGAACTGAGCCATTACGCTCGATCGCCGGCTATAATAGCCGGCTTCCTTTAACGAAAATTCAGCGTCCGGCCACACCCGGGCGCCCATCGCCATGTCTATCGAACGCCTGCGCAATATCGCCATCGTCGCCCACGTCGACCACGGCAAGACCACCCTCGTCGACCAGTTGCTCAAGCAGTCGGGCACCTTCAGTGAGCGCACGGTCACCACCGAACGCATGATGGACAGCAACGATCTCGAAAAGGAGCGTGGCATCACGATCCTCTCGAAGAACACCGCGATCCGCTGGAAATCGCCCGAGGGCGAGGAGTACCGGATCAATATCGTCGACACGCCCGGACACGCCGACTTCGGCGGCGAAGTCGAGCGCGTGCTGTCGATGGTCGACTCGGTGCTGATCCTGGTCGACGCGATGGACGGCCCGATGCCGCAGACCCGCTTCGTGACCCAGAAGGCCTTCGCGATGGGCTTCAAGCCGATCGTCGTGGTCAACAAGGTCGACCGCCCCGGCGCGCGCCCGGATTGGGTGCTGGACCAGACCTTCGAACTGTTCGACCGTCTCGGCGCCACCGATGAACAGTTGGACTTCCACACCGTCTACGCCTCGGCGCTGCACGGTTACGCCGGCCTGGACCCGACCGTGCGCAGCGGCGACATGACCCCGCTGTTCCAGACCATCGTCGACCACGTGGCGCCGCCGCCGGTCGATCTGGATGGTCCGTTCCAGATGCGCGTGACCTCGCTGGACTACAGCAACTACGTCGGCATCATCGGCGTCGGCCGCATCCAGCGCGGCAAGATCCGGACCAACCAGCAGGTCACGGTGATCGACCGCGAAGGCAAGACCCGCAACGCGAAAGTGCTGCAGGTGCTGGGCTTCCTCGGCCTCGAACGCCATGAAGTGAAGGAAGCGCAGGCAGGCGACATCATCGCGATGTCGGGCATCGAAGGCCTGGGCATTTCCGACACCATCTGCGACACCTCGGCGGTCGAGCAACTGCCGGTGCTCACGGTGGACGAACCCACGATCTCGATGACCTTCCAGGTCAACGACTCGCCGTTCGCCGGCGTGAAAGACCGCAGCGGCGGCAAGTTCCTGACCTCGCGCCAGCTGCGCGACCGTCTGGTGCGCGAAACCCAGCACAACGTGGCGCTGAAGGTCGAAGACACCGCCGACGCCGACAAGTTCAAGGTCAGCGGCCGCGGCGAACTGCATCTGTCGATCCTGATCGAAACGATGCGCCGCGAAGGCTACGAGCTGGCGGTGTCGCGTCCGGAAGTGATCATCAAGGAGATCGACGGCGAGAAGATGGAGCCGTTCGAATCGCTGGTGGTCGATCTGGAAGAGCAGTACCAGGGCGGCGTGATGTCGCGTCTGGGAGAGCGCAAAGCGCAGCTGACCAACATGGAACCCGACGGCAAGGGCCGCGTGCGCATCGATTTCATGATCCCGGCGCGCGGGCTGATCGGCTTCCAGACCGAGTTCCGCACGATTACCGCAGGCACCGGCCTGTTGTTCCACGTCTTCGACCACTACGGTCCGAAGACCGAGGGCGACATCGGCCAGCGCCAGAACGGCGTGCTGATTTCCAACGGCACCGGCCCCTCGCCCGCCTATGCGCAGATCGCGATGCAGGAACGTGGCCGCCTGTTCATCGAGCCCGGCGACGAGATCTACGAAGGCCAGATCGTCGGCATCCACTCGAAGGACAACGACCTCACCGTCAATGCGCTGCGCGGCAAGCAGCTCACCAACTTCCGCGCCTCCGGCAAGGACGACGACGTGGGCCTGATCCCGGCGATCAAGTTCTCGCTGGAACAGGCGCTGGAATTCATCGACGACGACGAACTGGTCGAGATCACCCCGAAGGCGATCCGCCTGCGCAAGAAGCAGCGCACCGAGAACGACCGCAAGCGCGCATCCCGCGCAGCGTAAGCCGCGGAACGCCCACGCCGACATGCGACGCGATGCGCGGAAGGATCCGGGTCGTCGCGCGCATCGCGGCCTGTATGCCATCGCGCTGGTGGAAGTGGGCAAGGGCGTTTTTGCCCTGCTCGCGGCCGGCGCCATCGCGAGCTTCGGCGCGACCCGGATCGACGAGGCCATCGGCCGTCTGTCGGCGTTGTCGCATTTCGACGCGATCCATGGGGCACTGACCTCGGTCGCCGACAACATCACCCCGGCATCGGTGGATCTGATCGTGGCCGCGGTCGTCGCCTATGCCGCATTGCGTCTGGTCGAGGGCTGGGGTCTGTGGCGCGCGCGGGCCTGGGCGTCGTGGCTGGGCGCAGTGTCGCTCGCGCTTTACCTGCCCTTCGATGTGTAGGCAGCGATCCGCTATCCCGGCTGGATCGGCCTGCTTGTGGTCGCGCTCAATCTCGCGATGCTGTGGATCCTGACGCGCGACCTCCTCGCCCGGCGCAGCGCCGGCCGAATTCCTGCGGTCCGCGACACGCCCGCGTCGGGCGGGATGTCCGACGCGGCCTTCCGACACGGCCTTCCGGCACGACCCGCGTCACGTCCCGAGAACAGATCACGATGACCCAGCCGACGTCCTACGACCCGAGCCTGCGCGCGCATCCGGGGCTGCATGTTATCGCCCTGCTGGTCCATCCGGGCATCGCGACGCTTGCGCCGGGCGGGCGGATGCGAAAGGCTGTGCGGATTCGTACCGAACACACCGCATGCCGAACAATCCGGAGGTTGCATGGCGCTGCGCCCGTCCATCCTGTTGTGCTGCTGTCTCGCCGCGGCCTCGGCAATGGCTCCCATCGATGACTGCTTCGCGCGCGACACGGGCGCAGCGGACACCGGGAACGATGCACAGGTATCCGCCGCCGCCGGCGCGTTCGCGTTCGAGGAAGCCACCGTCGCGCAGTTGCAGGCGCGCATGGCTGCCGGCACGCTCGACAGCCAGCGGCTGACCCGCGCCTACCTCGATCGCATCGCCGCGCTGGACGACCGCGGCCCGAGGCTCAACGCGGTGATCGAACTCAATCCCGATGCGCTGCGCGAAGCCGCCGCGCTCGACGCCGAACGCAAGGCTGGCACGGTGCGCGGGCCGCTGCACGGCATCCCGGTGCTGTTGAAGGACAACATCGATGCGGTGCCGATGGTCAATTCCGCCGGCTCGCTGGCGCTGGCGAACCATCGCCCGAACCAGGACGCACCGCTGGTCGCGCGACTGCGCGCGTCCGGTGCGGTGATCCTGGGAAAGACCAATCTCAGCGAATGGGCCAACTTCCGTTCCAGCCGCAGCACGTCGGGCTGGAGCGGTCGCGGCGGACAGACCCGCAACCCGTATGTGCTCGACCGCACGCCCTGCGGCTCCAGTGCGGGCACCGGCGCCGCCATCGCCGCCAATCTGGCGGCCGTCGGCGTGGGCACCGAGACCAACGGCAGCATCCTGTGCCCCTCCGCCGTCGCCGGGCTGGTCGGTATCAAGCCCACCGTCGGTCTGGTGAGCCGCACCGGCATCATTCCGATCTCCGCATCGATGGACACCGCCGGTCCCATGACGCGCAGCGTCGCCGACGCCGCGCTGCTGCTGCAGGCCCTGGCATCCGCCGACGACGCCGATCCCGCCACCCGGGCCAGCAGCCGTCGCGTCGACGATTACGCTGCGGCATTGAAGCCGGGTGCGTTGAAAGGTGCCCGCATCGGCGTGCTGCGTGAATCCATGGGCTACCAGCCGGACGTCGACGCGGCGTTCGAGCGCGCGCTACAGGCGATGCGCGACGCCGGCGCCACGCTGGTGGATGCGAAGATTCCAACTGCCGGCCAGTGGAACGGCGACAGCTTCAACGTGATGCTCTACGAATTCAAGGATGGCCTGAATCGTTACCTCGCCGGCAGCGGCGCACCGGTGAAATCGCTCGCCGACGTCATGGCCTTCAACACCGCGCACGCCGACCGCGAGATGCCCTTTTTCGGGCAGGAAGCGATGACCCTGGCGGAGACGAAAGGCCCGTTGACCGACCCCGAATACATCGCATCGCGCGACAAGGCCAGACGGCTGGCAGGACAGGAGGGTCTGGACGCGGCGCTGAAAGCGCAGCAACTGGACGCACTGGTAGCGCCCACGACGTCGCCGGCCTGGGCCATCGACCCGGTGAACGGCGATCATTTCATCGGCTCGGGCTATGGCGTGGCCGCGGTCGCCGGCACGCCCAGTCTCACGGTACCGACGGGCGAGGCGCACGGCCTGCCGGTCGGCATGGTGTTCATGGCACCAGCGTGGAGCGAGGCCCGGTTGATCGGTCTGGCCTACGATTACGAGCAGGCGAGCCGCGCGCGCAAGCCACCGCGCTTCCTGCCGACGATCGACGCACGATGATCATGCGGACGATGAGCATGCGGACGATAAGCATGCGGATTGCACCCCGGGAGCGATCGCTCTGACGCTCGACCTCGCGCTCGACCCGCAGCTGTGGCTGCTCACCGCGCTCGCCGGCTTCGCTGCGGGGCTGATCGACAGCATCGTCGGCGGCGGCGGGCTGGTGCTGACGCCAGCCATGCTCAATCTGCATCCGGGCCTGCACATTCTGCAGGCCATCGGCACGCAGCGGACCAGCTCGATCTTGGGCACATCGGTCGCGGCCTGGAATTATCTGCGCCGCATCCGCATCGAACGCCGCATCCTGGTCTCGGCGTGCGTCGCCGCGCTGGTCGCGTCGGCGGGCGGCGTGCAGTTGGCCAAACGCATCGATGCCGACGTGTTGAAGTGGACGGTGCTCGCGATCTGCGTAGTCCTGGCCGTGTACACCGTCCTGCGCAAGGATCTCGGTCTGCGCGAGGAGCGCCGTTTCCATCCGAGGCACGAGGCCATCGCCGCCGCCTCCATCGGCGCGGCGACCGGTTTCTACAACGGCCTGATCGGCCCGGGAACCGGCACGATCATGGTCTTCGCGTTCGTGAGTGTCCTGGGGCTGGATTTCCTGAAGTCGTCGGCCGTGTCCAAGTCCGCGAACGTCGCCGCGGACCTCAGCTCGTGGACGGTGCTGATGCTCAGCGGCTTCGTGCTGTGGGCGCTGGCGATCCCATTGATCGTGGGCAACGTCATCGGTAGTTACATCGGCAGCCATCTGGCGATCAAACGCGGCCAGGGCTTCGTCCGCGCGATGTTCCTGGTGATCGTGCTGTCGCTGATCGCCCGTCAGGCATGGCAGCTGGCGACCTCATGAATGCCCGCAACGGCATCTGCAGGAACGATCATGCGCGACATGCGCCGGTCACATCCGTCGCCGGCGCCCGTCATGGTCGCAAGCGATCCGGAAACGCATCCCGAACCGCCGCATCCCGAACCGCCGCATCCCGCATCGCCGGCATCGACCTACCCTCTTCTCTCAGGAACCGTTCGCTCATGAAGTCCGCCGTGAAATCGCTTCTGGCTGTTGCCTTGTCGCTGGCCGCGTTCGCCCCGCCTGCCGCGCAGGCCGACGATCTCCGCGCCAGGGACACCTTCGCGGTGATCTGGGAGCGCCTGCAGAACAGCGGTTTCAGCGGCAAACACGAGGGTCTGGATTGGACCGCGCTCAAGACCGAGCACCAGCCCGACATCGAGGGCGCGAAGGACATCGCCGGCCTGCGCAAGCAAATCAACGAACTGCTGGAATCGCTGCGCGCTTCGCATTTGGTGCTGATCCCCGCGGAAGCCATGCCGCAGCCCGGCAAGACGGCGCCGGTCGGCAAAGGCGAGATCGGTGTGCGTCTGACCTTGATCGACGGCAAGCTCTACGTGGCGCGCGTCATCGACGGTTTTCCCGCGCAGCGCGCCGGCATCCGCCCGGGCTGGCAGGTCGAGCGCATCGGCGATTTCGATGCCACAGCCGCGATGTCGGCGCTGGCGAAGGCCGCGCCGGAGGCCGCGCGCCGCGGTGCGACCGTCCTGCAGTTGCACGCGAATGGTCTGGTGGATCAGGTCCAACCGGGTGCCGAAGTCACCCTGAAACTGCGCGACCCCGCCGGCGCGGCCAGCACGGTGTCTCTGGCGGCGGTGGTCAACCCGAACGTACAGGAAATGACCCTGCCCGGACTGCCGCCGATGGCGCTGCGCTTCAGCCGGCGTGCGGTGCCGACCGCCGGCGGCGGCTGCGTGCTGTACGTGGAATTCAGCCAGTGGGCGATGCCGGTCTACGACCAGTTCGTCGAAGCGCTTCGCGAGCACGGCGGCTGCAGCGGCGTGGTCATCGACCTGCGCGGCAATTCCGGGGGGCTCATGGCCGCGATGTCGACGGTCGGCGGACTGTTCTTCGACAAGAGCGTGTCCCTCGGCACGCTCAGCACCTCGGGCGGCGACCTGAAACTTACGGCGCTGCCGCGACAGGTGACCAACGATGGCCGCGACGTGCGCCGCTTCTCCGGCCCGCTGGCGATCCTGACCGACCGCGCCTCGGTCAGCTGTTCCGACATGTTCCCCGCTGGCCTGCAGGCGCTGGAACGCGCCCGCATCTTCGGCGACATCAGCGCCGGCATGGCGCTGCCCGCCGGGGTCACGCCGCTGCCGTCGGGCGACCGGCTGATGTATCCCATCGCGGATTTCATCGATCCCGACGGCCGTCGCATCGAAGGCGTGGGCGTGGTGCCCGACCAGTCCGCATCGCCCACCGTCGACGCCCTGCGCGCCGGTCGCGATCCGGCGATGGACGCGGCGCTCGCCTGGATCGAAACGTCGAAGTGACGCGCCGGCTCCCTCATGATTACGTCCACCGTCATCGTGCCCACCAGCGCTCTGCGCACCGCATCTTCACCCCTCACACATCCACCGCATCGGAGTGACCCATGACACGTTTCAACCGCACCGCAATCGCCGTCGCCTTCGCGCTTTCGCTGTCGCCGCTCGCCAGTGCTACCGACACACCGGCCGCCGGCAAGCCCGCCTCCGAACTGCCGGCCGCGCGCAAACTCATCGAGGCCCATGTCGCCGCCGTCGGCGGCCGCGAAGCCATGCTCAGCGGCACTGAAGGCTCGATCAGATCGACGATGGAAATCGTCGAAGCCGGCATGAAGGGCGACCTCAATCTCTACAGCCGCGGCGACGACCGCCTGTTCAGCATGAACCTGGCCGCGATCGGCGAAACGAAGATGGGCCGCACCGGCAGCGTGGTCTGGTCGATCGACGCGATGAACGGCCCGCGCGTGCTGGAAGGCAAGGAGCGCCAGCAGATGGTCGAGCAGTTCGACCCGCTGTACGCGATGCGCGACGCCAGCCTGGTCGAAACCGCCACGACGACCGCGCTGGCGGATTCCAACGGCCGGGCCTGCTACCGCGTCGAGATCAAATGGAAGTCCGGCAGCGACACCGCCGACTGCTACGGCACCGAAGACGGCCTGCTGCTGTCCACCGAGTCCACCACCAGCACGCCGATGGGCGACCTGAAGCAGGTGACCCACTTTTCCGAATACACCGCATACGGCAAGAGCAAAGCCCCGAAAGTCACCACGGTGAAGGTGGCCGGCATGACTCAGATCGTACGCATCGACGCCTATGACGAAAGCCCGCAGGAGGCGAAGTTGTTCGCGCTGCCGCCGGCGATCGAAGCGCTTGTGAAGAAGGCCGCAGCCCCCGCCGGCGCGAAGGCAGAGCCGGCGCAATAAGCCGGAATCCGCCGTCGCGGCGACGACGGCATGCTACAGAAACGAGCCCGCGGATCTCCGCGGGCTTTGTTTTGCGCGGAGCTTTGCTGCGACGCGAGGCGCGTTTAGCAGGCTGCTGAAATACCTGCGGTAGCAGGTTTTCAGTGGCCTGTTAATGCAGCCATGGATGGCTGCGCCGGCGAAACAAGCGCGTAAGCGATTGATTCGCCGTGAGCACGTCCGGACATGTGCCGGACGTGCGAACTGAAATACCTCCTGGACGGAGGTATTTCAGCAACCTGTTAGGGGGCGACCGTCGTCGCCTCGTCCACAGAAGATCCGGCGGCCCTGGGCGTCACCAGCGCCAACAGATCGCCGATCCGGCAATGCGCTTCCAGCGGGTGGCGCAGCGGCGCTTCGGGATCGATCGCATAGCGGTTCCGCCGGCCGTCGCGCGCGCGCGCGAGCACGCCGCCCTGCTCCAGCTCAGCCACGATCCGCAACACCGCACGCTCCGTGATCCCCACCTTTTGGGCGATATCGCGCACGGTCTGGTCGCCATCGGCAGCCAGACAGACCAGCACATGGGTATGGTTGCTGAGGAAGGTCCAGGTGGCCCCACTGGCATCTTTTTCGGCCATTCGCGCTCTCCGCTTGACGGCCGGCATTCTAGCGACAAATAATGCATGACATTCAATTCATGCATTGGAGATCATGAAATGTCAGTCGCATCTCAAGCCGCCTCGGTGTCGCCGTCTGCCCTGCCTGCCAACGACCGCCTGCCGGCGCGTACCATCCCCGTCGCGGCCGGCGACGGTATCGGCCCGGAGATCACCGAAGCCGTGCTGTCGGTCCTTCGCGCCGCCGATCCCGCACTGGACTTCCGCCCCGTGACCGTGGGCCTCGACGCCTATCGGGCCGGTGCGATGTCCGGATTCGGCCCGGAAGTGATGGCCGCGATCGCAGAACACGGCGTCATCCTGAAAGGCCCGATCACCACCCCGCAGGGCGGCGGCTACAAGAGCGTCAACGTCAGCCTGCGCAAAAGCCTCGGCCTGTACGCGAACCTGCGCCCCTGCGTGGCCTATCACCCGTTCATCGAAACCCATCATCCGGGCATGGACGTGGTGATCGTGCGCGAGAACGAGGAAGACACCTATGCCGGCATCGAGCACCGGCAGAGCGACGAGGTCTATCAGTGCCTCAAGCTGATCACCCGTCCCGGCTGCGAGCGGATCGTGCGCTACGCCTTCGAGTACGCGCGCGCGCATGGCCGCCGCAAGGTCACCTGCATGACCAAGGACAACATCATGAAGATGACCGATGGCCTGTTCCACAAGGTCTTCGACGAGATCGCGCTGGAATATCCGGAGATCGGGAACGAACACATGATCATCGACATCGGCACCGCGAAGATGGCGGTGCAACCCGGTCGCTTCGACGTGGTGGTGACGCCCAACCTCTACGGCGACATCCTGTCCGATGTGGCCGCGGAGGTCGCCGGCTCGATCGGCATGGCGCCGTCGTCCAACATCGGCCATGCCTGCGCGATGTTCGAGGCCGTGCACGGCTCGGCGCCGGACATCGCCGGCCAGGACATCGCCAACCCGTCCGGGCTGCTGCTGTCCGCGGTGATGATGCTTGTGCACCTGGGCCGCAGCGCCCCGGCCACCGCCATCCACAACGCCTGGCTGCGCACTCTGGAAGACGGCGTGCACACCGCCGATATGTTCCAGGAAAGCCATACCCTGCAGCGCGTCGGCACCCGCGCGTTCGCCGAGGCCGTGATCGCCCGGCTCGGCCAGCGGCCGCAGCGGATCGCAGCGGTCGATTATCCGGAGCGCGAACCGGAGACGCTGGTGCATCCGGACACGTCGATTCCGCCCCACGTCGCCGCGACCAAAGTGCTGGTCGGCGTCGATGTGTTCCTGAACTGGGACGAGTCCGGCCGCGACTCCGGCACGCTCGGCGCACGCCTGGAATCGCTCGCGGCGCCGGAATTCATGCTGGCACTGATCACCAACCGCGGCGTGAAGGTCTACCCGCAGGGCATGACGCAGACCCTGTGCACCGACCATTGGCGCTGCCGTTTCCCGGCCGCCGAGGGGCATGCGCCGCGTTCGCACGACATCGCTTCCCTGTTGCTGCGCCTCGCCGAAGCCGGCTTCGATGCGGTCAAGACCGAGAACCTCTACACCTTCGATGGCGTGCGCGGGTACTCGCAGGCGCAGGGCGAATAAAATGCTGCGATGACCGACAACCATCCCTACGCCGGCGTGACGATCGCGCTGGCAACCATGCACGGCAAGGCAGAAGCCCTGGCGCCGGCCTTCGCCATGCTGGGCGCGTCGCTGGAGGTGCCGGAAAGCATCGACACCGATGCGCTGGGCACCTTCAGCGGCGAGATTCCGCGCCTGCAGCCGCCGCTGGAGACCGCGATCGCGAAAGCGCGACTGGCGATGACAGCAACCGAGCTGCCGCTGGGACTCGCGACCGAGGGCAGTTTCGGCCCGGATCCGCTGATCGGATTCGTGTCGATCCACCGCGAGCTGGCGGTGCTGGTCGACGATCTGCATGGCCAGGTGGTGTGCGAATGGCTCAACAGCCACGAGACCAATTTCGCCAGCCGGGTGGTCGGTCATGCGTCCGAACTGGACGCGACGCGGCTGGCGCGCTGGGGGTTTCCCTCGCATGCGCTGATCGTGCGCGCAGAGCCCCAAGGTCCCGTGGTCAAGTCGCTGCAGGATCGAAGCGCGCTGGATGCCGCGATCGCGGCCTGCATCGAAAGCTCACCCACGCGACAGGCGCGCGTGGAAACCGACATGCGCGCGCACCTCAACCCGACCCGCATGAAACAGATCGCAACGCTGGGCGAACGCCTGGCCGAACGCCTGCGCTGCCGCTGCCCGCGCTGCGCGGCGCCCGGCTTCGGCCGGATCGACGTGGTGACGGGCCTACCATGCGGATGGTGCAGACGGCCGACGGCGGCGGTCCTTGCCGAAATCCACGGCTGCGCCGCCTGCTCCGAACGTCTGCGATTGCCGCGCAGCGATGGCCTGCGCCAGAGCGATCCGGCGCACTGCGATATGTGCAATCCCTAGCGTTATTCGGGGTTGCTGTGGACACAGAGGCGGCCGGCGCGACGAAACGAATCGATTCCGTGTCCGGCGGCAGACGCCGCCATCGGCAGGAATGGCTTGTCGCGCGCGGCGACTGCCGCCATGCTCTTCAACCGTTCAAGCACCCTGGTAAACGACCCGCATGAGCGACACCCACGCAATCGCCGCCCCCTCGCCTTTAACCATCGCACGGCCGGACGATTGGCATGTGCATCTGCGCGACGGCGCGATGTTGCGTTATGCGCTACCGGATACCGCACGCTGCTTCGCGCGCGCGATCGTCATGCCCAATCTCGATCCGCCGGTCACTACTACCTCGCAGGCGCTCGCCTATCGCGAACGCATCCTCGCGGCCCTGCCGCCAGGGCTGCGCTTCGAGCCGTTGATGACGCTTTATCTCACCGAAGCGACCGCGCCGGAGGAAATCGCCCGCGCCAAAGCCAGCGGTGAGGTCCATGCGGTGAAGTATTACCCGGCCAATGCCACCACCAATGCCCAGCACGGCGTGCGCGAACTGCGCAATTGCAGCGCGGTGCTGGAAGCGATGCAGCGGCACGATCTGCCGCTGTTGATGCACGGCGAAGTCACCGATGGCGAGATCGACGTGTTCGACCGCGAGGCGGTGTTCATCGAACGGCATCTGACCCCGCTGGTGCGCGAGTTCCCGCAACTGCGCGTGGTGCTGGAGCACATCACCACTCGCAACGCAGCGCAGTTCGTGGCCGAGGCGCCGACGAATGTGGCCGCGACCATCACCGCGCACCATCTGCTGCTCAATCGTAACGCCATGTTCGCCGGCGGCCTGCGCCCGCATCACTACTGTCTGCCGGTGCTCAAGCGCGAAGAGCACCGGCAGGCGCTTGTCGAAGCGGCTACCAGCGGCAATCCGAAGTTCTTCCTCGGCACCGACAGTGCGCCACATCCGCGACACGCAAAGGAATCGGCCTGCGGCTGCGCCGGGATCTACACCGCGCACGCCGCACTGGAACTGTATGCCGAGGCTTTCGAGGACGCCGGAAGATTGGACCGGTTGGAAGGCTTCGCCAGCCTGCACGGCCCGGCGTTCTACCGCCTGCCCCGCAATGCGGAGACGGTGACCTTGGAGCTGGCCGACTGGGGAGTACCGGCGCAGTTCGAGACCGAAAGCGGAACCCTAGTCCCGTTCCGCGCCGGCACGCGCCTGCGCTGGCGGCTGGCCGCGAACGGTGCCGCCGCCTGAGCAGACTCGTTCTAAAGCGCCATCGGCGCGTTGATCTGCGCCTGCTTGCGCACGATCAGCATCGCGATCTCCAGCGCCTGTTCGTAGTTCAGGCGCGGATCGACCGTGGTGCGATAGGCACGCTCCAGATCGATATCGGTGATGTCGCGGGCGCCGCCGGTGCATTCGGTTACGTCCTCGCCGGTCAGCTCCAGATGCACGCCGCCCAGACGCGTGCCGGCCGCGGCGTGCAGCTCGAACGCCTGCTCCAGTTCGCTGCGGATGTTCACGAAACGACGGGTCTTGTAGCCGTTGCTGGTCGACTCGGTATTGCCGTGCATCGGGTCGCAGATCCACAGCACGCGGCGGCCGTCGCGCTTCAGCGCTTCCAGCAGCGGCGGCAGCTTCTCGGCGATAGAGCCCGCACTCATGCGATGGATCAGGCTGAGGCGGCCGGGTTCGTCGTTCGGGTTCAGGATATCGATCACGCGCAGCAGCTGGTCCGGCGTCACCGACGGGCCGACCTTGATCGCGATCGGATTGCGGATGCCGCGAAAATATTCCGTATGCGCGCCATCCTCCGCAGCGGTGCGCATGCCGATCCAAGGAAAATGCGTGCCGAGGTTGAACCAGCCGGCCTGACGCGGCACCTGCCGGGTCACGCCCTCCTCGTACGGCAGCAGCAGCGCTTCGTGCGAGGTGTAGAACTCGACGCTGCGCAGGTTGTGTAGCGACGCGCCGGACAGCGTTTCCATGAATCTCACGGCATCGCCGATCCCCGCAACCATCTTCTGATATTCGTCGGCGAGCGGCGAATGACCGACCCAGCCGAGATTCCAGTATTCCGGATGGTGCAGATCGGCGAAGCCATCGTCGATCAGCGCGCGGATGAAGTTCATCGTCATCGCCGAACGCGCATGCGCCTTGATCATGCGCCGCGGGTCGGGAATCCGCGCCTCGGGCGTGAATTCGGGACCATTGACCATGTCGCCGCGATAGCTCGGCAGGGTCACCCCGTCCTTGGTTTCAGTATCGGTCGAACGCGGCTTGGCGTACTGACCTGCGAAACGTCCCACGCGCACCACCGGCAGCCGCAGCCCGTGCACCAGCACCAGACTCATCTGCAGCAGCACTTTGAGGCGGTTCGAGATCACTTCGGGCGTGCAGTCGTCGAAGATCTCGGCGCAGTCGCCGCCCTGCAGCAGGAAGCGTTTGCCTTCCTGCGCCTCCGCGAGCTGCTGCTTGAGGTTGAGCACTTCGCGCGACGTCACCAGCGGCGGCAGGGCATGCAACTCGCCCAGCACGCCATCCAATTCATCGGCGTCCGTGTAGGTCGGCTGCTGGAGGGCCTGGCGTTGGCGCCAGCTGGCCGGCGCCCACCCGGCAGGAGGCTGAACGACGGCTTGCAGGGGTTCGGGGCGGGTCATGGCGTTGTTCTTCATTCGTGGGGGACGACCGGATTCATACGGCTTCGATTGATACGGCTTCGATCAGGTCGCTTTATGGATATCGCAGTACTCGTCAGGTTCGGCCTGTCCGGCTCAGCGCGAGCGGAAGGCCGCATACGAGGCCCATCCGGCCAGGAGAACGAACCACACCAGGCTCCAGGCCGGCATCGACAGGCCGAGGAAGGACCAATCGACCTTGGCGCATTCGCCCGAGCCGGTCAGCACTTTCCTGATCACGTCGGACAGCGGGTTGGTCTCCATCATGAACTGCAGCGGCGGGCCGCACTCGGGCACCTTGTCGGGCGGCAGCATGGTCAGCCGGACATGCCGGCCGGCGATGCCGGCGCCGATGCCTGCCGGAATCAACGTCAGCAGGCCATAGACCCGACGCCCCCAGACGCCCTTCGGCGCATGCAGACCGCCGATCACGAACACCACGGCCGCACCCGCAAACGCGATGCGCTGGAAGATGCACAGCGGACACGGCAACAAACCCCACTGGAACTGCGAAAACAGCGCGAAGCCGATCAGGCCCGCACACAGCAGAAAACCCAGAAGAAACTGGGAACGGAACGACCAACGGAAGGGATTCGATTGCATACGCACGCGTCGACTTGAAGGGAATGTCACGGAATGACCGGAACGCACGATCGGAGTTCCGCCGCAACCGGTATCACCATAGCAAAAACCCCGGCACGGGCCGGGGTCTTCGTGATCATTGCCGCGCAGAACGTGATGTCCTGCGCTGCGTCGGCCGTGCTATCGCGCAGCCGGCGGGCGCGATCAGGCCGCGGCTTCGGGGCGGTCGACCAGCTCGACGTAGGCCATCGGAGCGTTGTCGCCGTCGCGGAAACCACACTTCAGAATGCGCAGATACCCGCCCGGACGAGACTGGTAACGCGGACCGAGGGTGGTGAACAACGTACCCACCGCTTCCTTGTCGCGCAGACGCGAGAAGGCGAGACGGCGGTTGGCGACGCCGTCGATCTTCGACAACGTGATCAGTGGCTCGGCGACGCGGCGAAGTTCCTTCGCCTTCGGCAGCGTGGTGCGGATCAGGCCGTGCTTGATCAGCGAGGCCGCCATGTTGCGGAACATCGCTTCGCGGTGGGCGCTGGTACGGCTGAATTTGCGTCCGGATTTCAGGTGGCGCATGGTTCTGATTCCTGGTTATCCCCGGCACCCTGGCGCCGGGATCATGATTCGTATGCTAGCGATGCGTGATCGAGCGATGGCTCAGCCCAGCATCCCGTGGGCAGCGATACCGGCCGGCGGCCAATTTTCGAGCTTCATACCGAGCGAAAGGCCGCGCTGGGCCAGGACTTCCTTGATCTCGGTCAGCGACTTCTTGCCGAGGTTCGGGGTCTTGAGCAGTTCGACTTCGGTCTTCTGGATCAGATCGCCGACGTAGTAGATGCTCTCGGCCTTGAGGCAGTTGGCCGAACGCACCGTAAGTTCAAGGTCGTCGATCGGGCGGAGCAGGATCGGGTCGACACCGGTTGCGGCCGGCTTCGCGGCGCCGCGGTCGCGGTGCGTGAAGTCGCCAAACACCGACAGCTGATCGGTGAGGATGTCGGCGGCGGTGCGCACGGCTTCCTCTGCGTCGATCGTGCCGTTGGTTTCGATGTCGAGCACGAGCTTGTCGAGGTCGGTACGCTGTTCGACGCGGGCCGATTCGACTTCATAGGCCACGCGGCGCACCGGCGAGAACGAGGCGTCGAGCATCAGACGGCCGATGGCTCGGGTTTCTTCATCCGGACGACGACGCGAGGTGGCCGGCTGGTAACCGAAGCCGCGCTCGATCTTCAAACGCATGTTGAGGGCCGCGTCCTTTGTCAGGTGCGCGATTACGTGATCGTTGTTCAGGATCTCGACGTTGTGGTCGGTCTTGATATCGGCAGCCGTCACGACACCCGGGCCCTGCTTGTTCAAGCTCAGCGTAGCAGTGTCGCCGGTGCCCATGCGGATAGCGACATCCTTGAGGTTCAACAGCACTTCCAGTACATCTTCCTGCAGGCCTTCGACCGTGGTGTATTCATGCAGCACGCCATCGATCTCGACTTCGGTGATGGCGTAGCCGGGTATCGAAGACAGCAGCACGCGGCGGAGCGCGTTGCCGAGGGTGTGGCCGTAACCACGCTCCAGCGGCTCGATCACAACCTTGGCGCGGTTGCCGGCAAGGCGCTCGATCTGCGGAGCGCGCGGACGCAGAACCTGGTTGGCGGATACCGTCATCTTGTGGTGTCTCCTGGAGCCGGGCCTCGCGACCGCGGCGGTGTTTCTGGGGGCCTTCCGGGCAGGAAGGCGGCCGTAACGCGGTGCGCAACGGCCGTGGGGGTGGGAGTCTCGCCGCCGGCAGAACCGGCGTCGCCTCACCGTCGCTTACTTCGAGTACAACTCGACGATCAGCGCTTCATTGATATCGGCAGGCAGATCGCTACGATCAGGAACCGCCTTGAACACGCCGCTGAATTTCTTGCCATCAACTTCGATCCAACCCGGGATCAAATCCATGGTCGACGCGACGTTAAGCGCTTCCTGCACACACATCTGCTTCTGGGCACGTTCGGACAACGTGATCGCATCGCCAGCCTTGACTTGGTAGGACGGCAGGTTCACCGACTTGCCGTTGACCAATACGCCACGGTGCGAGACCAGCTGACGGGCAGCCGGACGCGTGACAGCGAAGCCCATGCGATAGACCACGTTGTCGAGGCGGGTTTCCAGAAACTGCAGGAGGTTCTCGCCGGTGTTGCCTTTCTTGGTCGAGGCCTTCTTGTAGTAGTTTCGGAACTGACGCTCTAGCAAACCATAGATACGCTTGACCTTCTGCTTCTCGCGAAGCTGGGTGGCGTAGTCGGACAGTTTGCCCTTGCGCGAAGCGCCGTGCTGGCCGGGCTTCTGCTCGAGCTTGCACTTCGAGTCAAGCGCACGTGCGGGCGACTTCAGACTGAGGTCTGCGCCCTCGCGACGGGCGAGTTTGCAGGTGGGACCGATATAACGAGCCATGGTGTTTTCTGCTCCTCAGGCCGCCGCGTTAAACGCGACGCTTCTTCGGCGGACGGCACCCGTTGTGCGGGATTGGCGTCACGTCGATGATGTTGATGATCTTGTAGCCGACGCTGTTCAACGAACGCACGGCCGATTCGCGACCCGGGCCTGGACCCTTGATCCGGACTTCCAGCGCTTTCACGCCATAGTCGAGAGCGGCCTTGCCAGCCTTCTCGGCTGCGACCTGCGCGGCGAACGGGGTCGACTTGCGAGAGCCGCGGAAACCAGCGCCGCCCGATGTCGCCCACGAGAGCGCGTTGCCTTGGCGGTCGGTGATCGTGATGATCGTATTATTGAACGAAGCGTGGACGTGGGCGATGCCGTCGGTGACGACCCGCTTGATTTTCTTCTTGGTTTTTGCTGCTGCCGGCTTGGCCATGGTCTATGCCCCTTACTTCTTGATGGCCTTGCGCGGACCCTTGCGGGTACGGGCATTGGTCCGGGTGCGCTGACCGCGGAGCGGCAGGCCACGACGATGACGCAGACCGCGGTAGCAACCCAGGTCCATCAGACGCTTGATCGCCATACCGACTTCGCGGCGGAGGTCGCCCTCGACCGTGATCTTGCCGATTTCGGCGCGGATGCGCTCGACTTCGGCTTCGGACAGGTCGCGGATCTTGGTGCTCGAAGTCACGCCTGCGGCTTCGCAGACCTGCTTCGAACGGGTACGGCCGATGCCGTAGATGCTTTGCAGCCCGACCCAGACATGTTTCTGGGCAGGCAGGTTGACACCTGCAATACGCGCCATGCGCGAATCTCCAACTGGTTTGACGGCCAGGTTTCCCCGGCAGATAGGGCACTTGGGCTAAGTGAACTCGAAATTGTAACAGGGTCTCGGTGATCATGGAAGGGGTCAAGCCGAAGCTCGACACCGCCAGCACCTCCAAGAGATGCCACCGGATCTTCCGGCATGGGGAGAGTGCCCATGCTCCGGCGACGGATTGATGCTGGCGGGCAGGCATGCTTCTTTCGAAACCCCTGTTCCACCGGCCGGCACTCCTCATGTGCCGACACTGGCTTCAAACCACCCACGCCCGAGACCGCTGCGCGAGTCGCCCATCTTGCTTTCCCATGAGAAAGGGGAAAGCGGAAATTCTGTGTTGCCGTCCATGGCGCAGGCCATTGAGCCTACTGTTGATGCTCTGCCCCATCCTCTGAGCAGCGAATTTTACACCAGCGCAGCGCAGGGTTTCGTATCAGCGTCCGCGCGACCCGCCCTTCAAATTCGCCTTCTTAAGCAGGCTCTCGTACTGATGAGACATCAGATGCGCCTGGATCTGCGCGATGAAATCCATCACCACCACCACCACGATGAGCAGCGAGGTACCGCCAAAGTAGAACGAAGTGCCGAGTTCGGTCTGCATGAACGTGGGCAGCAGACAGACGATCACCAAATACATCGCACCCGCTGCCGTCAGGCGGGTCAGCACTGCATCGATGTAGTCCGCAGTCGCCTTTCCGGGACGGATGCCGGGAATCAGGGCGCCCGACTTCTTCAGATTGTCCGCGGTTTCCTGCGAGTTGAAGACCAGTGCAGTGTAGAAGAATGCGAAGCCGATGATCAGCGCAGCGAACAGGATCATGTACAGCGGCTCGCCCGGCGAAAGCGCCTGCGCGACCTTCTGCAGGACGCTGACGTTGCCGCTGGCGCTGAACCAGGTCGACGCCGTAGCCGGGAACATGATGATCGACGATGCGAAGATCGCCGGAATCACACCGGACATGTTGAGCTTGAGCGGCAGGAACGAGGTCTGATTCATGTACGCATTGCGGCCGCCTTGGCGCCGCGCGTAATTGACCGTGATCCTACGCTGTCCTCGCTCGACGAACACAACGAAGTAGGTGAAGACCATCACGATCACCAGGATCGCGATCACCGTCAACGAGCTCATGTCGCCGTTGCGGGCCTGTTCGAGGGTATTGAGCACCGCGCCGGGCAGACCAGCGACAATGCCGGCGAAGATGATGAGCGAAACACCATTACCGATGCCGCGCTCGGTGACCTGTTCACCAATCCACATGAGGAACATCGTACCGGCCGTCAACGAAACGACTGCGGTCAGAATGAAGCCCATTCCAGGCGAGTAGACGACAGGGATGCCATTGTTGGCACCGGAGGCCTGCAGCGCAGTTGCGATACCGGCAGCCTGGAAGACCGCCAGCGGAATCGCACCGATACGCGACCACTGCGTGATCCGACGACGGCCGGACTCGCCTTCCTTCTGGATCGCCTTCAGGCTGGGCACGATCTGCACAAGCAACTGCACGATGATCGATGCCGAGATATAAGGCACGACATTGAGCGCGAACAAGCTGAAACGTTCCAGCGCACCACCGGAGAACATGTTGAACATGTCCACGATGGTGCCTTCCTGGGACTTCATCAACTCCAGCATCGCATCGGGGTTGACGCCCGGCACCGGGATATAACAACCGATGCGGTAGACAATCAATGCCCCGACGACGAAGAGCAGGCGGGAGCGGAGCTCACTGAATTTACCGAGCCTACCACCGACGCCACCGATTGCGTTCGCGCTTCGCGCCATGCCCGGATTACTCCTTGGTTTCGAGCGGCTCGAGGCTGCCGCCGGCAGCTTCGATCGCCGCCTTGGCGCCAGCGGTCGCCAGAAGGCCCTTCAACACGAGCTTCTTGGTCAGCTCGCCCTTCAGCACGATCTTCACCTTCTTGGCGCTGCTGGGAATCAGCTTGACTGCGCGCAGCACGGCGATATCGACCGTGCCTTCCAGTTTGTCCAACTGGTAAAGCATCACTTCGGCGCTCTGCTTCGCCATCTTCGACCGGAAACCGATCTTCGGCAGGCGGCGCTGCATAGGCATCTGACCGCCTTCGAAACCGGCCTTGATCTTGCCCTTGCCCGCGCGGGCGAACGAACCCTTATGACCACGACCAGCGGTCTTGCCGAGGCCGGAACCGATACCGCGACCGACGCGGGTGCGCTCTTTGCGAGCGCCGTCGGCGGGCTTGAGTGTATTCAGACGCATGTGATTACTCCTCGACGCGAACGAGATAGTGCAACTGCGTGATCAGACCACGCACCTGCGGACTGTCCTTCAGTTCGCGCACATCATTCAGTTTGTTCAGGCCCAGCGCCTTCACCGAGAGACGGTGACGGGCTTGGGTGCCGCGCAGACCTTTGACCAGGCGGACCTTGACGGTTCCATTGGAACCGGCGGTCTTGGTATCAGCCATGTTTAATCTCCTCGGCCTTCTTGCCTCGCTTGGCAGCGATGCGGGTCGGCGACTGCATGGATTCGAGACCCCTGAGCGTGGCCCGGACCAGATTGATCGGGTTGCGCGAACCGGTGGCCTTGGCCAGCACGTTCTTCACGCCGACCGCTTCGAGGACAGCGCGCATCGCGCCACCGGCGATCACACCGGTACCTTCTGAAGCAGGCTGCATATAAACGTGCGCAGCGCCGTGGCCCGACTTGACGGCGTGCCACAAGGTGCCGCCGTTGAGATCCACGCTGCTCATGTTCTTGCGCGCGTACTCCATCGACTTCTGGATGGCGACCGGGACTTCCCGCGCCTTGCCGTAGCCGAAGCCGACCTTGCCGGAGCCGTCGCCCACCACCGTCAATGCGGTGAAGGTGAACTGGCGACCGCCCTTCACGGTCTTGCTGACGCGATTGACCGCGATCAGCTTTTCGATCATGCCATCGTCGACTTCTTCGCGGTTGCGATCGCGGTCGCGTCCGCGCGATTCACGTTGTTCTGCCATTGCTTTATCTCGGTTGTTGAGGAATTTGCGGCGTGGCCGCTTATGGTTGTGATGTCTTTCGGATGCTTCGCGCCGCCCGGAACCGGAGGACGCGCCCGATGTCGCCTACATCGGCAGGTCAAGCAACGGGTGGGGACAACACCCCACCCTTTCAACAGACGCTTAGAACTGCAGACCGCCTTCGCGGGCGGCATCGGCGAGCGCCTTGATGCGGCCGTGGTAGCGGTAACCCGAGCGATCGAACGCGATCTTCTCGATGCCGGCAGCCTTCGCCTTTTCGGCGATCATGCGACCCACCTTGGCGGCTGCTTCGCTGTTCTTCTTGCTCTTTAGGCCATCACCCACATCGGTCTGCATGGTGTTGGCGGCAGCCAGCACCTTGGAGCCGTCAGCGGTGAACACCTGGGCGTACAGATGCTGACCCGTGCGCAGCACGGTAAGGCGCGGCACGCCGAGCTCGCGGATGTGGGCGCGCGTGGATTTGGCGCGGCGCAGACGGGCTATGTTCTTGATACTGCTCATGGTCTTGATCCTTCGGAAGCTGATGGGCCCGATTAGGCCTTCTTGGCTTCTTTGCGAATGATGATTTCGTCGGAATACTTCACGCCCTTGCCCTTATAGGGTTCCGGCGGACGGAACGCGCGGATCTTCGCCGCGACTTCGCCGACGCGCTGCTTGTCGGCACCCGAGACCAGGATTTCGGTTTGGGTCGGCGTCGCGATGGTGATGCCTTCCGGAGCCGGGAACACGACCGGGTGCGAAAAACCGAGCGCAAGATTCAGGTCGCTGCCCTGCATCGAAGCGCGGTAACCGACGCCGACGAGATCCAGCTTGCGCTGGAAACCCTCGCTTACACCGTGCACCATATTGGCGATGATGGCGCGCAGGGTACCGGTCAGCGGGATCAGCGAATCGTCGTTGGCCGAGAGCAGCGCAGTTCCGTCTTCGATCTTGACTTCGATGCCGGCCGGCTTGGAGATCGACAGGGCGCCCTTCGGACCCTTGACGCTCACATTGTCGGACTGGATATTGAGTTCGACCCCCTTCGGGAGGGTGATCGGCTTTTTGGCGACACGAGACATGGGCGAGCTCTCCTTACGCCACGAAGCACAGGACTTCGCCGCCGACGCCATGCTGGCGCGCCTGCGTATCGGTCATGATGCCCTTGGAGGTTGAAATGATGGCCACACCGAGGCCGCCGAGCACTTTCGGCAGGGCTTCTTTGCCACGGTACTGGCGCAGACCCGAACGCGAGACGCGATGCAGGCGCTCGATGACCGGCTTGCCTTCGTAATACTTCAGGACGATTTCGAGTGTCGCCTTGGCGCCTTCCTGGGTCACGCGAATGTCGCCGATGTAGCCTTCGCTGTTGAGAACGTTGGCGATCGCGACCTTGATCTTGGAAGACGGCATTTTCACCGTCTGCTTGCCTACAGCGGCCGCATTCCTGATGCGGACCAGCATGTCGGCGATGGGATCAGTCATGCTCATTAGAGAGTCACCTTGATGAGTAGCACCGATATCCGCTTTCGCGAAATCTGTATGTATTGGATGGCGGATCGGAATCCGCCGGAAAATCCGGTCGCCCGGGATGCAGCACCGTCGAAGACGGCTGCAGGCCGGACGTGCCGGCCTGCGAAACCAACTGAATGTAACAGCCGCCTAGTCTATCAGCCTCGAGGGGTTGCTTACCAGCTTGCCTTGCGCAGACCCGGCACGTCGCCGCGCATGGTGGCTTCGCGCAGCTTGTTGCGGCCGAGGCCGAACTTACGGTAGACGCCGCGCGGACGACCGGTCAGGGCGCAGCGCAGGGTCTGGCGGGACGGCGAAGAGTCGCGCGGCAGCTTCTGCAGCTTGGCGGCAGCGGCCATCTTCTCTTCGAAGTCGCCGTCCTGGCTGTTGATGACCTTCTTGAGCGCCTCACGCTTGGCGGCGAATTTCTTCGCCAGCTTCTTCCGCTTGACTTCGCGGTTCACCATCGATGTTTTTGCCATGAATGCGTGTCCTGAGATCAGTTGCGGAACGGGAAGCGGAAGGCTTCCAGCAAGGCCTTCGCTTCGGCGTCGGTCTTGGCGGTGGTGGTGATGGCGATATCCATGCCGCGGATCGCATCGACGGCGTCGAAGTCGATTTCCGGGAAGATGATCTGTTCCTTCACGCCCATGTTGTAGTTGCCGCGACCGTCGAACGCGCGACCCGAGACACCACGGAAGTCGCGGACGCGGGGCAGCGAGATGTTCACCAGACGATCGAGGAACTCGAACATCTTGGCACGGCGCAGGGTGACCTTGCAGCCGATAGGCCAGCCGTCGCGGATCTTGAACGAAGCGACCGAGACGCGGGCCTTGGTGACGATAGGCTTCTGACCGGAAATCTTGGTCATGTCGGCCACCGCGTTCTCGAGCACCTTCTTGTTCGCTGCAGCTTCGCCCACGCCCATGTTCAGCGTGATCTTGCTCAGCTTCGGCACCTGCATCGGGTTGGTGTAGCCGAACTGCTTCATCAGCTTCGGCACCACTTCGTTCTTGTAGAACTCTTCCAAACGAGTCGTCATTTTTGCATTCCTCAGGCGTCGACCGCCTCACCGCTGGAGCGGAACACGCGCAATTTGCGTCCATCCTCCAGCTTTTTGATACCGATGCGCTCGCCCTTGCCGGAGGCAGGGTTGAGCAGCATGACGTTGGAAATATGGATCGAGGCTTCCCGCTCGATCACACCACCCGGCTGCCCGACCTGCGGGTTGGGCTTGGTATGGCGCTTGATGATGTTGATGTTGGCCACGACCACACGGTCGGCGCCAACGCTCACGACATCGCCCTGCTTGCCCTTGTCTTTGCCGGCAGTGACGACCACGCGGTCGCCTTTCTTGATTCGATTCATGTCTGTTCCTCCGCTCAGAGCACTTCAGGCGCGAGCGAGACGATCTTCATGAACTTCTCGGAACGCAGTTCGCGCGTCACCGGTCCGAAGATACGGGTACCGATCGGTTCATGCTTGTTGTTGAGCAGCACGGCGGCATTGGTGTCGAAGCGGATCAACGAACCGTCGGCACGACGCACGCCCTTGCGGGTGCGCACCACGACGGCGTTGTAGACCTCGCCCTTCTTGACCTTGCCGCGCGGGATGGCATCCTTGATCGACACCTTGATGATGTCGCCGATGTGGGCGTAACGACGCTTGGAGCCGCCGAGCACCTTAATGCACATCACTTCCTTGGCGCCGGAGTTGTCTGCCACTTCGAGGTGGCTTTGCATCTGGATCATGGTGAGCCTCCTCGGTTATTCGGCTGCGCGTTCGACGATTTCGACGACGCGCCAGTTCTTGGTCTTGGACATCGGGGCGCACTCCGCCACGCGGACCACATCGCCTTCGTTGCAACTGTTCTCGGCGTCGTGGGCGTGCAGCTTGGTCGAACGGCGGATGTACTTGCCGTACAGTTCATGTTTGACCTGACGTTCTATCAGCACGGTGACGGTTTTATCCATCTTGTTGCTGACCACGCGGCCCTGGACCGTACGCTGCTTCTTTTCGGTGTCCGGTTTGATTTCAGTATTCATGATGTCAGTCCTTACTTCTTCTGACCGAGCAACATGTTGACGCGGGCGATTTCACGGCGCACGCGACGAATGTCATGGGTCTTGGCGAGCTGGCCGGTAGCCTTCTGCATGCGGAGCGAGAAACGCTCCTTGTGCAGATCGAGCAAGTGGGTCTGCAGCTCTTCGGCCGACTTTGCACGGAGTTGTTTGAGTTCCATCAGCGCACCGTCCGGGTCACGAAAGTGGTGGTGACCGAGAGCTTGGCGGCGGCCAGGCGGAAGGCCTCGCGCGCGGTTGCCTCGTCTACGCCCTCGATCTCATAGATCATGCGGCCGGGCTGGATCTGGGCGACCCAGTATTCGACGCTGCCCTTACCAGAGCCCATGCGGACTTCGATAGGCTTCTGCGTGATCGGCTTGTCGGGGAACACGCGGATCCACATCTTGCCGCCACGCTTGACGTAACGGCTGATGGTGCGCCGCGCGGCCTCAATCTGGCGGGCGGTGAGACGGCCCGTCGCGGTCGCTTTCAGGCCGTATTCGCCGAAGCTGACCTGGTTAGCGCTCCAGCTCAAGCCTTCATTGCGGCCTTTGAAAACCTTGCGGTATTTGGTTCGCTTGGGTTGCAACATGATTAGTCCCTCGCCTCGCGATCACGACGCGGGCCGCGTGGGCGGTCGCGATCATTGCGGTCATTGCGATCGCCACGCTCATTACGCGGGGAATCGTCTTGCTTCTCCTGACCGACCTGGGAGAAATCGAAGATCTCGCCCTTGTAGATCCAGGTCTTGATGCCGATCACGCCGTAAGTGGTGTGGGCTTCGGCGAAGCCGTAGTCGACGTCGGCGCGCAAGGTGTGAAGCGGCACGCGACCTTCGCGGTACCACTCCGAGCGGGCGATTTCGGCGCCGTTGAGGCGACCGGCGACGTTGACCTTGATGCCGAGCGCGCCGAGACGGATCGCGTTGCCGACCGCACGCTTCATCGCACGGCGGAACATGATGCGGCGCTCGAGCTGCTGGGCGATCGATTCGGCCACCAGCTGGGCATCGAGTTCCGGCTTGCGGACTTCGGTGACGTTGATGTGTGCAGGAACGCCCATCAGGTCGCTGATTTCCTTACGCAACTTCTCAATGTCCTCGCCGCGCTTGCCGATCACCACGCCCGGACGGGCGGTGTGGACGGTGACGCGCGCGGTCTTGGCGGGGCGCTCGATCAGGATCTTGCTGATCCCGGCGGCGGCCAGCTTCTTGCGCAGCATCTCGCGAACCCGGAGGTCGGCGGCGAGATACTCGGCGTATTCCTTCTTGCCCGCGTACCACTTCGAATTCCAGTCTTTGGAAATGCCGAGGCGGATACCGGTGGGATGTACTTTGTGGCCCATACTTATTTGCCCTCGCCCACGACCACAGTGATGTGGCTGGTGCGCTTCAGAATGCGGGTTCCGCGGCCTTTGGCGCGGGCCATGAAACGCTTCAGCATCGGACCTTCATCCACCATGATGGTCTTGACCTTCAGCAGATCGATGTCGGCGCCCTGGTTGTTCTCAGCATTGGCGATCGCCGATTCCACAACCTTGCGGATCATGGCAGCGGCTTTCTTGTCGGAAAACCTGAGCAGATTCACGGCGCGCTCGGCCGAGAGACCGCGGACCTGGTCGGCGACCAGACGTGCCTTCTGCGGGGAGATGCGGGCGGTGCGCAGGACCGCTCTCGCCTCGTTAGCATTTTTGATAGTGGCCATGTCTTACTTGCCCTTCTTGTCGCCGCCGTGACCCTTGAAGGTCCGGGTGAGCGCGAACTCGCCGAGCTTGTGACCGACCATGTTCTCGTTGACCAGCACCGGCACATGATTCTTGCCGTTGTGCACGGCGATCGTGAACCCGATCATTTCCGGCAGGATGGTGGAACGACGCGACCAGGTTTTGATCGGCTTCTTGTTGTTGCCCGCGGTCTCCACCTTCTTGATGAGATGGTGGTCGATGAACGGACCCTTCTTGAGTGAACGTGCCATGGTCGATTAGCTCCTGCGGTCGCGCACGATGAATTTCTGCGTGCGCTTGTTCTTGCGGGTCTTGTAACCCTTGGTCGGGACGCCCCACGGGGTGACCGGATGCGGGTTACCTTGGCCGGCTTTCGCCTCACCACCGCCGTGCGGATGGTCGACCGGGTTCATGGCCGCGCCGCGAACGGTCGGCTTGACGCCGCGCCAGCGCGAAGCACCGGCTTTGCCGAGCTTCTCGAGGTTGTGTTCGGTGTTGCCGACTTCGCCGATGGTGGCGCGGCATTCGGACGGCACCTTGCGCATTTCGCCCGAACGCAGGCGGAGCATCGCGTAGATGCCTTCGCGAGCGACCAGCTGTACGCCGGCACCGGCAGCGCGCGCGATCTGCGCGCCTTTGCCCGGCTTCATCTCGATGCAATGCACCGTCGAACCGACCGGGATATTGCGCAGCGGCAGGGTGTTGCCGGGCTTGATCGGGGCATCGTTGCCCGCGATCACCTGGTCACCGACCTTCAGGCCCTTCGGCGCAATGATGTAACGGCGTTCGCCGTCGACATAGCACAGTAGAGCGATGTGCGCGGTCCGGTTCGGATCGTATTCGATCCGCTCGACCTTCGCCGGAATGCCTTCCTTGTCGCGTTTGAAGTCGATGATGCGGTAATGCTGCTTGTGACCGCCGCCGATGTGGCGGGTGGTGATGCGACCGTGATGGTTGCGACCACCGGTCTTGCTCTGGCTCTCGACCAGCGCGGCATGCGGGGCACCTTTGTGCAGGCCCGGCGTGACCACGCGGACCGCACTGCGGCGGCCGGGAGAAGTCGGTTTGAATGTCATCAATGGCATCGGTAAGTCCTCAGACCTTGACCGTAGTAACGTCGATCGACTGGCCTTCGGCCAGGGTCACGTAGGCTTTGCGCCAGTCGCCACGGCGACCGTTACGGTTGCGGAACGCCTTGTTCTTGCCCTTCACGTTGAGCACGTTGACCGACTGGACCTTCACGTCGAACAACTTTTCGACGGCGATCTTGATGTCGGCCTTGGTGGCCGTGGTGGCGACTTCAAAGGCATATTGATTGGAGGTTTCCTGCGCACGAACAGTCTTTTCAGACACGCGCGGCGCACGGATCACGCTATAGAGCTTGGCGTCGTTCATGCCAGCCACTCCTCGATCTTCTTGACTGCATCAGCGGTCATCAGGACGGTGTCAGCGCCGACCAGCGAGACCGGATCCAGACCCTGCACATCCCGGACCTGCACGTACGGCAGATTGCGGGCAGACAGGAACAGGTTTTCGGACGCATCTTCAGTGACGATCAGCGGGCGCTTGCCGAGCTCGAAGCCCTTGAGCTTCTCGACCAGGCCGCTGGTCTTCGGGGTATCGATGTCGAACGACTCGACGATCGTGATCCGGCCCTGACGATTCAGTTCGGACAGGATCGCTGCCATCGCGGCGCGATACATCTTGCGATTGACCTTCTGCGCGAAGCTGCGCGGCTTGGCAGCGAACGCGCGACCACCACCGACGAAGATCGGAGCCGTCAGCGCGCCATGGCGCGCACCGCCGCCCTTCTGCTTCTTCGATTTCTTGGTGGTGCCGTTGACTTCGGCGCGGGTCTTCTGCGCCTTGGTGCCCGAGCGACCGGCGTTGCGATAAGCAACGACGACCTGGTGGACCAGATCTTCGCTGAATTCGCGGCCGAAGACGGCTTCGGAGACCGAGACGGTTTTGCTGGTGTTATTGATGGCGAGTTCCATTGTCGTCTCCCTTACTTCGTCGTCGGACGGACAATGACGTCGCCGCCCGGGGCGCCCGGAACCGCACCCTTGATCGCGATCAGGCCGCGCTCGGCGTCGACCTTGACCACTTCAAGACGCTGCGTCGTCTGCTGTTCGGCACCCATGTGGCCGGACATCTTTTTGCCCGGGAACACGCGGCCCGGCGTCTGGCGCTGGCCGATGGAGCCCGGCGAACGATGCGACAGCGAGTTACCGTGCGTCGCGTCGCCCATGGTGAAGTTCCAGCGCTTGATCGTGCCCTGGAAGCCCTTGCCCTTGGTGATCCCTTGGACGTCAACGATCTGGCCGACTTCGAAGATGTCGGCCTTGATTTCGCCGCCGATCTGGAAATCGCCGATCTTGTCGGCTTCGACGCGCAGCTCCCACAAACCGCGACCGGCTTCGACCTTCGCCTTGGCGAGGTGGCCGGCTTCCGGCTTGTTGATCAGCGCGGCGCGCTTGACGCCAGCGGTGATCTGCACGGCGCTGTAACCGTCGATTTCCGGGGTCTTGATCTGAACGATGCGATTCGGCGTGGCTTCGATCAGGGTCACCGGGATGGACTTGCCATCTTCGGTAAACAGTCGGCTCATGCCGGCCTTGCGGCCGACGATGCCCAACGAATATTTCTTCGCGGTCATGGTGGCGGCCTCAGGTCAATTTGATCTGGACGTCGACGCCGGCCGCAAGCTCGAGCTTCATCAGCGCGTCCACGGTCTTGTCGTTGGGGTCGACGATATCGAGCACACGCTTGTGCGTGCGAGTTTCGTACTGGTCGCGTGCGTCTTTGTCGACGTGCGGCGACACCAGGACGGTGTAGCGTTCGATCTTGGTCGGCAGCGGGATCGGGCCGCGCACTTGCGCGCCGGTCCGCCTCGCCGTCTCGACGATCTCACTGGCCGAACGGTCGATCAGACGATGATCGAACGCTTTCAGCCGAATCCGGATCTTTTGGTCCGCCATGACGGAATTCCTCGTAGAAAGAGCGACAGGCTCGGCGGCTAGGTGCGCCGAACCCCCTTTATTGTGAAAACACTTTCGAACACCAATGACGCCAAGTAATTGAAAATCCTGCAAATTTCCAGATGAAGCAACTTAGGAAACTTCAGGACCTAAAAAACGAAGGCAGCCCGGAAAACCGGCCCGCCAGACGGGGAATCGAGGACGCGACAACATGCCCCTGCCGCGGTTGCCCTGAATGAATTCGGGGCGGGCGGGGGCGATGCCGTTGCGACGTTTCCCTGTCCGGCGAAGACGAAGTGCATCCTGCACTTCATTTCGCTTTACTTCCGTGCTGTCCGAAGACGGCTCGCGAAGTGGTCTTGCATTATAGATTGGCTTGGGACGGGCTTGCAAGCCATGAGGACTTTTTTCGTAAAAGTCTGGCCAAAGACCGGATTCCTGCAGCGCACCGCCCTGCCTTCTGGATTTCAGCCTTCGCGAGGATGATGATCCGACGAAAGCCGTGCGCGCCTAGGCGCGCACAGGTCAGATCATCACTTGACGATCTTCGCCACCACGCCGGCGCCGACCGTGCGGCCGCCTTCGCGAATCGCGAAGCGCAGACCTTCGTCCATCGCCACCGGGTTGATCAGGCTCACCACCATCTTCACGTTGTCGCCCGGCATCACCATCTC